>CAZNOI010000019.1:0-52455 GCA_964574685.1 uncultured Dehalococcoidia bacterium
TCTAAATGAGTGAACAACCCCTCTTCGGTAACATTTTCACTTGAGTTGACACGTCGCGGGCGGCTTGCGCTCATAGCGAGGAGGTCCTTGGCCCTGAGGTGGCGGTACGCAGGGCGGTAGGGTGACTACCGGCTCCGGTGAATCCCGCGGGCAGCGGGTGGGGAAAGCCCTAGTGCTTGGCGAGCGCCTGTACGTTGATGATGCGGTGGCACGACGGGCAGCAGAGCATTATCAGCCTGATGCCGGACAGGTCCTGCACGTTGGCTGCCAGCTTCTTGATCGATTCAGAGCAGTACGGGCACCTCATGCTTCGTCCTTGCGATTCGTGCTCTAAAGCTAGCATAGTCTGTCGCAGCGGCACAATGGCGAATTATGGTACTCCAGAGGGGGAAAATAGTACTGTCCGGGAAGGGCGGGCGTTGCCAGACATGAAGACAGAGCCTGGGAGAAAGGCTGCTTGGGGGGCCGCCTGCGGGTGTGGTGGGTCTCTCCCTAGCCCTGCAAAAGGATCATAAGATTGGAGGCTACGATGCCTGCCATGGCGAGGTTGAGCCACTTCAGAGCGCCCACCTTGCCGACCTTCCAAATCAGGAGGGCCGCTGCCAGCACCACCGTCAGCTTGATCATGTAAGCGGCGCTCTCACCAAGGCCGCCCATGAGGCCGGATACCACCGGGTTGGCTTCGACAGCGCCCATCTGGAGACCGATGTGGGTCGTCAGGACATCGAGTGCATTGAGGAGCAGCAGGATGTAGATGGGGCCCGCTGTGAGCTGGCTCCGGGTCTGGCCGAAGGTCTGTGTCGCTGCTATTGCTCTGGATGTTGCTGTCCTCATTGTCCCGGTCTCCTCGTTGCTTTCCTGATAATGATTCTAGGCAGGAGTCGGGACGGGCGTTATCAATTGGATTACATGCGGAGTGTAAACCGGATTACATTATTCGCGGTGCCGGATTGGGAGATGCATCGGGCCGTGTCTTGCGCAGGCCGGGGAACGGGGTCAGGCCCTGTCGGAATGCTTGACAAGGAACCCGCGGATCGTCGAGAAGTACTCTTCCATTGCCCTGAGGAGGATGTCGTTGTGCCCGGCGCGAGGGACCATGAGCAGCGTCTTATCGGCGGAGCCCACGTTGTCATAGAAGACCTGCGCCTGTTGCGCGGGGATGATCTCGTCGTGCTCGCCGTGAATGAGCAGGACGGGCAGGGTGATACTGGCTATCCGGGCAAGGTTGGCGCTCTCGAACTCATCGAGTCCGGCCGATGTCATTATGGGTATCAGATAGAGCAACAGCTTGGCCGTGCTGGCGAAACCGCTTTCGATGATAAGGCCGTTCAGCTCGCTCCCCTGTCTGGCGGCGATCTCGACGGCCGGCAGGCTGCCCAGCGACCTTCCCATGACGAACAGCGGACCTGTGTAGCCCGAGGCCTTGAGCGAATCCCGGAAATAGGAGAACACCTTCGGCGCATCGGAGATGGTGCTGGAGAAAGATGGGGATCCGCCGCTCCTGCCATAGCCCCGGTAGTCGGCCACGAACAGGTTCGCTCCAACACCGGCGTAGAGAGGGGCTACGTCGTCGTAGTCATAGACCACCTCGCCGTTCCCATGAAAGTACAGAATCGAGGGGGCTTTCGGGTCGGTGCCGTAGAAGCGACCGGAGAGCGTGATGCCGTCAGACACGGGAATCTCGTGGTCGGTCGCGCCTGCCGGAAGTGGTGTCCAGTCCTCCCTGGGGTGGAAGACGAACATCAGAATATGAGGTTGGTCGAGCTTGGACCAGTCTACGTCGGCGGTCATGGCTGGCGTCTATTCTAGCATGAGGGAAGCCGCCGTCAACGTGGTCCTCGATACGGGTTGACTATCGGGGGCCGTCTACCGGGAGGTTGATTCGGAAGCTGTCTGTTGGTTCTCGGTCTGTGGTGGCTCTTCTGGTACAATCGGGATTTCGACGGTGATCGTGGTCCCCGAGCCCGGCTCGCTCTCGGCGCGAATACGCCCGTTGTGCTGGTCCAAGATACCAAAGCAGATGCTGAGTCCGAGGCCCGTGCCCTTTCCTACTTCCTTCGTGGTGAAGAACGGGTCGAAGGCGCGATTGAGCACATCCTCGGGCATGCCTGGACCGTCGTCCGCAATCTGCACCTCTATCGCGTCCCCAGACCGGTGGGACGAGATGGTGAGCGTCCCGTGGCCGTGTGCCTCGGTCATCGCCTGCTCTGCATTGGTGATCAGGTTGACGAAGACCTGCTGAAGCTGATGGAAGTCAGCCAGGGTCCTGGGGAGGTCGGGCTGAAGGTCCGTGTGGATGCTGATGTTGTTCACCCGCAACCTATAGGCATGCAGCTCGATGCTCTCTTCGATGACCTTGTTCAGTGAAATGGCCTTCCGCTCCGGCTCGTGCGTGCGAGAGAACGAGAGCAGGTTGGCGGTTATCTTGCTCGCCCGCTGTGCCTCCCTGTAGATTGTGCCGACATCATCTCTTATCGATTCGTCGAGGTCTTTCCGTGAAGTCAGGAGCTGGGCGTATCCCTGCACGGCGGCCAACGGGTTGTTCAGCTCGTGGGCAACGCCTGCGGCCAGTTGCCCGACCGCAGCCAGCCTGCCGCTGAGGAGTACCTGCTGCTCCATTCGCTGCTTCTCCTGCTCGGCCCGCTTCCGCTCGGTGATGTTGCGCGATACGCCCAGAATGCCTGTCGCCCTGCCCTCGCTGTCGCGAAGGAAGTGAGCTGCTGTCTCGGTCCATACTGTGGAACCGTCCTTGTGATTCATCTCAAGCTCAGCGGTGTAGATCTCAGACGGGCCCTCACTACCTGCCTTCTCACGCTCAAGCGCCTGACCAAGGATGGCTGCCGCCGTCTCGAACGACTCTGGCGTGACGGCCTGATCGAGAGTCTGGGCGAGGGCCTCCTCTACGCTGTAACCTCGCAGACTGGTCACCGACGGGCTGATATAGGTGAAATTGAAATCCATATCCGCAGTCCAGATAACATCGGTCACGTTATCAGCGAGCACCCGGTATCGCGCCTCGCTGTCACGCAGCGCCTCTTCAGCCTGTTTGCGTTCGGTCGTATCACTGAATATGCCCATGAGGTATGTCTCGCCAAGGATGGTAATCGGGGCGGCGGTAATATCCGCATAGAAGACGGACCCGTCTTTGCGTTTCACCGGCAACTCCCTGGCGGTAGTAATCTCGCCTTGCGCCTGCTTCTCGAACTGCTCGAGCACATGACGCAGGCTTTCCTCAGGGTGCAGCACAGTCACGTCGAGTTGGGCCAGCTCATCTCCGGAGTAGCCGGTCATCTCGCTGATTGCCCTGTTCGCCATGTAGAATCTCCTGCTCTCCATGCCGGCAATGAGAATCCCGTAGGCAGCGTTGTCAAAAATCGTCCTGAAGCTCTCTTCCGATTCCCGCAGTTGTCTCTCTGCGTCCTTGCGTTCGGTGATATCCCGGAAGATGCCCCTCGTGGCGACGAATTCCCCCTCCCGGAAGCGGCCGTTGACATTGCCTTCTACATGAACCGGCTGGCCTTTCCTGGTCA
Organism: uncultured Dehalococcoidia bacterium; assembly: GCA_964574685.1. Lineage (GTDB taxonomy): Bacteria > Chloroflexota > Dehalococcoidia > SZUA-161 > SZUA-161 > CAZGDV01. The sequence continues at coordinate 3,531 of CAZNOI010000019.1, forward strand.
CGAAGACGGTCTCGACGCGCTGGAATGCCTGCCCGTTGCGGATCTTGTCGAAGACCTCCATGCAATGCGCAAGCTCGTCGCCGTGTATGATGTCAGCTATCTTCAGATTGCCGATGTCCTTCGCCGAGTACCCGAGAGTATCTAGCCAGGCCCTGTTTACATATACGTACGTTCCGTCCCTGTCCACGCTCTGAATCATGTCGTTCGCGTTCTCGAACAGGTCCCTGAGATGCTCCTCGCTCTCCCTGAGGGCCTCTTCGGCGGTCTTGCGCTCCGTCACGTCTCGGAAGTTGGCGACTATTCCGCCGACGGCGGGGTTGTCCATCATATTCTTCCCGATGACGTCGAAGTACCGCCACGAGCCCTGCCGATGCTGGCCGCGAATCTCCATCTGTACCGTTGCGCCGGGCTTCTTCATCAGGTTGGCGAAGGCCTTGGTCGCTCTGGCAGTGTCGTTGGGATGGACGAACTCAAGTGGGCTTCTCCCCGCGCGTGTCTTGCCGACCATGCGGTCGAAGGACTCGCTCTTGTAGCGGATCGAGCCATCCCCGTTGAGCACGACTATCACGTCGACGATGTTCTCTGTGAGCGCCTTGAAGTACTCCTCGCTTCTCTTGACGACTTCTTCTGCCGCCTTCCGTTCCGTGATGTCTCGTGTGACGCCCTGGACGCCGATCGGGGAGCCGCTGCTGTCGCGAATCAACGCAACCTTGATCTCGGCCCAGCCCCTCGATCCGTCCTTGCCCTTCTGCAGCATCTCCAGAGTAATGGGCTTGCGGACAACTTCAGGATGCTCGGAAGCCTCTGTCACTGCCTCGCGGAGTACCTGCCGGACAAACTCGCAGGATTCCTCGTCAGCAAGCGCAGGCAGCCCCAACTCCATCACCTCTTCCGGAGTGTACCCGCTCAACTGCTGCACCGAGGGGCTGACATAGGTGAAGTTGGCGTCCGGATCCATAGTCCAGATGACGTCGGAAGCGTTCTCGGCGATCAGCCTGTAGCGTTCCTCGCTGGCACGCAGGGCTTCAGCGGCCGTCTTCCTCTCGAGCGTGGCTCCGATGATCTCGGAGACCACCCGCAGGAGGATCAGGTCGTCATGTTCCCATAGTTGTGTCTCTACCGGATCGTGCAGTCCCAGGAAGCCGACTACCTGACGATTGACCCGCACGGCGAGTGCGAGGAAGCTTTTCACGCCCATTGACTCCAGGCCGGCCTTCAACGTGGCGTCTTTCGGGGTGAGACGGGAACGGTCACTGACGATAATGGCGTCTTCAGAACTGCGCTTCTCCAGCAACTTGAGAATGGGTTGGCTGGGTACGACTCTGAGGTCGTCGGTGTGCGGGGCCACCCCTTTGGCACACCACTCATGGGTCAACTCCATGGTTTCGCCGCTCTTGCCGAGCAGGTGGAGGAAAGCCCTGGAAGCTCCGGTGAGGTTGCCTATATCTTCAAGTGCCCTGTCGATTCCCTCGTTCAGCCCATTGAGCCCCAGGAAGCGGGAGGAGATCCCGGCAATGGCCTGCTCCACCGCAAGTTTGCGCTTGACTGCCTCTTCGGCATTCTTACGCTCCGTGATGTCGCGGAAGTTCGCAACTATTCCGCCGACGTCGCGGTTGTCGAGCAAGTTCTGACCGATGACCTCGAGCCATCGCTCGGAGCCGTCCGAAGCAATAGCCCGGATCTCGACGTGAAGCGTCTGCTCCCGGTCGTTGAGGATCTGTGCGAACTGCTCCCCGGCCTGCTGGAGGTCATCGGGATGGACCAGCTCCATGGGGTTCTTGCCGATTCGGTCCTCCGGCTGGTAGCCGAGGACCCGCTGCATCGATGGGCTTTCGTACAGGACAGTGCCGTCGCCGCCCAATATCACGATGGCGTCCAGTGCGTTCTCCGTTACGGCGCGGAACCGCCGCTCGCTGCATTCAATCATCTCCTCGGTGCGCTTGCGCTCCGAGATGTCCCTGATGATGACGAGGTCTGCGGGCTTTTCTTCGTAGCTGATTATCCCGGCGTTGACTTCCACTTCCACCCTTTGACCGTTGCTGTGCAGGAGCGCTGTGTCGTATACCGTCTCGACATCCTGCCCGTCCATCCTGCGCCGGTATCTGGCCAGTGCCGAGTCCTGTTTATCCGGGTGGACGTAGTCGGCGATAGGTGTTCCTGTCATCTCCTCCGGGGTCTTGCCGAGCATGGCAGCCAGCCTCGGGTTGGCATAGACCATGATTGAGTCCTGCACTATGGCTATTCCGTCGTTTGCCCTTTCCACGAGGTTGCGGTATTTCTCCTCGCTCTCCTTGAGAGCCTGATCCATCCGCACCCTCTCGCTGATGTCCCTGAGGTGGTTGATGCTGGCGGGCCGGCCGTTCCATGTGATTCTGGCGGAAGAAAGCTCGATCCACCTGGTCTTCCCGCTCTTGTCCATGCAACGAATGGGGTAGACGGTCGGGATATCCTCGCCGGCAAGCCTTCGCATATGCCGGTCGACTACCATGTCCCTGTCATCCGGGTGCAGGAAGTCGGCGATGGAATGAGATACGAGCTCGTCAGGGGCATACCCGGTTGCCTCCAGGACCTTGGAGTTGGTGAACTTGACCATTCCATCCTGTGCAACGAGCACGCCTTCGCTGGCGTTCTCTACGAGGGCGCGGTAGCGCTCCTCCGATTCCTGCAACGCCTGCTCCATCCGTGCACGATCGCTGATATCCCGGTAGTTGACGACGATGCCCGCAACCGTGGGGTCTTCCAGGAGGTTGACACCGGTCCCCTCTACGTGTATCCAGGAGCCGTTCTTGTGCAGGAAGCGGATGCGCGTCGAAACGACCGCTCCGTGCCCCTTCGCGACTCCCTCTGCGAATGTGTCGGCTACTGCCTGCAGGTCATCAGGGTGGACCAGCTCCGACATGTTCCTTCCAACCATCTCGTCGGCTGTGTACCCCAGGACATTCTGAACCGATGGGCTTTCGTACTTGAGAGTCCCATCCGCTCCTACTATGGACACCGCGTCGGAGAAGTGCTCGAAGACCGTCTCCAGGAATTGGGCCGATGGATGGTGAGTGTCGCCGGACGCCTGTTTCCGCGGTCTGACGGCCGCGGTGCGACGCTTCGGGGTTCTGTCCTTGCTGTTCTGCTTCGGCATGCCGTTTCCGTTTTCCTGCCCCGTACACGCCGGGGGAATAGAGAAGCCAAGGCGCACCGCGCAGGTGCCCCCACTGCTCGCACGTTAGCATGCCCGCTGAGCGCACAACAATGGCGATTTATGGGGGTGGATCGTAGGAAAATGGTACTGCGGCGCGGGGCCGGGTATGCTCCGCGGTCTCGTGTTTGACGGGGTGAGTGGCGCATGCGATAATACACGATTGTTGGCGGCCCGAGACATGGGCTGCCGTGTAGAACAAACACTACAGTCGGGAGGGATGCCCACTATGACAACTGAGGAGCAGCAGGACCTGATCGTCGAGAAGAAGGAAGACGGCAAGATCTGGGTCATCACGCTGAATCGACCTGACAAGAGGAATGCCCTGACTCTGGACATGATGCTGGACCTCGAGGAGACGTGGAAAGAGTACCAGAACGACGAGAACTCCCGAGTGGCGGTTATCACGGGGGCTGGTGAGAAGTCGTTCTGTGCGGGCGCCGACCTGCTGACGCCTCCCAAGAGGCAGATCACGGGTCCGTTCAGGATTCCCAATTTCGGACCCGAAGACGTGTGGAAGCCGGTGATAGCTGCGATCAACGGCCACTGCATAGCCGGAGGGGCCCTGATCGCTCATGATTGCGACATCCGCATCGCCGCCGAGCACGCCGAATTCGGCATCGCCGAGGCGATGAGGAACATGCCGGCAAGCTGGGTGCGCGACCTGACACTGCATATGAGCATTGGTCACTGCATGGAGCTGGTGCTCTGGGGTGACCAGAGGGTTAGTGCACAGCGGGCCTACGAGATGGGCTTCTACAACCGGGTCGTCCCGGCGGACAGGCTAATGGATGAGGCGATGGAGTGGGCGGAGAGAATGCTGTACCTTGCACCGCGCGCGGTCTGGAACTTCAAGGAAATCATCAAGCGCGGGGCCTTTATGGAACCAAAGCTGGCCCGAGTGTTCGGCCAGGCGCTGGAGCAGAATCTGAAGGGCATGGAGGACACGGCTGAGGGCGCGGCGGCGCTCAGAGAGAAGAGGAAGCCGAACTTCCAGAACAAGTAGAGTCGCTCTGGCACCCGGGGCAGTAGTATGTGCCCCGGTTTCTGACGACAATGCGCTCAAGGGGGGCGGCGCAGACCTTGCAGGTCTGGCCGCCCCTGTGCGCTACCGCGAAGTGGTCCTGCTGCTGTCCCGAACTGCCGTCGGGACGGCGATAGTCGCTGAAGGTAGCTCCCGCGTTCCGGATGCCCTTCCGCAGTACCTCCTGTATAGCGTCGCGCAGCCTCGCCGTCTCTCCGGGTGAAAGGCTGTTCGCCGCTCTCAGAGGGTGAAGTCCAGCGAGGAAGAGCGCCTCGTCCGCATACATATTGCCTATGCCCGCGATTGCGCCCTGGTCGCAAAGCACGGCCTTCACCGGGGCGCTTCGTCTCGAAAGTATGGCCGAGAGTGCCTCCACTGTGAAGGACTCGTCGAGAGGCTCCGGGCCTTGCTTCCGCTCGAGTTCCGCCTCGCTGTGAACGAGCGCCACTGTCCCGAGCTTGCGTCTGTCCGTGAACAGGAGTTCGCGCCCGTCGTCTAGCTGAAATGAGGCTGTGACGTAGCGCCTGTCCTCCGGTCCGGTTCCTTCACGCTCGGTCAACAGAAGCGATCCCGTCATCCGCATGTGAAGCAGGAGCGACCGTCCATCGGAGAGCCGGAATATGAGATACTTGCCGCGCCTCGCCACCTCCGCGATCTCCAGACCGGCGAGGGCCCGGCGAAGCTCCTCGGGAGATGAATCCAGCACCATCCTCGGGCATGAAATGTCTAGTCGCGTGATTCGCCGACCGGACAGTTGGGGCCGCAGGTCGTTCTTAATAGTCTCGACTTCGGGGAGTTCCGGCATTGGACTCGCCGCCTACCTAGCGGCCTCTCTCTGGTACTCCATTTCGTCCCAGTTCGACCCCGTCTTGACATCGATCTTGAGAGGAACGCTGAGGCTGATAGCGTCGGGCATGATTTGATACGCGAGCTTGGTCAGAGCGTCCAACTCCGATAGCGGCACTTCGAAAAGCAGCTCATCATGGACCTGGAGAATCATCTTCGCGCTGAAGCCCTGCCTCTTCATCTCTCTGTGCAGGCTGACCATTGCCACCTTGATGATGTCGGCCGATGTCCCCTGTACCGGCATGTTTATTGCCATGCGCTCGGCCGCCATGCGCACCTGTGCGTTCGGGGACTTGATCTCGGGTATGTACCGCCGCCTTCCCAGAATGGTCTGCACGTAGCCGTCATGGGCGGCTTCCCTCTTGGTCGCATCCAGGTAGGCCTGGACGCCCCTGTATTTCTCGAAGTAAGCCTTGATGAACAGCCCTGCCTCCTGCCGCGAGAGGTCGGTCGCCTGCTCCAGCCCGTACTCGCTCATGCCGTAGATGACGCCGAAGTTGATGGTCTTGGCGAAGCGCCGCATATCAGGCGTGATCTCCTCCGGCGCGATGCCGAACACCTGCGACGCGGTTATGGCATGGATATCCTCGTCACGCTCGAAGGCCGATATCAGGATGGGGTCTTGCGAGAGATGGGCCAATGCCCGCAAGTCGATCTGGGAGTAGTCGGCTGACAGGAGCAGCGATCCACTGTCACCGGCAACGAAGGCTCTTCTCACTTGCCGGCCTTCTTCAGTTCTGACGGGGATGTTCTGGAGGTTGGGATCGCTGGATGACAGCCTGCCCGTGCTTGTGCCGGTCTGGTTCAGCGTCGTGTGTATTCGCCCTGTCTCGGGATTGACCAGGGCAGGCAATGCATCCACATACGTGGACTTCAGCTTGGCCAACTGCCTGTATTCGAGAAGCAGGTCGACTATGGGGTGAGCGCCCCTCATTCCTTCGAGAATCGATGCGCTCGTCGAATACCCGCTCTTCGTTCTTTTCCCCGTTGGCAGCCTCAGGTCCTCGAACAGTACGCATCCCAACTGCTGCGATGAGTTGATATTGAAGGGGCGTCCGGCAAGCTCATGGATGTTCTTCTCCACGGCGGAGAGCTTGCCGCTGATTCGCCATGACATATCGCGAAGCATCTCCGTGTCGACCGATACCCCGTTCGTTTCCATGTCCAGCAGCACCGGCAGGAGGGGCATCTCGACCTCAGAGAACAGCTTCCACAGTCCCTGCGCGCTCAACTCCGGCTTCATCAACCGCGCGAGTCTGAGCGTGATGTCGGCGTCAGCGCACGCGTAGTCGGCTACCCGCGGTATATCCACCCAACCCATGGATATCTGCTTGGAGCCGGTGCCGATGAGGTTGACTATGGGGGTCATCTCGATCCCGAGCCTGGAGAAGGCGAGGCTCTTCAGGTTCAGTGGCTGGTCGCCGAGCAGATAGGCCGCGATCATGGTGTCGAAGGCGACGTTGGCTACTTGGACGTCATACCTTTGAAGGACGGTCATGTCGAACTTGGCGTTGTGCGCCGACTTGGACGTCTCATCGCCCCCCAGCAGGGGCCTGACGGCGGCGAGCGCCTGATCGATGCGGATCTGCGTTCCTGCAGAGTGCCCTACGGGTACATACCACGCCCTGCCGGGCGCAGTCGAAAAGGACAGGCCGACCAGAGCCGCCTGACGCGGGTCGAGACCGGATGTCTCAGTGTCGAACGCGAAATCACCGGCGCGCGAGAGCTCCCCGACCATATCCTGGAGGGTCTGTGGGGTGTCCACCACTACGTATTCCGTGGCGATCGTGGCGCTCTGCAGTTCGACGCTGGCATCGGCTGACTGTGCGCCACTGTCGGGCAGCTTGGGGAGGAGACTGGCGAAGGAAAGCTCTCGAAACAGGTCGGCTACACGAGAACGGTCGAACAGGCTGATGCAGCAACTATCGAGATCGAACTCCAGGGGAAGGTCGATGACTATGGTGGCCAGCCTCTTGCTCGCTCTGGCCTGCTCCTCTCCATCGACAAGCAGCTTCCTGATACGCTCTGGACTGACCTCGTCTATGTGGTCGTATATTCCCTCTATGCTCCCGAACTGCTGCAGCAGCTTGACGGCGGTCTTCTCGCCGATGCCTGCCACGCCCGGTATGTTGTCCGAGGGATCGCCTTTTAGTCCTCTGAGGTCGGCCAACTGATTCGGTTCGAGGCCGTACCGCTGTCGCACGGCCTCGTCATCGTAGAGGGTGGTATCGCTGAACGTCTTGCCGGGCCTGGGTACCATGACGCTCACATGGTCCGAAACGAGCTGGAGCGTGTCGGTGTCGCCGGTGACGATGACAGTCCTTGTTCCTTGCTCTTCGGCAAGCTGCGCGAGCGCACCCAGTACGTCGTCGGCCTCGTAGCCCGGCGTCTCGTAGGTCGGCATGGCGAAGGCATTGACGACCTCGCGCACCCTGCCGAACTGCTGCCTCAGTTCATCGGGGGCCGGTGGCCGGTGCGCCTTGTACTCGGCGTATTCCTGATGTCTGAAGGTGGGCCCCGGACTGTCGAAGGCGATGGCCCAGTGAGTGGGCTTCAGTTCAGAAAGGACCTTGAGCAGCATGCTGGCGAAGCCATACACCGCTCCGGTGGGCTCACCGGTACGCAGAACAGTGAACGGCGGAAGCGCGTGAAAAGCCCTGTGCACGAGGGCATGTCCGTCGAAGAGGACCAGCAGGCGTTCTGTGGTAGACATGACAGCGATTACCCAACGGATTCAGGAAGTCGGCTGGAGGCTGCTCATCAAGCCGTCGCCGAAGCGCAGGCATATTATATTCCCGGCCTGTCCCGGATGCAAAGAAGACCCCGCAGGCACTGATGCTGCGGGGTGGTTCGCCGCGACAGCCCTATTGCATGTGACGGGCCAATCGAACCGACCCGCACCTGCCGCTGCCATGAATGGAGAGCCGCTTAGTACGGGCCGAGCTTGAGCTATCAGTTATCGCTGACCGGCCCGGTGTTCTCGGAGTCCCGAGGAGGACTAGTATGTCCCGGATGCAGGTTCCTCGCCGGGATGAAGGCTCTTCCACTTGGCGAGCAACTGCTCCTTGGTCTCCTTGTGCTCGGGGTCCTCGATACAGGCGTCGACAGGGCACACATCGGCGCAACGGGAGGTCTCGTGGGCACCGACGCATTCAGTGCATCTGCTGGCGTCAATCACGTAGATCGTGTCGCCCTCACTTATCGCCTGATTCGGGCATTCGGGCTCGCACGCTCCGCAGCTTATGCACTCATCGGTGATCTTGAAGGCCATCTTCCTTCCTCCTTACAGCTATCTTGCCTTGCAGTTGATGCAGCCTGTGGTCTTATCTGCTCGGGCCGGCTTCCTTCTCCGTGGGGACTCCGAACTTACCCGCGAGGGCCGCGGCCACGTGCTCCGGTACCAGGCTGCTGATATCTCCTCCCAGTTGACAGGCCTCCTTCAGCAGGCTGGAGCTGAGGAACTGGTAGTCCAGACTCGACATGAGGCAAACCAGCTCGATATCCGCAGCCAGTTTCTTGTTCATGAGGGCCATCTCGAACTCACGCTCGAAATCAGAACTCATCCGGAGGCCCCGCACGAGGACCTGGGCATTCATCTTCCGCGCGAACTCGACCGTAAGGCCGGTGTATCTCTCCACACGTACATTGGGCAGATGGGCGACAGCCCTTCTCATGAGGTCCACCCGCTCATCGGTATTGAACAGAAGCGACTTCTGCGGCACGTCATATACGCCGATAACCAACTGGTCGAAAAGCGCCGCCGCCCTGTTTGCGATGTCGAGGTGACCGTTGGTGACCGGATCGAAGGTGCCCGGATAGGCGGCTATGGTCAAGATGCGACCTCCACATGTTGATAGAACGAGACACAGCTATCCCCGTGACGAATAGACCTGATTTCGTCGAAGGCACCGTAGCGCGATTGCAGGGGCATGCGGCGGGAATGCTCGATAACCATGGTGGACGACATGCCGACCATTGGGGAGGCTACAAGCTTCTCGGCGACCTGGCCGATTGTCTCGTCGTCGTATGGAGGGTCGAGGAACAGGATACCGTACTGCTCACCGAAGGTGGAGAAAGCCTTGCCTACCGGCATTGAGTAGACTGCCGCCAGGTGTCGGAGACCTGTTCGTTCGAGGTTTTCCTTGATCAGAGCGCAGAGCCTCGGCCTACGTTCCACGAAGTCTGCCCAACCTGCTCCTCTACTCAGGGCCTCAATGCCCAGAGCACCTGTGCCGGCATAGAGGTCAATCACTCTCGACCAATCTACAGCCACCGAATCCAGCACAGAGAAAATTGCCCCCTTGAGTTTGTCGGATGTGGGGCGTACTGAAGGGCCTCGTATGCACTTGAGGGGATGCCCTTTGGCCTGGCCTGCTATCACCCTCATCGCGGCGCCGGTTGTCCACGCAACATTATAACAACGCTCCCGCTTTCGTCAAGGCCGACTGGCTGACAGCCATACGTCGCCTGTCGTGTGCAGGTATGCTGTGATATACTCATCCGCGTACAGGGTTGCGGGACCGACGGAGGCCGGAGACGTGAACGTCGCTCTATACGATACCACACTTCGGGATGGCGCCCAGAGGGCCGGTATCTCGTTCTCGGTAGAGGACAAGCTCAGGATCGCCCAGCGACTGGATGAGCTGGGGATTCACTACATCGAGGGCGGGTGGCCGGGTTCCAACCCGAAGGACATCGAGCTGTTCCGCAAGGCCCGGTCTCTCAGCCTCGGCACTGCCGTCCTCGTAGCCTTTGGCAGCACCCGGCGGGCCGGTACGGACGCGGGCAGTGATCCGAACCTCTCCGCGCTGCTGGAATCGGGAGCACCCGTATGCACAATAGTGGGTAAGTCATGGGACCTGCACGTGGCCGACGTGCTGGGTACAACCCTCGACGAGAACCTGAGCATGATATCGGACTCCGTCAGCCATCTCAGGTCGCGTGGAATGAAGGTATTCTTCGATGCTGAGCACTTCTTCGACGGCTTCAAGAGGAACGCGGAATATGCCCTCCGCACTCTGCGGGCTGCGGCTGAGGCCGGCGCAGACTGTCTTGTCCTCTGCGATACTAACGGCGGCGCGCTGCCCGGCGAGGTCACTGAAGCCGTCGAGGCCGCGAAGCCGGTGGGGGTGCCACTGGGCATCCACGCCCACAACGACGGCGAACTCGCTGTGGCCAATACGCTGGCTGCTGTGCGGGCAGGTGCGGTGCAGGTGCAGGGGACAATCAACGGCTACGGGGAACGCTGCGGAAACGCCAATCTGTGCTCGGTGATCCCGACCCTCAAGCTGAAGATGGGGATCGATTGCGTCACCGACGAGCAATTGACGAAGCTGACAGAGGCGTCCGTTCATGTCAGTGAGCTTGCGAATCTCAGCCCTGACGCGCACGCTCCGTACGTCGGAGCCAGCGCATTCACGCACAAGGGGGGCCTCCACGTATCGGGCCTGATGAAGCACGGCGAGAGTTACCAGCACATCGACCCCGATATGGTCGGCAACCGCAGTCATGTACTGGTGTCCGAGCTGTCCGGCATCAGCAACATTCGATACAAGGCGCAGGAGCTGGGGCTGGAAGTGCCCGGGGACGACCAGGCGCGCGCTGTACTGGAGCAGGTCAAGGCGCTCGAGAACCGGGGTTTCCAGTTTGAGGGTGCCGAGGCGTCCTTCGAGCTTATGCTCAGGCGCATACAGTCGGGGTACAGGCCGCCTTTCGACCTCGTTGACTTCCTGGTGGTGGTCGAGAAGCATCGCCGGACGCCTGTGGCTGCGCCCACGGAAGAGCTGCTCTGCGAGGCCATAGTCAAGGTCAATGTCGGCGGAGACCTTCAGCACACGGCTGCGGAAGGCAACGGCCCGGTGAACGCGCTCGACGCGGCCCTGCGCAAAGCCCTGCTCCAGTACTACCCCAGTCTCCAGGCGGTGCGGCTGGTTGACTACAAGGTGCGCATCCTCGAGGAGAGCTATGGTACGGAGTCGCGCGTGAGGGTTCTCGTCGAGTCCACTGACGGCGAGCACGACTGGCGTACGGTGGGAAGCTCCACCAACATCATAGAGGCAAGCTGGATAGCCCTGACGGACAGCATGGAATACTGGCTGCTGCGCTGGGGCCCTGAGGGCGCCGGCGGCTGAAGCCCCGGAGGCGGTCTTGGCCAAGTTCATCCTGGTACGACACGGACAGACGGAATGGAACCGTGAAGAGAGATTCCGGGGAAGGGCGGACCTGGCGCTGACCGAGTTGGGACACAGGCAGGCGGAGGCGGCGGGCCGCAGCCTGAGGGGCAGGCCGATTGCCGCTCTATACTGCAGTCCTCTGCGGAGGGCCTTGCAGACCGCGGAGGCGATATCGAGGGAGCTGGGTATTCCCGCCGAGCCGAACGAGGGCCTGATAGACATGGACTTCGGCGAGTTCCAGGGCCTCTCGGCGGAAGAAGCACGCGATCGCGACAGCTCGATTCTCGAAGGTTGGCTCAGCACTCCGCATAGGGTGAGGTTCCCCGGCGGCGACAGCCTCGATGATGTCCGCGACAGGGTGGTTGAGGCCGTTCATGAGCTGGCAAAGAAGTACGGTGACGGCACCGTTGCCCTCGTATCGCACAAGGTGGTGTGCCAGGTCCTTATCTGCGCCATGCTCGGAATCGACAACTCGCACTTCTGGCAGGTCGGGCAGGACGTCTGCGCCGTCAACGCCTTCGAGTTGGCTGACGGCCTGACGTCGGTGACCAAGGTTAACGATACCTGTCACCTGCGTGATATTGAGGAATGAACGCCCCCGGAAGAGTCACCGAGGTTGCGCAGCGCCTGAGGAACGAGTACGGAAGCCTGCGCTGGAAACGCCATCGGGACCCCCTCTCCGAACTCGTGGTGACCATACTCTCTCAGAACACCTCCGACCGGAACTCCCGAAGGGCGTATGATGCCCTTGTGAACAGGTTCGGCGATTGGGAGTCGGTGGCGGACGCTGATGCTGTCGAGATCGCCGACGCAATCAGGATCGGAGGGCTGGGCGAGGTGAAGGCCCCCAGGATCAAGGAGATACTGCGTCGCATCAGAGAGGAAAGGGGCTCGCTGGACCTGGACTTCCTCCGGGACATGCCGATCGACGAGGCCGGGGACTGGCTGCTCCGTCTGCCGGGAGTTGGGCCCAAGACCGCCGCGTGCGTCCTCCTGTTCTCGCTCGGCATGCCTGCGTTTCCGGTTGACACGCACGTTCACCGCGTGGCGAAGAGGCTCGGGCTGGTGGACTCCAGATCGTCGGCCAGCGCTGCGCATGAGACACTGGCCGCGCTGGTGCCTCCCGACCAGTTCTATGAGTTCCACCTGCATATGATCGAGCACGGGCGCAGGGTCTGCAAGTCGCAGAGGCCGCGCTGTCAGGACTGCGTGCTTCTTGACGTCTGCCCGTCCGGCTCCCTTATCGTTGGCGCGGCCATGGAGAACAAGGTAATAGCATGAGCGAAGCCGGCGAGATCATAGACTACGCCCGAACCCTGTTCGATGAGGTGGGCGTCGCGCGCGATTCGGCTACAGGCGAGACCGTGATTGTACTGGCTCTGGTCACGACGCCCGAGCGAGACCTTGACGATTTCGTGAACGACGGCGTTCACTCGATCATGAGAGGGTTCGAACGCCACGCGGAGCACCGCGAGGACGAGCTGCTCGCGTTCATACGGCGGATGGGCTACACCGCCGAGCTTGTGGGCGAGCTGGGCTACTCGCCGTCGGGCAGGCCGAACCTCAAGCATCTCGCAGTGGCAGCGGGCCTGGGCAGGCAGGGCAAGAGCACTCTCGTTATCAGTCCCGACTACGGCCCCTGGCTGAGGTTCATGGCGGTGAGGACGAACGCTCCGCTGGAGCCCACCGGGCCGGGTGAGTATATCAGGGACGAGAATCCCCGCTGCGAAGGCTGCCAGGCATGCATCGACGCATGCCCCGTCGGGATAATTGAGCCCTACACGGTGGAGGACACGGGGAGCTGCCTTGCGGCAATCTCCGGAGACCGAAAGGGCGGGTTGGCAATCTGTGAGGCCTGTGTGGTAGCATGTCCTGTAGGCCGACGCAGGCCGCGAGTCCCCTGAGCAAGGGGCAGGCCGGAGCGGATGCTCCGGCCGATGCTTGTTCGTGCGGAGGGCGCATGTCCGGGACCAGAGCAGGAATCATCAACGTCACGGGCTACATAGGCATGGACCTGGCGCGTCTCCTGCACACCCATCCGGAGGTGGATCTGGTCTCCGTAACCGGGCGGAGCGGCGCGGGACAGAAGCTGGCGGACGTCGTGCCCCACCTTGCCGATCTGTTGCTCGATGTGTCATCCGAGCTGGACGACGTCGATATCGCGTTCTGTGCGTTGCCTCACGGGGAAAGCGCCCGCACCGTCGTCGACCTGCTGGAGCGTGGGAAGAAGGTCATCGACATCGGCGCCGACCTCCGCCTCAAGGATGCGGGCGAGTACCAGCGGTGGTACAGGCTGGAGCACCCGGCTCCGCAATACCTGGATGAGGCGGTCTACGGCCTGGTCGAGCTGAACCGCGACCGGGTCAAGTCAGCCCGGCTTGTGGCGAACCCCGGGTGCTATCCCACCGGCGCCATCCTCGCGCTCGCGCCCGCCGTGAAGAACGGCCTCGTCGAAGAAGATATCGTGATCGACAGCAAGTCCGGGGCGTCGGGCGCAGGACGGACGCTCACCCTGCACACGCATTTCGCGGAGCTTGACGAGAACGTGTCCGCCTATGCGCTGGAAGGGCACCGCCACCTGCCCGAGATCGCGCAGGAGCTCCAGTCGATGGCGGCGGGCGGGGCGATGTCGATTACCTTCCTGCCTCACCTGATACCGATGAACCGCGGCATACTCAGCTCATGCTACGCGCGGCTCAGGGACGGGGCTGTGCCCGGGGGTGAGAAGGGGAAGGACCGCGTACTCGAGGTCTATCGGGACTTCTACAGGGACGAGCCCTTTGTGAGGGTCGTGGATACGCCCCCGCAGACCAAGCAGACGCTGGGGTCGAACCTGTGCTTGGTTCACCCTGCTGTGGATATCAGGACCGGACGCCTGATCGTGGTGAGCTGCATAGACAACCTCGTCAAGGGTGGGGCCGGGCAGGCCGTGCAGAACATGAACGTGATGCTCGGGCTTCCGGAGACCACGGGGCTCGAAGCCCTGCCGCTGTATCCGTAGCCGGTTGGCTACGATTCTGCTATAATCCTCGTTGTCTCGCCTGTGCAGTGCCTCCATCGTCTAGGGGACCAGGACACCGCCCTTTCAAGGCGGAGACAGGGATTCGAATTCCCTTGGAGGCACCAGGCTTACAGCTTCTGCAGGTCAAGCACAGAATTCCCTGCCTTACGTATTGTATTGCGCTACAGGTTCCTGCTATATTTGCATCCATGAGGGGAGTAGAACGCGTGTTAGTCTAGCAAGACTGTCGTACCTTGGGAATATACCACACCGTCTAGGAGGACTACAGTTGCGGAAGCGAGGAAGCCAGACGTTTGCTCACCGGCTTGTCGAACTCATGTCTGAACCACAATTCATCAAGTTCCAGAACATGTTGAGCGAGCCAAACATCTTCAAGATCGTGGGCAGAACCCACTATGAAAGATGGCATTCCTGCTTCTGGGGCTGGCTCTTGGACGCAAACGGCTCACATCTGCTTTCCGACTACGCGCTAATTCGCATGCTGTTCCTGCTTGTCAATGACAGGTGCCTCAAGCCAAAGAGCCACGAAAAGCAGTATCTATGGGATATACTACCAACTATGGATTTCTCAGATATTGAAGTCACTCCTAATGAGAACACATCCAACGAGACCAACGTAACAGGAGTCGGGCGATTTGACATCTTTGTCACAGCCAGATTCACCAATGGCATGGAACACTCTGGGAGACTCAATGTAATCATCGAACTAAAGATCGACTCAAAGTCAGATGGAGAACAATCCAAGAGATATGCCGATTGGCTATTTGAGAATCATCCTGATGATCTCAACCTCTTGATCTACCTGACGCCGAGAATTCTTGAGAGTTCAAAGACGACCGCTGGCGATGACCGATGGTACTGTCTCGACTACCAGTTGCTCAACGATAAGCTGCTACTTCCGTTGCTTGATCACCCTAGTTTGAACGACAAAGTCAAACCCTTCATCGTTCAGTATGTCAAAAATCTCAAGATCCGTCACAGGGGGATGAAGATGGCTGTCACAAATGAGGAGAGAGAAATGGCGGTGGCGCTGTACGAAAAGTATAGCGATGTCTTCGACTCGATCTATGACGCTCTGGTCTCGACAGGAACAATTGACCATAGCACTTCCGATGTTGGCCCGACCGGGCGAAGGGAATCAGGCAGAATCGCCGCAAAGATAAATGGCAAAGTGTTCTCAAACGAGACGCTGAAGCAACTGATGCAAGATGTGCTCGAATATCTTGTAGACGCAGGCTACGTCGCAAGATTGCCAATGCCTTGGGGAACGAGCAAGCGACGATATATCATAACGAACGAAGACCCACCGCAGCACCCAAACGGCAATGACTTCTTCTATCCTGTCAAATACAAAGGATACGCGATGGAAACCCACTACTCGCGAGGCCGAGGGATCCAAGTCCTGGGTAATCTCTGTAACAGGCTTGAACTCGAATTCGAACGAATCGACACATAGGAGAGGAGCGTCATGGGAATAGATGACGTTATCTACTCGGTGAATCTTGAAGATGTACAGAATGTCGCACAACAGGAATTGGGGCGAGCATTGTCGAGCAGTGAACTGAAGATCATCGAGGAAAAGATTGGAGACCAATTCGACTGGTACGAGGCAATTGCCTCCCTTATCGCCACGCATATTGCCCGTCACGAATCGTTACAATCCAACTGACCCAACACAGTACACTTCGTCGTATGAACACGACAGGTTGGTCAAGTTCAACTCTGGCAAGAAGCCGAAGTAGACGATTCGGCGAAGGCGAGTCTCACCCAGACCCCGAAGCCACCGGAGTCCCTAAATGAACACTGCCCTTGACAATCCATCTACTTCCTCGTTGTAGCCGATGATAGGCCCGCCACGGAAGAAAGCAACGCCAGTACGTCCCTAAACCTGGAGCAAATGTAGTCCCCGTCTTCGGTACCCGGAAGGATTCACCTGACTGGCCGCATTCATAGGGACGGCTGTTCGAGACTTGTGGACAAGCTCAGACTGGAAGGGGGCATCTCAAAGTAAGATTAGTCCGATCGGGGTCAGGATTCCTGATACTGTGAGGAGCACGCCGACAATAGCCGTGAATATGAGGAGTGGCAAGCCCACAGGGAGGAAGATGGACGCTGGTATTAGGAATAGTAAGCCCGCAAGGAGTTTGGCTCCTCCGAGACTACGTTTGCCCATCGCTCTTCTTGCTCGGGTTCGCCTTTTATCCTCGATCCGCTTCAAAAGACGCAGCATGTCTTACCTCCGGTCGATGGAGTGCGACATCGAACTTGGCACAAGGATCACGCAGAGGACTATCCAGCGGCATGCGAGGATCAGCTACTTATACCATTTCCTGAAGCTACTGTCAAGCGCGGGTCTGTCTTGCCACAAGTATTGGCCATCTCAGCACGTCGTGACGCAGCCATTGTCCACATGGCTTTGGGCGGTGGGCCACTGGGCCTTGGGGTTTGGGGTATGTGACTCCTGACCCCCCCACTCCCCCGATTGCCCCAATCGTCGCTCTGTGCTATCTTGGAAGTTAGCATTGCGCTATGAACGACATGAACGAATACCTGTCCCCCACGGAGGTCATCGATTGCGATGAGCCGAGCGTCCGCGACTGGGCGCTGGAGATCACCCGAGGGCTTCAAACCCCGAAGGAGAAGGCTATCGCCATCTTCTACGCGGTGAGAGACGGGGTGAGGCACAACCCGTATGCTCCGGCGCTAACCATGGAGGACCACAAGGCCAGCGTTACCCTTGCGAGAGGCAGCGGACAGTGCCAGCACAAGTCGGCGCTGCTTGTGGCCCTCTGCCGTGCCGTCGGCATCCCGGCGCGCGTCGGGTACGTCGATGTCCGCGACCACCAGCTCTCTGACAGGTTCCGCAGCATGATCGGCGGCGACAACCTGCTCATTCAGCACGGGTATGCCGAGGTGTACATCGACGGCAGGTGGCTTCACGTGAGCCCGCCTACGGGCGCGAGACCTGTGAGAAGGGCGGCTTCGTCCCCGTGGAGTTCGACGGCGGGCACGACGCCAAGGACGCCCCTCTTGATGTACGCGGGATGCCGCACATCGAGCACGTGAAGGACCACGGCACGTTCGCCGACTTCCCCTGGGACTTCATCGTGGAGTACCGCAAGCAGTGGGTGGCGCGAATAGGGCGCGACTGGGACGAGTACTCGCATAATGTACGCAGTCACAACGTAGAGTAGCTCGAGGTCGGCTCTAATCATGCACCTCCGGCACGATTCTCCTTGACAAGATGCGTCCCTTTGTGGTATGTACCATGAACAGGTCGGATGGTCTGGTGCTGTGAATGAGTGGTTGTACCGGCCTGGAAGCCCGTCCTCCGGGGCGGGCTTCTCAATGCCCGCTGCCGCCTTGACCGCCGTTGGTGGCGGTTTTATACTTGCCATCACATGGGATACGACCACAGCCTCTGGGACTCTCAGCAGTTGAGCGCGTTCCAGCGATGCGCCAGGCGGTGCGGCGTGGAGCTGGGCGAGGCGCTGGATGACGTCATCGACTCCATGGACGAGGCCGAAGAGGCCACGGCCAGGCCGGAGTACGGGAAGACGGAGCAGGACTACTGGGACGTGATGGCGGGAAGATGGTCGAGGTGGTGGGGAGTATTCCTCAGGCAGTACGGCAACCGGTGCTTTGACAGGTGGCGGGATGCGATTCGCGGCGAGACCGATCCTGAGCTGATGGACCGGATGTGGTCCGAGCGGCACGTTGCGCTGCAGACGGCGGGCAGTGATATTGTCAAGCAGGTCCGGCTGAAGCAGGTCAAGGAGGCCGTGGCCAGCCTCCCTGAGAATGCCGGGGTGAGCGGCGCCGAGAGCCAGGCGCTGACCAAATGGGCGTCCGGCCTGGACAAGACCCTCTCCAAGCTGATTTCGTCACACACGGATATGCAGAGACAGACGATAGCCCGCGTTATTCGAGGGTTGACCGCACCCGAGGAGGAAGCGGGTCTCGGGAAGCTCAGGAAGAGGATACTGGGCAAGGGCTGAGCACGGGCGAGCCTTTCAGCCGAACAGCAGGCGGCGAGACGACTATGGCTGAAGATAAGAACGAGAAGAAGCCCGAACCGTCGAAAGACTTCCTCAAGAAAGTGGAGTATATCTGCAGCGTCAAGAACAAGCTGTCCAGGATGCAGCGCGCGAAGCTGAACATAGGCGGGGTGCGCTACAGGCGCCGTCAACTGAGCACCGGCGACGTGCAGTTCATCATTGGGGGCCTGTTCGTGCCGAAACTGATGTACACGATGGACAAACGCGGCAAGCGAGTGGTGCACAAGTACGTACCGGGCAGGTGGGAGGAGTCGGTGGAAGAGGCCTTCAAGCTCGCTCCGCAGCTACGCAAGAGATCGAAGAAGGGCGAGACATAGCAGCCCGCCCTTGCCTTTCACCTATCTGCAGCAGGTTGATCTAAGCTAGCCTCGCTGCATGCCCTTTCTTTTTCGCATTATCCACAGAGGCGCGAGCGCCGTCGCCATCACAGCCGTTGCGAGGACCGCAACCTTTACGGTCGAGCCGCCATCGACCGCGACCGTACCCGCACAGACCGCGGGCAGGAGCGCAGCCTGCGCTGCCGGCTTCAGGGCCGGATGCCGGCTGATGCAGTCGGCAAATGGCGGGCTGGTGCGGTAGTAGGTCGAGACCAGGTTCCTTCCGACCGCGTCCTCCTGCAGAACGGCGTCCCTGAATGACCTCAGGCTCTGGACGCCCGGTTCGAGATACGAGCCGTATGCCGCTGTCGCGACGAAGCAGCCACCGCCGCCGGAAGAAGCTATGGCGCTGTCCTCGTTCGATGGGGCCGAGAACGTCTCGACCGGCTCTCCCATCGTACCGTGGGTGAAGTTCCAGGCTTTCACACGGTACCAGTACTCCTGGCCGGTTATGACGTCGCTGTCGGTGTATGTCATGACGTTCTCACCGACACTGTCTATCTCGTGGAAGTACCCGAGCGGCCGGTTCTTTCGCTCTATCCTGAAGCCAAGCTCGTTGTCGGAGTTGTCCTGCCAGGTCAGGCGTATTTCGGTGTCCGAAATGCCGGTGGCCACCAGGTTGGTCGGTGGATCGGGCGGGTAGTCCGAGACAACGACGTCGCCAATGGTGACCCAGCGGTAGCCGGACCAGTCGGAGACTATGTCGGGGTGCAGGGAGCATCTTGCCCGCGCCCTGACCCCGTAGTCGTCCTCGGTGGGCCAGGAGTTGTCCCTGCATGTCTGGGATGACCAGGTTGAGAACGAACCGTCGCCCCAGTCGAACTGGTACTCGACGGGATGGCCCATGCTGGAGACCGCGCCGCCGGTGCAATAGGTGAGCACCTCGCCCGCATCGCCGTACGCCGGCCCTGTCGGAGTATTCGGGACGCTTACCGTCTCGACTTCCCCGCTGGGCGCGGTCCACCAGCCGCAGTAGTCAACGTAGCCGTAGACCAGAGGATCGATCTCGGGGTCGCTGACGTAGTCGCCCAGTCCGTCGGCGTTCATGCCGTTTGCCGGATCGGCGGCGCAGGGCGGCTGCTCCTCGGTGCCGTATGGGTCATACGGGCCTGTCTCGTGTCCCCACCAGTTGTCGGTAGCATCTACTGTGGCGGGGCCGGTGGCGTGGTTGCACACGCCGAACAGCGGGTTCCCGTAGATGTTGTTGTTGTTTACATTGACGTCGCCCGTGACGCCGGACCAGATCTTGACCCCCATCTCGCCGTTGTCGTATATCTCGTTGTCCGTCACGTTCAACGTAGCGAAGGTCGCATTCCACGTGAACATGCCGTCGCTGCCGTTCTTGTACATCTCGTTGTTGGTTACGGTTATGGTGGTCGAGGCGTCGTCGGCGTACAGGGCGAGGCCCGCCCCCGGCGCCGAGGGGTAGTTGGAGGCATTGTGAAGCCGGTTACTGTCTACCAGTACGGAGGCCGGCCCGGTCACACCGACTCGGAGAGCATTGGCGCCGGAAGGCCAGTTCTCCGGCAGAGCCGGCGAGATGTCGCAGTACTGCACCACGACATCATTGGCGTCGCCGTGGATATAGACCAGCGCGGGCGGGCTCCCCGCTCCTGGGCCGGTCGGTTCGACGATATTGCACAGGAATCTCGACTGGGCCGATTCGATGTCAACTGCGGCCCTGTATCCCTTGATGGTGAACCCGTTGATCTCGGCCACGCCGCTCACGGTGCTGCTAGCGTATAGAGCAGTCGGGTCACCTACAACCACTGTCTCGTCGCCGGTGCGGCCCCGCGCATCCACGTCGGCCTGGGCCCCGTTGAGGGTGAGAGCTTTGCCAACGGTGACGTTTTCGTCGTACTGCCCGGCGGCAACCTCGACGGTGTCACCGTTCGTTGCCTGGTCGACGGCGTACTGTATGGTGCGCCACGGATTGCCGGAGCTGCCGTCCCCGGTGGTGTCGTTGCCGGTAGTTGACACATACCAGGTGGACTGCGCCAGTCCGACTCCTGCCGGGACCACCGCCGCCACCATCGCAAGGATCAGCAAAGGCACTATAGCGAGCCCAATCGTTCTGGCTTTCATCTCACACCTCGCAAAGGGATGACCCGGGTCGGACTGCATGTCCCCTGTTAGACCAAACGGATTGCACGGGCAACAGCTTTGCGGCGGCATACCAGCGTGCGGCATCGTCGGACGCGGGGGTTCTGCGGCGGAGCGGAGCCGTCGACTGCAACGGCACCAAGCGGATACAGCCAACCCGCCAGGGGTTGACGGTGTTCAGAAGGTATCATGGGCTTGCGCTGTTGTCAATACTTCGTCGCTACGGTCATCGGCGACCGGTGAATATGCTCGGTGCAGTTTGACCGTGGATGCGGCGGGTGCTAATATCAAACGCGCTTGTCGGCTGGGTTCCAGCCGGGGCATCCCGCGAACACTGGCAACGGGAGGGAGCGATGGAATCGGGCTGCGAGACCTGCAAGCTGCGACTGCGCGCGGAGAAGAACCCCAGATCGCTGATATCCATCCTCTGGCGGCTGCACACCAAGATCTGTCCGGGCTGGAAGGCATACCAGAGGGAACTGGCCGGGCAGGCTGGCAGCCGGGGGTAGCCCGGCGGTACGCTTGGTGCGCGAGAGGCCCGGAAGGCTCTCGATAGCAGTGCATACGGAGGGTCGTGCACGTGTTGCTGCGGAACCATAGTTGGAGAGCCAACAGTACCTTATATCTATTGCCGCTGCAGTCACGTGATGCCATACTCTACGTGGCTCTCGGCGTGTAATCATGAGCCTGCGCTGATATCTCTTATGGGGAGAAACGAGAAATGGAACAGGTGCAAGCTCCTACTTGCCAGATGCCGAGAGAGACTGGCCGGTGTATGACGCAGGGACTCGCACTAAGTCAGGCTGAGATGGCCGCCTGGGCCAAGCTGATAAACAAGGCGGTTGGCAGTGCAGTCGCCGGTCTCTCCAATATGGTCGGGAGACAGATGAAGGCGACGGCACTCAAGGTCGGCCAGATACCAGCGGCTACGCTCCCCAATCTGATGGGTGGCCCCGAAGCGGTTATGGTCGGGATCTATCTGGGGTTCAACGGCAGCGCCACCGGGCATATGGTGCTGGCGTACCATCCGAAGATGGCGCTTGAATTCGTCGATATGCTGATGGGGATGCCGTCGGGGTCAACCAACGATATCGGGGAGATGGAGAAATCCGCTCTGCAGGAAATGGGCAACGTCATGGGCGGCCTCTTTCTCAACACAATCGCCGACGAAAACGGGCTGAGGCTGTGTCCCACGCCCCCGGTTACCATGGTTGACAAGGCTGCCGTATTGCTCAATGTAGCGCTTTCCGGCACGGTTGAGCGGGAGGAGGAAATCCTGGTGGTCGACGCTGTGCTCGGTACTGAAGAGAAGCAGAGTTCGGGGACGTTCATGGTCGTTCCGGGCCCGGGCCTGATGCAGGTACTCCGGGAACGATGGGCGATGTCCTGATATCCCCTGTCGCTTGACAACTGATGGTGAAGGGTGCATCGGAGGTTGGCACTTGGCGAAGATAATGGTGGTGGATGACGCCGCCTTTATGCGCCACAAGTGCGTGAAGCTGTTGACGAGCAATGGTTTCGATGTCGTGGAGGCGACCAACGGCTACGAGGCAATCGATCTGTACGCCGAACACCGACCCGACGTCGTGTTGCTCGACATAACGATGCCTGACATGGACGGGCTGAGCGCGCTCAGGGAGTTGATCAGGCTCGACCCTGCCGCCAGGATAGCTATGGTGACAGCGCTCGACCAGCAGGGCATAACCATGGAAGCTCTCAAGGCAGGCGCACGAGGTTTCGTCGTGAAGCCCTTCAAGCCGGAGAAGGTACTCGCTGCGATCGAGTCGCTTCTGGGCGAGTAGGCAACACCGGAGCCGGCTACACTACCTCGCTGTTCCTCCTGGTCCGACACGCTGGCCGGACTCGTGAGGAGTACCCGCAACCAAACAGCAAGCCCTGGAGTGCCTCCAACGCCGAGAGGACTCTCAAGGCTTGATTGGAGCTCCGCGCGAACGCCGAACTCGGACCGAACGTAGCACATATCCGTCTCTTTGTCAAGCAGAACTGCATAAACCCTTAACCACCTGCCATAATCTCACTGAACCTGACTCCCCCGGCAGGCGAACCCCTGCGCCACTCTCGATAGCGGAAGCTGGTCTGACCTAAGGTACGGGTCGTCGCTGCAGACCAAAGTCACATGACAGCGGGACGAAAAGGGCCATTGTGAGCGTTCTCAGGGCATGGTAACGTTGAATCAGTCTGGTCGGGTACGAGTGTGCTCGGCCCGGTTGCTGCACGCCGGGCCGATTTCGGCATCGGCAGGACCATCAATCTGATCGAGAGGTGTTGGTGAGATGGGTTCACGGGAGCGGCGCGAGACCGATGAGGTCCAGTGCGATTTCGGCAGCGGCCTTCCACTTTCAGTAGACCTGAGTACCGAAGGAGGTTCCACCATCGAAGGGTTCCTCCTTTTCGACGAGAACCTGAACTGTGTGAGCATCAACTCGGCCGTGGAACGCCTGTTCCGGGTTTCCGAGAAGGAAGTGCTCGGCAAGAGTATCCTCGAAGTGGTGCCTGGAGGCGATAGAGAAGCTGCCTATCAGAACTATACCCGAGCCATGTCGGGCGGAGGCGCCACTGTCGAGCACTCAGAGGTAGGCGATCTCAGGCTTAGCATAAAGGCATTCAAGGTTGGAAAGGGCCTGGGCGTCATACTCAGCGAGGCTCCCGACGGGCAAAGGCATTCGGATTCGGCCTGCACCAGCGACCAGAGGCTCGACCTCGCAGGCAGGCTGGCGGCGCTCGGCGACCTGGTGGGCAGCGTCGGGCGCGAGTTGGATGTCATGGCCGGTGAGCAGGCCGCCTTCGATGGTATCGCCAGTAACGGGCGTAAGGGCAACGGTTCGGATGGTGACGCATGCAGCTCGAGCATCCACACTCGTGAGCTGTCAGGCTATCTCAGGGAGTTTAACAAGGCGATGTCTCAGTTCGTCGGTGCGAAGGATATCGCCGAACTCGAAGAAGCATACCTGCAGATGGCGAGGACGCTGGCCCTGATGGCAGAGATGCGGGAGCCCTACGCTCGCGGCCATGCGGAGCGGGTCAGTCTTCTTTCGAACGATATCGCGGTCTGGCTCGGATGCACGGGTCCGCAGATCAGGGAGATACAGATGGCCGCCATCCTCCACGACATAGGCAAGGTGGCGATTCCTGACAAGATACTGTTTAAGCCGGGGCAACTGACAACCGACGAGTACAACGAGGTGAAGAGGCACCCGGGCGCCTCGGTGGAGATCCTGAGCAACCTCAACTGCTTTGACCCCATCATCCCGATCGTAGCCAATCATCACGAGTGGTACAACGGCATGGGCTATCCGAACAAGCTCCGAGCCGACGAAATCTCTCTGGGCGCGCGCGTGCTGTCCGTGGCAGATGCCTACGACGCGATGACCAGCCCCCGGCCCCACCGCTCGCGCATGAACAACAGAGAAGCAGTCGAGATAATCAGGAATGGCGCCGGTACTCAGTGGGACCCGATGATAGTACACGCCTTCCTCCAGATAGTCGGCGATGACGACTCTACGACGGAGGACGAAGAGACCCCGGCAGAGAACGGGCAAGTCGAGCTGGTGCTTGACGCCGGAGACGATAGCCGCAAGACAGCCACCCGCGAGGCGGTTGAGAGCAAGACCGAAATCCTCACAAGGGCCGAGGAAGCTCTGGAGAGGGCGAAGCATTGGGCCCACTGGATGGAGTCGATGCAGCAGCGCGCTGGCGGGGAGAACCAGGAAGCCGACGGCTAGCGAAAGGCGTCACAGCCTCGCGGCTGAACGCGCGAGATCCCACGCATAGTCGTACAGGTGAAGACCCTTGCTCAAGGCGATTATCTCGCCGTCGTCCACTCCGATCTCGCCTGCCATGTACTCCTTCAGCATCTGAATGCCCGCCAGGTTTGAGGGGAACCCCGCCCACAGGTCCCACGAGCGGAAGTAAACGACGAAGTTGAGTCGGCCGTCCAGTATTCTGGTGTCGATCCCCCGGAGGCACGGTGGGTCTGGCAGCCTGATCGATTCCCGGCTACCTATCGATATGAAGGCCTGGTTCGTGTTGTGCCCGCACCCGGTATACATCCTGATTATCTCAGGTATCTGGGGCTCGATGTCCTCTCCGTAGGTATACTGCTCGTTGTCGGCCTTGAGTGACGTGACGAGATACTGAAGGTAGTTCTCCACGTAGTCCATAGAGGTCGGAGGGGGCACCCCTTGAGGGACGTCGGGCACTACAGGCCGGTTCCGGGGATGCTCCACCTTAAGGACAAGGAAGTCCAGTTCCTTCCTCCTGTGTCCCTCGTTGCTGCCCCTGTCGATTACGTATTCCCGGCCTTCCGTCAAGACCTTTCGCAGGCACAGGAACCATGCCTCGGGAAGGTCCCTTGCGGTAATCTGCGCGATTTCCATTCAAGTACCTGTTGGGTTACAGGAGTCTTTGCCTTGTTGCGGCAGTTTCTGGCAGAAGGAGACCGGGCCCATTGGATTATAGTCGAACGTCCCTCGGGTTGTCGACGGGAGGTTGGCTGCGCAACCGGCGAGTCAAACGTACTATTACCAATTCGTTTTCGTTTCGGGACTAACGGGCTATTTCAAGAGCGTATCGCGGATGGTACTCTGGACTCAGTTGTAAGTCGCGTGCGAAGATGGGCCAATGAGCCGATGGCAGATGCGTTCACGGCGCAGGAAGCGCTTGCTCAGGGGGATGGCTATCGCCGTGTGCGTTGCGGCCGCCTTCTCGCTGGCCTACTCTCTCGGCCTCTTCTGGGGAATTCAGCTTCAGAGTAACGACTTCCTCTTCCAAGCCGGCAGCATGGGTGACGGAGACGCATCGGAAGAGCCGGTGATGATTGTTGGAATAGACGACAGGAGTCTGGACGAACTCGGGCACCTGAACACCTGGTCCCGCGCGGACTACGCAGAGCTGGTGGACGTACTCAGCGCGGGTGGAGCGAGGGCCATAGTGTTCGACGTACTCTTCTCCGAGCCGACCGAGCACGATCAGGTGCTTGCCGACTCGATAGAGCAGGCGGGTAACGTGATACTGCCCACGGCTTACGCGCTCGGCGAGTACGGTCCGACCGGCGTAGGTGACAAGGTGCAGGCGGGCGCCATCGCCAGATCGCTTGATGAGTTCGAAGCGGTGGCGGCGCGCGTTGGTCACGCCAACGTCCTTCCGGATGAAGATGGTGTTGTCAGGAGACTGCCGCTCGTGATCGAGACTGGTGACGGCCACGTCCCGGCACTCGCCATGACTGCGGTCGCTGAGTACCTGCGCCGACCCGAGGTGATAGACGGGCCGATCGACGGTGGCACCATCCAACATGCAGGCCGTTCCATACCGGTTGACGCGCTGAACGCCATGATCGTCAACTACGTGGCCGGGTCGGTCGATCCCGACACGTCCTCGAGCTTCCACCATGTATCGTACGTTGATGTCTTGAACGGAGATATCCCGCCAGAGGCCTTCAATGACAGGATCGTGCTCATAGGCGCGACCGCCCTGGGAATCGGGGACCTGTTCTGGACGCCGGCGGGCGTGCAGATGAGCGGTGTGGAGATACATGCCAATGCTGTGCACACGATACTGACGGGCAACTTCCTGAAGGGGGCTTCGTCGACCGTGACGATTCTTTCGATATTCGCCCTCGTCCTGCTATGCGGGCTGGCAACACTGAGATGGCGTGTCTTCTGGTCCTCCGCATTCGCGGTGGTGCTGTGCGCCGCATACTTCCTCGTCGCGCTGACCTGCTTCGACCGCGGCGTGATGCTGAATACAGTGTATCCACCGCTTGCCGTCGTGGGCTCGTTCGTGGGCGTCAGCCTGCACAATATCGCGACCGAGCGTTCCGAGAAGAATGAGGTTACGCGCACATTCGGCAGGTATGTGTCGGCCCCCGTAGTCGACAAGATAATGTCCTCGCTCGAGAAGGGGGAACTGGACCTGGAAGGCGAAGAGAGCGAAGTCACAGTCGCCTTCGCCGATATCAGAGGCTTCACCGCCGTCTCGGAGATTACCAGGCCTCAGGACCTGATGAAGGTCTTGAACTCCTATCTCTCCATCGTGATCGAGTGCGTGCTGCGGCATGACGGCATGGTCAACAAATTCGGGGGAGACAGCATCATGGCTGTGTGGAATGCTCCCACTCCATGCGCCGACCATCCGTTGAAGGCTGTGAGGGCGGCTCTGGACGCTCAGCATGAGATCACGGCGCAGCAGGTAAGAGACGCCTCACTGCCGAGGCTGGATTTCGGGATAGGCATCAACTCGGGCAAGGTCATCGCGGGAAATCTGGGTTCCGAGAACCGGTCAGAGTACTCGGTCATAGGCGACTGCGTGAACGTGGCGGCCCGGCTGACGAGCGTTGCGGAGGGCGGCAAGGTGTGGATCGGCGCCGACACCTACGAGCGCCTCAGGGACCGTATCGAGGCCAAACCGCTGGAAGCGCTCAATGTGAAGGGGAAGGCGGAAGCTGTGGAGGCCTACGAGGTCGTCCGGGTTCTCACGGCGGAGGACGCAAATTGCTGAAGTATCGATCTTGGGTCTATAGCGCGTATCGATCCCATCTGACCGTCCGTACAGGAGCGAGGGTGTAACGATTATGGATTCCATTCGTTATACAGGGTGCACGGGGGAAGCGGCCCAGAGGGTCGGAAGCTCCGAGAACCTCGAAGAATCCGAGGTTCGAAACCTGGTAGAGAGGGCTGTTGGGGGAGATGTTGAGGCATTCGGTGAGCTGTATGGACTGTACCTTGACCGGATCTACCGGTACATCTTCTATCAGGTCAGCGACAAGGCACTCGCCGAGGACCTTACCGAAGAGGTGTTCCTCAAGGCTTGGAAAGCTATCGGCAAGTACAGATGGAAGGGCCAGCCCTTCACTGCCTGGTTGTACAGGATAGCCAGGAACCATGTGATTGACCACTACCGGACCAACCGACAAACACAGATGCTGGAGGAGAGCATACCGGCGGACGACGGGGATCCGGAGGACGAGGCCCATGGAAGGGAGGTGCAGCGGCAACTGCACCAGGCGATTTCCTCCCTCCCCGACCAGCAGAGACAGGTAGTGGTGATGAAGTTCATTGAGGACATGGATAACCGAGAAATCGAGGAGGCAACCGGTAAGAGCCAGGGGGCGATAAGGATACTGCAGATGAGGGCCCTGGCGTCACTGAGGCGGTTGATGGATGAGGAGGTGCTGATTTGAAGGGTGAACTGGGCAAGGCGTTCGAAGACTGCCTGGGACTGTTGAAGCAGGGGTACCAGATCGGCGACTGCATACTGAAGTACCCGTGGTTGCAGGATGAGATAGAGCCGCTTCTGGAGACCGCCCTGCTGGTGTCTTCCGCGCCCAGGGTCACCCCCGACGAGGAGTTCAGACGGGAATCAAAAGCCCGACTTGTCTCGCGCATCCGTCAGGAGGCTGCCGAAGCGGACATGAACCGTTCTCGTGAGGCGGCTCCTTCCTCAGGCTGGCTGGGGCTCCTCGCAGGTGGAGCAGCCGCACTGCCACTGTCCAGGCGCAGGCTTGCCGCTCCGGCCATGTCCGGTCTTCTGCTGGCAATGGCCACGCTCCTCATAGTCTACTCGATATTCACCCTCGGCCCGGCTGCACCCGATCTCGGATCGAAGTGCACGTTGAGCGTGCTCTCTGGCCAGATCGAAGTGATGCCGCCCGGGACCGCATCCTGGCAGCCCGCCGGCGACGGAATGACGCTCGATGCAGGCGTACGAGTGAAGACGGGTGATGACTCCAGGGCGGTACTGACCTTCTTCGAGGGCAGTACCATAGAGCTTGAGCCCGGGACCGACATCGAGGTGGAGAGTGTAGTTGGCGGGGACGGCGAGAGCCCGCAAATCGTGATGAAGCAGTGGCTGGGCCGGACCTGGAACCGTGTGGTGAAGAAGATCGACCCGGGTTCCAGATACGAGATACAGACTCCCTCCGCCTGCGCTCTCGTCAGAGGCACGTTGTTCGAGGTTGACGTCGACGAAGACGGATTCACGACCGTGCGAACATTCGACGGGCTTGTCAGCGTGATTGCTGAGGAGGAAGAGGTACACGTTCCGGCCGGCCATCAGGTGAATGTGGAGTCCGGCCAACCTCCGGCGGACTTCAGCGACATTCCAGCCGCCGACAATGAGTTGATAGTCAACGTGACCATGCCTGCTGTTGCATCGGTCATCGACCCGGATTGGGCGAGCACCGGTCACCTTCCAAGTGGGGTCGCCTTCAACCAGATTCCGGGATCGACGAGCGCTCTCGCGGCTGATGGCACGCAGAGTATTACGGTCAGGCAGCCTGTGGCAGGGACCTACCGGCTCATATTCAGAGGAACCAGCCAGGGGACCGCCGATGTGCAAATCAGAGGAGTATCATCCGGCGCTGCTGCATTCCAGGTGGACGAGACCTACGAGGTCAATGCAGACAGCGATACGCTCGTCAGGATGAGGCTGATGTTCGAAGATGGGCGTCTGGTCGGTGCCGAACTCGCGGACGCAGAGCCCCTGAGTGGCAGGGCTGCGGAGAACCTGGTCGTCACTCCGATGGTCGAGAGTTCGTCCACCCCGGTGGGCTCGTCCAGTGGCTCCGATCAGCCTGGTGGGCCGCAGGGCAGTGAAGGCGGACAGCCTGGCGTGACGGTGCCACCTGGCACGGGAGACCAGCAGCCCGGCAGTACCACGACGCCATCAACGACCGCCGAACCTGGTGCTACGGTTCAGCCCGGAAGCGGCACCACACCTGCAGGCGGCGGCAGTGGCGACGTTCCCGACATCGGCGGACCGACAGAACCCAAGCCGACGGGAACCTACAGCAACGAGAAGTACGTCCTGGCGGTCGTAACCGTCGGGGCCGGCAAGGTGACGGAGCCTGGTATGGGCGTATTCACCTACGAGAAGGGCACGGTGGTAACCCTCGTAGCCACCTCGAATGACGGGTGGGAGTTCTACGGCTGGACGGGCAATGTCACCGATCCTTCGTCCCGGATCACTACGATCGTCATGGACCAGCCACAGACGGTGACGGCAAGCTTCATCCTTACACGCTAGTAATAGAACGGCGGTCTTGCAGATGCTGCTGCACCACAGCGGAATAGAGGGCATCCAACTGGATGAGCCGGAGATGCCGGTTCATCCAGTAGCCTGTATACCACAGGACCTGCAGCTTGACATACCTCTGTCGATTGAAGGGCAGCAGAACTTCAGGCTGGACCTCCTGTATGAGGTAGGCAGGAAGGCCGGTTCTGCATCCGAGGTGTCCAGGCTGATCGATGAGGTCGTGCCGATGACCAAGCAGGCGTTGAAGGCCGCTGCGTCGTCGGTACTGCTGCTTGATGAGGAGAACCAGGAGCTGTACTTCGAGTTCGCGGACGGCGATGTCGGCGATGCTCTGAAGACGATCAGAATAGGTCTCGACAGCGGAATAGCAGGCTGGGTTGTCCGCAACGGTGAGCCCCTGATCGTGAACGATGTGACTTCCGACCAGCGCTTCTACCCGAAGGTCGACCAGCAGACCGGCTTTGTCACGAAGTCCATTATGTGCGCTCCGCTTGCCGTCCACGGCAGGGTCATCGGCGTTATCGAGGTGCTCAACAAGCAGGACGGCAGCGGCTTCGACAGCGAAGACCTGGAGACTCTCGCGTCGGTTGCCTCGACGGCGGCGATGGCTATCGAGAATGCCCGGCTGCATGTCGCCGTTCTGGACGGATACAAGAGGACTGTGCGCGCACTCGCATCCGCTATAGACGCCAAGGACCCGTATACATGCGGCCACTCGCAGCGGGTGAAGGAGTATGCCCTGCTGGCGGCCAGGCAACTCGGCCTCGGCACGGACGAGCTCGAGGCGATAGAGTACGCGGGCATTCTACATGACGTGGGCAAGATCGGCATCGTGGATACTACGCTGCGCAAGCCGAGCAGGCTCCAGCCCGACGAGTGGGCGATAATGCGCGGCCATCCGGTCATCGGCGCCAACATAATAGGGGACGTGCCGTTCCTGCACACGACGAGGGGCCTTGTGCTGCACCACCACGAGAAATACGACGGCACCGGCTACCCTCACGGGCTTGGTGGAGACGACATACCGATGGGTGCCCGGCTCATAGCCGTCGCCGATGCCTTCGACACTATGACCACCGACCGCGCGTACCGCTCGGCATTGAGCGTCAGCTATGCACTGCACGAACTGCGCAGTTGCATGAAGACGCAGTTCTGTCCTGATGCTGTCGAAGCCTTCATCGCAGGGCTGAGGGAGTACAGGAGCGCGCCGTTCGGCACCTCCCTTCCCTGGCGTGACAGCCCCTAGGCAGTTCCTCCCTGTCCCTACCGGCCTTCCACATGGTGCTCCGCTCTGACTGTGCTTGCGTGACACGGCCTTCTGCATACGGTACACTGGCCCGAGGAGCGGTCTGGATCAGGAATAGCGGAGGAGGTGGCCGTATGCACGAAGTCTTCCACGACGAGGATGTTTCCACCGATGCACTCGACGGCCTGACAGTAGCCGTTGTTGGCTACGGTAACCAGGGACGGGCCCAGGCACTGAACCTACGGGACAGCGGGCTGCATGTGATCGCCGGCGTGCGCTCCGATGAGACGCGCCAACTGGCCCTCGGCGATGGCTTCGACGCGCGATCGATCCGCGAAGCCGTAACAAGGGCGCACGTGGTACTTCTGCTCATTCCTGATGAAGTGATGCCCGACGTGTTTTCGGCGGAAGTCGCCCCCGAGTTGCAGGCCGGTGACACCGTCTGCTTCGCGTCCGGGTACAACATCGCCTTCGGGCTGATGGAAGCGCCGGCGGGCGTAGATGTCATAATGGTTGCCCCTCGCATGATAGGCGCGGGCGTGAGGCAGTGCTATGTTGAGAGCAGGGGTTTCCCCAGCTTCGTTGGAGTCCATCAGGACGTGAGCGGGAATGCCCTGCGGACGGCCTTGGCGATCGCCAAAGGCATAGGCTCGACCAGGAGCGGCGCGATGCACGTGACATTTGCCGAGGAGGCGGAGCTCGATCTCTTCACGGAGCAGGCGTTCGGTCCGGCCTTCGGTCAGGTGCTGCTGTCATCAATCCAGACGCTGGTCGACGCGGGCTACCCCGTAGAGGCGGCAATGATCGAGTTGGTGCTCTCCGGTGAGTTCGCATACTCGATGCAGAAGATAGTCGAACTCGGCTTCTTCGCCCAGATGGAGCTTCACTCCCATACGTCCCAGTACGGATCGATGACCCGAGGCGGTCGCTTCATGGACAGCAGGCTGGCCGATATCATGAAGCTGGTGCTGGACGAGATACGCTCGGGCGCTTTCGCCTACGAATGGGATGCCGAGCAGCGGGCCGGCCTCCCGGTGTTCAAGCAGATCAAGGAGCTTCGTGACCAGCATCCCATCGCGGGGTGGGAGCAGGCAACGAGGCAGGCTTTCCGCATGGAGTGAGGTGCGCAAGGTGCAGATTGAGATTCGTTTCCTGGGTGCGGCACAGAACGTGACCGGTTCGCGGTACTGCGTCGATTCGGACGGCGTGCGTTTCTTGGTGGACTGCGGGATGTATCAGGAGAGGGAATATCGCGGGAGGAACTGGGAGCCGTTCCCTGTTCCCGCGGAATCCGTCAACGCCGTCCTGCTCACTCATGCGCACATCGACCATTGCGGACTCCTGCCCAAGCTGTCAAGGGAGGGATTCAGAGGGCCGATCTACTGCACGAGCGCGACGGCGGACCTCGTCCGGATAATGCTGCTCGACTCCGCGAAGATACAGGAAGAGGATGCCGCCTATAAGAAGAAGCGACACCAGCGTGAAGGCAGGACGGGTCCCCACCCGGAGGTCCCTCTCTACAACAGCGATGACGCTCAGGCGTGCTTCACCCTGTTGACCCCAGTCGAATACCGGCAACCGGTCGAGGTCGGCCCGGGGGTCAGTGTGACCTTTCACGACGCCGGGCACGTTTTCGGCTCGGCGATGCTCAGGGTGTCCGTCAGGCAGCAGGGGGCTGAGCGAGTTCTCCTGTTCTCGGGTGACATGGGCCGCTGGGACAGGCCGATACTCAAGGACCCCACCATATTTGAAGAGGGCGACTACGTAGTCACGGAGTCTACCTACGGGGACCGGCTTCACGAGGGAGCGGACACGATCGCTGAGGAGCTTGCGGAAGTGGTGAATTCCACGATGCAGGCAGGCGGGAATGTCATAGTGCCCAGCTTCGCGCTGGAGAGGGCTCAGGAGGTCCTGTACTATCTAAACAGGCTGCTTATCGAGGACCGGATTCCTCCCATCAAGGTCTTCCTGGACAGCCCGATGGCCGTGAGGATAACCGACGTCTTCGAGCAGAACCCCGAGTTCTATGACAAGGAGATGAAGCGCCTCGTGCGTCTTGGCAACTCCCCCTTCGACTTCCCCGGGCTGACGCTGATAAGGACGGTAGATGAGTCCCGGGCCATCAACGAGGTCGTCAAAGGCGCGATGGTGATCGCCGGGTCCGGGATGTGCACCGGCGGGCGCATCAAGCATCACCTTCGGCACCACATATCGAGGCGAGAGAGCACGGTTCTCTTCGTAGGCTATCAGGCGATCGGGACCCTGGGAAGGCGCATAGTCGAAGGCGCCGACGAAGTGCGGATACTGGGGCGGAAGCACAAGGTTCGCGCCAGGGTAGCCGAGATACAGGGGTTCTCTGCGCACGCTGACAGGGACGACCTGTGGCGATGGCTGACTGGACTCAGAGGGATCCCCAGGCACATATTCGTGACACATGGCGAGCCGGAGACGGCCGCATCTTACGCGGACTTCATTAGAGAGCGCACGGGCTGGAAGGTCTCGGTACCGAAGTACGGAGAACGGGCGGTTCTGGACTAGGCCCTACTTGGCTACGGCCTTTCTGCCCACGACCTGCTGCCTGGAGTACCACTGCTGGACCGCGTCGACCACGGTATCGGCGTCGTCGCACAGGCGCAGCAGGTCGAGGTCCTCCTCGGAGATGTAGCCCCAGTAGAGCACCTTGTTCTGCAGCCAGTCCAGGAATCCCTCCCAGTAGCTGCTCTGAAACAGCAGTACCGGGAAGGGCTTGATCTTCTCGGTCTGGATAAGAGTGAGCACTTCGGTCAGCTCGTCCAGGGTGCCCAGTCCGCCGGGCATGATGACGAAGGCGGTGGCGTACTTCACGAGCATTATCTTTCGCACGAAGAAGTGGGAGAAGGTGATGGACCTGGTCGTGTAGCTGTTGAGCGCCTGTTCCTGCGGAAGGTCGATGTTGAGCCCAACCGACTCAACGCCCGCTTCCTTCGCCCCACGATTGGCCGCCTCCATGACCCCCGGACCGCCGCCTGTGATGATAGAGAAGCCCTTGCGGCCCAGTCGATAGGCGATATCCTGCGTGAGCTTGTATACCTCATCGTGAGGCTCGACTCTGGCCGAGCCGTAGACGCTTACAGCGGGTTCGATGCCGGAGAGCTTGTCGAAGCCCTCGACCAGCTCACCCATGATGCGGAACATCCGCCACGATTCCTCTTTCGCCAGGTTGTTAATCTCGTACTCGTACTGCAACTCACCCCTCCCGGTCACAAAGGAACACGCGATGATACTAACATACCGTACGCCGCAGGTTCCATAGGCCTTCCGTACTACCTGAGCAATCGGCGTTTCATGAGGTGCAGCGCCAGCGGGAAGAACACCAGCGTCAGCCCGGCCATTATGCCCAGGCTCCACCAGGCGGCGGTAGCTACTTCACCGCCTATCAGCGCCCTCGACAGGTGCGAGAACGATGTCAGAGGCGCGATCCAACTCAGGTCGCGCACCAGTTGAGGGAACTCGTCGAGCGGGAAGAAGACCCCGCTGAAAAAGAACATAGGCGTCAGAAACAGGGTGAAGTAGTAGTTGAAGGAGTAGACAGCCGGTGCAAGCGCCGTGAACACCAGCGCGAAGGACGAGAACATCAGCCCTGCAAGCAGTCCGAGCGGCAGCACTGCCAGCGCCCACCACGACTCTACCAGCCCGAATGCAGCGATGACTATCAGGATAGCGCACACGGTTATCAGGGAGCGCGTAGCCCCCCAGAAGGCCTCGCCTGCCACTACATCTTCGATATTCAGGGGCGTGGAAATGATGGCATCGTAGGTCTTCTGGTACTTCATGCGGAAGAAGCTGCCGTAGGTGCATTCGAAGCTGGCGCTGAACATCGCATAGGCGGCCACTATGCCCGGCGCGATGAACGCGATGTAGCTCTCGCTGTCGTCGAGCGCCACGTATGCTCCCAGGCCCAGACCTATCGCAAGCAGCACGAACAGCGGCTCGGCGAACATGCCGGGAGTCTCGGTATGCCACAGCCTGAGGAAGACATCCCGGTTGCGCTGCCACACACGGAACGAGCGACGCGAGACACCCATCATTCGCGTAGGGCCCTCCCCGTGAGCCTCAGGAATACGTCCTCGAGAGTGGGAACGTGTGTGTTCACCACTGACAGCTCTTGCCTTATCTCCTCACTGAGCGCCCGGCTGTCGTCCTCGAAGATATACAGCATGCCCTCTATCTCCTGCCATTCGAGGCCGTGGTCATCCAGCATGGCGGATATTGCTTCGGTCCTGTCCGGCGAGCGCGGCCGGGCCTCCACTATCTGCCTGCCGCCGTGCTCGGCCAGCAGGAGCTGGGGCGCTCCCAGAGCAGCTATCCGTCCCTCGTGCATAATGGCGACACGATCGCAGAGTCGCCACGCCTCTTCCATGTTCTGAGTGCAGAGGAGAAGTGACTTGCCTTCCTCCTTGAGGTTGCCCAGGCGCTGCCACACCAGGTACTTGGCCTGAGGGTCCAGTCCCACTGTGGGCTCATCGAGGATCACCAGACTGGGGTTATTGATGAGCGCCCTGGCGATGAGGAGACGGCGCTTCATGCCACCCGACAGCTCGTCCACCTTGGCCTTCGCCTTCTCGGTAAGCTCGAACAGGTGGAGAAGGCTCTCCGCCCGCTCTCGGGCTTCGGGTCGTGGTATATCGAAATAGCGCGAGAACACGAGCAGGTTCTGCAGGACATTGAGGTCTGGGTCCAGGTTATCCTCCTGAGGTACGACGCCCAGAGCCGCTTTCACGCGCCGGGGGGACTTCACTATGTCGAGACCGAAGACGCTGATGGTCCCGCTGGTGATAGGGGAGGCGGCCATGATCATGCGTACGAGGGAGGTCTTGCCGGCACCGTTCGGCCCGAGCAGGCCGAAACACTCGCCCTCCTGGATTTCGAGACTGACGCGGTCAACTGCCGTGACGGCTTCGAACCTCTTAACTGCGTCTGCGATTTGGATTACGGCCATACGGACTAATCGTAGCACACATTGGCTGCGAGGGGTTAGGTGGGCCTGCTTTGCTTCTTAACACTCCTGTAATCTCTTCGTCATGTTCGTAATCGACTTCGCAGCCCCGGGGGCTGTAATCTGATGTATGCTACCATCACTACTCGTCGCCCTTGACATGAGGGTGTATTGTAGTATAGTTCTACCAAGTTCGTACACTATACTGCGAGATTTGAGTAGTTTGCGGTAGCTTCGAACTCAGGTGAGGTGCGGGGGACAGTCATGGAACAGGGAAAACGGACGAGCAGACTGTCACGCGGAGTAACGGTCCCCGAGTGCCTGGGGCAGATCGCCGAGAACTACTCGAAGCACTGCAGCGATGTATGCCCCAAGTCGGCGCTCTGTGTCCTCATGGTGATGTGGCCGTACTTGAGGCGGCACCCTGAAACCGATTCGGCTTCCTGAGGGGCGCTATCTCCAGCGGGTACGTCCCCGCCGGAGCAATTTTGCGCTTTGTCGTACTCTCGAAGCGGGGTCTGTCTCACTCGGGCCCCGCTTCGAGCCTCTCCCCTTGCTACGGCACTATGGTCGCACGCTGTACCAGCCCCGCGTTCTGGTCCTCGAATGCCTGATTGACCTCTTCCAGAGGATAGGAGCGGGACAGTATCTTCTCAAACGGGTACCTGTTCCTGGCGCGGCTCAGGAAGTCCAGTGCTCTCTTCAGAGCCCAGGCGTCGTACAGCATGACGCCGACTATGCTCTTGTTGTCCAGCACCAGCTTTGACGGGTCCGCCGCGTATGTCAGGCCGAAATTGATATTGCCCATTTCGAGGTAGCGACCGCCGTTGCCCAGCATGCCTATGCCTTCCGGCACCACGCCCGGATAGCCGACCAGCTCGGCGACGACATCGGCTCCCCAGCCTCCGGTAAGCTCTCTAACGCGCAGCCAGCGCTCGTCGCCTGTCTTGAACTCATTGATGTCTATTGTCTCGTCGGCGCCGAAGGCCCTGGCCAGATCGAGGCGGTCCTTGATGCCGTCCACCACTATCACCTTCGACGCGCCCATCTCCCTGGCCACTGCTGTGGCGTAGATGCCCAGCCCTCCCGCACCCTGTATCGCGATGGTCTCTCCGAACCGGAAGCCGACGCGGTCCAGTCCGTATATGACCTGGGACAGTGCGCAGTTCGCCGGAGCAGCCATGTCATCCGTGACATCATCCGGCACCTTGAAGACCGTGTGGTTGGGCCGGATGTAGTGGTAGTCGGCGTAGGCGCCGAAGAAGTGGGGAGGGTCGGCGCAGGGACTGACAACAGCCAGCGGCGCTATGGGACAGGCCGCGTCGTGTCCTCTCAGACAGGCGCGGCAGTGACCGCACGGGTAGAAGTACCGGAATACGATTCGGTCTCCCACGGCCAGGGGCTGACCCGCCGCGTCACTCAGTACTCCCTCTCCCAGCTTCGCCACAGTTCCGACCATCTCATGCCCGAGAATAGCGGGAAGGGGCGCGCCCGAGGTAGTGAGGTTGACGTCGCCTCGCCACTGGTGCATGTCGGAGCCGCATATGTTGGCCCTTGAGACCTTCATGAGGATGGCGCCGGGCTCCGGCTCCGGCACAGGGTACTCGACTATGTCCATCGGCTTGCCGAACTCCCGGTAGACGGCTGCTCTGCCCTTGTCAGCCACAGGCACACCTCCTTGGCGTTGCTAAGTGCTAGTCGGCCAGCGCGGGTTGGCGGGGGCTTGATTATAGGGCAAGCGGCCTACGCTGGCAACAGGCATTGGGTTGCATGCCCTCGCACGGAGGGCTTGCTCGCGGGTTACTATCGTTCTAGTACTTTAGTTCTGGTTGACAAGGCCCCGGTTAGTGGTATACTCATGCTGGAAACCGGTTCCTAGTTTGCGCGTCCCAACCTGCTAGAGATTCCCCAGCGGATTCCCCAGGCCATGGATGACCAGGCTTGAACCAGGTACACAATAACTAGGAGGTCATCCATGAGCTACGATGACAGGACTCTCCAGTGCGTCGAGTGTGGCGCAGACTTCACCTTCACGGCGTCGGAACAGGAGTTCTTCGCCGGGAAGGGGTTCACCAACGACCCCAAGCGCTGTCCGGGCTGCCGGTCGGCCAGACGGGGACGCGGTGGTGACGATGGCTACCGCGGGCGCAGGCAGATGTACTCTGCCATCTGCGCCGAATGCGGCAGGGAAGCAATGGTGCCGTTCGAGCCTCGCGAAGGCCGGCCGGTCTACTGCTCCGACTGCTTTGCAACGCAGCGCGGCTACTCCTCCGTCTAGCGGCGGTCTAAGCCATCTCCTCGGCGGCAACAGGCTCGCCTGAGCGGGCGACTGCATTCCTCTTGTAATGGAACTGCGGATAGCCGTATGCCCGCAATAGTCGCCCGCTCTTCAGCGAAAATACCCGGGGTTTCGGTACCATAGTTATGTTGTTCGCAGCTTCGGCATGCCCAAGAATGGTAGCGTATGGACGTGCCGATACGCGAAACATCCGACGGCTCGCACGACATAACGAGGGTCTTCCAGGTCCCCTATGCCAACCGGGCGTGGGGATTCGCGCGGGAGGCCGGACACAAGGTAGTAGGCGAGCTATCGAGAGAAATCGGGTCTGTGCTGATCTCTATTCACGGGGTAGGCACGGATTCGGTGATCGAAGCCCACATAGCGGAGGACCTCGCCGCCAACTGTGGACTCAAGGCGTACATGTCCTTCGAGAGCCGCACGAGCCGCTGGCGGGGCTTCACAAGGCTCTCGCCGTTCCACGATAATCCGGTGGGACTCCACTCGGCACGCGCCAGCTACGAGGCCAGCCTGCTGCTTGCCTCCGCGATGGAGGTCTGTTCCCGGACCGAGTCCACGCCGGTCATGATGGCGCACTCCAGAGGGGCCCTCGTTCTAACCAGGGCCGCAAGGATTTGGGACGGCCTCTCAGCCATTGCCGGTGTACAGGACCCCGGCGAGTATGAGCGTATCTGGGACGGTATCTCAGGCTTCAAGGAGATCTGGAAGCGACTTGACGAGGGCACTCGGGGACTCCTGCTGACGGATAGGCGGGCCATTGCCGAAACCAGGATCATAGCGGTCACGTCCTGTCCGGCTGTGGCGCACAACGATCCCGGCTGGGCGTCCCTGGAGAGGTGGGCCGAGGGCAGACTATGGAACCTTTACACGAAGAGGGACTGGTTCCTGTTCTTCGCCGGCAACCCAAACCGGGGATATGTCCCGCACCTCGGCGAGCGCAATATTCGCTTCCATCTGAAACACGGAGAGTTCTCGGTCAATCCGCTCGTGCAGAAGGTTGTGGCGAGTCTGTTGAAGCACGGTGACCTTACACGGGAGACGGTCGACCAACTGATACATCACTACTTCAGCGAGCGCCGGAAGCTGGCCCCGGCCACCAGTTCAGCCCGCTGGTACTATCCTCCGGTGCTTCGGAGGTAGTAGCCGCGACCGCATCACTGCCAGACAAGTCCTCCCCTCTGCTCCAATACTGACAGCGCCGACAGCCTCGAATAGTAGGAAGCCAGTCGCTCGTAGTCGAGGAAACGCACACGTTCGCGTATCGGCCCGAATGTCTCAGATTCCATCTTATGATTGAACTCCCGTTGCCGGACTGCGTCGGCCACTATGCAGAAGCCGGTGTTGAAGTCGCGGAGCTCCATGAACTTGAGCAGGGACGAGTCCATGTTGGTCGAATGCTCCACCTCGAAGAGGGAGTGGGGGAAACCCCGTCTGTTGAACCAGGTGACGTCAATAGTCATTGCTCTCTTGAGTACCCTCTCATACGTGAACTCAAGATACCGGTCGAGGCTGGCGTACTCCGAGAGCGGCCTCGAAAGATAGCGCCGGTTCTTGTCTTGCGGCGGAACGAAGGTCTCGAATCCCTTCATGTTGCCGATGTCCACCAGCATTCCCTGGAAGTACGTGTGGTTGAACTGCTCCTGTTCGGCGCCGGAACTGTTATCTCCGATGGAGAGCTTGTTGAGGACCGATTCCCTCTCGCTGTTCAGTGCCCACAGCCCGGGCTTGATCTTGAAGAAGAATCGGCTGTCTTGCACAATCCTTCGAATGCTGGCGAAAGGGGTCTTGGTCTTCCATTCACAGCCGGGTACCTTGAGCACGTGCTGGTAGAGGTGGCCGAGTGTAGCGTAGCCACCGTTGTCCTGCATGACCTTGATGACCGCTTCATGCTGTCTCAATACAGGTCGCTCCGCTCATGGATGTGCGTACATGATATCACGTTGCGTGTTTCTCCGGAATCCGGTCCTGTTGTGCTGCCCCTTGCCTGTAAGCGGCAACGCCGATAGGATAGACTGGGCAGGAGGGGCAGATGGTTGAAGCAAAGGAAGTCGCGAACGGCATCTTCTGGATAGAGCCCGCGATAGATGGCATCAAGAACGTCTTCTCCGTCTACCTGATCAGGGAAGGGGCGGTCATCGAGCCAGGCCCGACCTCAACACTGCCAGTAGTCCAGGAGGCAATGACGAAGCTGGGCATGACCGACCTTCGTTACATAATCCCAACTCATATCCATGTCGACCACGCTGGAGGCACTGGAAGGCTGGCGCAACTCTTCCCGGATGCTACTGTCGTGGTCCATCCGCGTGGCGCCAAGCACGCTGTAGACCCATCGAACCTGATCGAGAGTACCAAGACGGTCTGGGGCGCGGGCTTCGAGGAGCGCTTCGGGCCGGTGCTTCCAGTCCCCGAGTCCCGAGTAAGAGCTGCCGAGGATGGTGAGGTTGTCGGCATTGATGGCCGAGACCTGCAACTGATCTTCGCTCCCGGCCATGCTCCGCACCACATGGTGATATTCGACCGCAAGGCGAAGGGGCTCTTCTGCGGCGAGGCCCTGGGCCTCCCCGGAAGGGGGCCTCAACCTCTGCCGCTGCCCGCCGTTGCGCCGCCGAGCTTCGATCAGGACATCTATCTGGAGACCATGCAGAGGCTGCGGGCGCTGGGCGCAGAGAAGCTGTTCTTCTCGCACGGCGGTGCGGTCGAGGATGCCGACAGGATCATCGGCATGGCCATGGAGAACACGAAGGCGCTGGGGCAACTCATACTGGAGCACATGAAGGCCGGCGAGCCGCCGGAGGCCATAGGCAACAGCGTGAAAGAGTACGCTGCGAGGCTGTACGGTCAGGATCTGGACGAGACCGACCTGGCGATGACCGTGGGCGGTTATGCCATCTACTTCCGAAAGAAGGGACTCGCCTGAGCATTCAGCCCCGCGGGTATCTCTTGCAGTAGTACTCGACTGTTGACTTCAGGCCGCTCTCGAAGGACTGCTCGGGCTTCCACCCGAGCTCCCACCGGACCTTCTCGGCCGTAATAGCGTAGCGCCTGTCATGGCCGGGACGGTCGGGCACCGAGGTCAGCAGGCTTTCCGGCTTCCCCAGGATTCGCAGGATGCTCTTCGCCAGGTCGATGTTGGCCCATTCCTCGTCGGCCCCGATGTTGTACACTTCGCCTGGCTTGCCCCTGTGGATGACGGCGTCGATGGCCCGGCAATGGTCCAACACGTGTATCCAGTCGCGCACGTAGAGGCCGTCCCCGTATATGGGCACATTCCGATCGTTGTAGGCATTGAGAATGACGGTGGGTATGAGCTTCTCGGGGTGCTGCCTGGGCCCGTAGTTGTTGCTGCAACGAGTGACTACGACTGGCAGGTCATAGGTGCGGAAGTACGCCCTGACCAGCAGGTCGGCTGAGGTCTTGCTGGCGCTGTAAGGGGAGTTGGGGCGCAGAGGCGACTCCTCATTGAAGGCCTCTTTCGTACCCAGTTGCAGAGCCCCGTAGACCTCATCCGTCGAGATCTGGCAGAAGAGCCTGACCTTGTGCTTCAGCGCGGCGTCGAGCAGGACCTGTGTCCCCAGGATGTTGGTCGTGATGAAGACCTGCGGTTCGAGGATGCTGCGGTCTACGTGTGACTCGGCTGCGAAGTTGACCACAGCGTCGACTCCCTCCATCATTCGGTCGATGAGCGCGCCGTCCTCGATACGCCCCTTCACGAACTTGTGCCTAGGATTGTCTATCGCGCCTTCGAGGTTCTGAAGGCTGCCCGCATAGGTCAGGGCGTCGACGTCGATCAGGGAGTAGTCGGGATAACTGTCCAACATGTAGTGGACGAAGTTCGATCCGATGAAGCCGGCTCCTCCGGTGACAAGAATCCTCATTTGCTCACCTGTCTCTCAACGCGTCTCGACATACTCCCTTAGCGCCTCTCGCCATGAAGGCATCTGCCTGCCGATGACCTGCGGCAGAGGGTAATGGTCAAGAACGCTGTTCGCCGGCCTCCTCGCCGGCCTTGGGAACCTGTCAGCGGTCGTTGGTGTAACCCGCACGTCGATTCCTGACTCGCGGAAGATGGCCAACGCGAAATCGTACCACGTAGTAGGCTCGGAATTGGTCACGTGGTAGACTCCATAGCGACCCGACTCGATGAGCTCAGCCGTGGCCTGCGCCAGATGCCGCGTCCACGTTGGGCAGCCGTGCTGGTCATTTACGACGTCGATCTGTCCCCTTTCAGGTCCCAGCTTCAGCATCGTCTCGATGAAATTGCGCCCGTGGTGCCCGAAGAGCCAGGCCGTTCGGACCAGGAAGAACCGGTCGAGCAGCCACGTCACGTACTTCTCGCCCAGAAGCTTGGTCCGTCCGTAGGCACTTGCGGGGTTCGGCTGGTCGTAAATGGTGTACGCGCCCTCCTTGGTCCCGTCGAATACGTAGTCGGTACTGAAGTGGACCAGCGGTACGTCGTGCTCCTGGCAGGCCAGGCAGAGATTCTGAACGGCGTAGCCGTTAATGAGCAGGGCCTGCTCCTCGTTCGACTCTGAGTCGTCGACCGCCGTGTACGCGGCGCAGTTGACAAGGAAGTCCGGCCCGACAGCGCCGACTGTGCGCTTGACGGTATCCACGCTGGTAATATCGAAGTCGGACTCGGGCGGGGCAACGACGTCATGCCCGCGCTCAGCGAAGATGGGGACAAGGTCTTTGGCCAGCATCCCGGCGGAGCCGGCCACGAGCACCCTCATCCCATCTTCACCTCCCAGTTGTAGGGAATGGAGGGGTCATCGTAGGGCAGTCGAAGCTCGTCCGGGTCGTCGTACTTGTACAGCTCGGTCGGGAAATTGACGATCATGGCAAGCTCGGTGCCGACGGCGGTGAAGCCGTGGTAGACGAAGTTGGGTATCTTGACCAGAATCGGATTCAGCGTCCCGAGGTAGAACTCGTTGACCGTTCCCTTCGTCGGCGAGTCCTCGCGGGGGTCGTAGAGCGCCAGCTTGGCCATGCCCGAGACGCACGTGAAGTGGTCCGTCTGCAGCTTGTGGTAATGCCACGCCTTCACCACTCCCGGATAGCACGTGGTGGTGTAGGCCTGCCCGAACTTCTGGAACTCCTCCCAGTCGGTACGAAGCAGCTCCATGAGCCACCCACGGTCGTCGGGTACCAGCC
This sequence comes from uncultured Dehalococcoidia bacterium, assembly GCA_964574685.1. Classification (GTDB taxonomy): domain Bacteria; phylum Chloroflexota; class Dehalococcoidia; order SZUA-161; family SZUA-161; genus CAZGDV01. Next base: position 47,046 of record CAZNOI010000019.1, read on the forward strand.
GCAGCTTCCTCACCTTCACTCCGTCAATGTACTGCATTCCAGCCCCCTACAATTCCAGTCTCGAATCGCACCCTACGAAGAGCCTGAGCGCCTTGAAGCGGTCATCGTCTCTTCTGAGTTCGACACCTGTGCCTATGAGGCTGTCGGCCAGCCTGTCGATCCTGTGTATCCTGCCGTGCTCCAGGATTACCGAGTGCTCGATGGAGGAGTCCTCTATATGCGTGTCGGGGCCTACGCTAGAGAAGGGCCCAACGAACGAGTTCCTGATTTCGCACCCTTCATCTATGGAGACCGGCCCCCTGACAGTGCTGTTCTCTATGGTCGTGCGGGCCTTCACTTCGACCCTTCCCGTGATGCGGCTGGAACCATCGATTCGGGCATCTGGGTCAATGTTCCTCTGAAGCAGGCTGTCGAGCACTATGGTGTTGGCCTCGAGCAGGTCGTCCTTCTTGCCGGTGTCCAGCCACCATCCGGTGAGGACATGGCTCATCACATTCTTGTTCATGTCCAGCAGCTTCTGGATTGCATCGGTTATCTCGAGTTCGCCGCGCCAGGAAGGCTTGATCTGGTCGATGGCCGCGTGTATCTCGGGAGTGAACAGGTAGACGCCTACCAGCGCCAGATTGGTCCTGGGCTCCTTCGGCTTCTCGACGAGGTTCACTACCTTGCCTGCGGTGTCCAGCTCGGCGACGCCGAACAGCCTGGGATCGGGGACCTCCTTCAGGAGAATCAGAGCGTCGGGGCGGCCGGAGTTGAACTGCAGGACGAAGTCCTTCACACCGCCTTCTATGAGGTTGTCGCCGAGGAACATCATGAAAGGTGAGTCGCTGAGGAAATCATCGGCCGTCTTGACCGCATGGGCAAGCCCCTTCGGCTCTGTCTGGGGGATGTAGGTTATCTGAACTCCCCATCGCGAACCGTCGCCGACGGACTCCCTGATGCTGGAGCCGGTCTCCGGCGAGATGATGATGCCTATATCGTCGATTCCGGACTCCCGGATCTGGTCGATGACGTAGAAGAGTATGGGCTTGTTGGCGACCGGCAGTAGTTGCTTGGGTATCGTGTGGGTGATCGGCTTGAGCCTGCTTCCGGTGCCTCCGGCGAGAATGAGTGCCTTCATCGATGTGTTGTCCTGCAAACGATTCCCAGAGTACACCGAGTATAGCCCATATCGTTTGTCATGGCAAAACGACGGCATTTCGGCCATTCCCGACTCTGGTGGTATAATACGGGACTATGAGAGACCGAACGCAGATCAGGGCAGTGTCGTCGGTTGCGGCCTTGCTGGTGGCTATGGCTCTCCTGGTACCGTTGTACGCGTGTGATTCCGGTCCCGGCGGGCAGCCGCCCAGCGCCGACTTCAGGGCATCTACAACAACCGGCTATGTGCCGGCCGACATCCAGTTCACGGATATTTCCGTCGGCGTTGTGAATGCCTGGGAGTGGGACTTCGACGGCGATGGGACTGTCGACAGCACCTCGAGGAACCCGAGATATACGTACGATTCCCCGGGGAACTACACCGTCAGCCTCACGGCCAGCGGGCCCGGCGGCAGCGACACCAGAACGAGAGAGGACTATCTTACGTTTACTGTCTACCCGTGCAAGGCTTCGTTCGTGGCGCAGAAGCCTGTCCCGGTAGAAGGCGGTATCCGCGTCGCTTTCCGTGGCGATCAGGCGACCGGCGCGACTGGCTGGAATTGGGACTTCGAAGGTGACGGTACGATTGACAGCATAGAGATGAACCCGATCCATACGTATCCCGGATACGGGCCGTACACTGTGACGTTGACGGTGACAGCTCCTCACTGCGAGGACACGGTGACTAAGGTCAACTACATTGAGTACTCGCCCGCGCCCGAAGCCGATTTCAGCGCAGCGCCTCTCACCGGCGAAGTCCCCGTACAGGTGCAGTTCACGGACCTCTCATCCGGTGAGATAACCACCCGGGAATGGGACTTCGACGGCGACGGTACGGTAGACAGCAACCTCAGGAATCCCACCCACGCCTATTCTGCGGCCGGCACCTTCACGGTGATTCTGGAAGTAATCGGGCCGGGAGGCAACGACCGCGAGGTCAAGGCCGGCTATTTGAGCTTCTCGTCGGCACCGACTCCAACGCCCGCGCCTGGGGTCTGCAAGGCTGACTTCCAGGCTTCGCCCACTGAGGGTGAAGGGAGGACGTGGGTACAGTTCGTGGACCGGTCTACCCCGACAGGCAGCATCACGTCATGGGAATGGGACCTCGATGGGGACGGCGAGGTCGATACCACTGCCCAGAACCCCAAGTTCTACTACCGGGCGGATGGTGAATACACCGTCACTCTCACAATCACGGGAACGGGTTGCACGGACAGTGTGACGAAGGTCGACTACATCAGCATCAGCGGCTGCCCCACCTGATAGGGGCAAAGCGCGCCCGTGTGGCGCCCCGGTAAGCGAGTTTGGAACCTCTTTCGTTCAGGGAGTCCAGGACTATGTGGAAGGTAATCGTCATCGCGGCCATCCTACTCGTTATCATCGCAGTGCTGTTGGGGTGTGGGGCTTCCGCGCCGGCCCCGACTGTGACGCCGAGAGTGCACGCCGACTTCAACGGTGAGATACTCAGCGAGCCCACGGACCGTATCAAGTGGGTACAGTTCACCGACCTGTCTACCGGGCCTGTCAAGCAATGGGAATGGGATATCGATGGGGACGGCTACACGGACAGCACTGACCAGGACCCCATGGCCCGCTACGCCGAGAATGGACTCTACACCATTACGCTGACTGTTCGGGGCCCTTTGCCCTCGGACGTGGACACGATGGTGAAGGTGGAGTACATCGAGATAGTCGGCTGCCCGACCTGAGAGTAGTGAGCATGCGCCCGTAGGACGCTCTTGAGGACTGATTCCGATTCCTAAAGAAGCAGACGGAGCGGCGGCCACTGGCCGCCGCCCCGTCACAGTCTTCTACAGACCGGCTACTGTCCTGTGTGAGGCAGTTCCACTCGGTGAGCCTACAGGGGAGCTTCGCCTGCCAGCTTCCGCCTTGTCCATATGCCGCAGGCTGCGGCCGCCAGGACGAGGGTCGCGGCCACTCCGAGCTTCGCAGCCGCACCCATGCCCGTCGCGGCTGACCCGGCGGCGACCGCCGGAATGAGAGCAGCCCGGACGGCAGGCTTCAGTACTTGGTTGTCCTCCATGATGTCCACTATGGCCGGGCTAGCGGAGTAGTAGGTCGAAACGAAGATATCCTCCAGGTATGCGTCGCGGAAGGAACGCAGCGTGTTCACGTGACTGTCCAGATACGAGCCATACGCTGCGCTGGCCACGAAACAGCCCCCGCCGGATGAAGCTATGGCTGCAGCGGTATTCGAATAGTCCGAGTAGGTCTCCGTCGGACCGAGTTCTCCCTGGATGAAGTTCCAGGACCTGACCCGGTAATAGTACTCCCGACCGAGCTCGATGTCCGTGTCCGAATAGCTTGTCTCGTTCGCGCCCACACTGGCTATCTCGTGGAAGTAGCCGGACGGCCTGTTCTTGCGCTCGATCCTGAAGCCGAGTTCGTTGTTGGAGTTGTCCTGCCAGGTGAGGTCGATTCGCGGGTCGCCGTGGCCGGTCGCGGTCAGGTTTGTGGGTGGAGCAGGGGGGTCGTCGGCAATCACCACTTCTATCGTGACACTGGTACCTGTTGACCAGTCGGAGACGACGTCGGTATGGGCTGAGCATCTCGCCCTCGCGCGGACAGTGAAGGTGTCATCGGTCGTCCAGTAATGACCCGCGCTGGTTGAGGTTGACCAGGTGGAGTAGCTGCCGTCGCCCCAGTCGAACTGGTAATCCACAGCGTGACCGAGATTGGAGACAGCTCCTCCGGTCGAATACGTGAGTGTCTGGTAGACCTCGCCCGAGGTGGGCCCGATGGGTGCGGTTGGAGTGCTGACGGTCTCTGTGGGCTCACAACTGCAATTCCCGAAGACCACACCCATGTCGCTGCCCCCGCTCCCCGTTCCCGCGCAGGGGCTCCCGCTCGGCAGCGTGTAGTCAGGATTGAAGAGGGGGTCGGCTGATATGTTGTTGCCTCCGTCCATGGGGTTGCCGTCGGTGGCACCTAGGGCGTTCTGCCATATGTCGCTATAGCTGTACGTGACCGTGGCCCCGGACGTCCAGTAGTAGGTTCGGATGCCGTAGCCGTTGTGGTTAGTAAGTATGTTGTCGTCGATGTACGTGACAAATCCAGAACCGGTAGGATACCCGTCATTCAAATAGACCGCGTGCCCCGTGGGGTTGGCTGCGCCATCCTGCCCGGTGTTTGAATCGACGGTGTTGTGAGCTGTGTTGTACGTGCACGCCGCTTCCGGCTTGTAGATGCTGATTGAGTTGCCGTCTGCCTCGTCGTAGCCGCGTTGCCCTCCCTGCCAGGAGTTGCCCTCTATGAGGTTGCTCTCAATGGCGTGTGTGCCCCCGTAGCAGTGGTAGTAGAGGATTCCGTTGGCCGCCGTTGTGTCATGTATGTGGTTTCCCTTGACCGCTATCGAAGTGGAGTTATAGACATAGATCGCTGCATTCTCGCTGTCACTGCCGTAGATCTCGTTGTTTGCTACCTCAACGGTGTCGCCGTAAGATACGCAAATCCCGTCCTGAGCGACGTCGTAGACCTCGTTGCACCTGATGAGGCCGTTGCTGCAGTTGACGAGCTGGATACCTTCATCGCCGGTGGAGTCGTGGACGATGCAGTTTGTTACCGCGGTGCCGGAGTATGCACTGCTCTGGCGTATGAGGTCGCCGGTCCCGTGTGCTACCTCAAGCCCATCCACCGTCACGTTGTCTGCATCGATATAGAGTATCCTCGACAGTGTGTAGTTACCGTGCAATAGGGGTTTGCTTGAAGAATAGGGATCTGCAGAGGTTAGTGTCAGGGACTTGGTGACATTGATAGTGGCTCCAAGGGTATAGGTCCCCAACGCGAACTCGATCGTGTCACCGGGACTCGCGCTGTCAACGGCGGCCTGTATGTCGTCCCCCTGGCTGACATAGTGGGTACTCCCCTGCGCAAGAGTGACAGGCGCAAGCATGGTCAAAGAGACTAGCAGTACCAGTGCTATCGGCATGGCTTTCGTGACGATGACTCTCATTGGGGCCCTCCTTCGATCACCGTGACCCTGGCAGCCCGGCACGGCCATCGGGTTGCTTGGTCTGCACTTCACTCATTAGTCCGCGGTTGACGTGAACCTACGCATTGAGTGCGTGGTCAACACGACGGACAAACGAGTGAAGCGGACGTCTGCTCGCGGCGAGCGTGGGAGCAGGCAAAACGCCTGGCGCGGGAGGACACCATGCTAGCACGACGGTCTGCGACTGTCAATACGACATGGCTCCACCTTAATCCGTGAGTTGGCTGGCTAGTGTGAAGCTGATCAGCTTGTGATAAG
>CAZNOI010000020.1:0-50979 GCA_964574685.1 uncultured Dehalococcoidia bacterium
TGCTGGAATGCGGGGTAGAGGCCAAGTGACCCCACTGTCGTTGCATCCGATTGGGCCATCACTACATTCGGGATGCCGGTGAGCAGGAGGCTGGCAGTGAGCACAACCAAGATAATGGCTGAACCCACTCTGCAAGGTCGCGCTGATACGAAGACTCCTGTGCGGTAGAGTAAAGCTAGATGAGTCAATGCCAAGAACAACCTCATATTTAGATACAGTCCGTACAGTCCTTGGCGATTCTAGCACATGTTGTATACGTGAGGTCAATAGCACTTTGGATGTCTTCGCATAGTATTCAAGTACTGCCCGAGAAAAACGAGAGGTTGTTAGACTACTGTGTAGGTTGAGGAGGGAGCGTATAGTTTCAGTCTGCAATAGTGTGGTGAAGCACGGACTGTCAGGCTAGAACGTGCGGAGACGGGCAGGGCAGCACGTCGAGGTTGGTCACGTCCCGTCAAGTGGTGTAAGAGAGCATCATCCTCCCGCATGCTTCAAGCTACACCAACTGGCAGAGCTGCCTCCTGATAGATGATGTCAAGACAAGCCTGTGACGGAGCAGGGGCCAAGTAGCGCCTGCTCACCTGCCACTCGTCATGCTGCTCCGCCAGCACAGCTCCGATCAGCCGCCGCACGGCAGCCCGATTGGGGAAGATGCCCACCACATCGGTCCTGCGGCGTATCTCCTTGTTCAGCCTCTCCAACGGGTTATTGGACCAGATCTGTCTCCAGTGAGCCACGGGGAAGGCGGCGAAAGCCAGGATGTCAGGGCCGTCCTCCTCCAGCGTCATAGCTGCAGCGGAGAACCGCTCCCCGAGCTGGGCCACCACCTTCTTGTGCTGGGCGTGCACTTCCCCAGGCGAGGGCTGCTGGTAGGTCGTGCGCACGAGGGTGGCTACCGCCGGCTGCGCCCTTCTGGGGACACGTGTCAGCCATCGCTGCCACGCCGCTCCGCTGAACACGGTGGCGACCGCGTCCTTGAGGCCCTGATGGGCGTCTGAGGTCACAAGCTCCACACCCGAGAGACCGCGGGCGGCCAGGGAGCGTAGAAACGACAGCCAGAAGGCTCCATCCTCACTGGTACCCACGTCCATGCCCAGCACCTCTCTCTTTCCCTCAGCGTTCACCGCCGTTGCCACCACCACACTCACGTTCACGATCCGGCCCGCCTCTCTCACCTTCTGTGTGAGTGCGTCCAGCCACAGGTACGGATAAGGGCCTCCATCGAGAGGCCGACCCAGGAAGGATTCCACCATCGAGTCCAATTCCTGGCATATTCGGGATACCTGGCTCTTGGAGATGCCTTCGCATCCCAGCGCCTTCACCAGGTCATCCACCCGCCGCGTGGAAACCCCCTCCACATATGCCTGCTGTACCACGCACAGCAGAGCCCGCTCGCTCCGCCGCCGTGGCTCCAGCAGGCTGGGGAAGTAGCTCCCCTCTCTCAGCTTGGGGATACGCAAGTCTAACGTGCCCACTCTCGTGTCCCACGGCCTCGGCCGGTATCCATTCCGCTGTGTAACCCGGTCGCCTGTCCGCTCCCCGTATCCGGCACCCGTCTTCCCCACTACCTCGGCCTCCATGATGGCATGCACCAGCACACCCATCGCTTCCCGAAGAAAGTCCATGTCCGCATCCATGGCCCTCTTGCGCAGAAGCTCCAGCAAGTCTATGCTCTCCCTGGCCACTCGCGTTACCTCCTTCACCGTTTCTTTGTCGCTACCGGTGAGGATGACGCAGTGGCCTCCTTCTTTCCAGCCCCCTCATACACCACCTATTGGGACTCTACTTCGAGGGGGTTTCTACCGGGTGTCGTGATTGGACTGTAGCGCAGTCAGACGGGCCCTTATCCTCTGTTTCTCAGTGTAGGCGCTTGGCATTCGCTGAACTGGCCGTTTCGCTGCTTCACTGTCATGTGCGAATGCCTCTTGGAGCACTTGTCCGTCCATGTAGTCGGGAACTTGCAGGCCAAGGAGATGTAGGACCGTCGGTACGATATCATACACTGATGCATCGGTGATCACATTCGTCTTGCTGAAGTCGGGACCTTTCGCAGCAAACACCCCTATGCGTGTGTGATCACCTGACTTATGGGATTGGCCGTGGGCTCTCGTCTTGGCGCTACTCGATTTCTTACCGATGGCATATCCGTTTGCAGGCTCTACGATGAGATCGGGGGCGTTCTCAACGTACGAGCCCGAGTAGACCTCTTCACGCCTGTAGACTCGCTCTACCATCTTCGTGCCGCCGGAATCGCATAGTCCTTGCACTCCGTCGATGATGCGGTCTCGCAACTCTTCGTATTCCTGCCCCATCTTGACTATACCTTGTGGCTCGCGTCCCTTCACGTTCACTCTGATGCCGCCTTCGGTGGGCGGGAACCAAGCTCTTGTACATGACCAGTCCGGTAGCCAAGCGTCTATCTTTGCAGTGCTGAGTTGGCTTGCGACCCAGGGCGATCGCATAAGTGTAAGATCGAGCCCCCTTCTGCCGCCAACCCTTTTGATGGTGTCACCAAGTTTGCGCAGGGCATATCTGGGAATCCTTGACTTCAGTGTGAACAGGCGCTCACGCTGAAGCCACTCGCCGAGGCCCACCGTGCCATACAAAGGGCCGAAGCCATGGTCGGAGACCAGCATCACACTTGTCGAGTCATCAACCGCTGCTAGTATGTCGCCAAGTATGGTGTCGAGTTCCCGGTAGGTCTCACGGACCCAGTCACCTTCCCGCTCACCGATGGTGTGCCAGAAGAAATGCTGTGCCCTGTCTGGAGCCGCGAAATTCACGATCATGAAGCTAGGGTCGAGATCCTTCAGCAGTCGAAGGACCAGTTCGCCCCTCTTGCGGGCCATCTCAAGGATCTTGGCCGCGAACTCCTCTCTCTTGTTCTCCTTGAACTCTGAAGAGCCCCACGTAATCATGTATCCGGATTCCACTAGCTCGTTCCGAAGGTCGAATGGGTATGTGAAGCGACTATCCAGTGATGGTGCATCCATTCCACTTACCATAACACCGTTGACTTCCTCTGGGGGAAAAGTCATCGGTATGTTGACTGCTGCGACCTTCATTCCGGTTCGACCGACCAAATCCCAGACCGCATCGGCACAACGGAACGACCCGTTGACGAATCGCATGTCATAGCCGATAGTCCTGCAGAAGTGGAAGATGTTGTGCTTTCCGGGGTTCACACCTGTGACCAACGAAGTCCAGGCCGGACCCGAATGAAAGGGAACAGTGCTCGACAGACCTCCGTGGGAGCCTTCGGCTATCAGTCTCTGGAGAACCGGCAATTCACCATCTGCCATGTACCGCCGCAAGACCGGCCAACAGGCCCCGTCCCAGCCCACGATTGCCACCTTATCGGCACTTGCCATTTTCGAACCTCTCAATCAGATCGATCACCAACGTTGCCTGTCCGACGGTTGCCTCTTGTCCCCGCTAGAGGTCGTAATCCCCGGGGCAGAGCCACCACTGCTCCGGGCGCTGGGGCAGTTTCACGTCGCTACTCAGACTCTTGCAGCAGAAACGCACCGGATTGGGCTTGCTGCGGAAGGAACGTTTCTTCAGTTCCCGGTAGTAGGGTGATCTGCAGGGCATCCAAATGTGGATAGTATCCGCCTTGGCGTTGGTGAGATGCTCAATGCTCTTGTCAAGCAATGCTCTGAACACGGCTGTGTCATTCGGAATCAGCAGCATATCCACAATGTATCCACGCACGAGGTCCGTCTCCACTGTATTGAGTACGACGTACCCCAGCAGTTCCTCGTTGCTCTCGGCTACATACATCATGTAGTCATATCTAGGGTTGTCCAGGTATCTCCAACTGATGTAGTCCCGGTCTCTGACAATCGCCGCAACATTGTTCTTGGCTTGCCTGGACCAAAGTGCATCGAAGCGCTCATCTAGGTGCATGACCTCGCTGACATTCACGCCATTTGCCCGAGGGGCATCTGGCTCTCTGTCGCCTCCCCTGAGGAAGAGTTTAACCGCCCTATCCAAGAGCGGTATCTTGGTTCGACCTTTCAAGACGGCTCCCCAGTTCACCACTTTCCTGAGTGCAGGTACCGAAAACGGATGGTTGTAGCCCAGCTTCAGAAATCCCCGATATGACTCGTCATTCGGGAACGTGTAGGCAAACTCGATGCCCTGATTCCGTGCCTCTTGGAGTACACTCCGGTGAAGCGACGTGAATACACCACGGCATCTGAAGTCCGGGTGAGTCCATGCATCCACTGAGAGGCCGGCTTTGACCGTTCTGCCGTCGATATTGACACTGGTAGGAATCATGGCGGAGTGGCCAACGGCCATTCCGTCGGACAGGGCCAGCCAGATTGTTGCCTGTCCGCATGGATTCTCAACATACCGAGATCTCCAGTATGAGCCACTGTGAGTAGCACCTCGAATCTCATTGCGTAGCTTGAGAATGAGCTCCTCGTCCCCTGGACCGTATCTTCTGGTGATCCAGTTCGCTTGCATGGTCGGTGCGCTCTGCTATTCTCGATTTGTTAGAGTTGCCTGATGTAAGCGAGGCGTAGACTAGCCTACAATCCGCTCAGCCGCGTCAAGAAGTGCAACATAGTTCCTCCTGAATTGCGGAGGCGAGAATACTTGGAGCTTCCTCAGAATATCTATGTCCTCTGCCTTGAATGCTCTTGTGGCAAGCAGCATTGCGACCAGAAGCGGTACTCCTACGGGAAGCGTCAGGGCCAGTCCCGCGATTGGTCCCAACCACCATTGCGTGAAATACAGAGCAATACCTGCGACGCTGGATGCGGTGACAATCCTCAATGTGTCACCGACGGGCCATTGAGCGCCGACCTGTCTCGATGCGAACAGTATGTAGAGGGGCAAGGCCACCAATCTAGGAACGGAGCTGCCAATTGCAGCACCCGCGAGTCCATACAGAGGAATTAGCCATATGCTGAGCCCGACATTCAATCCGATTAGCACTATGCCCATCTTGAGAATGAAACTAGGTTTGTTGACCCCGTAGATCACGCCGATCGCTGCGTGCCCAACCCCCATCAGTGCATAGGGCACGAATAGAATCTGCATTATCATTATCACCGGGCCGTATTCTGCAGCCCCATACATCAGGTGGACAATCGGCCCTGCCATCGCAATGCCAACTGCAGCCAGAGGAAATGCGAGCATCATCAGGTACCTCCCCGACAGAAGGTATATGCGACGCAGTCTCTCCATGTCCCCTCTGCCGAACTGCTCAGAAATGGCTGGTACTAGGACGAGACCGAGCACGGATGGCACGACCGTCATCACCATCAATGGTATCTTCGAAGCCAGTGTGTAGAAGCCAACTTCATCCGCCTCGACCCACATACCAAGGAAGAGAGTCTCGGCCTGCCTCCACAGGAAGAAGTTGACCGCCATTATTCCTGCCAGGGTCGTCGCGTACTTGAGGGCCGTCTTCGTTGTGTCCGAGCGCAACGATATCGGCGCGAAAAGCTCCCGGAGTGGCATCAATCGGTGCAGCAGGACGAGACCCACTGCCACACCAAGTATCCAGACACCGATGTTGGCGTATAGGACTTCCTCGACTCCGAACCCCTTCGCCATCAGAACGGATATCAGTACGAGCCTAAGAGGGTTCGTCAGGAGTAGCAGATAGGCTCCATACTGGTACTTCTGGAATCCCGAGTAGACAGATATGAAGGCTAGGTTCAGTACGTTCGGGAGAAGGGCAATGGCCACCAACATGAAGTGGAAGGGGATTCCCTGAAAGCGGCTCGACCAGAAGGCTGAGAACCCAAATATCACAGCTCCGGCGATGACCGCTGCCAGTAGCCGAATCAACAGTGACAGGCGTACAACGCTAGCCGAATCATCAACTCTCCCCCTACCGATCGCCTCAGCTATGAACCTCTTCGCCATTTCGCCGAGGCCGAGGTTCACGATTAGTACGGCTGCGCTCAGGAACCACATAAGGAACGCGTACACGCCGTACTGCTCGGCGCCGAGACTGCGGGCCAGTATGATACCGACAGCGAGGTTGATCACTACATCGCAGGCCGTAGCGACGAAATTGAAGAACGTGTTCTTGGCTATGGTTCCTGCTACGCCCATTGCCCGACTTGTCCCTTGCAGTGAGTGTGGGGTATTGCCGATGCCGCTCTGCGAATTGCGGCGAGGATGCACACAGTGGTAGCCCAGGCCAACGTCCTTGGCCAGACGAAGCTCTTCTGCAGGCCGCGGTGCTCAGCGAGGACGCCTAGTGCTTGAGTTGAACTCTTTGTCGTTGTGGCTCGCGCCAGTGCCAGAGTCTCGCTTCTCACCTTTGCTGATCTAGGTGGTGAAAGGAGAAAGCTGGCGTCGACCAGTATGTTCAGAAGACACCGGCGGACAGCATTGGGCCTTGTGTCGTGAAGGAAACTGCCAGGCACCGGCGCCCCCAAGAGTTCCTGGGCCCGCTTCATCGACAGGTATACAGCGGTCTCTATGCCCCACGATCGGGCTCGGATCGCAGCACTCTCCCAGTCAATAGTGGCGTGGTGCGTCTTCGTCAATTCGGAGATATCGCAGAGGAATTTGAGGAGTTCAGTATCATGCTTGGTCATGTGGTACGACAGAAACAGCAGGTTATCCTCTGGAGACAGCGTCCGTGTTGACACTCCGAGCAGTTCCAGCGGATTCGCTCTCTCCCAGACTTCTTGGACTGGGAAAGCGCCCAGTGCTGGGTCCGCAAGACCCCAGTGGAGTTCAACGGCAGCGTGACTACCGTTTCGCTTGTAGAGGGGCATTCCGTGGAAGGAATGCCCCTCCAGCTTTCCTACTGTCATGGTCTCGTAGCCTATGTCGGTGAGCCTTGTGCGGGCCTTTGAGGACTGCTCGGGCTGTACCAGGATGTCGATGTCAACCATCTGGCGCAGGCTCGGATCGCCGTATATGGTGTTGACCAGGACGCTTCCTTTGAGCGGTATTGCTCCGACACCGCTATCGCTGAGGTGCGAGAGTATTCTACTCGTCTCGGAGCCAAGCAGTATGTTCCGGTATAGGGTCTGCCTTCGCACAGTGCTGAGGCGTTGTCTGTATGGCTCGGGAACGCGATCCAGAAGCCCACGGCTGCTCAGATTCCGTGCCACCAAGGGACTAACACCGTGGAACTCGGCCAGTGTCAAGAGATGCTCCCAATCCATGGGGCCATCCAGAAGCCGCGCTAGTTGCTGTCGTGCATAGGGCGGCATGTCGACCGCAGTGCATAGCTGCAGCGTGCGTCGTGCAGCACGCCCGGCGGCACACCTCGACCCGGCGCGACTACTGCCCTTCCGTAGGAAGGCGTCTTCGTATAGTCTCTGGTACTCCCCGACCATTGCCTCGATGCTGAACCTGCTCTTGACGCTGCTGGCGGCCGCTTGACCCATGGCTTGTGCCTTGGCGCGGTCATTGAGAAGCTCTACCAGGCTTTGGGCAAGGGCCTCGCTGTTCCCCTGGGGGACGACCAGCCCGTTCACACCGTGCTCGATAATCTCCCTGTTGCCTCCCACATCTGTAGCCACCACTGGTTTGCCTAGGGCCATGGCCTCCAGTATGCTGTTGCAGCAACCCTCCGCGCTAGACGTGTGGGCCGCTATGTCATAGGCTGACAGGTAAGGCCCAATTCTGGTTTGCTCCCCGCAGAAAACCACCTGGGACCCCAAACCCAGTTCGCGTGCTTGCGCCTGTAATCGGTTGCTCAAAGGACCGTCTCCGACGAGAGCGAGTCGTAGCCCTGGCACCTGCCTGGATGCCAGCGCAACCGCGCGGAGTAGAACGTCATGGTTCTTCACCGGAAACATCCGGGCTGTCATGCCCACGATCTGTTCCCCCGGTTGGATCTCCATACTGCTCCTGACAGCATCCACCGCTTCCCGCTCCGATTCGAGGCGAGCGAAGTCTATACCATTGTAGATGACCCTGATTCGTGATGGCTTGATGCCGCGCTCGAATAGGAACGAGGCTCCAGCTTGACTGTTAGGTACGACCCAGTCCGCGAATCTTGACAGGAAGTCCTCAATTCTCAGATAGAATCTGTAGCCTCGACTTGTGCTCTTGTTGCCGGGGCTGGCTCTCTCTGTCACTATCTTGACCCGTGTACGGCAGAGTAGGGCCGCTAGGAGTCCGTACAGAGTAGCAGGCGTCAGGAAGGGCTGGACCACGTCGACGTGCAGCTTCCTCAGGACTAGTGCCATTCTGACAATGCATAGGAGGTCGAACTTGCCCTGCCTTCTCGTCGTTACGATGCGAAGGCCCCGGACTGCGGAGAAGTCCTCTTCCATCGCGCCGCCGGGCGTCAGCGTTATCAGGATTGGCGCAAACCTGCTCTTGTCAATACCCTTGACGAGTTCCAGCAACTGACGCTGTGCTCCATCCCTGGCCAAGTCTGTGACGGGGTATGCCACCCTTACTCGTCTGCTCATATGGAATCACAGCCAGCGTTTCTTTCAGGATCTCGAACGATGAACGCAGTATATCTCAGCATCAACTCCGAATCCTACTTCTGACTTTGTTCGGGCACTGCTGACTCAAGTCGAACAAGTGGAATTGCTGTTCTCGTCCTGGGCCGCCAGCTTCGCACTTGCCAAAGTGAAACCAGCAATAATCCAGAACAGCGGTATGGTTGCGAAGAGATTGTGGAAGAACGCGTTTGTGGCATACACCACCAGCGCCGCTGCCAGACCGAGCGCCAGCCCCTTGATGAATCGGTTCTTGGAAGCGCGTGCGGCATAGGTTGCCTTGCGCATGATCGCGAAATACATCCACAAGTAGGCTACTAGTGCAAGCGTTCCGTATGACACCCAAACCGTGAGGAAGTCGTTGTGCACGCCTATGCTGCCAAGGCTGCTGTATCCCCAGTACCTGTCGTTTTCCCACGCGAGAAGCCTCGGGTCGACGCTCGATTGATAGTCCGTCGAGACCATCGTGAAGCTGTCGCCGCCTATCCCAAGTACAGGGTTGTCGGCTACAATTGCCAAGCCGGCTTGCCACACGATTCTGCGTGACATAGAACTCTCGGCCTGGCCACCCTCCGACCGTCCACCCAAATACTGGGAGTCGAGGACGCCGGTCACCGATACAACGAGTAGGAACACCAGGGAGATCGCCATGATTGCTGCGCCTGCACGCCGCCATATGATGAGAAGCACCAAGGCTACAAGTCCCATCAGCATCGCAAGCAGAGCGGACCTTGTGTACGTGAAGTAAAGAGCTCCCGCAAGCGGCAGTGCCACTGCAACAGCCAGCCACCAATTCCCGTGCTGCCTTCCCTTGAGATAGCAGATGGCGGCGGTCAATGGAATCGCCGTAGACAGCAGGTAGGAAAGCTCGAGTTCGGTCTCGGACATGCCCGGCACTCGTAGCCCTGTGTCCTCGAACTTCAGAGCCTCTGGTGCTATGAAACCTTGGCCGATCCCGTTGAAACCGAAGTGCTGGAAGACGCCGACGATCGCAGATGCCCCGATACACACCAAGGCCACACCCAGCAACAACCTGAGGTCCTTTCGGTCCTTCACAACGCCTGCCAGGAAGACGACTATCAGGATCCCCGATCCGATATTCCGGAAATCCTTGAAAGCGAAGCCGAAATCAGAGTTGATCATGTTAGAGAATGTAGCGACGCCGATGAGAATACCCGCCGGGAGCAGTAGTCCCTTCGCTGTCGGCCCCATCTCAATTCGCTCACGCCGCACCCAAAGAGTGACACCGAGAACGAGCAGGAGCGCAAGACGCAAGCTGACATCGACACCAATAGGAGTCGGCACCATGTAGCTCGTAATGGTGAACTGACTGACCAGCAATGCCGCCATCAACCACACAGGCCTTGACAGGCCGATCAGCGCAAGGGCCGCGACGACAAGCAGAGCGAGAATATCCGGGGGCAAGGGGCTGACCAGCCATGCCAGCACAGTCGCCAGGATAGCCAGACCTATGCCTGTCGGTCGGTCCAGGAATCTGGGTCGTTCGAGAAGTGTAGGAGCCGGAGCTGCGGTCGTTACCATAGTCTAAGCCAGCAGTCTGTCATAGACGCCCAGGTAATTCTGCTTCATCATGGGCCACTGACAGCTCTGGTAGAAGTCATGGCCGTTCGAAGCAAGAGCAGCTCTCCTTTCGGCGTCCCTGTAGAGTTCCAGCACCTTTGCGGCCAGGTCGACCTCGTCGCCTGGCCGGAAGTAGGACACGCACTTTCCGTCAAAAGTAGCCAGGAGTGTCGGCAGGGCACTTGCAACGGAGGCTTTGGAGAGTGCGAAGTACTCAAACAGCTTGTTTGGCACCCCTACATCATCGAGCATAGGAGCCACGCCGATGTCGGCTGCCGCAATGTGCGATGGGATATCATCGTAGCGGATATGGCCGGTGAAGTTGATATGCTGCTGGACTCCCAGTTCTTCTGCAAGTCGCTCCAAGTAGGGTCGGAACTCTCCGTCGCCGATCACGTCAACATGGATCTTGGGTATATCTTTGACCAACAGGGGTAGAGC
Source organism: uncultured Dehalococcoidia bacterium (assembly GCA_964574685.1). Classification (GTDB taxonomy): domain Bacteria; phylum Chloroflexota; class Dehalococcoidia; order SZUA-161; family SZUA-161; genus CAZGDV01. The sequence goes on from CAZNOI010000020.1 coordinate 10,467, forward strand.
TTTGACCAGAGTCTGTACTCCGTATCTCTTCACTACCGTGCTCACCACTACAAGCCGAAAGCCATCAACGTTCCTATTGGCTGTTGCCTTAGTCGGGTCAAATATCCTGTCGTCGGGAACATTCAGCACCACTGTGATCTTATCGCTCGGTATACCGCGGCTCTCGAGTTCCTGTTTGTACGGAATCCCCTCTGATGTTACCACTTCGTGCGCGTATCGAGCACTCGCAACTTCAATGAGTTTGAGAAGCCTCGTGCCATAGTGACTTGGACTCTTGCTGAAGCTGGTCTCGAACAATGCGGGCATGTTTTCGAACAAGTAGAGGATGACCTTGCTGCCAAGTAGCCTTGGAAGAAGCGTACAGAACACCAGAAAATCTGGCATTGAATGAACCTCTATGACATCGTACCGCTTCCTCATGGAAAGCTGGGCCAGCTTGAGCGAAGCCTGTGTGAAGAAGAGGCCGTACTCGAAGAAGCGCCTTACCACTGTCTCTCTGTGGTGTTCCATGGGCAGACGATGGAGCTTGACGCCGTTGATTGTCTCCCGCTTCCTTTCCCCCTTTTGTCTGATACATATGACGTCCACGTCGTATCCTGCGGCCACGAGGGTCTCCGCATTTCTGCGCATATTCCTCTGCTTCGTGTAGTAGTTCAACCTAACTATGCAGGCTCTTCTCATGGACCCTCCAGGGAAATCCTCGCCAGAACAGCAACCTGCCCAGACCACGCCCCTTCTTCTCTTCCAGTAACTCTTCGTACAGGCCGATGATCCGCCGGGCTATTTGGTTCATTTCCAGGTGCTGGATCTGCTCTCTACCGTTGGTTCGCCTTCCACTTCTGTTGAGTGCCATTGCGAGCTTGTCTGCCGCATCCCGCGCGTCTTGGTCGCACAAATAGCAGCCATCGGTGCCGCCGATAACCTCGGGGACATCGCCGACCCGGACGGCGACGATTGGCAGATTGCATGCCATTGACTCCTTGACCACCTGCGGTGATCCTTCTCCATCAGAAAGAAGGACTAAGGCGTCACAGGCATTCATGTACATTGGCACTTCTCGAAGCGGCTTCTTGGACACCAGCACCAGTTCAACATCTGGATCCTTCTCTACGAGGAGGTTCACGGCCTTCTCAACGAGATCAAACCTTTTGATGGGTCGGAAGTACTCACCGGCGAAAAGGACTAGCTTCTTGTCCTTGGGCAAGCCAAGGTCTTCGCGTGCCTTGTCGCGATCCATAGGTTTGAAGAGGCCAAAGTTGATGCCGCATGGCACTACATGGACATCCTTCAGTTTGCCTTTCTCCTTCATCTCCGGAGATACTACGATAGCCCTGTCCACGAGTGGAGTGATCCAGCGGCAAAGAGGGGCCTGCCAACTCTGGAATACCTGAGAGCCGTGGTGAGTGAGTATGACCGGGCAACAGAACTGCGCTCTGGCAATGATGCCCGAGAATACGTAGTGAGCGTGGATGAGATCATAGCGATTGAAAAGGAGTCGTGCCCACAACCTGAAGAAACCCCAAATGTAGTTCAGCTTGTTCCTTACGCCGTTCACGAAAAGGACATCGACTTCGATTCCTTCCTCCCTCAGCGAGTCAACTTGTTCCTTGACAAACGTGCCGAACGAGGGTTTCTCGGAGGGATACATGTTCGTCAATACCAATACCCTCATGTGGTTACCTCCTCTTCTCCAAGTACCATCTGACGAAACGAGGGATTCCTTCCTCCACACTGGTCTTGGGCTCGTACCCCAACAAGGAGCGTGCCTTTGTTATGTCCGCCAGCGTCAGGGGTACTTCGCCGGGCTGCATCGCAAGACTCCTCGTTCTGGCCCTCTTGCCAAGCGCAGACTCAATAAGGCTCAGCAGGAACCTGAGGTCAACAGCGTTTCCCCTGCCGAGGTTGAATACTCGGTAGGTGCCGTCCCTAAGTGCCAGTGCTCCTTCGAAGCCGGCGACTATGTCGTCAACGTAGGTGTAGTCCCTCTTGACCGCACTGTCGCCGAAGAGTATGACCTCCTCCCCCTGTTCTATGAGCCTCGTAAACCGGTGTATTGCCATCTCGGGCCTCTGGCGCGGACCGTAGACGGTGAATAGCCTGAGGACTACGACAGGCAGGTGGTAGAGATAGCTGTAAGTACGACAGAAGAGCTCGGCCGCCGCCTTCGAGGCGGCGTATGGCGAGATCGGATAACCTGTCTCGCTCTCCTTGAATGGTGCCTTCCCATTGATACCGTAGACCGATGAAGACGACGCGAACAAGAACTGTCTGACTCCATGCGTTCGACTGAACTCGAGCAGGTTCACGGTCCCGCCTACATTCAGTGACTCGTAGAGCAGGGGTTGCTCCAGGGACGGTCGTACCCCGGCTCGGGCTGCTAGGTGGAAGACGATTTCGATATCGTTGTTTCGAAAGATGTCCTCTAGGTGACAAGCTTCGCGGATGTCGCCTTCCACCATCTTGAAGTTGTCATATGCTTGCAGAACACCTGCGTTCTCACGCTTCATTGCGGGAGGATAGAATTCATCGAAGTTGTCTAGCCCGACCACACGATAGCCTGACTGCAGCAGACGCTCGGCGAGATGGGATCCTATGAAACCGGCTGCACCGGTCACGAGCACGGAGTGCTTCATTCCTCATCCTCCTTTTCCTCCTCCTCTGTAGTGATTGCCTCGTCTCGGTATTCCAGAAGAGACGATGACTTCAGGCGTGCCATGAGCTGCCTCCTATTGAGGCCCAGCCATGCAAAGCCGACACCCAGCACAGCGCCGATTGCGACCGCGTTCCGTCCCCGGATTTTTTCCACAGGCACCTCAAGGGCCGGTGTTGGCTCGAATGCCAGGAACCGGCTCTCTACTACCTTCTCAACCTCAGTGGTTGTGGGAACTACTGCCACGCTCCGCGAAAGGTTGTCGAGTTCAGAGGACAGCTCACTTACCTTGTTGTAGGCGACTACGTAGTCAAGGTTGGTCGCTCCCCCATATGCTCCACCCTCGAGTTGAAGTTCCAGAGTGTCCGCTTGTTGCTGGACACGCGCAAGATCGGCACTCACAAGCTCTATCTGATTGAGTATCCGGTTGTATTCATCGGCACCAGTCGCTCCTGCGGCGGTTAGTCCCGCCAAGCCGTCCGCAAGCGCGTACAACTCATCCCGGAGTGAGTCGCGCAGCGCCCGCGCCATGATCAGCGACGCCTCCAGTTCAAGATAGGTAGTGTTGCCGAGGGGCGACAGACTGGAAAGTTCCTCCCTGGCGATGCTTAGTTCCTCCTTGAGCGAATCTATTCGTACGAGTGCTTCTTGATACTGGGCCAATTGCACTTCTATCTCTTCGGCAACCAGATATTCCCGCAGTAGTACTGGCACAGAAGCGGCAATCCAGTCGGCCTCCTCCGGAGATTGGCCATATGCCCGGACTGCTACCCTTGTCATAATGTCTTCGTAAGTTACCTTGATGTCTATGACCTTCACTCCAGCGATAGCCTCCGGGTCCTCCATTCCCCAGGCGAGTGCGTTGTGTATGGTTTCTGCGCTCTCGGCGAAGTCGGGTTTATCCTCCGAGAGTCTATTAATCAGAAAGCCATAGAAGGGGGTTGACTCCAAGCGCCACGCGATATCCTCGGCTTGGCGTTGAAGGGTCTTATATGATTCCCCCAGCGCCCCTTGCACTGCTGGCTCAATTTCAACTGTGCTTTCATGCAGCGCCGGTAGATCGGGTGCAGTGATAGGCGGCCACCCGAGTTGAAATTGTAGGGGGCTGATAGCCCAGTAACCTAGGCCGGCGACAATCCCCAGGACTACTCCAAACGAGAGCACTACAATCGATTTGCGACTTAACAGCGGTATCACTTGCCTCCTCCTCGCCTGGCAACCCAAGCGGCCTCATCTCACAATCGACAGAAGTCGCTGACGCAGGAGCAGACATAGTCTATCTCCTGTTCCCTCAATTCGGGATACATCGGGAGCGAGAGTATCTGTCTTGTCACTTCGTCAGTGACGGGCAGAGATACTTCTGCATCGTGGTATCTTCTGCAGGCTTCCTGTTGGTGAATAGGCACCGGGTAGTGTATGCCGGTTGCGACTCCCCTCGATCTCAAGTACTCCTGCAATTTGTCTCGCTGTTCAGTTCGAATGACGAATAGATGATAGACATGTGTCCCCCAATCCATTTCCTCGGGTACCACTACAGAAGGTGGGAGACCATCTCGATATCTCTGGGCCTTTGCCCGCCTGCCGTTATTCCACGAATCGAGATAGGGGAGTTTGACCCTGAGCACCGCGGCTTGGATCTCGTCTATTCGGCCGTTTACACCTAGCAGCGGATGGTAGTATCTGACGTCCTGCCCATGGTTTCGCAGCATGAGGCACTTGCGGGCAACGTCGGGGTCTGCTGTTACGATCATTCCGGCTTCGCCGTAGGCGCCCAGGTTCTTTGCGCAATAGAAGCTGAAGCAACCCGCATCTCCCAGTGTGCCGACACTGCGCCCCTTGTACTTTGCCCCGTGTGCTTGGCATGCATCCTCAATAACCTTGAGATCGTAGAGGCGCGCGAGTTCCAGAATGGGGTCCATGTTCGCAGGCTGGCCGTAGAGGTGGACGGGGATGATGGCTCGTGTCTTGGCCGTTATCTTAGCTTCGATTTGTGACTCGTCCATGTTGAAGCTGCGCGAATTGATGTCCACGAACACCGGCCTTGCGCCCACCGCCGCTATTGCCTCGACTGTCGCGAAGAAGGTGTTGGCAACTGTTATGACCTCGTCGCCTTGACCGACACCGCACGCACGGAGGGCCAAGTGCAGAGCTTCCGTACCAGACCCTACCCCAATCCCGAAATCGGCCCCGCAGTACCGCGCGAACTCCTCGTCCAATGCTAGAGTATTGGGACCCAGGAACAACTGCATGTCGTCGAGGACCTTGCTGATTTCGCGCAGAACATCCTGCTTGATGCTCTGGTGCTGTCTCTTCAGGTCAACGAATTCTATCTGCATTCTTCAGCCTTTCGGTGAGGTGAGCATAAGGCTTGTCCCTCATCCCAGTCGTGCATTTGAGGTTTAGAATGTCTCCTACGACTTGAGCGGGGTTGCCGTATGCCACTGTTGCCGCCGGGATATCCTTGGTGACGACGCTACCAGCTCCAATGACTGCGTATTCGCCGATGGTTACGCGCGGCAGTACGCAAGAGTTCACCCCTATTTGGGCACCTCTCTTGACGATTGGACCTTTCATACACTCCAAGGCATCCGGGCAACCTGGATGTATGTCATTCGCTAGAGTCACTCCCGGGCCGATGAAAGCCTCGTCCTCGATTGTGGTGAATTGACTGACGTAGACATTGGTGTGAATCTTTACGTTCTCACCGATCGTGCATCCATAGTCAATGACCGAGTTGCTCCAGATGCGCAAGCCGCTTCCCACCGAATTGCGCTCGCGGATAACGACGTTGTGACCTGTTTCAAGGCCTGGCCCTATCCTTGTGCCAGCGTATATCACCGTTCCAGACCGTATTCTCGACTCCGGCCCGATGATGAGTTGGCTTACGTCTAGGCAAGGCGGGTGATATCCGAGAACCACCCCTTCGTCTATCTCCGAGTTCGGACCGATCTGCAGCGCGACTTTAGTCGGCCCTCGGGTAGCGGCCGGTTGCCTCACTCCCTTCATTCGTTCCTTACCTCGGTAGCCCTAACTGACGGGGACCTTGACATTGAATCGATAGACGGCGCTTCCTCTCGTTGCCCTCCGTTCAACAGTGACCGGTTTGCCACCTCCAGTATGTTCACGACCTTCAGGCCAACCCAACCATCACTTCTGGGCTTCTTGCCCTCTCTGATGCATTCCAGGAAATGGCTGCACTCGAGCTTCAACGGCTCCGCATTTGAGATGTAGGGGATTGTGACATCTCCGTACCGGTACCTTGGTGGCCAAGTGCCAAAGCCGTTCTCCTGGCCGGTACGGGCCAAGCCCTTGTCATAGATGCGAATCTTCTCTGACTCGGAGACGTCGTCATAGATGACCATCTTCTTGCTGCCCACTATTGTGATTTGCCGAACCTTACAGGGATCCAGCCAGCTAACGTGGACATGGGCCAGAGTGTCGCCGGGGAAACGCATTTCCAGGTAGGCAACGTCGTGTACAGATGGGTCGACGTATCCAGAGCCACGAGCGCTTACGGCCACGGGTTCACTATCCAGTAGAGAGAGAACGATGCTTGTATCGTGGGGGGCCAAGTCCCAGATCACGTTGACGTCAGGGCGGAATAGGCCCAGATTCAGTCTCGCGGCGTCAATATAGTACACGTCGCCCAACTCGCCGCTGCCGATTAGCTCCCTCAAATAGTCCACAGCCGGATGGTATTCGTAGGTGTGACCGACCATCAGCACCAGTCCCTGCTCTTCGGACATCTCAATGAGCTCGTAGGCCTGCCGGCTGCTCGCGGTTATCGGTTTCTCCACCAGAACGTGTTTCCCGTGTGAGAGGGCCTCCCTGGCCAATCGATAGTGCGAGTTGACCGGAGTAGTCACTACGACCGCATCGATGTCCGCCTCCAATACGTCACCGAAGTTCATCGTAGTAGTGACATAGGGGTATTGCCTATGGACCTGATTGAGCCTTTCCTCGTCGAGGTCGCAGACGACCACCAAATTGGCCTCCGGCAACTCATGGAAGTTCCGGACATGTTTGGCTCCCCAGTAGCCGCAACCTACAACGCCAACATTCAGCATAGTGTCTCTCCCTCTCTTGTTTGCTGTCATCTGTAGCTGCCATCTCTCCCGAACATGACTGCTACCGTCCGAAGCGCGATTCGCGCATCAAGGATGATCGATCGTCTATCAATGTATTCGATGTCCAATTGCACCATCCGGTCAAATGACATCCCGTTTCGGTGACTGACCTGCCATAGACCTGTGATCCCAGGCTTGACCTGCAGTCGCTTCAAGTGCCAGTCCCGGTACATCTGAACCGCGTACGGTATGTCAGGCCTGGGACCAACCAGAGACATGTCGCCTTTGAGTACGTTAAGGAACTGGGGGATCTCGTCAAGATTGGTCCTTCTTAGGAAAGCCCCGAATCGTGTCACTCGGTTGTCACCGACGATCTTGTAGACAGGTTCGCCACACTCGTCTACCGTGAACGGCTTCTGCTCCAGTACGTATTCCTTGATATAGGACTTGTATTGGCTGTCGTCATTTCCCGCCGTCATGGTGCGGAATTTGTATGCCGTGAACTTGCGGCCATCCTTTCCAACGCGTTCCTGAGAATATATTGGATTACCAGGCGAGTCGAGCCTTATCACAATTGCTATGACTGCAATCAATGGTGACAGTGCAAACAATGCCAGCAGAGCACTGACACGGTCCAGCACCGACTTGGGGACGTTGTGGCCAACCAAAGGAACCTCAACGATGGTGTTCTGCCTGCGTTGAGAGGTGTCATCTTCGTGCTTGGGCTTGCCGTTCGGTACAATCATCGTCACTGTCACAGTACAATGCCAGAAGTGCTCGAAGGCTCAGACTTCGGTATTGCCCTTGTAGGTCTAGGTTCGCATCTGGCGTTGGATTTCGCCCAATCTGGAAACAGCATCCTCCGACTCTATTGTCGCTTGCTGCAGCATCTCCCCAAGTCCACTGACTTGATGGCTGTTCCGTCCAATGCCGTCATAGATGAATCCTATTCTGTTCAGCTTGTCCGGATCGTACATATTACGGCCGTCGATCAAGACGGGCGACTTCATCAGGTTCCTTACTCGTCTCATGTCCAGGTTCTTGAACTCGTCCCACTCCGTGACCAGCATGATGGCATCGCTGCCTCTTGCCACCTCATAGGCGTCGGCACAATATGTAACCCCCGGCAGGATCTTGGCGGCTACCTCCATGGCTGCCGGATCGTATGCCTTGACTGTGGCTCCCTGTTCTCGCAACAAAGATATCAATGCGATGGATGACGCTTCACGCATGTCATCAGAGTCGGGCTTAAATGCCAGCCCCAGTAGGCCTATAACCTTGCCACGGAGGCCGCCGATCTTGTTCCGCAGTTTCGAAATGGCCACCTCCGGCTGCTTGACGTTTCTCTTGAGCACTGATCGAAGAAGCGGCGAACGCACCCCTCTGCTCTGCGCCATGTAGATTAGTCCCCTCACATCTTTCGGGAGACAGCTCCCGCCCCAACCGAGCCCGGCTCCCAGATAACCATTTCCGCATCTTGGTTCGAATCCGACGACCTTCGCCACGTCCACAACATTGACTCCATATTTGTCGCAGAGCTCCGCTATCTCATTCATGAAGCTGACTCTCGTTGCCAGGAACGCATTTGAGGCGTACTTGGACAGCTCCGCGGTACCGGCATCGCACATGATGATTGGGCAGCTCATGGGCTCGTAGAGCTCAGCGACGACCCTGGCAGCGCTAACATCATTGCATCCCACCACCACACGCGTGGGATTCATGAAGTCGTACACGGCGCACCCCTCGCGGAGGAACTCCGGATTGGAGACGACTTCAACCTTATGTCCGCTGGTGTTGTACTTGGATATGACATCTGCCACGAACTCAGCTGTGCCAACCGGCACGGTGCTCTTGTTCACTACTATCAGGTCATTGCCCATGGCTTTCGCTATGCTCTTCGCCGCAGCCCTCACCCATCTGAGGTCCGGTTTGCCGTTGGTGCCTGAAGGCGTACCCACGCAGATGAAGACTAGTTCGCAACCTTCGAGGCCTTCCTGGTAGCTACTCGTTATGTGGAGCCTTCCTTCGGTCCAGTTCTTTTGCCACATATCAGGGAGGTCAGCCTCATGCACCGGCATGATGCCGTGCTCCAGAAGGTTAATCCGCTCTCTGTCTATCTCGATAAGTGTTACCCTGTGACCTAAATCCGCCAGGCAAGCTGCGGTGACCAGTCCTACGTATCCTGCCCCTACCACGGAGATGTTCCGGCTCATTGCTGTTCCTCCAGTCTGTGCGGATGATTCAACCTAGTAGTGTACAAGAGTCCCCTCCACCCGAGCCCGCCTGACTGCGTAGCGAAAACACAGGAAGGCGAGAGGAAGCAGCACCACTGCGAACCCGGTCAATCCCACCAACTGAACCCAGCAGTCCTGCAGGGAGTTCCCTTCGAGCAGGGCACTTCGCATCCCATCAAGTGTGTAGCGAAGAGGTAGAAGCCATGATAGGCTCTCCAGCCAGTCAGGGAGTACGTAGATTGGGAAGTAGACCCCGGCCAGTAGGGTAGAGACACCTGTGATTGCCCATGCTATCGGGTCACCCTTCTTCAGCACTACAATGATGGAAGCAGAGATGATACCGATGGCAGCGAAGCTGGCAATGGATAGCACAAGGATGGCGGCTGCGGTCAGGTAGTTCGCACCGGTAAGGCTCATTCCGAACACGGCCACTCCCAGGAGTATGAATACGACGATCTGGATGGACGTGAATACATAGGCCCATATCGAGGAGGACAGGAGTATCTTGCTGAGTCGTGTAGGGCTCAGCAGCATGATCTCCAGAGTGCCCATCATCTGGCCTTCTCTGATGCTGCTGGAGAAGGTGGTCATGCTGAGAGTCATGTATCTGGTGAAGGCCAGTCCTACCAGTATGAAGGCGAAGTAGTCACCACCCGGAATGTCCAGGCTGCTCCCAACCTGCGTCTCAAGGAACTGGGATAGGAAGTAGAACACAGAAATGGTTAGCAGAATGCCCACCAGCTGCAGCGCAAAGGACGTACGGTAGCTGAGAGCCATCGAAACGTCTCGCCTAACGAACGCAAGGATCGTTGGCATCCTATGCTCTGACCTCCCGGCCCGCTTGTTCATGCCCCATGATAACGCTCATGAATATCTCCTCAAGAGCCAGCTCTCGTAGTGCGCAGCCTCGGATCTCTCCACCGAGGAAAACGACACTGCGCATTACCGAAGGCAGCACAGTCTCGTGATCGACCAGTCTCAGACGCAGCGTGGACACGCCGTCGTACTGGATCGCCTGTACGCATTCCACGACCCCATCGATATCCCCAAGCGTACGCAACATCGTGTCGGATAGCCCTCTAACTTCGAGTTCACATTCCTGCTGTTGCTGCAGCACAGAACGCATCTCCCTTACCGACCCACGTGCTATTGCACGGCCTCGGTCCATGATGGCGATCCGATCGCACAGGTCCTCAGCCTCGAACATATTATGAGTAGCAAGAATGGCCGTTATACCTTTGTCCACAACCTGCTCCCTGAGGAAGCTCCTCACGGCCTGAGCGCTCACCGGATCAAGGCTCTTCGTGGGTTCATCAATGAGAAGGACCTTCGGCTCACTGAGAAGACCCCTTGCGATTGCCAGCTTCTGCCTCATACCGGCGGAGAAGTTCTGGAAACGGACCTCTGCGACTTCCGCAAGTCCGACAAGGTCAAGCAACTCCTGTATTCTCTTACTCTTTGCCTGGCCTTTGAGTCCATAGAGAGATGCGTAGAATTCCAGGTTCTCACGGGCCGTGAGCCGCCAGTAGAAGCTCCGCTCCTCTGCGCTGATGAGACCGACCAATTCCTTGACGGCCTGTTCTTCCCCAACCACATTGTGTCCGTACACGGTAGCCGAGCCTGATGTCGGCACGACTAGGGTACACAGCATCTTCATCAGGGTGGTCTTGCCGGCTCCGTTGGGGCCGAGTAGACCGAAGAGCTCGCCCTCGTTGACTTCGAGGTCTAGGTCCTCCACTGCAGCCACGGATTGTCGCCTTCTGACGAATTGAGGCACAAGATCCTTGTAGCCTGTGGACCTTGGAAAGCGCTTAGTGAGGCTCTTGGCTGCAACTACTGACATATCAAGGGTAAGGCCTATAGCTTGTGGTATTCAGAACCTGCTCGTGTGCCCCATCGAGGCGAGAGGCCTGGCACTCTGTGGTGCCTGGTTCACTGTCTTTGGACGTCGTTGCCCGCTCCATCGACAAGGCTGATGTTGAGTCTAGAGCCGAGCGGTTAGAACAGGGTTGGAGGCCAGTGAGAAGCGCGTAGGATTTACATAAGGGTGACCGGGAAGCCGATTTCCCCTGCTGGAAGTCGCAGTCAACATCCGAGATGTAACACCTATGTCGGCAGATTCGTTTTGAATCTGGACAGGGGGTGAGACCACCTCCGCAGTCGGTACGGCTTCTACGGTTAGAGACCGGTTAGAGGGGTCGGCCTCAGGTAAGAAAACTGGAGGTTTTGGTAAGAGAGCGATTTGACAAGGATTGGGCGGTCTGGCTATAATGTCACACACTACTAACAGGCGCCAAAGGAACATCACAGTCGGCTGGCAAACTGTAGAGCGCAGTGCAGTCTGCCGGGATCGACAGGTAACCGCCGCCCATTCCACCTTAGCTCGATTTCCTGCTACGTATGCGTGGCGGAAGGGCCAAGTGAATCCGGTGGAGGCAAACAGATGAAGGAAAAGGTGTTGGTCGTCGACGATGACGAGGAGTTCCTGGGTCTGACCGAGACATGGCTCCGCAAGTCAGGCTACGAACCCTTCGTCGCAAGGGACGGCGTCGAGGGTCTACAGAAGGTGTATGCGACCAGGCCGAACCTTATCCTGCTGGACATAAACATGCCGCGATTGGACGGCTGGGAGGTATGTCGCAGGGTACGCGAGATGTGCGACATACCCGTTATCATGCTAAGCGTCAACGGTCAGGAGGCCGACGTGGTGAGGGCCTTCGGTCTGGGAGTGGACGACTATATTACCAAGCCCTTCCACTATCCCGAGCTTATAGCCAGAGTCCAGGCTGTACTGCGACGGAGTGCTAGGCTCGACGACCAGGACGACGCGAACAGTACCTTCCACAATGAGGAGATCGACATCGACTGGCGGAGCAGGCAGGTGTGGGTGCGCGGCGAGCAGATAGCTCTGTCGCCTACAGAATACCGCCTCCTGGCGTGCCTGGTGGAGAACCGTGGATGGATAGTGACTCACGAGGAATTGCTCCGCAAGGTATGGGGCCCGAACTACTTCGGGGACAAGAGCTACGTTAAGCTCTACGTGAGGTACCTTCGTCAGAAGATCGAGGCTAATCCCGCTACTCCCCGCTGGATACTCACTGAGAGGGGTGTCGGCTATCGGTTCTCCGCCTGAGTTGATATGCAGGAACTGACTGCTTTGGTCGGGGCTGAGAGAACCAGGCCTGACAGATGACAAGATGGTGAGACGATTTCGTTCAGTAACTGACACGGGGGATACGTCCTCACGGACTCCAGGACCGGGGGGTTGCGTAGCCTGCCTTAGTCCGGAAGTGAGTACGGCGGCTGCAGCCTCCGGGCACGCGTCCCTGGCCTCGCTTTGGAGGGCCGCCTTCGACGAGGCGCCTGTGCCCATGATGATAGTGGATTCCAGCCACAGAGTTGTGGCGTTCAATCGAGCAATGGAGAGGGCCACCGGCTGGTTCGCGGGACAGGCTTTGGGCCGTGAGTGCTGGGATGTATGCGGCGATGACAAGGGCCGCACGCTTCCGTTGAGGCAGGTACGTCTATCCTGCGCTAATGGCTTGATGGGGCACATGCTCATAGTGGCCGGCGAGCCATCGATTACACACGCCAGGGGGCTTCTCGCTCCCGATATCATAGCCGCTGTCTCGCACGAATTGCTGTCTCCGCTGAACCTGATAGGGGGCTACGCGACGACGATGCTGCACATGGGAGCGGAGATTGACGCAGACCAGAGCATGGGGTATCTGGAAGGAATCAGGTCAGCGACAGCCAGGGCGGTCGGATTGGTCAGGGACTTCCTGGATGCGTACCGGTTCGAAAGCAATCTGGTTGTGCTGAATCGAGAACCGGTTGAACTCGTGGGATTGGTGAGCGGTGTCGTTGCGGAGATGCAGCTTCAAACAAGCAGGCATGATATCCATGTCCGGGCATCCGACGACTTGCCGCCTGTGTCAGTTGATAGGCTGAAGCTTGAGCGCGTGCTGCACAACCTCGTTGGCAATGCGATCAAGTACTCTCCGTCCGGCGGAGACATTGAGGTTACGCTGGAGAGCGTGCCAGCCGGTGGAGAACACGACGGTGATGACTGCACGACTTCTGTGTCCACTCCCTCACTCATAGTCTCGGTCAAGGACAATGGGATAGGCATACCCGAGAACCATTTGGGGAAGGTATTTGCCAAGTTCTACAGGGTTGAGAGCGATGATGCAGGCAAGCTGCCCGGTGTCGGGCTTGGACTGTTCATATGCAGACTGATCGTGGAAGCCCACGGAGGCCGCATCTGGGCAAGAAGCAGTCCCGGCCGGGGGAGTGTCTTCAGCTTCTCCCTGCCGGTGACCTAGAGCTGCACGGCTTCGACCTGCTCGTCGGCCCTACACGGCTTGACCCTGCTGCCTCTCTCAATTGCCCGCGTTGCCCCACCTGTTGAGCGCCAGACGATATCTGACGCTTTCCATTGCCCGCCGCGCTCGGACGTTCTGGTAGAAGTACTTCTCCACCAGCCTTGTGGTCAGCAGGCGACCCGCAATTTCACCGATGGTCCTGTGATTGCCAAGCGTTCGGTTGATGGTGTTGCGGTGGACCTGTCGTCGCACATCTTGCAGATAACTCAGGAGCCGCACTCGATCCTCGCGGCTCAGTTCCGGGGTCTCGAAGACCGGCGTCTGCGTCAGACCGGAGGCATCGTTCAGGTATACCTGCGGGTCAATCAGGAAAAGGTTGTTCTCTTTCACCCAATCGTACAGCTCCGTGCCCGGGAACGGCACGGTATTGTAGAAGTGCACCTCCTGGATCGGGTACTTCTGGGCCAGCCTGACCTTGTCCTGCACGTCCTCCTCTGTCTCGTACGGCGTGCCCACAACGAAGAGCAGCTTCACGCCATACCCAAGGTCACATGAATCAGCTATTGCCTGCTCAATTGACTCAATGGTCTCGCCTTTCTTGACGATCTCGAGTATCCTGTTGTTACCGCCGTCGACGCCGTAGGCAAGATACCTGAATCCCACTTCCCACATTCGCGCCAGCATCTCCCTGTCGACACGATCCGCCCGTATTCCGTTGGAGCAGCGCAGGAAGAGCTGTCTCAGTCCGCGTCTCTCTATCTCGTCGCATATCTGGAATACTCTGTCCCGAACGAAGTTGAAGTTGTCATCATCGAAGTTGAACTGACGGCGACCTCTTGCATACCAGTACTCGAGTTCATCCACAACATGCTTCGGACTTCTTGGCCGGTACACCGGAGATATGACCCGATTGGCGCAGAAGGTACATTTGTGTGGGCACCCCCTGCTGGAGTAGATGGTTATCTCGTCCACGTATCTGTCAAGCTCGAACCCCTCATACCGGGGCCAGGATATGGAATCAAGGTTGGCGACCAGTTCACGCTCACCTGTGTAGACCAGGCTGCCACTGTCCCTATATATGAGACCCTTGATCTCGCTTTCCGGCTTCTGCTTCTCGCACAACTCCACAAGTGTCTGCTCGCCTTCGTAGACGATTCCATAGTCAATCGCAGGACATTCCCTCAGCACCTGCTCCTTAGAAATCGTTACGTGCGGCCCGCCTGCTACTATACCAGTGTTTGGCGCGAATCGCTTGAGATCGGTCAACAGGTCATAGAACCGCTTGTATTCAAACGATATGAGGCTGACCCCGATCAGGTCGGGCTTGAACCCCTCGATCCGTCTCTTGATCTCCCTGATGCCGTAGCCGAGATTCATGTCGATGATTTCGTATTCAATCCCACGCTCCCAAAGGGCCTGTGCAAGGTATGCCTGACCGATATGGGGCATTATGCCCTGCCATTCTGCCTTGGGATTTGGTGTTATCAGCAGGATGCGCTTCGGATCCATTTGACAACTCCTTTCTCCTCCCAGTATCTGATTTGACTCGGTCAACCACGCTATGAGGCTTGCCTGCGAATCCTCTTGCGCAGCAAGTTGAAGAGATGCGGCAGGCCTTTCACGTAGGCGTCAGGTGTTCTCTCGATTGCCTCCCCGAATTCTTCCTCCGTCATTCCCGTAGCATACAGGAAACGCTCCAGGCCAGGAGGTGGAGATCCGGTGTCGGCTTCCCCTAGCCTCCGTATGGCCTCGTCGCGTGTCAACTTCCCACCCCTCACCAACAGGCTGTATTTCACCGTCTTTGGTCCGTCGCCACCGCACTTCCTTCGGTAGATGTAGTCAGCAACGTCCGTGGCGAAGCAGTCGGAGTGCTCGGCGCCGAAGTCAATTCCATACCTATCGTAAAAGAGCTGGGAGATCCGCTCCTCGTCCCATTCTACGTAGTCAGGTAGCGTGATGATACGCCTGCGACCGAGTACTCTGGAAATGCCCTCCCTGACAATGTAGTTGCGTGAGAAGAAGGAGCAGCGAAGTCGTTCGTTGTATTGCTCGCCTCTGAGTACGTTGCCGAAATACCACGGGTCCCAGGGATTCATGTCCTTTGGCGGTGCGCCATCGGTTCGGCTTGAGCTGCCGACTACTACCACTGGAATATCGAACTCACGCGCTACAACCGCGTGTATGTTGAATGAGAGGAGTTCGCAGGGTGCACAGAAGTTCCCGGTCTTGCGCATGAACACGCCGGCGAGTTCGCGGACCAATGGATCTTGATAGTATAAATGAGGCACATCGAAGACCCGGACAAGTCGATTAACCCGCTCCTTCCCGTCCTCTGACATCAAGCCGTTGTCCCTGGTTACTGTCAGTACGTTCAGATTGTAGACTTCACGACAGAGGTAGAGGCAGTAGGAGCTGTCTTTGCCCCCGCTTATCCCGAGCAGAGCGTCGAAGGGCCGGCGTTGACTTCTTGCCCGATCGAAAATCCGAAGGAGCTGCTGCTCTGACTGAAGCCTTCGCTCAGCACTCTGAACCCATGGCTGCCAGTGCTTGTCGTAGTGCCTGCAATGATTGCAGACGCCCTCTGAGTCCACAGAGACGCCCGGGTAAGTTGAAGGCATCACACAGCGAGTGCAGCGTAGTTCGGTCATCACGCTCCATTCTGGCTCAGTTGGCTCGAGTTCGGAGTGCATTGCGAACTGAACCTGGCGATAATCGTATGCCCCGCCTTCACGTATTCCCCCGGCGCCACCATGGTACTCAGGTTCTCCAGTCCGGGAATCAATACGTCCACCTGGGATCCGAATGTGATCATCCCTATCCTTTGTCCCATCTCAACGAAATCGCCCTCCTTCTGGAACGAGACGATACGCCGGACCAAGCGCGAAGCGATCTGCACGACGCCCAGCCTGAACTCTCCATTGTCAAGCACGGTGGTCACTCTCTCGTTGACGACATTGGACTCAGGCCGCCTCAGTGATATGAACCCGCCCGGCGTACGCTTCTGGAGCACTATCGCGCCTGACGTGGGCGCCCGGTTAATGTGTACGTCCAATATGTTCATGTCGATTCCGATGAGACAGGCCGGGTTTGGTACTGCGTCCGCCCCCATGAGTTCATCGATCTGGAATTGCCTGCCCTTCTTCGTACAGACCACTGACGACCCTTCTGCAATGGGGCTGACATAGACTACCTGGCCGTCCGCCGGGGACAAGACGACGTTGTCGGTCTCTGGAGGCACCCTCTCCGGATCCCTGTAGAACCTCAAGGCGATGGCTGCTAGCGAGATCAGGCCGATCGCCGCCAGTTCCGCGAAGACCCAGGCGGCAGCGTGCAGCTCGATGACCTGGGCCTGAACCGCACCCATGACGGCACCGGAGAGAGCTCCCGCCAGGAGTGCACCAGGCAACACGAGCGTCAGTTGTACGCGCCACTTAAGCGAAAGAGGTACGAGAACAAGCAGGGCGAGACCAATGCCAGCCAAGAACAGACCAATGTGCATCCTAGAAACCCCTCCTTCGCCAGAGGTACGGCAGCATCATGATCTCCGCCAGGAAAGGGAGCGGGTCCCTTAGCGAGAGCACTGCGAAATGCCGGTCTCCCGTCATGGAACGGAGGTACTCGGTGAGTCCAAGGTTTCCCTTGACCATCTCCGAGGCAGCAGTAGGCAGGTCGGTCGTCAGGCGAAGCCACTTCGTGCCGACCTTGAACCCGTTCTGTTGAGCTTCCTGTCCCGTCATATCGCTATAGAGGAGATAGGGTATGTCGGCGCCGGCGGCCATAGCCAGTGTGTGCCAGCCCCAGGGTCGGGGATTGACCTCGAGCAGCTTGTACTCGTCCGTTCTTGAATCGTACATGAACTCGACTTCTGACATGCCGTAGTAGCCGATGCCGCTCAAGAAGCTCGATGCAGTCTCCTCCAGCTCGGGCATGTCTACCGTCACAGCGTACGTCGTGGCGTGACCGAAGTCCATCGGATGCTGCCTCAACCTGCGCGCAACTACCTTTCCGAGAAAATGACTATCCTTGAACATGGATCCGACGGAATACAAAGCGGATGCCCCGCCCGGTATCAGTTCTTGGATCATTATCTTCGAATCGCCGGCCAGATCGCGGGTCGCGCGGAAGGTGGCGAGCAGCTCATCGCGGTCGTCCACCCTTATGGCTTTCTTCTTCGTGAGACTGTAGAAGGGCTCCTTCACCGCTGGCTTCACTACGCAGGGGAACTCGATGTCGACGCTCTGCAGTTCTGTGACATCTTTCGGGTAGAAGGTCCGGGGCACCAGAATACCCAGCCTGTGTGCGGCCTCGTGGGTAAGCCCCTTGTCACAGGCGATCCGGGTGACTTCCCACTCAGGGAAAGGTATCAAATAGTGCTCCTCCAGCGCGCTCTTGTTCTTGGAGAGCAGTCGGACA
Organism: uncultured Dehalococcoidia bacterium; assembly: GCA_964574685.1. Lineage (GTDB taxonomy): Bacteria > Chloroflexota > Dehalococcoidia > SZUA-161 > SZUA-161 > CAZGDV01. The sequence continues at coordinate 28,156 of CAZNOI010000020.1, forward strand.
GTGTCATCGTCGTTTGGATACACAACCCAACCACCGAGGCCCTCCCGCTCAGCCAGCGTCATCATGAAATCAAGGAAGAGGGACTCGTCTCTAGGCTTCGGGCAGCGGAAGAACCTTCGGCAGTGTCTTGAGAACCGCCCAATGCACAGGTCGTGATCCAGCAGGACCGTGGGGATGCCCTTTCCGGCAAGACTTCTTAGCACGCCAAGGCCCTGGAAGTCCCCACCCACTATCACCGCGCCCGGCTTCTCAGCCATCTCCATAGCCTCGTTGATGCCCGTTTCCATAGTCCCTGGTGGTGCCGAACAGGAGCTTTCGCTCTACTGCGCTGCCGAAGACCTTGAAACCGGCTCGCTCGCAGCCCTTGATCGAAGGTATGTTGTCCTCCCGGATGTAGGTAACCATCCGTCTTATGCCCTGTTGCTTGGCTACCTCCCCGAGGTCAACTAGGACCGATGACATAACCTTCTTGCCACGGAACTTCCTGAAGGTATAGGAGTTCTCGAGCCAGACCTCGTCCTCGGAAATCGGCGGCAGCCTGTGTCTAAAGTCTGCGGCTATGAGCTGGTACTGCGGGAGGGATACCATGAACTGGAGGAAACAGAGCTCACCGGTATCCCTTGTCCGGGCGATGTAGCAGTCACGAAAGCCGGACTCGAAGTACCACTTGCGCCCTATCAGTTCCCACGCGGACTCACCGCCCTCGCTTTTCGCTAGGCCTCCGACCTCCTCCATGTCCGCTTCCTTGGCTATATCGAGTTGATAGTCGACGGTGCATGGGACGGCGTCCACGGGCTCGTCGGTGAATCGTGCGAGAGCGAGAAACGTTGCCTGGTCATAGAGCTGACATCGCAGGTGATGCACGAAGGGCCCCGGCCCCCCTACTCTCAGGATCGTTAGCGCGGAGTGCGCCTTGTTGACTACGCGAGTCGCCATCTATCGGTGGTTCCTGGACAGCCTCTGTTGCCAGACCTCCACTATCCGCATGAAGAAGTCTATAAGGGTCAGCGAATCCACGTCGCCTGTCACGGCGAGCGCGCTGTGTGCACCGTTGGGCCAGCGCCAGTACCTGACGAGCGGCGCTTCTGACTTCTCTATCGCGTCCACAATGGATCTCTCACGCGACCGGTCGAAGTTGGCCAGGCTGTCGAAGAATATGCTGTAGCTCTGCCGGTCGCTGCTGGTCTCCACGAGGTAGCCCTCGCTCCTGAGAAGCTCGATTGCATTCGGAGGCGTATCCGGCGCGACGCCCACAGCAGGGCGGATCTGACTCCTGACCGTGAAATCCGGGGACCGCACGATCGTGTAGCCGGAGGTCCACTCTTCGGCTGCTCCCTCCACGGCGCAGTTCTTCGCCAGTATCGTGGCATCCTCGCTACAGGCCGCACTGATACCCCAGGTCCCATCCCCCTTCGGCTCGATCCGGAAGCTGAAGCCGTCCCTTTTTTTCCACCAGTCGGCGATCTCAGCCAGTGTGGCCTTCCACACGGGAGGGCTTTTCCGACTGGCCTGCTCGAGCACCCTTCTCAGGGCGGTCTCACAATGGGGGACTCTCTCGTGATGGAGCTGCATCGTGAAAAGCTCACCCAGGGAATATGTGGCCTCCAGTATCGACTCCCAGACCTCCGCTATTCGCGCAGCGTCACGGATACCGAGCCTGCCAACCAGGGACTCATCGTCCGGGAGGGACACGGGTATCACGGCCAGACCATTGCACAGGCGGGGCAGTGAGAGCTCCGTGTCCGCACTGCGGGCCTCGTAGAATTGAAGCAAACGCTGGTAGTTGTCCCACTTGCGCGGTGCGTGTTCCGACGGCTTGAGGACATCCCACCAGACGACCTCCGTGCTGTCGTATGAGAAGTCCAGCTTGCCGAGCGCCTCAAGTGTTGCCTCGTTGCTGCGGAGGTAGGGGCCTCGGAAACCATTGAAGGGTATGCCGCAGGCCTGGAAGGCTGACATAGCCTTCTGAAAATGCTCCTCCTGTTGCCTCAGGGAGAGTCCCTTGTGGTCCATATGGATATAGCCGTGGATGGCCACCTCCGCCCCCTTCTCGCTCAGCTTGCCTATGATCCCGGGGTTTCTCATCAACGTCACGGCCGTCACCGGGAAGGTCGGCCTGCAGTCGAGGTCGGTGGTCGTCTGGACATATCTATTCAGAAGGGACTCCATCCTGCGGGGGGATAGACCGAAGCGGCGCAGCACCACGAGGGTCCTTCTCAGTACATCCCCTGTGCCTCGAGGACTGCATAGAAGCTCGGCTATGTTCATTATCCGTTCAATTCTAGCCGCACGGGGCGCACATTTCCATCGGACTTCGCTCCGAGGTTGGCCCACGGTCAGGTCGGAGACCCGAGTCAATTGTCCGGTGTGACGGAGTACCACGGCAATCCCGCTTGAGTACCATAGTAGTGCGTACTATAGTGCCATGCTGAACGTATGCTTCCCGGTCAACAGAACATTCTATCAATGAGCGGCCATAAAGAAGGATAGAGACCGGTAAGCATGCGGTTAGAGTTGGGGGCGGCATCGTGTCTCCAGCGTGTCAGGTCGATTTGCTCATTCAGTACTTTGGTATTGTTGCGTCCGGTTACCATATCGCTATTCATTAATACAAGACGCGATGCTAGCATAAGCGCCAGATATGCAGGGGCTTTCGATTACGGGCGACGGTCGTACGCTGACCGTATCGCCTTGCGTGTTGGAATGATTGCGCTATGTGTCTATTGGGCTGGCTATCCCCCGCCAATGATCACTTCGTGTACGGCTTGATCCCCTCTCGAAAGCGGTGGTCCGCATGAACGTACAGGGGTCGAAGGGACACGATTCCAGGCTCGACTTGCTTCGAGAGGTCGGCAGGCAGGCCAGTCATGTACCGGAAGTATCTCAGCTCGTAGCCCAGATCGTCCGCATGACCGAGCAGGCGCTGAAGGCGTCAGCTTCCTCTGTGCTCCTGCTGGACGAAGAGAAGCGGGAACTGGTGTTCGAGGTCGCCGAGGGCGAGGTCGGTCAAAACCTCGAGCGAGTGCGAATCAGCATCCACTCCGGAATCGCAGGCTGGGTAGCCCGCCACGGGAAGCCTCTCATAGTCAACGACGTGGCCAGAGACAAGCGCTTCTGCAAGGAAGTCGACATGGCCACCGGCTTCGTGACCAGGGCAATCATGTGCGCGCCCCTCGTCATCTATGGCAAGCTCATAGGCGTCATAGAGGTGCTCAACAAGCGCGACGGGACTGATTTCACCGACCAGGACCTCGAGGCGCTGGAGGCCGTTGCCTCGATCGCTGCAATGTCGATCGAGTGCAAGAAGGCCGAGGAAGCGCTGCGGGCCTCCGAACAGCACTACGCGGCTCTGGTGGGCAGCCTCACCGACGCAGTGTTCCAGTACAGGGAAGGCGTCATCACCTGGTGCAACGACCGGGTTGAGGAAATGTGTGGTTATGGGAAGGATGAGCTCGTGGGTTTGGACGCTCGTTTCCTCTACCCGCTGGACGCGAATGTGGACGAGATCAACAGCCGCATGCGCAATGAGATAGCGGACAGGGGAAGGTTCTTCGACACGGCCAGGATCCGCCGCAAGGACGGGAGCATAATCGACATCGAGTACACGGTCTCTCAGATCAAGGGGAAGGAACCTGCGGAGCTTGTGGCCGTCGTCAGAGATATCACCGAACGCAAACGTGCTGAATGTGAGCGGCAGAGGATGGAGCAGCAGCTTCAACTGGCCGGCCGACTTGCGGCTGTCGGCGAACTGGCCGCGGGTGTCGCCCACGAGTTGAACAATCCGCTGGCGGCGGTGCAGGGGTTTGCCCAGTTCCTTGCCTCACGGGAGGACCTGGACGAGACTGTCAGGACCGATGTGGAGACGATCTACAGCGAGGCCCTCCGCGCCTCCAGGATAACGAGCAATCTCCTGTCATTCGCGCGTAAGCACAACCCGGAGAAGAAGCTGGTCTCCATCAACGATGTGGTAACCAGGAGTCTGGAGCTGCACGCCTATCGGCTGAAGGTGAACAACATCGAAGTTATAGCTGATCTCGATCCCGATCTTCCCAAACTGATGGCAGACTTCCATCAGTTGCAGCAGGTCTTCGTCAATCTGATTACCAACGCCGAGCAATCGATGACCGAGTCGCATGGCTGCGGCTGCCTCAGGGTGAAGACGCAGATGGTCGGGAAAGCCGTAAGGATAGCCTTCGCGGACGACGGCAAGGGGATTCATGAAGATGCCCTGGGAAGGGTCTTTGACCCGTTCTACACTACGAAAGAGGTTGGGAAGGGAACGGGCCTCGGCCTCAGTATCTGCTACGGGCTGGTCCAAGAACACGGAGGCACGATATCGGCGAGCAGCAAGTACGGTGAGGGAGCGATCTTCACTGTTGAGTTGCCGATAGTCACCGAGGTCAGCCCGCTCATCAAGCGGTCACCTATGGCTGAGATGCAGTAGCTCAGGTCAGAGCCATCATCGGATCGCCGATGTAGACCCCTTCTCCTACCGGTACCTTCTTCGTCAGACCGAAAGCCCTGAGGGGGTCGCTGATGGTCTCCTTGAGGTGGTTGGCGAGCTGTGCCCCCTTGTAGCCGTCCATCAGCCGGTGGTCCAGAGTGACACCGATCTTCATGACGGGCCTTGCCACAACTTCGCCGTTCTCCACCCAGGGCCTGTCCATGACCTTGGTCACGCAGAGGAATATGGGCGTCCTCGCGAAGGTCGGGAGCGGGCCATAGGCCTCCTCCACGCCAAACATGCCAACCGAGGTCACTATGAGGGATCCAAACGGGTCGCGCGGCATGCCGAACCGTGAAAGGTCCTTGTGCAGAGTGTTGATGTAGAAGTCGGCGGCCTTCAGCAGTATGCGGGTCAGCCACGTGGGAAGGCCCTTGAAAAGGCTCATGCCGTCGCCGTAGGTGTCATACCTGCGGTCCTTGACTTCCGTCGCCCTGTGCCTGAGGGTCTCTGCGATGCTTGCGAGGGACATCCTGTCGCAATCTCTAAGCATCACACCCGACAGGTCTCTGCCGCCGGGCACGTGCACCAGGTTGAAGATGTCAATGTCCTCCCTCCGGTAGAACTTGCCGCCCTGACACTTCATATTCACTTCGGGGTGCTTCCGCAGGAACTGGGCTGCCGCAGCGATCACGAGGTGAGTGACTGTCACCTTCACCCCGTGAAGAGCCGAGTATCTCTTCAGGTAGTCCAGGGCCCTCGACATCTCCACATTAACCTGGCCCAGTATGTGAGGTTGGTTCGGCTGCGCCCATAGATGTGCAGCGAAGGCCTGAAAAGCGGTTATGTCCCTGGTCTTCTTGAATCGTCCTGCCATTGGATTGTGCTCCTACGATTGAAGATGAGATCAGGAATGCTCGTACCCGAAGGGAATGGAGAATGGCCCGATGCCAGAAACGGACCACGCGCTGGGTGCATTGATTCCATTTTCACACAGGGATCGAGGTATGGCAAGCGTGTAGGCTGGTTCACCAGCGTATGCGGGTTAATTTGTGGAGGATTGGTTAGCAATGGTTGGGTAGGGCGGATGATGGCCAGGCGGGCTGGCGCTGCCCGGGTGACATTGCCTTTGCTGGTACGCCGGACCTCTACACTATCGCACCAGGGGCGACGCCTCAAGGTCGAAGGGATTCAGCCTTATCGCCAGCGAGAACAGGTATGGGTAGTTGCCCTTCAGGTACCTCAGGTAGTCCAGCCATTCACGCACCAGCAGGACGTAGGCCCTTCTGATGTCGTTCGCGAGGTGATTCCTGTCGCTCTCGGGCAGGTCGGTAAGGTCATCGCGGCTCTCCAGCTCCTCGGACAGGTGAAAGACTGCCTGCATAAGATCAGTGAAGCTCTCGTGTTCCAGCAGAGTCGGGTTCTCGAGTATGCGCAGGAGGAGGTCCTTCTTCTGCACCAGAAACTCCTTCAGCGCGGGAAGGTCGACCCTGTTGACGTCGATTGTGTAGTCGTATGCACGAAGCTTCCTTGCGACTTCGTCGTACTCCTGATCGGACCAGTCATCCCTCACGACGAGATGTTGGCGAATGGAATCCAGGCCGGGGTCGAAGTCAGAGAAATAGGTGAGTAGCTTTGTGCCGACGCCGCTGAAGAACGTACCTATCACCACCTTCAGCTTCTCTATGCGCTGACGCCTCTCATTCTCGCGGAGCAGCCGGTGTATAATGAGCGTGACTATCAGAACCTCCATCGGGACAAAGGCGAGGTCGCTGAGGAGGAATATGAATATGTGGTGCGTGTCCTCGAAAACGGCATAGTGAGAGAGGTACAGGACAACTGAGAGAATGACCAGCACGAAAGCGAGCAGGAACTGCCATCGGACACCCTTCATAGCGCACGTCTCCCGTATTCAGATTCTCCGGATACATGGGCCACGAAGCCCATTATACATGAGTGAGTAGCGGGTCGGCCCCTGTACGGGCCGCCGTGCCGTCCAAGGCATTGACCAAGGAAGGTGACATAATGGACAGTGACGAGAGACGGAAGCTGGCTGCTCTCCTGAACTACTGGGTGAAGCACAATGTGGAGCACGGTGAGGAGTTCAGGGAGTGGGCGGACAAGGCCGGGAAGATGGGAGAGGCGGTGGTGCAGAACAGCCTGCATGAGGCTGCCGACCTCATGTTCAAGGCGAACGAGTCGCTCGAAGGCGCGAGACAGAAGCTGGGATAGGCTTCTCCGGAGAGACATATCGTGAGCATGTCATCTTGCCCGCTCAGTACGTTTGGCGGACGACTGGCGGAGTGCAATGGTCTGGACTCAGCCGGATGGGCCTTCCACAGGGGAATGCTGTTTGGCGCCGTGGAGACATGGTGGGCGGATGGCAGACGCCGGCCGACGCCGCACGAAGGTATCGATCTCTGCCTGTATGTTTCGAATCAGGACACGATTCTGAGCCTCGGCGGGGGCTCGACCGTTCCGGCGATGTACGATGGGGAGGTGGTCCGACTCGCAGATGACTTTTTGGGGCGGTCGGTTTTCCTGAGGCACGGTCTGTTCAACGGGGAGGGCGACGAGTTGTATACGTTCTTCGGCCATATCGTGCCATTGGAGTGGATCCGCGAAGGCGCTGTGGTGTCGGAGGGTCAGCCGATCGGCTCGGTAGCGATTCCGTCCAGGGAAAGAGTTGCTCCGCATCTTCACGTCTCACTGGGGTGGGTTGGGCGCTCGGTTCACCCGTGTTCGCTCGAATGGGACTTGATCAGCCGGTCGGATTCTATTGCTCTCGTTGATCCGCTTACGGTGATTGACTGCGAATACAGAATCATTGATCGCATGCCGGAGGTTGAAGCACAGCGGGTTCCGCCGGGCGACCAATGCGCTTAGCAGGGGCCTGCAAGCACTGAGAGAGGGGCCTGGTCTTGGGTGAGTCCGAAATGAGGTGGTGGGGCGAAAAGGAGTCCGCGCTCCGATATCTGGATGAGGCGGATGTCCGGATAATGGAGCGTCGCCGTATGCTCGAAATCCTGAAGTCGTTCTTCCGCCACTACTTCGGCAACAGAAAGGGCTCCCGCGTCCTCGACCTCGGGTGCGGCGACGGCATACTGACAAACGAGATACTCAGTATCGATGGCTCGATCTCGGCGACACTGGTCGACGGCTCTCCCGACATGGTCGAGAGGGCAAGGGAACGGCTCTCTGGTCACGAGGGCTTGGCCCTCCATGTTTCCACGTTGCAGGAACTGGCCGATGGCAGGCTCGGCCTCGGCAGATTCGACCTCGCCGTCTCGTCACTGGCCATACACCACCTTACGACTCGGGAGAAGCAGGCGCTCTTCAACCATGTTCACTCTCTCCTCAACGAGGGGGGATGGTTCGTGAACTTCGACGTCATACTCGCGCCCGGTGCTGATATCGAGGATTGGTATGTACAGTTGTGGCGGGAATGGATTAGGGAGCAGGAGACCGTGGCCGGGCTGGAGGTTGACTGCGAACTCGTGATCGGCTGCTGTCAGGAAGGGGAGCACCGTGCCCGGCTGGATACTCTGGACGATCAGATGATAGGGCTGCGAGAGGCCGGCTTCCAGAATGTCGACTGCTTCTACAAGTGCGGGCAGTTTGCCATGTACGGCGGCAGGAAGTAGCTCTGTGCATGCACGAGGTTGACATAAGGACAGCGGCTGGCGAGGAGGAGAGTGCCCACCTGGCTGGAGTGCTGTGGCGCGTGCTCTGGGAGCCGCTCGGTCTGCCCAAAGACGCCGGCCAGGCGTTTGCCCTCACCTTGCCTCGGATCGAGCTTGTGGCTGTCCGGTGCGATTCGGTTGTTGGCGGCCTGGTAGCGTACCGCCTCGTGGAAGGGGATATCGAGATTCGACATCTGGCGGTCCTGCCGCAGTACCAGCGCCAGTCGGTCGGCAGGCGGCTTGTCTGCGAGTTGCTCCGGCGGGCTGAACAGGAAGGGTTCACCGGCGTAGAGACATATGCGCGAAACACGTCCGCAGGCTTCTTCGCCGGCATGGGCTTCGTGCCAACCGGTGAGCGCCTCGAAGACGCGCACTTCGAGAAGCATGGGATGTACTTCGAGCGGATGCGTCTCATACTATCCGGTGCGACCTAGCTTAGGGGGTACGACATTATGTGGAAGTGCACGAACTGCCAGCATCTGGAGCTAGGCGATGTGAAGCCGGACCGCTGTCCCGTGTGCGGGGCGGAACCGAACAAACTCGTCCCTCACGAAGTGCCCAGGATCAAGGGAACGAAGACAGTCAGGAACCTGAAGGAGGGCTTCGTCGCGGAATCTCAGGCGCACCAGAGGAACCTGGCGTTCGCAATCAAGGCAGAGCAGGAGGGCTTCGGTCAGGTGGCGAAGCTGTTCCGGGCTGTCGCCGAGGCTGAGGGCGTGCACGCGTACAATCACCTCCGCATGCTGGGTGGTGTGTCCGACACGCAGCAGAATCTCGAGTCGGCGTTCGAGAGGGAGAATCTGGCCGCCGAGTCCTATCCACGCTTCATCAAGGAGGCCGGCGAGGAGGGCAACGAGAGCGCGGTCAGGACTTTCACATACAGCCGCGATGTGGAAAGGGAGCACGCCAGGCTGTACAAGAAGGCGCTCGAAAGGATGGCCGAAGAGGTCGAGGTTGACTACTATGTCTGCGAAGTCTGCGGCTACGTGTCGGACAGCGGCCTTCCCGACCAGTGCCCCATCTGCGGTGCTCCCAGAGAGCGCTTCCGCAGGATAGACTGAGCCGCGCCCAGCTCACTGCTAGGAGAACACACGGCCGCAGTCGCAGCATTCGAAGCGATCGGAGTAGGAACTGCGGACGTACCGGCTGCCGCACGCGGGACACCGCATCCTGGGGTGAGGCGGACAGTCTCTCCGCCTCTGTCGTCTGTCAAACCACTCCCTTAACCTTGACAAGAATGCCATTGTGGCTCACTCCCGGGTTGCGATGCCTACTGTGTTGCCGGAACGTCCTCCAGAAGGAATCGAAGTATCTCATAGTTGAATGGCTTCCTGTGCTCGATGTTGAGCGCGTGCGAGCCGCCTTCTATCTTCACGAGCCTGGCATTGGGTATGCGTCCGGCGATGGCCTTTGAGTTCTTCGGCGGGATGATTCGGTCGTCCGTTCCGGTAATGACGAGCGTCGGGCTCGAGATGAGGTGCAGCCTGTCCAGCGTCTTGTGTCCCACGACAGCCTCAATCTGGGCCCGGTGTCCGTCCACTCCGTGTGTCCTCACATACCATTTCGACATCGGGCCGAACAGCATTCTATAGAAGCGTTTGTTGAAGGCGAGCCCGATGACGACGCTGTTCGCCTCCGCGAAATCCACGGTCGCCGGATCGAAGTCCTCCGTTCCGCCCCCTCCGCCGAACGCGTTGACTATCTCCGGATGCACCTCGCTGGGGTCGTCCTCCCCGTACGAGGCGCATGCAAGTACCAGTCTGTCAACCCTCTCCGGATGCGAGATGGCGAACTCCTGGACAACTATGCTGCCGAACGACATGCCGAGCACGTGCGCGTGCTCTATCCCCAGGTGGTCCATCAGGCCTGCGACGTCATTCGAAAGGTCTTCAATCGAATAGGGTTGGCACGGCTTCTCGGACCTGTCTATGCCCCTGCTGTCGAAGACCACTGTCTTGAAATGCTTTCTGAAGGCGCGTACCTGTGGTCGCCAGCCCCGCCCGCCTCCGCCGAAGCCCTGCACGAGGAAGAAGGGATAGCCCTCTCCGTGGACCTCGTAGTAGAGGCTGACTCCGTTGATGGTTCCGCGGGGCATAGTCGCTGGTTCGTCCTTCCGTGAGGCCAGTCTATCTCTCGTAGGGAGCGGGTGTCAAGCTGAGTGCGAGGCTGCCGACCGGCGCCAAGAGCGGGTAGACCGGGAGCATCGGCTCCAGGTGCGTCGTCGAATCGCCACTGACATTGCTCCATCGTGCCTTCGTTGCTATTATGTGCTCATTCCCACAGCGACTTCTCGGAGTCGCGCCGTGCAGAGGTCATGATGGAAGAAATCGCGATTGCGGGGGGCGGGCCGGCGGGTTCCTATCTCGGGTACTGCCTGGCAAAGCGGGGCATCCAGGCCACCATTTACGATGATTCGCACCCGCGCGAGAAGCCCTGCGGCGGCGGCGTCACGCCGTTCGTGCTCGATCGGTTCCCAATCGTCCGAGGCGTGCCCGACTCCTATCGCTACATTGATAGGATGCTGTTCATCTCGCCGTCCGGAGGGCGGGTCATGGCGTCCGGCCGGACCCTGATGAATGTCTCCCGAGAGCACCTCGACGGCTACCTGCTTGACCAGGCGGTAACGGCCGGGGCCCGGTTGGCAAGAGAGAAGGTGGTCAGCATAGCGTCTGAGGATCAGGGCTGGACGGTGGTCACTACGGGCGGGGAGCACAGGGCGAGACTCCTGGTGGGTGCCGATGGTGTGAACAGCCTTGTCCGGAGTATGACGGTCGGCCGCATATCGAATAGGAACCTCGGCGTCTGCGCCGGGTTCATGGTGCGTGGAGTGGAACGGGACTACAGCGTGATGAGGTTCCTGGAGGGCTGCGACGGATACGTTTGGGTATTCTCAAGGAAAGACCACAGCAGCCTGGGGGTCGGGACACATGTTGGGGGCGGAAGGAAGCTTAGAGGCTACCTGGATGCCTTCGTTGAGGAGTATTGCCCCAAAGCGGAGAAGCTGTCGCGCTGGGGTGCTCTGATACCGACCATTCGAGATCACCGCTTCTATGACACGCCGTGCGCTGGTGACAACTGGCTCCTGATCGGCGATGCCGCGGGCCACGTAGACCCCATACTGGGCGAGGGAATTCGCTACGCGCTCTGGTCGGCAGAGCTGGCTGCACAGGCCATCGCGGAGGGGGACCCACCGGCCTACGATTCGCTCTGGAGGGAGGCATACCTGCCGGACCTCAAGAAGGCGTGTCGCCTGTCTCCGTACTTCTATAGGCCCTGGTTTCTCAACACGGCTCTGTGGTTCGCTTCGCGTAGCAGGGCTCTCGAACGGCAGATGACCAGTATCGTCTCTCCCGAGACCAGCTATGTGGGACTGAAGCGCCGGACGGCTGCCCGATTGCCGGTTATCGCAGCCGAGGTGTTGGCAAGCTACCTCCGAGGCAGGCGCAACCAAGGGGCGTCGCCGGACGCACCGTAGCCGGGATGCATGGCATGACAAGACTGCTCGTGATAGTGGCCGCCGCGCTCATCACCGCCGCCTTTTGCGCGTGCAGCGACGGGCGGCCCTCGACTGAGAACGGGACCGGCTCCAACGAAACGGACGAGGTTACCGGAATAGTGTTCAAGGATGAGAACGGTGACGGTCTCTACGATGTGACCGTTGATAGCCCTCTGTCGGGCGTGACTGTCAGCATGTGGCTGGGCGACCACCTCACCGCCCGTACGCAGACGGGTTCGGACGGGTACTATGAGCTGTCCGCTCCCGTCGGAAGCGGCTACTCGATAGCGTTGGCCATGCGGGCCTCCGTCGAGTGCTATGACCCACGGGTCAGGGAATGGAGTCTGTGCAATTCGATTTCGGGGACAGTCGGGGATGTTGCCTGTCCCACCTCCGGCCTGAATGTCGCGGCCCGTTATCGCAATCTCGACTACGGACCGAAGGGATTCGAATGGGAGCTGTGGCATGCGGGCCCCATACTGGACAGGCCCAATGTGGTACTGGTGCACGGGTATCGCTTCATCACTCTGGGTTCGGACGGGCGCTGTGACGAGCAGTTCGTCAGGCTGGACGACCTCCTGCAGACGAAGGACGACTGGTACAACGTCTGGCAGTTCGAGTACGGGCACGGGTACTGGGGGACGCTGGAGCGCATATCGGTCTACTCCGAACAGCTTAACCAGGCCCTGGAAGTCATAGAGGGGCTCACCAACGGCACTTCGACGGTAATCACTCATTCGATAGGCGGCTTCATAGCGAGGAAGTGCGTTGACGAGTACGACTCCGGCCGGATGGAGAAGCTCATGACCCTCGGGACGCCTCACTTCGGTATCAGACAACTGGGGCCGGTGGACCTGCGCTGGCTGCTCAACTGGGCCGACAGGTTCGGCCCCAAGGCGAGACCTGATGTGATACCGGGCAGCAGATTTCTGTGGGACCTGAATTCGAGGGTCGAGGACACGATACCGGATGAATTCGCGTCGATAGCGGGATACTCGACCGGGCACTCGGATGGGCTCGTCGAGATATCATCGGCCAGCCTGGTGCAGTCAGCTTCGGACGGCACAGTGGAGCAGCGCTTCTACTTCGTCGGCGTAGACCGGCACCATCCGGACCTCAATGCTATCGAGAGCAAGGAAGACGAGGTATTCCAGTTGATATCCCCCTTCGTCGAGGGCGGTGTTGAGGCGCTGGGCGAATACAGGCCGGGCGAGTATCCATCCATCTATAGCGGCCATCCGTACGTCACCTTCTCTCTTGGCGAGGAACCGCCGGAGGGCTACCCCAGGCTGCTCGTTGCCAGGACGGGCCGCGAGTACGGGCCTGCCGATATATTCTCGCAGGGCGAACACACGGCTGACGGCGGCCTCATCTACGCCGTACAACTGCAATACGAAGACGCAGGCAAGGCGCGGCTGTACTACGCTCCGGACAGCTTCGCGGACATAGTGGTGCCAGCGGGGCAGTCCACACTGGTCACCGGGCTGATCGGCGGTTGACCCCCGTGCGCCTATCTGTCCAAGGAAGTACTCGCTGATGATCTCGCATCTGTCGGCTGGTTTGATCCGCAAGGTGATGCTCCACGTGGACTATGATCTGTTTGAGTATCCCCTTGAGAAGGTGGACGATCTCAGCGAGCCTGACTTCCTGCCTGATCTGGACGACTTCCGTTTCGACATTGTCCGCAGCAACGACGATGCCGATTCCATCGAGGCTGCGGGCGCTGAATTCAGGTCGTGGCATTCCGAATATCAGCGACGCCTGGACACGGGCGCCGTTGCCGCCTGTGTCTTCGTGGAGGGGAGGCTGGCCTACGTGGGCTGGATCGCTCTGTCGAACCGGGCGAAGGAGAGTCTCGGCGAGCCGCCGTACAGGTTTCGCGTAGACTTCGAGGCAGGTGAGGCCTGCGCAGGCAGCATCTGGACCAACCCCACATATAGAGGAAAAGGCCTGGCCACGTACGGGTACTTCAAGCGCCTGCAATTCCTCAGGCAAGAGGGAAGGACTGTCGCCCGCTCCGCAACGGCCTCCGACAACCAGGCGACTCATCGACTGCTCGAAAGACTGGGGGCGCGGCAATACGGCAGGGGTCGGCTCCTCCGCGTGCTGTGCTTTGAGTCCTGGAGGGAGGAGAGGATTTCTGGGAACTAGTCGAGTCCCGCCGTTCGGCGACAGTCCTGTCTATACTATGTGCTCGCTGTGACTAGGTAAATCGGGTGATTGACGATGTATTGGGCTCTCCGTAGACTCAGATTGGGGCCGATGACATCACATGGCAGGACTCGAGATGGACGCAGAGACCGTGAAGGTATTGGTGGTCGATGACGAGCGACCTGTAAGGGATCTCATCAGCCGCGTGCTGGGTTCAAAAGGATATGAGTGCGTCGGCGCGACCGACGGTCTGGATGCGCTGCAGAAGCTGGCGATGAAGCGCTTCGACGTGGTGCTGCTGGACATCCGCATGCCGGAGATGTCCGGCATGGAGGTGCTGCCGACGATAAGCGCCCAGTACCCCGACGCATGCGTGATAATGTCAACCGCCGTTGTGGATATGAAGACCGCTCTTCAGGCGCTCGAAAAGGGCGCCTGCGAGTACGTAACAAAGCCCTTCGACACTGAGGACCTGGTGATGAGGGTCGAAAGGGCACTCAAAGTGAAGAAGATGATCCGCGACAGGACGTCCTCGGCTTCACCCTCCTAGTGCTCACCTCCGGGTGTCGCTTGACACCCCGCGCTGTAGCGTAGAGAATCTTGCCGATTGAGACCGATGCGATGGCGTGACTTACTTCCCCTTCTCGCGGTGGACCTGCCCGGCCCGTACGCACCGGCTGTTCGATTCGTGGTGCTCATGGCGGTGCCGCTGCTCGCATTCCTCTGTATGTCGTGCGGTGAGGACGCTTTGCCGGCACCCGGCGTTCTACAGTCACCGGGCCGGGCGGCAGTTGGCATCACTGTGCCTGCGGTTGTCTCTCCGGGCGAGGACTTCACGGCGGTACTGGGCATCGCCGGTGTTGATTCGTTCACGTCTTTTCAGGTTGATGTCGCGTATGATGCGAATTCTGTGGTGGCGGCGGGTGAGGAGGGCGACGCCGGAGTGGTCTCAGCCGGGACGATCGACGGGACCCGCTTGCTCACACGGTGGGCATACTCTCCGCCCGGCACACCCGGACGTATTCGGATCATCGGTCGGGCCCCGGCTGCGCAGGCCACGTCCGGGACCGGCGTTCTGGCTGAGCTGCACTTTCGCGCAACGGAGGCCAACGGCGTGGAGAGCCTCCTGAGCCTGGCCGATGGTCTTCTGGTGGACGGTTCAGGCACCGAGATCACGCCGGTGGTCTGGGAGAGCGCCTTGGTGCGGGTGGATGGCTGAGTCATAGATCCTTGCTTTCAGATGTCACCGTATGTCTAAACGACTCATCCTGATCGCAGTCCTGCTCATTGACGTCCTGATCATCCTGGTGCCCGTCAGCGTAGCCCTGGTCGGCGGGCACAGGCCAAACGAGCATCTGGCTGAAGACGGCCTCTCCACGTACTTCTCGTTCTTCCAGCTTCTCGTCGTTGCGGCGCTGGCTCTCATTGTATTCCATGTCGGGCGCGCGACCACCCCCGGGTCGTCGTGGAAAGGAGCCCATCTCCTCTGGCTTCTGCTCGGCATCGGCTTCGTCTACCTTGCCTTCGACGAGTTGTTCATGATTAGCCAGTCCATCGGGGACCTGCTCAACTCGGCGCTTGATATCGACCGCGCTGCCATAGCCGAGAGGACCGGGGATATTGTAGTCGGCCTCTATGGATTGGCCGGCCTGATCGTTCTCATACTCTTCAGAGGGGAGTTGCTTCGGCACAGGTCGGCCCTTCCCCTGCTCATTTCCGGCATTGTGCTGATGGTCTGCACTGTGGGCCTGGACATACTGGGCAACAGGTCGGACCTTCTATGGAGACTGTCCTCCAGCGGCGGGACGGCCGAGGAAGTACGGTGCTGGATATGCGCTGCCAAGGACCTCACGACCCTCCTCTCTGAGGGGCTCCTCATCGGGTTCGCCTACTACTCGCTGGACTCGGCCAGAAGAGCACGACGCGGGGAGACAGATTGCTGAAGGACATATACCGCTATGGTGAGGAAGTCAACAGCCACGATCTGGTCAAGATCTCGGCCATCACAACCATGGTCATCGATCATGCGGGCCGATACCTGCTGGGCAACCTGATCTGGCTGAGGATCATCGGTCGCCTTGCGGCGCCGCAGTTCTTCTTCATGGTCGGCTACTCAGGCTCCTACAGGTTCAAGCGGGAGATACTGATATACGGGCTGGCCCTGGCGGTTGTGGACTACTTCGCTGACACGAGCGTTCCGGTGGCGGAGAAGCTGCTGCCAATCAATATTCTGATTGCCTTTGTCCTTATCAAGGCCTTCATGGACAGGTTCGACATGGCGCGGCTGCCGAGTGTGGCGCTGCTGGGCGTATTCGCGGCGCTGATGGTGATGAGCCTCCCGACCTATGTAGCCATAGAGTACGGGACACTGGGTCTCAGCTATGCGATAGGCGCAAGACTGCAGAGCAAGGGACACGGCCTGGCGCTGTTCTGGCTCTTTGCCACCGTCGCTGTCCACTACGTCTTCGCCATGTTCAATCTGCCGCTTCTTGAGGGAGTGTTCCCGGACGAGACTGTAGTCCTGGGGCTGGCTGCAATGGCGGTTGTCTTCGTCGCCAACCTGGTGCTCTTCACCAATTACAGATTCCGGAAGTTCAATGTCAGGCCGGGCTGGCTGAGGACCCTGGCGATATATGCGTCCCGCTACTCGCTGGAGATCTACTTCTTCCACCTGTCGGCGTTCATGATCGTTCACAAGCTGCTGATAGCTTAGGAACAGCCTGGGAGCACGCTTGTGGGCCAGGGTCGCGGCAGGTATACTCGAGATAATGGAGCGGAGGCGAGACATGAAGGATGACGAAGCCAGGAAGGCTGTGCGTGAGGGATACGGGAAGGTCGCCAGGCAGGGCGGCTCCTGTTGCGGCCCAGCAACACCGTGCTGCAGCGGGGCCGGCCTGGCCAAGGATATCAGTCGCGGCGTCGGTTACTCGGACGAGGAGATGCAGACGGTGCCGGACGGCGCCAACATGGGCCTCGGGTGCGGCAATCCCGTGGCGCTTGCCAGCCTGCGCGGGGGCGATATCGTCCTTGACCTGGGAGCCGGGGGCGGGTTCGACTGCTTCCTGGCGGCCAACCGGGTCGGCAGGACCGGGCGCGTGATCGGCGTGGACATGACTCCGGAGATGGTTGAGGCGGCGAGGGAGAACGCAAGGAAGGCCGGCTACGACAACGTCGAGTTCAGGCTGGGCGAGATCCAGAACCTGCCCGCTGCCGACAGCTCCGTGGACGTTGTGATATCCAACTGTGTCATCAACCTCGTTCCCGACAAGCGCAGGGGCTTCCGGGAGGCCTTCCGGGTGCTGAGGCCGGGCGGCAGGCTGATGGTCTCCGACATAGTGCTCCTCGGAGAGTTGCCGGATGCTGTGAGGTCCTCCGTCCAGGCATACGTGGGTTGTCTGGCGGGGGCCATGCTCAAGAATGACTACCTGAGGGCAATCGAGGAGGCCGGGTTCGGCGACGTGGCTGTTGTCGACGATGGCGCTTTCCCCATCAAGTACATATCTGGCGACCCGGCGGGGGAGGCCCTCCGGGAGAGCGTGGGGATGTCGAGGGAGGAGATGGACAGGGTCGCCGGCTCGATACTCAGCATCAAGGTCAGCGCGATCAAGCCCGGCGGGTGCTCGTCCCATCACTGTGGGTGCTGCTCCTCGTAGCCCCCCGCCGGGAGCGGGTTGCCAAAGGTGACGGTGGGTTTCAGGCACTCTACGCTTCCTCGACCAGCACCTCTCTATCCGCCGGGACGAACCGCCTTCCCCTGATATGCAGTAGCGGCCTCGCCGCAGCAACATCATACTGGCCGTCCTTGGAGTACCTGTCCTTGCACTCGGCGTGTACCACGCTGCCCACGACCATAATGTGGTCGCCCGCCTCCTTCTCCCACTCGTACCTGCACTCGATCCAGCCGGCGCACTCCTCTATCGAAGGGGGCTTGACCACTCTCGACTTCCTCTCCGTCAAACCCGCTTCAGCTATCTCGCTCGTGCCAGGTGGAAAGGGCCTGGAGCATACCCACAGCTTCTCCAGCAACTCTTCCGGGACGAGGTTGAGAACGAATTCCCCTGTCTCCCGGGCGTTGGCCAGCGTGTGGCGCTTCGATGTGGCGGCGAACATGGCCAGCGGCGGGTCGAAGGAGACCGGGCACACCAGGCTGTAAGGCGCGGCATTGGGCCTGCCCTCCCCGTCGATGGTGGTGATCAGCGCCGTGATGCGGGGTGCCAGTAGCTGATGGAAGCCGGTGAGTTCGATTTCCATAGCGCCCTCCCTATCTCCTCTGGTGCATAGTGTCCAGGTGCTGCACGACCTCCCGAAGCCCGGTAGCCGTGTAGTCCGGTGCAGGTGAACTCTCCGGCAACGTGAGGCCCTGGCGGTTGACCCATATGGTGGAAATGCCGATCTCCCCCGCCGCCCGGATGTCCTGGTCCGGGCAGTCACCGATAACTACGGCATCTTCGGGACCGGCTCCGACTTCGGAAAGCGCGTTCCTGAAGAATAGGCTGCTGCCCTTCACGCCGAGGTGCGTGTGGTCGAAGGCATGGGTGAAATAGGCCCTGCCGCCGGCCTTCTCCAGAGCGTCGGCTTTCTCGCGGGCGTAGTCACCGGTGGTGAGGCACAGGATGTGCTGCTCTCGAACCGCATCCAGGAAGCTGATGACATCCGGGAAAAGCCATGGAGCTGTCCAGCGCTCGGAGTTGGCTGCCTCGAACAGCCGCGCGACCTCCCGCGCCTCGGCCTCATCGTAGGGCCGGTCCAGGCGCTCACATATCAGCCGCTGGTGGAAGAAGAAGTCGTCGTGACGGTCCTGATGTCGTACGTGCACTATCTCGCGGTGTACCTGCAGGAAGACCTCCACGATTTGTCTGCTGGTCAGGCCGTACAGGCCGTCCAGTCGTGAGGCGAACTGCGCCTCGGTATCGTGCAGCGTGTTGTCATAGTCGATGAAGAGTACTCTAGACATCCCGGGGCTCCAGTCTGTGCAGGCGCTTCAGGGCCTCCATCTCCTCCCTGTGCCCGAGTTTGGCCCTGCGCACGGCGCGGGCCAACACATCGATGCTCTCGTCGTAGGTCTTGCAGTTCACCGGGTAGGGTATACCGTCCTTGCCGCCGTGTGCGAAGCTGTAGCGGGCGGGATCGGCGTAGCTGACGCCTACGCCGTAGACCAGCTCGGACAAGAGACTGAGAGCGCGCACGGTCTTGGCACCGACGCCCTCCATCCCGATGAGGGTCTCGAAGTCCTGCGGCTTGCGTTCGTACGTGCTGAGGAATATCCTTTCCAGCCGTTCCGGATGGAGGTCTGCAGCCGTGATCTCGTGACGGGAGGGCAGGTCGAGCGACTTCAGCCTGTTCAGTTCAGATATGAACGAGTCGGGGGTGCTGTTCGAGGCCAGCTCCGTCACGAAGTTCCTGGCGTCTCCGCTCTCGCCAGCGACCATGTTGAGCGCCGGGCCGAACTCCTGCGAGCAGATGGCCGAATGCGGCTCCTGCACGAAATCCTGCACGGATTCACCGAGCCAGTGGTAGCGACGAGCGTAGCGGGTATGCTCATTCATTCCCTGCTGGACCACCGTCCAGCTTCCACCGACCGTGAATACAAGAGTATGGTGATATAGCTGGTAGCCGTCCTGCACGGCGCTTGAGTCCACCTTTGCGGACATGCGGCTGGCGTACACCAGCGGCTCGGCGTCGGTGGAGACCGAGTCGCAATGGCGCAGTATCTGAGTGGGCGTCTGTCTGGACACCTTTCCCTTGCCGCCGGCGACGAACAGGCCCAGTTCGTGCTCCAGGCCTCGGGTGCCTTCCTTCAGTGCACCGCACACGGTCGTAGTGACGCCGCTGGAGTGCCAGTCGAACCCCAGAATGCAGCCCAGTGACTGGAACCAGTAGGGGTCGGCGAGCCTTCTGAGCATCTCCTCCGCGCCGAACTCGGACACGATGGCGATCGATATCTCGCGCGCCAGCTTCGTCATGCGGTCAAACAACCAGCGCGGCGCCTTTCCGCCGTGGAGCGGGAGGTTTGCGACACCGGTTCTTGCAGGATGGTTCATCGTCGTCCCTGAAGCCTATTTAACTGCAACAGTGCGTATTGCGCAAGGCGGGGATTCGGCGGTGTTGACGTCAGCCTGCTCCCGAGCCCGGCGAGATCGGTTGTAGGGTGTCCGCCCTCGGACGCCGGTGGAGGCGATAGTCACGGTGGCGTGTCCCGGCTGTCGCGTTTTGCCCGGGGGTATTGACAACGTAGCGCGTCTGCGCCACAATTATGAATGAACGTTCATTCATTGCTCTATGGAGAAATGGCTGCAAGGGAGATGAAGAAAGAGGAACTGGCAGAGGCCAGGAGGGAGCAGATACTGGAGGCTGCTCTTGCCGTATTTGCCGAGAAGGGATACAGCGGGGCAACGGTACCGGACATAGCCCGCGAGGCCGGTGTCGCGGTGGGGACCATATACAACTACTACGAGAACAAGCGCGATGTACTGCTGGCAGTGGTTGCGAAGTATGTTATTGATGAACAGTTCACAGGCCTGCTGCAGCGGTGGCTTGATGCCGACAGCGATGCCTTCGTGTCGTCTGTGATGGAGAACCGCCTGGGTTTCGGCTTCGAGAACATAGACAGGTTCTGGTTCGTGATGACGGAGGCGATGAAGGACGACGAGTGGCGATCTCTTTTCGCCGAGGGCAATCTGAGGTCTGTCCTCAGATACCCGGAGCGATTCCTGGAGTCGCGGATTGCCGGCGGCGAGTTCCGCAGCCTGGCTCCCGACCTGGCGGCCCGTGCCATGGTGGGAATGGTCATCGGCTTCCTGTTTCTCTACAAGATGGAAGGAGAGCGGAGTCCGGCGAAGGACCTCTCGGCGCGGCAGGTGGCCGAGCAGCTTGCCGACATCATATTGAATGGATTCAGGTCGAGGGTTCGATCCAGCAAGCCAGAAGGAGGCCGTAATGGCCGGAAATGACACGACCCCGGCGGTGGAGACCAGAGCGCTGGTGAAGAGGTTTGGTGGGTTCACCGCTGTGGATGACCTCTCGTTGAGGATAGAGAGGGGAGAAACGTACGGTATGCTCGGTCCCAACGGATCGGGGAAGACCACAACTATCAAGATGCTGTGCGGTCTTCTCAAACCTTCCGGTGGGGAGGCCCTGGTTCTGGGCGAGAAGGCGGGAGACGGCTCCGTCAGGCCCAGAATCGGCTACATGCCGCAGGATACCGCTCTCTACTCCGACCTCACGGTCCACGACAACATGAGGCTGTTCGGCGAAATCTACGGGATGAGCAGAGCCGATTTCCGGCGCGAAGAGGAGGAACTGCTCAGGTTCGTCAACCTCGCAGAATGGCGTGATTCCTCGATCTCCACATTGAGCGGCGGCATGCAGCATCGCGTTTCACTGGCGTGCAGCCTGCTCCACAGGCCGGAACTCCTTTTCCTGGACGAGCCCACCGTCGGGGTCGACCCCGAGCTTCGAGCCTCTTTCTGGGAGTACTTCGAAGCCTTGAAAGAACGCGGCGTCACCGTAATCATCACCACCCACTACATGGACGAGGCCACCAATTGCAGCAGAATCGGCCTCTTGAGAGGAGGAAAGCTGATCGCTGAAGGAGGTCCCCAGGAGGTAGTCAAGTCGGCGCAGGCCCACAGTCTCGAAGAAGCCTTTCTCAAGCTGTCCAGGAAGAGGCAATCATGAAGCTGAGCAGGGCCCTGGCTGTTACCAAGCGCATCTTAAGGGGCCTCAGGCACGACCGCCGAACGGTGGCCTTGATCGTTATTGCTCCTATTCTTGCCATGTTCATCTTCGGCATTGCGTTCAGCGGCAGCGTCAGCGACGTCGCAGTCGGCATTGTGAATCACGACGACGGCCCCGTCTCTCTGGCCGTGATCTCCAACCTGGACCGCGAGACGCTGGACATCCACTATGCGGAGACGATGAAGGCGGCGGTGACAGAGGTTGAGGAGGGAGCATCCTGGGCGGCGATAGTGTTCCCTGAGGACTTCTCGAACCGGGTCTTCGAGGCAGTCGAAAGCGGTTCGATGAGTGGAGGAGCCAGCATCACCGTAAGCGCGGACAAGAGCAATGTGAACGTTGCGACCGAGGTAACCAGGGCTGTAGCTGATGCTGTTATGACTACCATCTCCGAACAGGGCAGACAACTCCCCATAAGCGTCCAGGAAGAACCGGTGTACGGTGAAAGAGCCGATTTCATGGACTTCTTCGTGCCCGGCATCATGGCTTTCGCGGTCTTTCTTCTGACCACTCTGCTGACACTCCTGGCGTTTGTCGGCGAGCGGACCAGCGGTACGCTTGAGCGCTTGAGAGCATCACCGATCAGGGAAAGCGAGATAGTTGTGGGCTATGCCATCGCATTCGGAGTAATCGGAATGCTGCAAGCGTCTCTTCTTCTGGTCATAGCAACGCTTGTATTTGACATAACCATAGTGGGCAACCCGTTCCTCGCCTACCTCATCATCGCTCTGCTGGCAGTGGTGAGCGTGAGCCTGGGTATCCTGCTCTCCAGCGCAGCGAGGCGCGAAGCCCAGGCGGTGCAATTCATACCCCTGATCATACTGCCAACGTTCCTGCTCGCAGGCATCTTCTGGCCGGTGGAGGCGATACCTGAGTGGCTGAGGCCGCTATCCTACCTGATCCCACCGAGCTACGCCGTGGAGGGCATGCGGTCAGTCATGCTTCGCGGCCGGGGAACGGACGGCATATGGGTCGAGCTGCTGGCGCTCATGGGCTTCGCTGCCGTGTTCCTGTTCCTGAGTGTGAAGTCGCTGCAGAGAACGGGCGGTTAGCTACCTGTGTCATTGCCTCCGACCTCGGCCGAGTGCTGTGCGGGCTCGTCTTCCTCGGTCTGGTCCATGTAGTCGATTGCGGCGTCGATCAAGTTCCTTGTCACGACCAGGGTCCGTCTCATAGCCGCCCTGAACTCTGACCTGAAGGACATCGCGATTCCCCCCGGAGTGATTATATGATTGGCTGTCGTGGATGTACACGGCGTGCCGCGTGTCAACTCAAGTGAAAATGTTACCGAAGAGGGGGTTGTTCACTCATTTAGA
>CAZNOI010000021.1:0-50584 GCA_964574685.1 uncultured Dehalococcoidia bacterium
TGGAACAGTGGCTGGACTCTAGAGAGCGGTGCTACTACTTACGGGGTAAGGTCAAGACGATCAATAGATAGGGAGACTTCCACCTGCGCTTCTTTAGGGAGAGATAGCATCTGCTTTTGGGCAGCAGTATGAATCTCTACCTTATAAGCCAAGCTGTTCCCTCTTAAAGGTCTCCCAGTCCAGAGTACCTCTCTTATCCTCTAAGGCTTTTAGCCCTTCCCGAATAGCTTCCTCGTCCTCCAGTATCTCCAGGGCGGCATCACGAAGAAGCTTGGCCATGGAAGTCCGCTGTTCAAAGGGCTTACTGTGCGGCGAGCAGGCCGCGCTGCGACATCTCGTCAATGATGTCGCTGAGGCCGAGTCTCTGAAGACTGGCGGTCGTCTGGAGGCCGGTGGCCGGGTCCCAGCCCCTCAGCTCGTAGTATTCGCTCTTCAGCTCCTCGAAGCGCTTTCGGTCGAGTGTGGCCCCCTGCTTGTTGACCACGGTGTCACCGGGTCCCGGCGAGAGAAGGCCGGGGTTGTGGAGGTCGAACTTCAGAGGTTTCGTGAAGTTGTACTCTGAGATGCTGTCGTCCGTCCTTCCTCTGTGGCCCTCTCTAGTCATGACTGCCCGCTGCAAGTTGAATATGCGCTCGCCGACGAGGTTCAATCCCTGTTCGTCGATGTCGATGCCTGTGAGGGCCGAGTACAGCTTGGCCTCCATAGAAGGGTCACCCACGTGGTCGGGCGTGTTCCTCGAGAACATGATGGGGAACAGGTAGCCGCACAGTATCAGGGTGTCCTTGGCGCACTCCCTGTCCTGGATCATCCTTGCGGCCCGCGCCTTGCCCTCGTACGTGGTGAAGTCCACTGCCTCCTCGCTGCCGAACAGGCGCTTCGCAATCGCGCGGTAGACGTCATTGGTGACGAATGCGCCCTCCTGATTGTAGACCCACATAAGCCACAGGTTCAGCGTACCCATCTCGTTCAACTGGCCCATGGGCTGCCTCGGCTCGGTGGCGTACAGCAGGGCGGTACTGATATACATCCTTGGCCCCTCGATCAGCCCGAAGTGCCCGCTGCGCGTGATGTAGTCGGTCAGGAGGGCCTCGGCTTCCGGCCCCAGCGACCTCGCGGCGCGTGTGGTGCCGTTGGCGAGGACATCGCCGATGCCCTCCCTGAGCGCTATCTTCCTGGTGAGAGTCTCGATGAACTCAAGACTGCCCTGCTTCGATAGAGGAATACCTGTCCCTTCCTCGGTGAGGATGCCGGCCTGATGGGCCTTGGAGAGCCACTGCATCATGACATCGATCTGATGCGTGTCCAGGCCGTACTCGTTGCACAGCATGGTGGCGTAGAAGGGGACCTCGTTCGACTCTCCGTAGTAGTTGCGGGCGCGCATCACGTAGAACGTCGCCGAACCGCACATGTACTTTCCCTCACGGCCGTCGGGCGCTCGGTGCTTAGCCCTGAAGCAGAAGCCGCCGGCGCATCCCCAGCAGTAGTCCGGCTTCAGCTCCAGCTTGGCGTCGGTGCCTGGCGTGATACCCATGCCGAAGCCCCGCCTGAGCTGCCGGGCGTACCGGGTAAGCTCTCCGAAGCGGTCGGGCCGGGCGATGTCGACGCGGCCGCTGCCTCTCACCGCCACGGCCTTCAGGTTCTTCGAGCCCATGACAGCACCCAGTCCGCTCGACCCGCTGGCGTCCCGGTCCGCCAGTATCGAGGCGAAGGTCACCATGTTCTCGCCTGCAGGACCGGTGGCCACCACCTTGATGGAGTCGCCCAGCTCCTGCTTGAGCAACTCGCGCGTCCGCACGGTGCTCGTCCCCCAGAGATGGGATGCATCTCGGACCTGTACGTTGTCGTCCTCTACCAGAACGTAGACCGGCGTGTCCGCCTTGCCGTGCACGATCAAAGCGTCATGACCAGCGAGCTTGAGCTGAGCGCCCCAGTCTCCGCCAAGGTTGGCGTAGTTGAAGTGCTCGGGTTCCGTAAGTGCGGTCCGGGTACATACCTGCCATCGTGAGCCGCTTACGCCCTTCGTTCCCGCGAAGGGACCGGTGGCGAACACCAGACGGTTCTCCGGGTCGAGGGCCCCGACTTCCGGCGGCACCTCATCCCAGTGCACCTTCGTTGCCAGACCTCTTCCCCCGATGAACCTCTCGGCGTAGAGCTCGGTCGGCTGCCGGCTGAACTTGCCCGTCGAGAGGTCAATCCTCAGCACGCGCCCGGCATATCCGTGTGGTAGAGGCACTGCGGCCCTCCTCGCGAGGCTACGTCTACGGGAAAACATTCTAGCACAGCCGGCGTGCTTGACAGTCATCGCCGCGGTGCTATAATCCGTGCACCCCTACCTCGAACCGCCTGCTGGGGGACCGCCCGGTTGCCAGGCCGGGGTGTCCCGCTGTTTCTTGCTCGCCCTGGGTTCTTCGGCTCGATTGCAGGTCCGGAGTTCCCTATTGACAAGAGCAACTCCGTTTGGTACCTTGTGTAGCACATTGTAGCACGATGTAGCCCTATGTTGTCTTCCATGTTGAATTCCGAGTTTCTCCTTGGCTTTCTGGAAAGCTACCCTGCCGCAGTCACCGTGTTCGAGCCGGACGGAACCATTGTGTATGCGAACAAATTGGGCTGCGAACTGGTCAAACAGTCTGAACCTGAGCTTCTTGGAAGGAAGGTACAGGACTTCATCTCGGACAAGGCCGTTGCCGACAGGCTAATAACGCGCATAGTGACCAAGGGCCAGTTGGAAGGGGAGTTGAACCTGACGCTCAGCAACAGCGATTCGGTGGACGTAAGGTTGTCCGCCGTTCTGGTGAAGAGCAGGGACGGAAGGCCGCTGGGAGTTGTCGGGATGGCGCGGGGAATAGGCAATGCGCTGGGCAGGCACGGTGAGGTGACCGAGGTCATGCAGCGCATACTGGACCAGTTCCCCGAGGCGAATATGCTGACTGTTGAGGAGGTGGCGACTGAGCTAAGGGTGAGCAAGGAGACGGTGCGTCGCTGGGTCAGGAGCGGGCAGCTTCCGAGTGTGAAGCTGCCGCGCGGAATCCGCATACCGAGTGAGGTCATTAAGGATCTGATAAGGGCGAATCTGGAATAGGCTTCAGAGGGGGCGGCGGGCACGTGGCAAGTGTCGTTCCGTTGCGCGGTGGACAGTGTTGCTGGGCCTTGGTTAGTGGCGGCAGGGTCTGTCTTCTGAGGTGTGAGGCCCGCCGTGCATCGGGACTCGGAGAGTGCCCGATTGCTGTGAGGAGAAACCGGCCGGTAGCTGGAACAGGAGGTCAAGCGCGGTGAATCTCAAGGATACATGCGCCATCGCAGGGGTCGGACTCACCAAGCTCTCGAAGAAAAATCCGGAAGTGAGCACCATGGGCTTCACGCTGGAAGGGTGCAAGCGGGCCATAGAGGATGCGGGCCTGACCAAGGACGATATCGACGGCCTCCTGGTGGTATTCCCGTCGCAGGTCG
Organism: uncultured Dehalococcoidia bacterium; assembly: GCA_964574685.1. Taxonomy (GTDB): domain Bacteria; phylum Chloroflexota; class Dehalococcoidia; order SZUA-161; family SZUA-161; genus CAZGDV01. Next base: position 3,451 of record CAZNOI010000021.1, read on the forward strand.
GAGAGAGACACGGGTGGGCGACACGGGTCGCAGCGTTCCTGGGGATATCCTCGAACTTCACCGCGACTGTCGAGTGCGGCGGGGCTACCCCCATCGTGATGATCCAGATGGCCGCGATGGCTGTCAACGCGGGAATGTGCAAGAACGTGGTCTGCTGCTACGGGTGGCAGAACGCTCCAATGGATGTTCCGCCCAGCCTCCCCCCTGGCCTGGAGTTCACATTCCCCTACGGGGACATTGCCGCAATACCCTTCAAGGCGCAGATTGCCCGAAGGCATATGCATGACTTCGGTACTACGAGCAAGCAGCTCGGCGAAGTCGCCGTAGCCTTCCGCAAGCACGCCAACACGAACCCGAATGCGCAGATGTACGGCAGGCCGATGACGCTCGAAGATCACCAGAACTCCCGCTGGGTTGTCGAGCCCTTGCGTCTGTTCGACTGCTGTCTCGTCACCGATGGCGGTGGGGCGGTGGTAGTAACGTCAGCCGAACGTGCCAAGGATCTCAAGAAGAAGCCTGTCTACATCAGCGGGTGGGGACAGGCGCATTCGGCGGAGTTCATGCGGCCATGGCGCGATCCCGGCATAATCGGTTGGGAGGGTGGAAAGGCGGGAGAGCAGGCGTTCAGGATGGCCGGGATGACGCAGAGCGACATAGACGTATGTGGCCTGTACGACGGATTCACGATTCTGGTCGTAATCGAGTTGGAGGCGTACGGTTTCTGCAAGCCGGGCGAGGGTGGACAATTCGTGGAAGGGGGCACGCTGCAGCTTGGAGGCAAGCTGCCGTCCAACACCGCGGGCGGCCTGCTCTCCGAGGGTCACACCTTCGGATTCGGCCATCTGGTTGAGGCGGTTCGCCAGTTGCGGGGCGAGTGTGGTGAGAGACAGGTCAGGGATGCCGAAGTCGCCTTCGTCACCGGCTACGGTGGCGCTCCACACGAGTACCCGCCGACCTTGAGCTACTCGACGATGATACTCAGGAGGTAGACGTGGCTACGAAGTTCCCGAAACCGCTTCCGACGCCCACCGAGGACTCCAAGCCGTTCTGGGACGCAGTTCAGAGGCAGGAGTTGCTGATCCAGAAGTGCAAGGATTGTGGTCACTACTGGTTCCCACCCAGTGTGCTCTGCCCCAGGTGCATGAGTATGGAATTCGAAAGGGTCAAGGCCGATGGCAAGGCCAAAGTGTATTCATTTACTATCTTCCACCAGTTGTATCACCCCGGCTTCGCCGAGGACATTCCGTACAACGTGTCCATAGTGGAGCTGGAGGAAGGGCCCAGAATGCACAGCAACATAGTGGATTGCAGGAACGAGGATATCAAGATCGGCATGCCGCTTGAACTGGTGTTCCGCAAGGTCGAAGACGAAAATTGGCTCCTTCCCAAGTTCAAGCCGGTGTAGAGTGCACAGAGAGGAGACCGACTTCATCGAGGAGTGAGAGATGACGAAGAAAGAGGGCAAAGCAGTCATCTATGAGAAGAACGACCATATCGCCATCGTTACCATGAATCGCCGCGAGGCGATGAACGCCATGGACGACGCGATGATGGAGGAGCTTTCGGACGCCTGGGTGGATATCAGGGATGACCGGGACATCTGGGTGGCCATTATCACGGGCGCAGGCAGGACGGCCTTCTCGGTGGGAGGTGACCTCACCACGTTCCTGCCCAAGATAACCGAGGCGGACCTGAGGGACCTCCAGTCCGACACCAGGCCGCTGAACGCCGTGCTGCGCGGCTTCGACCTATATAAGCCCGTGATCGCTGCCATCAACGGCTACTGCTTCGGCGGCGGTCTGGAGATGCTGCTGGGCACGGATATCCGCGTTGCCTCAGAGAATGCGGTCTTCGCGGTCATGGAGCCGACCTGGGCGCTCTTCCCCGGAGGCGGGACCACGGTGCGGCTGCCGCGTCAGATTCCGTACTGCCGAGCCATGGAAATGCTGATGACCGCGAACCAGATCACGGCGCAGGAGGCCTACGAGGTTGGGCTCATCAACAAGGTAGTGTCCAAAGAGGAGTTGATGCCCACGGCGATGCAGTATGCTGAGAAGCTGGTCTCCAACGGCCCGCTGGCTGTGCAGGCAATCAAGGAATCCGTCTTGAGAGGCCTTGCGCTGGATGCTGCGTACTCAATCGAGCGGCTGATGTCCTGGATCATATTCGATACGGAGGACGCCAAGGAAGGCCCCAAGGCGTTCATGGAGAAGCGGAAGCCGGTCTGGAAGGGGAAGTAGAGGCGGGCCGGAACCAGGAGAGTCCGTGTGGCACCGCCATTGAGTGGGATTAGGGTGCTCGACCTCTCGCGGCTGGCGCCGGGACCGTTCTGCACCATGATGCTGGCCGACATGGGTGCGGATGTGATCAAAGTGGAGCAGCCGGGGTTCGGTCTTACGCCGATTGACGCGGACGAAGAGACGTGGGCGGCATACTTCGCGCTCGACAGGGGCAAGCGTTCTACGTTCCTGAACCTGAAGACAGAGGAAGGGCGCGCAGTATTCTACCGGATGGCCGGGGACTCTGATGTTGTGCTGGAAGGCTTTCGGCATGGCGTGGTCGAAGAGCTCGAAGTGGACTACGAGACCTTGAAGCACATCAAACCGGGGATTGTGTACTGTTCGTTGACCGGGTACGGCCGCGAAGGGCCCTACCGTGACGTACCGGGACACGATATCAACTTTGCCGCCCTGTCCGGCGCGCTGAGTGCGATGGCCATCAGGGATGGGCGACCGGCTGTACCGCTGAACCTGATCGGGGACTACGCGGCGGGCGGACAGCAGGCCGCCTTCGCAATCGTGCTCGCGCTGTTCGCCCGGGAGAGGACCGGTGAGGGCCAGTATATTGACGTGGCCATGGTCGACGGCGCGGTGTCACTGCTTGCATGGGAGATATCGCAGTACTTCACCGGCGGCCGGGTACCCACATGGGGCGAGACGGTACTGACGGGTGCTGTGCCCTGCAATTCGGTCTACCCTACGAAGGACGGAGGCTTCATCAGCATCGGTTGCTTCGAGACCTGGAGTTGGCAGAACCTGTGCAGGGAACTGGAACGTGATGACCTGGTTCCCCTGCAGTTCGCCACCGGAGCACAGAAGGACGAGGTCCACGCGCAACTGAGTGAGATATTCCGCACCAGGACAAAGGAAGAATGGTTCGGCCGGCTTCGCGACAGGGGCGTGAACGTCTCGCCCGTGCTCGAACTCGACGAGGTAGTCGGCGATCCGCACGTGGTGCACAGGCGCATGGTCATAGACGTAGACCACCCGAAACTGGGCAAGGTCAGACAGGTCGGCATTGCGCCCAAGCTCCGTGGGACCCCCGGCGAGGTCAGATGTACCGGCCCGCTGCGCGGACAGCATACAGAGGAGATACTGGCCGAGCTGGGATACTCCGCAGACGAGATCGACCGGCTCAGCGAGAAAGGCGCACTTGGGTGACATACACAGTCCATACTACACAGGCAGAAATACGGAGGTGAAAGCGAATGGCACTCACTGAAAAGGACAAGTCGCTGATAGGCAAGCAGGGTGAGCCCTTCTACGCCCCGGACGACGTGTCCAAATGCATGATCAGGCACTACTGCGAGATGATGGAGGATGCCAACCCGCTCTACACGGACGAGGACTACGCCAAGAAGAGCAGATTCGGTAGCATCATCGCGCCACCGCAGATGCTGATGGTGTGGTGCATGCCGCGCATCTGGCCCTGGCCCGAGTTCCCCTGGATGCCGATGGCGGAACTCGATCTGCCTGGAGTCGATACATGGATCGCCACGGACATGATCCACGAGTTCCACAAGCCGGTACGACCGGGAGACAAGCTCTACTACATCATGAAGCTCGACAAGGTCTCCGACATGAAGAAGACGCGAATAGGCGAGGGACATTTCATCACGACGACGCAGACCTACTACAACCAGGACGGGGAGATGGTGGGCAGGGAGGTCAGGACCGTCCTCAAGTACAAGCCCAACGAATAGCGAGCGACTACAGAGCTTAAGGAGGCCGATATGCCGCACCATACTGTGTACTGGGATGATGTGTCGGAGGGCCAGGATATCGGGTCCTACGAGATGGACGTGAGCGCCGTGAAGGTAAGCGGTGGGGCCTGGGCCACCAGGGATACGAACCCGATCCATCATGACAAGGACTTCGCACTCAAGGCCGGTCAGAAGAACATCATCGTGAATATCATGCATGCCGAGGGTATTCTCTCCAGGCTGGCGACAGACTGGAGCGGCCCAAACGCGGACCTGAAGAGAACTCGCTTCAACATAGGGGGCAACTGCTGTGCGGGAGATCATCTGACGGTGAAGGGCAGCATCATCCGGAAGTGGGTGGGGACGCAGGACGAAGGCTACCTTGAAGGGTTGCACCTGGTGGAGTTGCAAGTCGATTCGTTCACCGGCGACGGGCCCTTCTGCGATGCGCAGATCACGATGGCGCTGCCCACAAAGTCCTGAGCTGCCGGAAGGAGGGCCGCAGAATTGACGGGGACATTGAAAGACAAGGCCTGTATTGCGGGCATCGGCGAGACCGAGTTCTCCAAGAGCTCCGGGCGAAGCGAGATGCGCCTCTGTCTGGAGGCCATAACCGCCGCCTGCGGCGACGCGGGCGTAAGCCCCAAGGACATCGACGGCATAGTCAGGTTCTCGGTTGACAGCAATCAGGTGGATGAAGTAGCCAGGAACCTTGGCCTTGAGAACGTCAGGTTCTTCCCGGAGGTCTTCTTCGGTGGAGGCGCTGGATGCGGGGTCCTGCAGATGGCGGCCATGGCTGTTGCGCTGGGCAAGGCCAACTACGTCGCCTGCTATCGGGCCATGAACGAGCGCTCGGGCTTCAGATACGGCCAGATGGGCGGCGTGATGCCCATGGTTGGCCACTTCCAGTATTCCATACCGTTCGGGCTTATCGCGCCGGGCGCCATGGTAGCGGTGATGGCCAACCGCCACATCCACCTGTACGGGACCAGGACTACGGACTTCGGCGAGGTCGCCGTTGCATTCAGGAGACATGCGAACATGAACCCGAAGGCCATGATGCATGGCAGGCCTATGACCCTGGAGGACCATGCGAACGCCCGCATGATCTCCTATCCGCTCCGCCTGTATGACTTCTGCCAGGAGAGCGACGGCGCGGTGGCGCTGATTGTCACATCGGCTGAGAGGGTCAGGGACCTAAAGCAGAAACCGGTTTACATAATGGCGGCGGAGCAGGGGATGGGTAGCTGGATGGAGATGATGACCAGCTACCAGCGGGACAACATAGCTGACCTGGAGGAGTACACCCGCCTGGCTCCGCATCTCTGGAAGGAGGCGGGAATCGGCCCCGAGGACATCGACTGCGCCCAGATATACGACGCGTTCACGCCGCTTGTGGTGATGCAGTTGGAGAGCTTCGGTTTCTGCAAGCTGGGAGATGGGGGCCCCTACGTGCGGGACGGTGCTCTCCAGATCGACGGCAGGCTGCCCACGAACACGAGCGGCGGCTGTCTGTCTGAGGCTTACATACACGGAATGAACCAGATGTCCGAAGCGGTGCGCCAGATAAGGGGCACGGCGCTCGTACAGGTGCCGGATTGCCACAATGTCCTGGTGACGGCGGGCAGTGGTGTCCCCACGGGCGCGCTGGTACTTCACGGCTAGTTCGGAGGTGGCCTGATGACTACAGAGATACCGAGAATGGCGCCCATACCGGGCCCGATCAATCAGGAGTTCTACTACGGTCTGAACCGGCACGAGTTGCTTCTCCAGAAGTGCACCGACTGCCACAAGTTCCGGTTCTGGCCTATCGAGATGTGCCCGTTCTGCAACTCGTTCAACTACGAATGGGGCCGCTGCAGCGGCAAGGGCACTCTGCATAGCTTCACCGTACAGCATCAGGTTATGCATCCCGCCTATCCGGCTCCATGGGTAGTGCTGCTGGTTGAGCTGGAGGAAGGGCCGAGGCTGGTGACTCACGGGCTGATGACACCCGAGGAGATCGAAATCGGCATGCCCGTTCAGATTGAGTACGAGAAGATATCGGATGACATGACGCTCCACGCCTTTAGAAAGGCATAGTCGAGGCCGCGCGTAGGCGGCCCGAGGGGGTGACGGCCATGATTGACCAGCCTCTTTCAGATGTCAGAGTCCTCGACCTGACATGGTACATCGCCGGGCCCTATTGCACGAAGCTGCTCGCCGACTACGGTGCAGATGTGATCAAGGTCGAGCGACCGGGTCAGGGCGATCCTGCCAGGAGAATGGGCCCGTTCCACGGCGATGACCCCCATCCCGAGAAGAGCGGGCTCTTCCTGCATTTGAACACCAACAAGCGGAGCCTCACGCTCAACATCAAGAGCGAAGCGGGCAAGCGGATTCTCAAGCGGATCGTCAAGGACGTGGACATAGTCGTAGAGAGCTTCAGCCCGCGTGTCATGCCGGGGCTTGGGCTGGACTACGAGACGCTTCTGGAGATTAACCCCAAGCTCGTAATGGCATCCATCTCGAACTTCGGCCAGACAGGTCCCTATCGTGACTTCAAGGGCTCCGAGCCCGTCATATACGGGATGGGCGGAGCAATGTGCACTGTCGGGCTTCAGGAGTACGAGCCTTTGAAGAAGGGCGGCAACCTGGTGCAGTACGGCGGCGGTACCATGGCCGCGGCGGCAACAATGATCGCCCTCTACGGCGTCGGAACGCGCGGGACGGGTGATCGTATCGACATCTCGCTCATGGAAGTGCAGATGGGTTCCGTCGAGAGGCGGATGAGCGAGCTGCTGGCGTATCAGTACAACAAGGAGCTGACGCCCAGGTTCGACGTAGCCGGAATGATGCAGTTCCCGTTCGGCATCTTCCCCTGTAAGGACGGGTATGTCGATGTGGCCGGGGGCTTCATGTTCATCGACCGCTTCGAGTCGGTGCTGGGGGTACCGCTCGTGGAGAAGTATGGCGGCATCAATCACTTCGACCTGGAACGCCGGGAGGAGTTCTTCAGCACCCTCTGGTACCCCTGGCTGATGGAACGGACGAAGGACGAGGTTGTGGAGGCGTGTCAGGCAGGTCATGTGCTCTGCGCGCCGCTGAACACATCCGAGGACCTGCTGAAGGAAGACCATCTGAAGGAACGGGGCTTCTGGACGGAGATCGATCATCCGGTCGTCGGCAAGCTTAACTATACGGGCAGGCTGGCCCTCTCCGAAGAACTGCCGTGGGCGGCCAGGAGTGCTGCGCCTCTGCTCGGGCAGCATACGAAGGAGATACTGACCGACCTCGGCTATGAAGAGCAGGAGATCGTCAAGCTCCGGGAGATGGGCGTAGTGTAGTCGACGCCCATGACACGGGGCTGACGGCGGGCCGGCCTCAGAGGGGGGTGGATATGGCCAAACTACCGCTGGAAGGGATCCGAGTGGCGAGCATAACTCCGGTATGGGCCGGTCCCTTCACAGAGATGCTATTGGCTGACTGGGGTGCGGAAGTCATAAGGGTGGAGAGCCTGCAGTACTGCCCGCTCGGGACACGAGGGCCGGGACCGCGTCAACCCAAGTTCGCCATAGAGATCGTGAAGGGTCACTACTCGGCATACCTCAAGGAGGGGTACGACGACGTTGAGGGGAGGCCGTGGAATCGAAGCTGCATGTTCAACCAGCACGGCCGCAACAAGCTGGCCTGCACCATGGACCTGCGCAGGCCGAAAGGCCGGGAGATGTTCGAACGCCTGATAGGGGTCAGCGACATCTTCCTGGAGAACAACATGCCTCAGGTCATGGAGAGCCTTGAGCTTAGCTACAAGGTGATCAGCGAGTGGAATCCCAGGATCATCATGCTCTCCATGCCGGCCTTCGGCAAGACCGGGCCCAAGAGCCACAATCGCACCATCGGTCCCCAACTGGATAGCTACGCAGGCGGCACGTGGGTCAGAGGATACAGGGACAGGGACGTGTCATCCAACTCCGTCGTATTCCACGCCGACGAGGCTGCGGGAATGACCGCTGCCTTTATCCTGATGACGGCCCTGCACAAGCGTAACAGGACCGGCAGAGGGATGTTCATCGACATGGCGCAGGTGGAGACCGCAATCCCGCAGTTCGGCGAGATAGTCATGGACTACACCATGAACGGTCGCGTTCAGGGTACGCTCGGAAACAGAGACCCGCAGGGCGCGCTGCAGGGCTGCTACAGGTGCCGCGGTGAGGACAAGTGGGTGTCTATCACGATACGGACGGATGAGGAGTGGCAATCCTTCTGTCGCGTTCTGGGCGAGCCTGAGTGGACGATTGACCCAAGGTTCGCGGATGCCCTCGGCCGCTGGCAGCACCACGATGAGCTGGACAGGCGCATCGAGGAGTGGACAGTCCAGCACGACAGCTTCAGCGTGATGTTCATGCTTCAGAAGGAGGGAGTGGCCGCGGGACCGGTAGAGCACCCTGACGACGCCTATGTTGACCCGCAGATGAAAGACCGGGGCTTCTTCGAAGAGGTGACTCATCCGGAGTGCGGCACGCACACGTATCCCGGCATACCCTGGAAGATGGACTACACCCCGAACCGAGTTCGCAAGCCGCCTCCCAGGCTCGGCGAAGACAACGAGTACGTATACAGGCAGGTGCTCGGCGTATCGGACGAGGAATACGCGGAACTGGAGCGGGAAGGGCACATAGGGATGGATTTCGTGCCCGACCTCCAGATCGCGAAGTACAAGCTCGAATGAACTGGATGACATGACAGGAGGTATGGATGGCCTACAAGGCTCTCAATATTGAGAAGGACGGGCATGTCGCTGTCGCGACGCTCAACAGACCTGATGCGGGCAACGCGCTCGACTTCCGCCTCATGGTTGAGGTCGATGATGCCATGAGAGTACTGGGTGAGGACGAGAACGTGAGGGCGGTGGTTATCACCGGTGCAGGAAAGAACTTCTGTACCGGTGTGGACCTCGGTATGTTCACCAACGCTGAGGCACTGGTTGAGAAAGGCGGCGGCGAGCCCGATATCCAGCCACTTCCGGAGGACCAGACTTACGGGAAGGGCACTGTCGTAGGGGCGGTGGTACGCATCAGGTCCATGCCCAAGGCGGTCATAGCAGCCATCAACGGCTCTGTAGTGGGCGCCGGGCTCTCCCTGGTCATGGGTTGCGACATGAGGGTGGCGTCGGAATTTGCGCGGTTCAGCATGGTCTTCGTGAAGCGGGGAATAGCACCCGACACGGGCGGCTCTTTCACTCTACCCAGGGTTATAGGGCTTCCCAAGGCATGCGAGCTGATACTGACTGGGGACACGGTGGATGCAGCGGAGGCCGGCCGAATTGGACTCGTGAACAAGGTGGTAACCCATGATGCACTGATGAACGAGGCTATGGCCCTCGCCAACAAGGTGGCGAAGAACCCTCCGCTGGCCGTGAAGATGGCGAAAGAGAACCTCTATCAGGGGATAGTCGAGACGGACTTCATTGAGCAGATGAAGCGTGAAGAAGCATCGCAGGCCGTACTCCTGAACACTGAGGACTTCCAGGAGGCTGCCGTAGCATTCCTGGAGAAACGGGAACCAAAGTTCAAGGGCAAGTAGGAGACGACCGAGGAAGGGAGCGTCCAGTGTCCGGCAGGCTGAAGACGAGAGTCAGCGACATCCTTGGGGTGGAGTATCCCATCGTAATGGGAACGATGGCGCAGCAGTCGACCGCGGAGTACGTTGCAGCCGCCGCCAACGCGGGCATATTTGCGTGCCTGACGTCGGTCATGTTCGGCACCGGCGATGCACTGAGAGAGGAGATCAGGAAGACAAGGAGCCTGACTGACAGGGCCTTTGGCGTCAACGTCAACCTCTTCCCGATGGTGAGCCCCGTAGACCCCGTCGAGTGCACCGAGACGGTTATCGATGAGGGCGTGAGGGTGATAGAGACTTCGGGCCGCAGTCCCAAGGACATCGCAGGGCGAATCAAGGATGCCGGCATTGTCCTGATGCACAAGTGCGTCGGCGCCAGGCACGCCGTAACGGCGGAGAGGTTGGGTGCCGACATAGTTGAGATAGTGGGCTTCGAAGCCGCCGGACACCCCGGGAAGGACCCGATCGGCAGCCTTGTCCTCATCCCTCGTGCGGTAGACGCGGTGAGCGTGCCTATAGTCGCCGCAGGGGGAATCGGGGACGCGCGCGCCATTGTTGCAGCGTTTGCCCTGGGCGCAGAGGGCGTATGCATAGGCACCGCTTTCATGGCGACTCAGGAATGCCCCATCCATCCGAAGCTTAAGGAACGGCTCGTAAAGGCGGGGGAGACCGACAGCATGATGACCTTGCGCACCATGGGCGACCCCATGCGGGTCCTCAGGACTCCGCTTACCGAGGAGATACAGAGGATGGAGGAGCAGGGCGCGACGATGGAGGACATCATGGAGGTGATCGGTGGAGGCAAGGGCAGGCATGCGGCAGCCATCGGGGAGGCGGACTGGACGATGATTTCCGCCGGACAGGTCGTAGGTCAGGTGCGGGATATCCCCACGGTGAAGGAACTTGTCGACAGGCTTGTCCGCGAGGTCGAGGAAGTGCGAGGCTCGTTGAACGCCAGATTGGGCTCCGCCTGACATGGCTCAGTTCTAACCCCTGGAAGATACCAGACGATGTACAGGCTCAGAGAAGCTGTCCTGGTGGACTATGTCAGAACGCCGTTCGGGAGGGCGAGCGCGAAGAGGCCGGGCTTCTTCGCCAATGTCCGCTCCGATGATCTCGGTATGGTCGCGATTGAGGCGCTACTGAAGAGGACGCGCGTTGATCCTGCTCTTATCGAGGACATGATAGTCGGCACGCCGACGCAGATCGGCGAGCAGGCGCAGGCCGCCACGAACATAACGCTTGGTCTGGGCCTTCCCCACAAGATCGGCGGGCTAACGGTAGATCGCGCATGTGGGTCCAGCATGGCCGGAGCCCACATAGGCATAATGGCGATAGAGACCGGCAATGCCGAGGCGATTCTGGCAGCGGGCATAGAGAGCCTGTCGCACTTCCCGAATCCGGTCATCAAGCCGGATACGGACCTCGAAGCGCTGGCGAGGGAGCACGCCGCACGCGGCAATCCCAATCCGAAGATGGTCGCCAGAGTAGACCCGCATGCACTGCTGGGAATGGGTATCACGGGCGAGAATGTGGCCGACATGTTCGGCATGACCCGCGAGGAACTGGACCGCTGGGCTTATGAGAGCAACATGCGGGCTGCCGCCGCGCAGCGTGAGGGGAGATTCAAGAACGAGGTCGTGCCTGTCATCGTGAAGCATGAGGACGGAACGACGATTGCTGTAGACTGGGACGAGGATGTCAGACCGGACTCCACGCTGGAGAAGCTGCGCTCGCTCCAGCCTGTCTACAAGGCGGACGGGAAGATCACGGCGGCCTCTTCTTCGAAGGAGAGCGACGGTGCATCGGCTGCTCTGTTCATGTCGAAGGACACGGCCCGCGAGCTTGGCCTGAAGCCGATGGTGACGATAAGGTCAATTGCATGGGCGGGTTGTGACCCGAGTGTGACCGGCTACAGCTCCAACCTTGCCGTCAGGAAAGCCCTGGACAGGGCGGGGCTCTCCTCTGACCAGGTAGACATATGGGAGACCAATGAGGCGTTCTCTTCCGTGCCCCTTGCCGTTGTGAAGGAGTTCAGCATCGATCCGGAGAGGATGAACGTGAACGGCGGAGCCTGCTGCATAGGGCACGCCGTTGGTGCAACCGGCCTGCGCGTGCTCGGAACCATGGCGCATGAGATGAACCGGCGCGGCTCGAGTTACGGCGCGGCGTGCGTGGGCGGGGGAATGGGACAGGGTACGGCGATGGTGGTGGAGAGAGAGGAATACTGGGACGGCCGGACAGCCTTCCTCGAAGAACTGGAACCGGCCGCTCCTTAGAGGCCAACAAGGAGCCGAAAATGGACTTCCGTCTCACTGCCGAACAGGAGGCCTTGAGGGAGGAATTTGACTGGTTCTTCACGGAAGAGATGAAGAACGCCCCGCGAGCGTGGGGCACCGCGATGGAGGCCATATTCGGCAACGACGAATGCTGGGCCTTCCACAAGCAGGTGGCGAAGAAACTGGCGGCGAAGGGCTGGCTCGCGTTCCCGTGGCCACGGGAGTACGGAGGCTCGGAGGCCTCCCTCATTGAGCAGTTCATCTTCAGCGAGGTCATGGGGTATCACAAGGGTGCGGGCGTCGACCACTGGGGTATCACTCTGCTTGCACCGACCTTGCTGGTGAGCGCCAGTGAAGAGCAGAAAAGGGAGCACCTGCCGCCCATAGCACGGGCCGAGCTGTTCTGGACCCAGCTATGGAGTGAGCCGGGCGCGGGCTCCGACCTGGCTTCTCTGACCACCAGGGCGGTCAGGGATGGGGATGACTATGTAGTGAACGGGCAGAAGATATGGTCCACCGGCGCGCACAGGGCCGACTGGGGATTCATGCTGGCCCGCACAGATCCCAACCAGCGGAGGAGTCGCGGCCTGTCGTTCTTCCTCGTCGATATGAGAAGCCCGGGGATTACCATCCGCCCGGTGCCCAATATGGAGGGCTCGCACCTTCTGAACGAGGTCTTCCTTGACGATGTGAGAGTGCCGGCCTGCAATTTGGTCGGCGAGGAGAACCAGGGCTGGGTCGCATCGCAGATGACGTCGAACTTCGAGCGGTCCATGATCCAGCTATTCGCATATCTCAGGCGGGAGCTTGAAGAAGTCCTCGAGTACTGTCAGGAGCCCGTCAACGGGCGAGAGCCCCTCTGCTCCGACCCGCTCGTGCGTCACCGGCTTGCCCAGCTCGCGATCGACATCGACGTGGGCCGCGCGTTCTCGTACTCCGTACTGTGGAGCCAGATCAAGGGCGGGCTGGTCATGGCGGCGCCTCTGGCCGCCAGCGCCAAGGTGCTGGCCACGGAGCTTGTGCAGCGTTTCACTTTCACGGTTTCGGAAATCATCGGTCCCTACGGACAGGTCAAAGACTCGAGATGGGCGCCTCTGAAGGGGCGTTTCGAGAAGGACTACCAGCTCTCCCTGGGCCTGGCCATGGCCGGCGGCACCTCCGAGGTCATGCGCAATCTCGTGTGCTCGATGGGCCTTGGTCTGCCAAGAAGCTGGTAGGCGGTTGCGAGCCGGAGTCGGCACATGATTTGGAGGACCAGGTTCACAGACATGCTGGGGTGCACATACCCCATCGTCCAGGGAGCCTTCGGGGGCTTCGGCAAGTCGGACATAGCAGCACCTGTCTCTGAGGCAGGAGGCTTCGGGATCATCACCGCCACATCGTTCAAGGCCCCGGAGGAACTGCGCGCCGATATTCGCAAGGCCAGGTCGATGACCGACAGGCCGTTTGGCGTGAATCTGTCGTTGATCGGCCATCCGAGGACTGACGAGTTCCGCGATGTGGCGATCGAAGAGCGTGTCGCCGTTGTCTTCACTTCGGCTTACAGGGCGGATGAGCACGGGCAGCGAATCAAGGAAGCAGGGATTCCCTGGATTCACAAGGTCGGGACACTCAAGCATGCGAAGGTTGCCGAAAGGCAGGGCGCCGATGCCGTGGTGATGGTCGGGATAGAAGGTGAGGGCGAGAAGTCGCCCGTGCATCTCAGCACCATGACCAGCGTGGCTCTGGCCTGCCGAGAGCTTCACATCCCGGTGGTCGCGGCAGGCGGCATCGGCGATGGTCGGACCTTCCTCGCAGCACTCGCTATGGGGGCAGAGGGCGTGTATATAGGGACTGCGTTTATGGCAACCGCAGAATGCCCCATCTCGGATGCTCAGAAGAAGGACCTGGTCAGGGCGGACCCTTATGCTCCTGAAATCAGGAACAAGGTATTCGCTCCGCCGCCACCAGGACTGGAGGAGCTTACGCGCCAGCAGAAGGTCTACGATCTCGTAGGGGACGCGGAGCCGCACTCAGAGGCACGGCCTATGCCCGTCATGAGCGGCTCGATGGCGGTCGGCATGATTTCGAAGGTTGTGCCGGTCGAGGAGTTGATCGGGCGTATCATTCGGGAGGCGGAGGATCTGCTTACCGGGGACGGCCCTCTTGGAAGGCTATTGCGGGAGAACGCATCGAGAGCAGTCAGGTAAACGACGGGGGAGGTACCGGCCATGATCTACCTGCATGAGACGCATGAGGTAATCGGTGGGAAGATGGATGAGTTCTCGGAGGCCATGCGCGACCGGTGGAAGGGGTTGATTGAGAAGGACGATCTGGCCAGGGTGCTGTGGTTCTGGAAGCTGCCACACGGGACCAACGTGAGCTACCAGGCGATCTCCATAACCGCCGTGAGGGACTGGCAAGCGTGGGGCAGGATCGTTCATAGTATGGTCGAAGATGGCGACTGGAGGTCCTGGAACAAGGACGTTTGCAGGTATCGCAGGGATGTAGTCAGCAAGATACTGTTGCCGAATCCACGTTCGCCGATGCAGGAGGTGGACTTCTCGTCGGTGGGAGGACAAGAAGACGACGAGATGCCCGCCCTCTACCTGCATGACACGGGCTGGCCATATCCGGGCCTCATGGAGGAGTACATCGACGCTCTTCACGGAGTGCTGGAGCAACAGATGGCCGAGATCCAACCGCCTGTAATAACGGCGGTCGCCGGCTGGCGGACCTGTCCCGGCGCTGGTCGCTTCCATGAAGCCATATTCCTCTCTAAGATACACAACTGGGAGCTGTACTCGTTCATAATCACGTTCGGGGAACCCGAACCGCAGCCCGGCGAGTGGATGGTGGAGGGCCTGAAATACAGGGACCGCTGGGAGAGCAAGCTCCTGCGTACCGACAAGTGGTCTCCGATGAAATAGCCTCTAGCGTGACCTGGCCCAGAACACCGCTTCGCAGCCGACCATAATGACCATGGACTCGCGGAAGCGGCTTCGGAGCGCCTGCTCAAGATCCTCGATGGTGTCCTTCAGGTTGCACATTGTACCCAGCCAGTTGTTGATCCTCATCGCCGCAGTTGCATAGGGACTGCAACGCACTCCTCTGTACATCAGGGTAGCTCCAAACACGACCCCGCCCGGATTCAGAAAGTCCTGCACGTTGTCCAGCACCACGCATTTGGCTGCCATGTCGCCAGGCAGGCAGTGAAGTAGGTTGGTGAGGGCAACGGAGTCGAAGACGGGCGCCTCAATCCCAAAAGGCTTCGTGGCATCCGCGAGGTAGGTCTCCGGACGGTATCTGGCCAGTCTCCTCGCAGCGAACTCCAGAGGACTGTGGTTGACGTCCATGAGCGCCAAACGTGGATTCGCCGACGGGAACCTGCAGTGGTCAAGGAAGTATCCTGTGCCCACGCCGATATCGAGGTGGTTATTGGAGACGTTCCGGTCGTACATCTGAAGTAGAACGCTCGAACGACACTGTCGCACGAACCTGCAACTGAGACCCAGTGCGAACCAGTCGTAGAGTCTCAGGAACGTTCGCGTGTATACGGACGCCTCGGGCGTTCTCGGTGCATGGTCCATCGAAGACGGCGGTCTCACGTGTGCCCACGGGCAGACCAAGCCTCTGCAAGACACACCTTCCTGCCGTGCCCGTGATGCACATCTGTCCGGGCCGCCGGGACACAGCCAGTTGCTGCCACTGATGTGTTGTTCTGAACTACACGACGCGGAAGAGTTGGTCTAGATAGTGAAGATACCGCCCAGGCCAAGAATGGCCAGCACCCCGATCAGAGGCAGGCCAAAGAGAAGGCCTATGGGCCCGAGAAGCAGGCCCAAAACTGCTACTGCCCCCACTCCCAGCAAGGCGATGGTCGCTATAGTCATCTAACATCCCCCCTGTGATGCACGTACATCACCTACTATCTGTACCTACAGTCTTCCAGAGAAGTCGGGCACGGAATCCTAGCGGTTTTTACCATCAAATGGCCCGGCTGTCAAGGATTATTCGTCCATATGGAGCCCTCAATATGACGCGCGAAAGGCGCGTTGTACCGCCTCAGCTAACTCGACAATACAGGGGATTGACCCCGGAAGAGCACCTTCGCGAATCGCATGCATGTGCGCTTCTGCTCGGGCAGAACGGAACCTGTGCTGAATGGGGATGTTCTCTCGGCACGGTGACAGTTCCGTCAGGCTAGTCGTTATTGACACACCATCAGGGATATGATAAAACACGCTCGTTCAGGTAATCAGGGAACGACAAGCGTGACAGGAAAAAGCTACGGATAGTCGAGGCAGTATACGACCCGCCCTTTGGCTCATAGCTGGCTCAAGAACATGGGAGAGCCTCTCCCCGTCGCTGACGTGAGGACTTACGCCCAGTCACGAGCAAGGCGTGCGATTACGCTCAAGGGCTGCGGAGCCGGAGACAGCGCGCCTGGGCGTGGAGGCATTGGCCGGTGTGGGAATTGGAGCCCGCGGCTGCGGGCGATCGTGAAACGAACCGGAGGATAGCCGAGTGAAGAGAGTATTCGCCTTGATATCAGTTGTTGTCGAAAGGAGACGGGCGCTGTTGCTGGCGTTGGGGCTGGTACTCGTTGCCGTCTCCTTCTTCGGGGCCAGCCGGATAGGGATGTCTACAGGTACCGAGACGTTCCTCTCTACGGACTCCGAGGCGTACCAGGACTACCAGCGCTTCAACGAGGACTTCGGCAGTAGTTCGATCGTGGTCATGGTCACGGCCGAAGGTATCGATGGGTTGCTTTCCGAGGATAACGTCAGGGCCATGGAGCACGTAGAGACGACCATGGGCGCACATCCCAAGGTCATCTCGGCGATCGGTCCGACCTTTCTGATGAAACAGGCCGTGGCTCAGTTCACCGGAACGCCGATGCTGCCTGACGATCGAGAGATGGTGAAGGCCATTGTCGTGGATGACCAGACGGGTGAGATACGTGAGCAGTTCAGGACAGCCCTGCCGGACCAAGGACATGCGATTATCCCGGTCGTGATGGAGGGGATGTACTTCGCGGACGATGAAGTCAGCGACCTTCTGCTGGCGACCGACGAGGCGGTTGCGGAAGCCGGCTTCGCCGGTGTTGAAGTGGCGCTGACCGGGCCGGCAGCCTTCATGAGCAGGATTCAGGATGCTATGACCACGAACATGGCCATGATGTTCCTAGTGTCGATAGTCCTGATGCTGGGCATTCTGGCAATCATCTTCACGGTGCGGGGGTTCTTCGCCTGGAGATGGCTGCCGCTGGCCGTGGTGGGGATCGGCATCATATTCACTTTCGGATTCACGGGGTTGCTGAGCATACCGATCACGATGGTGTCAATGTCTGCATTTCCAATACTCGTGGGTCTGGGCATAGACTACTCAATCCAGTTGCACAGCCGCTATGACGATGAGTTGAGAAGGGGCAGAACGTCGAGTGAAGCGGTCAGGGTTGCCGTCTCACGAGTTGGGCCGACTATTGGCATTGCCCTGGTGGCGGTCTGCCTTAGCTGTGTCGCATTGCTCTTCTCCCCGATACCGATGATCCAGGACTTCGGACTCATGCTTCTCATTGGTGTTTCCGTCTGCTACCTTGCAGCCCTGTTTGTCCCACTCGCGGTGCTTCACTGGCGGGAGCGTCGGAAAGTTCCCAAGGAGCCAGAACGGAGACAACAGCCGGCATTGACGGTTTCTCGCGATGGGGCGATTGAGAGGGCACTGGGACGCATGGTGCCATGGGTCATTAGATACCCCGCCGTGATCATCGTAGTCGCCGTTGGGCTCTCCGGCCTCGGGTTCGTCTACGACTCAAGGATCGAGACGGAGACCAATGAGGTGAACATGATGTCACCCGATTGGCCCGCTATGAGCGACTACCAGACCTTGAGGGAGGTCATGGCGGGCGAAGTATCTCTGAACGTGCTCGTGGAAGCGGAGGACGTCAGCCGCCCGGAGGTGCTGCAATGGATGAGGGGTTTCGAAGAAAGGGTCTGTTGCAGCATGTCGGACGACGTGTGTGGCACGACGAGCATCGCTGACTTGATATGCCAGGCCAATGGCGGCGGTATCCCGCAGGATGGCGGTGAGTTGAGGGAATGCCTGGATGGAATACCCGGGCAGGTCAGGCGCAATCTCATCAGCGACGATTTCGAGTCGGCCAACATCGTGGTCGGTTTGCTCAGGACTGAACAGACTGAGGTCGAGCAGCTCCGCGAGGTCAGAGGGGAGCTGCTGGACTATGCGGGCCGAACTCCCGCGGGCGTCAATCTGGCGGTTACAGGCGCCCGGTCGCTGGGACCCGACCTCCTGGATGCTTTCACAAGCGGGCGCATGCGGATTACCCTGATCAGCGTGGGACTTATATTCGTCGGACTGCTGGTGCTGTTCAGATTCAGCGTCCTCAAGGCTCTCATGGCCACCGTCCCGATCGGGTTGATCATAGGATGGTCCAGCGGGCTGATGTACGCTTCCGGCATGAAGTACACCGCTTTGACAGCTTGCCTGGGGGCTCTGATACTCGGCATCGGCGTCGAATACACGATCGTTCTTATGAAACGGTACTATGAGGAGAGAGACAGCGGGGAAGCACCTGCACAGGCCATGAACACTGCAATAAGGCGTATCGGACGTCCTGTTCTGGCTTCGGGTTTGACCACCATAGGCGGGTTCGCCGCTCTGATTGCCGCCGGGGATTTCCTGATCCTCCAGCAGTTCGGAATCATGACTGTTGTGGATGTGTTCCTGGCACTGGTGAGCACGCTCCTGCTGCTGCCCGCACTGGTTGTATGGGTAGACTCCAGGCGGGAGCGGCGTAGGCCGGCTCTGGCGCGGTACTCGCTGGACGAGATCATGGATGGGCTGGAGGGCAGGCCCGCTGACGACGAGGCGCGGGTCACGTCCAGGTTGGAAGGAGACGGATGAGGTGTTGTGTCGCAAGTCCGAGACTCACACGCCTCGGGCCTGCCTCCGGGGGCGGATGAGCTTCAAAGCAGGCAACACTATCCAGAAGACTACGGGAGCAGCGCACATCAGAACCAGACCACCGTATGACATTGCCTTCAGCAGACTCAGGAGTCTGACGCCACCTGAGTCCAGGCCCACGGAGTAGAACCATGGCTCGAATAGGCTGTGGTAGACACCCCCGTAGACCCATGCGAAGAAACCTATGAGGGCCAGGGCCAGTCCGACAGCAATGAGGCGTCGCATACAGCGATTATACCAGAGGGCGCAACTCTGTTCGTGTACGTAAGTACCCTGAGACTGCGCGTTCAGTACAATGGACGTTGTGTCTGAAATCGTACCCTGAAGCCGCAGACGATATACCCTTGCGTAAGCGCTGGAAATGATGTACTATTAGGCGGCTGCCGCCGATGCCCGGCCCCTGTGCCGGGTGAGCACCGGCGGATGACCCTGGAGAGCAGGGGTGGGCATGCTGAGGGTTCTGATGGCGGTAATGATCGTCGCGGGTACGGCCCTCGCTTTCGCGGCGGCGGCGCTGGGCATGGCGGCCATCGGACTCTACGTGCTGGGCCTCGATGGAGAGGGCTGGCAGTTGCTTGTCAGGATAGCCACATTTGTCGGCGTCCTTGCGATTCTGAGCCTGCTGGACTGGTTCTTTCTCAGACTCTTCGTTGGGCGGGCATACGCTCGGGAGCCTTAGACCAGCGTCCTGCCCTCGTACTCCTACTTGGACGAACTCGGGGATTCCGTAGCGATTCCTTTCGCAGTCGCAACCGCGCACCGCGCCCGGCCGCTCCTGGGGGGAGATTATCTATGCCCGGAGGATCGCTGATGGAGGGGAACACGATAACAATCGCTCTTGATCTGGCTGTAGCGGAAGACCTGGAAGCGCCTGATCTGGAGGGCCTGTTGGACCAGCTCAGGGAGGCAATAGACGAAGCGCTCGGCTTCAGGGGAAGGGTTGAGGGAATCGAGTTGACGGAGTAGCTGAGGGAGCGGACCCGGACTGCGGACCTCGCCAGACTTCTGTCTCCAACTGCGCTTGCGGGGCGGCGATGCCGCGCTCGGTTGCAGCTTTTCCCGCAAGCACCCGCCAGTTGAAACGCTTCCTGAACCGCTCCATTATGACTATTGTCTTCGCGCCGAAGAGCGCGAAGAACACGATGTTGCCTGCTGCATGGAATGCATCGAACCAGACGCTGTTCAGTTGATAGACGAGAAACGTCTTGAACGTCAGCGGATATATGAAGGAAGCCCAGTACCAGGTATTCAGGGTCCAGCCGTAGATGAAGGCCCCGACGACACCCAGCGCAATCAGTCCGAGCGTTCCGGCGCGAAGCCTGCCAAGGCCTGCGCCCATCACCCCCAGCATGCCCCAGGCCAGCATTTGGAAGGGTGTCCAGGGCCCATGGCCAAGGTAGAAGTTGGATACGAGGGGCGTCAAAGCCCCCACCATGAAGCCCGCGACCGGACCGAACACGTACCCTGTGCAAATGATGAGGAACGTGCATGGCTGCACGCTCGGGAGAGCCGCGAACGGAATCCTGACAGCCGCTGATATCGTGCCCAGCATAGCTACGAGCGCGACCTCCTTGGAGCCGATGGTGGTGGACTGAAACTCAAGGAAGATGGCAACGATAGCAAGAGCGGCAATGATGAACGATACAAGGCCCCATCCGAGAGAGGTCTCCAGTGTGCCCGAAACGACAGCGGTCGCTGTAAGGCCCGCTATGCCCGCAGCGAAGACCAGCAGCAGGACCAATCGACCCCTCTTCATCTCAGCAGCTCCAAAGCCTCTTTAACCGTGAGTACGTCGAAGGGCACGCCTCTACCGAGTCCCTGCACGAGCCGGTTTATCTGCGGGGAGAAGGCCAGGGCTCCGGACAGCACTCCCTTCTTGTGACCATCCACGACCACTGCGCCCTCGCTCAGCAGAACGACCCTGTCCGCGTACTCAGCTACCATCTCCACGTCGTGCGTAACTAGGACGACGGTGTTTCCCTCCCGCCGGTAGTCGTCCAGCAGCCTCATCATGTCGGATTTGAGCCTGTGCTCCATTCCCCTGGTCGGCTCATCCATGATGAGAATCTGAGGCTCCGCCACCAGCACAGAGGCCATCGCCACCCGCTGTCGTTCACCGCCGCTGAGGTCACGAGGATACTCCTTCCGATACTCGGTCAGGCCGAACGTGTCCAGCATCCGGTCGACCCTGATTCGGCACTCATTCCTGCTCAGGCCCCTATTCTTGAGTATGAAGGCGATTTCCGCCTCTACCGTGTCACAGAACATATGGTCGTTGGGGTTCTGGAAGACGAAACCGACGCTACGGGATAGCTGTGCGACTGTGCATTTCGACGTCTCCCGGCCAAGCACCCTGACCTTGCCTTTGGTCGGATAGAGCAGGCCGTTGAAGTGCTTCACCAGAGTGGTCTTGCCGGAGGAATTGCGACCCATGACTGCCACCATCTCGCCCTTCGAGATGGTCAGGCTCACGTCTCTCAGTGCTGTCGGACCGTCAGAGTACGAGTACCATAGGCGCTCGACTTCGATGGAAGGGTCGGTCCCGCTACGCGGAACTGCAAGACCCGCTGAAAGGACAGCATCAGCACCTGCGAACACGCTCTTCAGGCAGGCGCGGCCCTCCTTAACCGTGAGCGGCATATCGGCCTGACTGTCGCCGCGACCGTTCAGCTCCTGGACCAGCCTGACGATCGGCGGCAGCCCAATGCCGCAGGCGGCTACCTCCCGCCGTCTAAGGACTTCCCTGGGAGGCGCATCGGCGATGATGCTCCCATTCTGGAGCACTATCATTCTGTCAGCCAGGTGGATTACCCTGTCCAGGCGGTGCTCGATGAGGACGACCGTTATACCCAGTTCGTCGTTGAGCCTCTGCACGATCGAGAGGACATCCTCGGCCCCTTTCGGGTCCAGCTCGGACGTCGGCTCGTCCAGTACCAGGACCTGTGGATGCAGCGCCAGAATGGAGGCGATAGTGACCTTCTGCTTCTCGCCGCCCGACAACTCGCTGGTCTGGCGTCGGCGTATGCCGGGGATGCCCACGGCATCGAGCGCCTCCTCCACCCTCTTCGCCATAATGTCCCGAGGGAATCCCAGGTTCTCAAGGCCGAACGCAACCTCAAGTTCGACGTCCGCTGCCACTATCTGGTTCTCCGGGTCCTGGAATACCATTCCCACCCTGCGAGCCATCTCACGCGTTGGGGTCTTCAACACGTCGAGACCGCACACGTTGATCTGACCACTGATGCTTCCGCCGTGGTAGTGAGGTATGAGGCCGTTGAGACACCTGCACAGGCTGGACTTGCCGCATCCCGAGGGGCCGGTGACAAGGACAAACTCGCCTTCGCTGATGTCGAGGTTGATGTCTCTCAGTGCAGGTTGATCGGAGTCCGAGTAGTAGAATGTGAGGCCCTCAATCCTAATCAAGGTCTACAGTCCTCTTCAGCATCGCAAGCGGCACGACAAGGGTGAGGAGCAATGCCAGGAGTGAGAGCATGCCCCATTCGGCTGCAGGCATCCCGACGGAGTCCAGCGAAGGGTAGTAAGTGTACTGTCCGAGCCCGATTGTCACCATTGCCAGACCCAGCGCACAAGGCAGAAGCCCCAGAAGCAGCATCGCCTTGTCGAACTGCGTCTGTTGTATGGCGCGGAAGAACGTCCTCTTGACGTCACCGCCAAAACCTCTCGACTCCATTGCCTCCGCAACCTGGACTGATCTATCGAGGGAGTTCGAGAGGAGCGGGACCAGCACCATCATGTGGCCCTTCACCCTCTGCACCAGGCTGCTCCTGTCGAGTTCGATGCCCCGAGAGCGCTGTACGTTCGATATCCGCTGAACGTCTTCCATCAGCGTCGGCATGAAGCGGGATGCCAGGGAAGTAACCAGTACCGACTTGTACGGCAGCCTTACCTTGATTAACAGGAGCATCACATCATCAGGGTGCACAGTCAGTGTGAAGATGCTCACTGCCGATATTACAGCAAGGAGACGCACGGACATCGCGAGGCCCCAGACAATCGCCTCCAGGGTTATCACGGGGGTGCCCATCACGGGCAGCTTGAAGGGAGCCGTAGCCAGCACGTGCTCGCCATTGTAGTTGACCAGCAGGTTCACGATGATGATTGCCACGCAGATGAAGGCGGCCAGCTTCATGAAGGATGCCCACTCCCTCCATGACTTCGCTGCCGCAACGACCGGCAGCGTCGACAGGAAAAGGACCAGCAGGAAGAAGGGATCATCAAGTGTAAGGGCGAGAACGAAGATGCTGACAACCCAGGCCATCTTCGAGAGGGGATTCAGCCGGTGTATGGGCGTGCCCTTGTCGTGGTAGGTGAATCTCATCCTCAGGGAATCCTGATTACCTCTTCGCCAAGTACCACCGCCGCGCACGCATAGCGGAGGGCTTCAGGTTGCTCGACGAGGGCCGCAATCGCGCTGCGCACGCCGGCCTCGTTCGTTCCGGACACCATCACTGCCACGGTCTCGCAGACGCCCGTGCCGTTGGGGTTCCAGGGGTTCTGGGTTGCCTGTATGACGCCGGTTCCAGCGCCGTACTCCGCCGCTGCCTCCCCGTTTGCGTCGTAGGCAGTAATGCCTCCGTCACTGAGTTGCAGGAAGAAGCCCAGCCTGGCCCATTTGTCGTTCATCTCGGATACCATGTCGGAGTCCAATGTACCAAGTATGACCAGGTTGCTCGTTCCCCTGTCGGGTTGGACCAGCTCCGTCGACTCGCCGACGAAGCAGACCTCGACCCCCAAATGCTCCAGGTGGTCTGCCAGCGTCTCCGCGCAATCGGCGAGCCCCTGCTGGTAGACGACAGCCGTAGGGAACAATACCCCCTCGAAGCCATGCAGAAGCTGTCCTGGTATTACTCCGATCATCGCGGGGACGAACGTGCGGAAGGACCATTCATGGTAGTCCATTTGCAGGATGTCGCCTCCATACAGCGAGCATTCCCCCGCACCCTTATTTGTGGCCATACCGTTTACGTGCACGAACCAGTCCTCTTCAGCCGGGTATCTGGAAGCGATACCGTTGATGGAATCGATGAAACCCCCTCCGTACTTCGTTTCTACATCAGCCACTCGGCGAAGTGTCTCCAGGGCTGAGGTACCCTCGGGCACGCCTACGGTATCCTCGACGATGACATCGCGGCCAAAACCAGTTGTGACCACTACTGTTGCTGGGACGGGCTCACGGAGAGCTGTGTTTTCGTCGACGGTGCACGCGGCGACGAAGACCAGAGCGGCGATTACGAGTAGGACCTTATGCACAGTCCGTTGCCTGCCGCCTCCGCAGTATTGCCAGCAGCGTTGCAGCGAGCAGTACTGGAATGATAATGGCTGGTACAATCCACATCTGCACAGTCGGCCCCGCCTTGGACGGGGGTGGGAGCGCTTCGATGGTAACATGAGCGGGTACCTTGACTCCGGCCCCGACTTTCAGGGCAGATGAAGGCTCGAATGCCACAACCCGGATACTTGCGGTGTGCAGGCCCGAGGCACCCTCCGGAGGCGAGACTGTCAAGTTCACGTCTCTGTCGGCTCCGGAACTGAGACTGAACTCCTGAGGAGTGATGACGAACCAGCCTTCGTATTCCCCGTCGGCGTATACCCGGTATTGAGCCTCAACGTTCCCGGTGTTTATGACGTGTAGCGTCTGGGTGCGCCCCGATGAGTCGAAGTACAGGACACCCGGTGCGGCCCCCGCTGCCGCTGCCAGTACCTGGCCAGAGAGGAGGATCCAGAGCAGGATGGCCAGTGCGGGCACCAGCAGCGTGTGTCTCGCTCTCATCACTGGTCTGTCTCGTCGATAAGGAAAACCGACAACCGTCAGTCCTCGAATCACGCCAGGCACCGTCTATGCCTCCTCTGCCCAGAGGATTAGATAGCCTTCGACATCCCCCACTCCGGAATACGTGCCCGGCACCTCGAGCGTTGCTTCAGTCTGCTCTGACGCAGACCTCGGCAGGGTCGCCTCGTAACTGCTCCACGACTCCCCGTCCAGCCGCATGCCTTCAAGGAAAAGGCCATCGGCCTCGTCGCCGACTTCGGCAGTTACACGCACATTCCAGGCACCAACGTTATTGATGGTTATCTGTTGTGCTTCGCTGACATCTCTCGGGCCCAGCACGCCGAAGTTCAGATTCGAAGGTGTGATTTCAATGGCTACGGCGGGGATGATAGTCGCCCCGAGTGTGAGTGTGCCCGAGGAAGCAGGCTCGCTGCCGGTACCTCCGCCCACCGTCACGTCGATCCGTTCGCTACGCACGTAGCCTGTTGCTTCGGCAAACACCTCGACTGTCGTCGCATGATCGACGGAGATGGCAGTGCCGCCGTCCGGTCCCGTTATGAACTCGCCATCTGCGTGTACAGTCGCGCCCTCGAGGGGAGCCCATGTCTGGCTATCGTCGTCGTAGTACGTAATGGTGGCGTTGAAGACCTCGTCTACTGCCACCTCGGTCTTGTCCACTTCGATTGCCAGAGGCATCTCAGAGGAAGTCACGCTCTGGTAGAACAGCAACTCATGATGTGGTGGTGAGGGAGGCGATGTCGAGTTCAATTCAAAGGCATCAGCGCCGACCTGCGCCGAGGACCCATCAATGCGGAAGAGCCACCAGGGTCCCGCTTCCCAATTGCCGATTCCGTCTACAGACGTGATGGCGAGCCCCCACCCGAAGTCCCTGACCGTGTATGGGAAACTGCCAAGCTGTGAGGCCTCGTGGAGAGCGCCGAGTGCAGTGGGATTCGGCAGGTAGTGCGAGCCACCCTGGTCGTCCACAATGGTGGAATCTCTGACGGTCACCTGACCACTCCAGACCGTATCGGCCTCCGCCTCAACACGGACTGCAATGGTTACTTCGTTCGGTGAAGATAGCACCTTCACCGGGTAGGGTTGGCCAAGCAGCGCCTGTGCTGAGCAGGCCGTCGTCTTCTCGACGGCCAATCCCGGGTTGCCCTCTTGCCAGTTGAACGAGCCATCGGGATTCTGAAGATCGGCCAGATCGTCTACCGGGTCGTTGCCGGTCCCACTCTGCCACTCCGCGCTAGTGGGATCTTCATTTGCGGACACGATGGCGCAGATGCACCAGGCGTTGGTGTCTGCGTTTGTCGAACCCCAGGACTCAAAACCGCCGTTATCCATCTGGCTGGACTTGATGTAGGCCAGAGCGTCCTGGATTGCTTCGCTGCTGATCGGCTCCCCGGCGGCCACCAGGGCCATTACGGGGGCTGCCGTACTGTCGGCGTCGCTTGGCTGTCCCACGGCCCAGCCCCAACCGCCGTCCGTATTCTGGTTGGCTTTGATGAAAGACGCACTATTCGCAATCATTGGATCGGTCTGTCCGACCCCGGCCGATATGAGCGCCATGATTCCCCACGCATCGTCGTTGAGTGCCGTGGTGCTTCCTATCTGCGAGCCGTCATACTCAGATGTGAGCAGGTTGACGAAGTCGATTCCGCCGAAAGCGGTGGGGTCCTGTTCGGATGCAGTGACCGCGAGTATCATCCGCGCGTAGTCAGTGGGGCTTGCTGCAGAACCCGCATTGGCGGCCAGGTAGTCTACCATGGAATCGCCGCCCGCGTTCCAACTGTTAGGGTCTTCGCCGGCAGCGGCAATCGCCATGGCAATCCATGCAGTGTTGGCGAAGCCTCCTATGCTACCGTCCAACTGCTGTTGCGACTCGAGATAGCTGAGCGCATCCTGGACGGGGGTGTCGGATGGTTGTAGAGGATATGGGGAATATGCTGAGATAGACGGCACGGCTACCATAGATGCAATCAGGACGCAGGCAAGTATTAGTATAGAGGTGAGCCGCTTCTTCTTGATGGTCTGCACTTGACCCTCCGTAGCTGGTGTATTCGGATCGGATTGTGCCACTGATGTCCCGGTGGAGGAGACCCCCGAGGGTTGCCATTCGCCCTCGGCAACCCTCGGGGCCAACGTCCAGAGACTGGACATGTCGGCAATCAGCTTGGCAATCTGTAGAAGCTGACCTTGACGCTCTGACGCGATAGGCCCCTGCCGCCCGGGCAGTTCCACCAACGCGGAGTATACTACGGTAGTGCGGACTTGTCAAGGGCTCCATGCCGTGTCTGATGAGGCATTGTCGGGTGCATTCCTGTAAGCTTGTCGGAAGCGCCTTGCATGTTATGATTAGATGACCGGTGAGAACTGGAGGCCAATGATGAAACGGGAAACACCGCTGGGCAAGGGCTATGTGCATTTGTACACCGGCAACTCCAAGGGCAAGACGACGGCTGCGCTGGGACTCGCCTTTCGAGGGATGGGGTGCGGCCTCAGAACGTACATAGGGCAGTTTATGAAAGGACAGAAGTACAGCGAGCTGGAAGCTGCCAGGATGTCATCGCCATACATCACGATCGAGCAGTATGGGAAGGAGACATTCGTCCATATCAAGGATCCTGCTGATGAGGAGGATGTGCGCATGGCGAGGGAGGGCCTGGGGAAAGCGCGAGAGGCCATGCTCTCCGGGCAATACGACATAGTCGTCCTCGACGAGATAGTGACGGGGTACTTCTTCCACCTCGTTACGCTGGAGGAAATGCTGGCCATGATCTCCAGCAAGCCGGATGGGGTGGAATTGGTCCTGTCGGGCAGGTATGCCCCGCCGGAACTGATTGACGCCGCCGACCTCGTGACTGATATGATCGAGGTCAAGCACTACTTCCAGCAGGGCGTGGGGAGTCGAGACGGAATCGAGTGTTGATCATCGGCCCGTGATCGCGGGAGGTCATCATGCTTTCGCAGCTACGGAACGTCAACTCATTTACGAGACTTCAGATTCTGGTGGATGTGGCGCAGAACCAGCCGGACGTACAGCAGCGCGACATCGCCCGGAGGCTCGGCATGAGCCCGCAGGGGATGTCGGACTACGTCAAGGAGCTCGTCGCCGAGGGATGGCTGGAGTCCGAGGGTCGGTCCAAGTACCGGGTTACCAAGGAAGGTGTGGACTGGGTCCTCGGCGTGCTGAGGGAGTGGCAAAGCTACGCGGACATGGTCCAGAAGACCATCGCGTCGATGGCTGTGACGGCGGCAGTTGCCGATTCACGCATCAGGCGGGGGCAGAAGGTGGGGCTGGAGATGCGCGATGGTATGCTGAGGGCTGTGGTCGGCAGAGACGCCGAAGCCAAGGCCACGGCGGTCTCGGACGCGGATGAGGGTGAGGATGTAGGCGTGTCGAACATCGAGGGCATCTTGCCGATGCGAATGGGCCGGATGACCGTGATCAGGGTCCCGGCTATCAGAAAGGGTGGATCAAGGAAGGTTGACCTGGAGAAGCTCAGACATTCTGTCGAGGGGAGACAGGTGGTGGGCGCTATCGGGATCGAGGCACTTGTGTCTTTACGAAAGGCTGGGATAGAAGCCGACTGCTTCTACGGCGTTAAGGAGACTGCCGTTGAGGCTCAGAGAAGCGGCTTGAGTGTTGCGGTGGCCTGCGTAGATGATAGCTCGTCGGAACTCCTTCGGGCTCTCGAGGCCAGCGGCGTGGAGCACGAGATCCTGGACGCGGCGAAGGCGTGAAGCCCCACGGCGTCACCGGCTTCCGGAGCGATAGGGGTTTGCCTTCGCTGACCGCGCCGGGACCAGGCCTGCGTCAACAAGCAGGCGGCTGGCGGCCTCGTAGCCACGGTCTACCATACCGCGCCAAGAAATCTCTTCTGAGTTGGCAGTGAAGTCCAGCCAGTGGAACCCCTTGAGCGGAATGCATGCCTCGTGGTAGGGATAGGTCTTTCGGATCATCTCGCGCCACTGCTCGGTCAGCGAGAGTTCCGCAGTTATGATTACGTCAACGACTCGAAAAGCGAGTTCCACGCCTGCGAATTCGCCTAGAGGCCCTTCGGGAGAGAGGAAGGCGAACTCCTGGTTCTGTGCCAGTGCCTCGGAATTGCGCGGCAGCATGCCCATCCTGGAATCGGCCTCGTGCCACTTGGGGGCGGGACAGTCCCATTCCGTCGGCGCATCGTAGTTTGGGTCCAGTATGAAACCCAGCTTTGGCCTTGCTTCGTCGGACTTGTCGGGCCGGAAGTAGCCGTCATGACCCCCGGTGAACACCCAGAAGGGGTAGTTGGCTATGACTCCGCCATCAACGACCTCGGAGGCCGCACCGTTGCCGGAGCGCTTCCTTGATTGGAAGAAGAGCGGCACGCTGCTTGAGTCTCGGACGGCCTGGGCGACCTCCATGTCGGGCGAACTCATTCTGGTGTGTATCCGTAGCCGCTTCTTCCAATCGGATTCGCCGACATTGGCTGTGACAACGCCGAGCTCCCGCGGCAAGTCCCCGAAGACTACGGGGCTGCCCTTCCCGCCGTTCACCTTCGCTTCTATGAGGTCCCTTACGGTTTGATAGAGGACTTCCCCTTCGAAAAGGCCGCCCTCGAACCCCCAGTTAACGAACATGCGGTACTCGGTGACGTTATCGGTGAAGGCTCTCCATGCGGCGTCCGCCACATTCGTCCGCAGTCGTTCGAGCGTGCCCGGCAGGAAGCTCCGTATCGAGGGCTTGTCATCTGGATAGAAATGGAGCGCGGTGTTCAGCACTCGCTTGATTCCGTCGTTGAACTGCTCGAGCTTGCCGAATGACAAGTTCACGATTCTGTCGGTGAGTTCATCCGCAAGCTCCCGCTTCTCGGGGAGCCCTTCCAGCTTCCTGCCCAGCAGTTCGTCCACGGCGTTGAGCTTGATGGCCCTCCACAGATGAGTCCTTCTCATGATGTCGGCCCCGATATCGGCGGCGGAGGCCGGTGGGTCGAGGAAGTCTGACAGTCGAAGCGGTTCGGTCACCGAAGTCGGCAGTGTCTCCGGCCTCGGCAGACCGGCGTCGGAGGGCGCAATGAGCCACTCGATCTCGGGGGCTTCGTAACCTGCAGCAGAGAGCGAGGCAATGAGAGAGCCTGCCGACGTACCAACAAGGCGGGCCGGTCGGATTCCGTGTTCATGAAGGGCCCTCAACACTCCGCAGTAGGCGATTCCGAGGGCACCTCCACCGGCCAGTATAAGGTCTACCTCACGTGTTTTGCCCGATTTGCCGCTCATGCTCGACCCTTCGTGTTCGGGACAACATCGTATACCCGAGGGCGGTCGTTGGCAATAGTCACGAGTTCACGTCTCGCCGCTTGCGTACGCGAATCAGCACCCTTATGTCGTCGCATATCGGCTTCTCCGGACACTCATCACAGGACAGGCCGGTCTGACATTCCAGTCCGCCATCCGATGCGGTCACGAGTCGGCCGCGCCGCAGGTCGTGCGACAGCTTTCGTACCTGCGCTCCGATCAAGTCCAACTCGTCGACATCTTCTGCAGATGAGGTTACACACAGCAGTTCGGCAGCCTCTATGAAAGGCACGCGCGTGCGGACACCAGCCAGTGCTCTCTGGCCCAGTGTCCTCAGGTTCAGGCCGCTGTCCAGGGCATCACAACTCACGCGTGACCACAGTCGGCCTCCGGTCCTGCGTGCTGAGTAGCCCCGTACGCGCTCCGCCGAGCGTCGGGCCCTCTCTATTTCCACAAGGTCGGTCTCCTTCAGGGCTTGCCCGGCCACAATCAGTGCCTGGCCAATTGGCAGAGTTCTGTTCCCGGCTTCGTCCAGATCGGGCCCGATGAGGGTGATTGCCCGGTCTCTCAGAAGCGTCGTGTCATTTGACCAGAGGGTGAAGGATGTGCTTGCTGTGCCGGGCCCGCCAAGCTCAACAGCGGTGTCTTGCCTCAGCACCAGGTCCGGATGTGGGGGCTCACGTGTACGTCCGGTTTCAGCCATTGTTGACTGGGCCCGCCACTGTCGTACCTGCCTGCCGTGTTCACGAAGCTGCTCCTCGAAGTCCCTGATCAGCGAAATGTACCGCTCGTAGAGGCCCATCGCTAGGAAGCTAGGACGAGGTCGCTTCGGCCCGTTTCGGCAAGATAGGCGGGGTACCTGGAGTACAGGGGCTTGATGACGGGCAGCAGCTTGAGGATTTTGGGTATCGGGCCCCTGGCTACGATGGTCTTGGTTGTCAGTGCCTTCGCCAGGTTCACCTGTCCGTGCCAGAACTTGTGCGCCACATCGGCTGTCAATGTGAACGTGGCCGTCGGAGCCACGCCGATGTCATTGATGTGGACGGCGAAGGGCTCACTGGTGAAATCCAGGGTGATCGTTAGCTCCGGATCGCGCCATATGAACTTGACGATCAGACCGATGTCGGCCAGCTTCCTCTGGATCTCGACGAGGTCAGCTTCCCCGGAAGCCACGCCTTCGGACATGCGGCGGAAGAACCCTCCAAGGACTGCCTCGCATTCCTCAGAATCCTTGAAATACGGCATCGAGACCTCCTTTCCCCTCGTTTGCTGTTGCCGAAGTCGGTAGGACGCTCAGGCAGCTTCCTTCCTCGGCTTGACTACGTCCTCTATGAAGCTGGCAAGCTCCTCCTGTATCGTCTCGGGGGTTGTGACGCGCGGATCGAACATGTCGAACTCGAAGTAGAGAAGCGGTATGCTCGCTTCCCGTGACGCTTCACGAAACAGGCCGATGCCACCGAGGCCGTGCTTGCACGCGACATGCCCTGCGA
The DNA here is from genome assembly GCA_964574685.1 of uncultured Dehalococcoidia bacterium. Classification (GTDB taxonomy): domain Bacteria; phylum Chloroflexota; class Dehalococcoidia; order SZUA-161; family SZUA-161; genus CAZGDV01. Next base: position 34,840 of record CAZNOI010000021.1, read on the forward strand.
AGATGCCGAAGTCGGCGGAGTAGTCGTCGCAGAGCTGAATGTAGTCATCGATGAAGAGGTCTATGGGGCCCTTGAACTGCCTGGACATAGGTAGCACGCGGAGGTTCTTTCGGGCCAGTCCTTCCAGCATCGATTCCGGGGTCGAAGTGTCGATCAGGCCCTCCGACGAGTAGTAGCCGAACAGGTCCATCGGTATCACCAGTCCAAGCTCACTCTCCATCCAGTCGTAGAATTGGAGGTCCCACCAGACCGGGTCCTGGTACCAGATAGCACGATACTGCTCGCCGCCATCGACGGCGCTCTCCCCGCGCTCGATGCGTTCCTTGGCCTCGTCGTGAAAGCCCTTCGCGATCGCCGTACCCTCGGGGTCACCGGAAAACGCAACCAGCAGAGCGGTGTTCAGGGCCACGATCTTGCTGACCTGAGGACACGGGGTGTGCCTGCGCAGCTCGTTCCAGTCGCGCAGGTATTGCGCGGTGCGGTTGGACTCCTCGCAGACCTCTCGGAACCTGTCCCAATCGAACCGCCCGCCGGTATGCTCTTCGAGATAAGGAATTGCCTCATGGAACTGCTTCGCAAGGTACTTGGCCTCGCGGTCTCCCGACAGGTAGGGTACATCCATGAGGCGCATTGGCTTCTCAGTCATCGCGGTAAGGCACTTGATTGCGGCTATCTGCGAGTCGCAGGGGGTGTTGTGGTAGAGCATACATGCCGGCTCCGGGTACAGGTCGTTCAGGACTGTCCCGACAGCTGCCTTGTCGATTGAGCAGACCTCTGCTGCTACGCCATGGGCCTCGGCATCGTCTATCAGAGCCACCGTATAGCTGACATCGCCGATGAGGTCCTGGAGGACCGTCAGCAGTTCGATAGGCATCGATTGCACGCCGTCCAGCCCCTTGATAAGCTCTGGAGAGCATCCGCAGTTGTGCCAGACTATGGGCCTGCCCTCGTCTACAGCGCCAAAGAGGTCCTCTATGAATCGGCGAAAGCCGTTCAGGATGGAGTTCATTCCCCTTGAATCGGGGTCTTCTTCGTACAGTTCGATCAGGCCCGTGGCGCCGTCGTAGACTACTTCCCAGTCCTCTCTACGCTCCTTTCCCAGTATGGCCATGCCGTCCTCCTCTGACCCGTCTTGCCTGCCAGGCTACTTGCCCATCTGCTCCAGGAACGCCTGGACACGGGTCTTCACCTGTCCTGACGCCGGAACCTGATACTCCCTCTCCAGTCCAAGAAATGGGATGCCCTCTTTCCTCATCCTCCAGTACAGGTTGTGGCCGTCGCCTGCCCACGGGTCGCAGAACTTCATTCGCTGGAACACAATGCCGTCGGCCTTGAACTCCGCAACCGTATCCTTGAGCATAGCCACCTGCTCTTCAAAGCACTCGACCATGCGCGCGCACGGCGCCTGGAAGAAATGGCGGCGGGCGATGCGCTCCAGCGGGTCGCCGCCCTCCTGATCGACAGGCTCCCCGAATGAGCGCTGACCGAAGCAGACGACCTCGGCGACGGACAGAGCGCCCTGCTGTTCTATTCCCGCTATGTACTCAGGCGTGTCCATCTCACCGCCTGTGACGATGACGCGCGCCCGGTATCCCGCGTTGCCGGCAGAATCGCCAAGGTCTTCGAGCAGAGCGTCCATGAGGCTATTGAAATCCACCTTCGGCATGAGATGTCCCGCGACCGTGACGGTCAGGGCTTCCTCGCCGGTAACGGGCGGCGCAATCCCCTTGCGGAGCTCATAGAGCCTGCCTACCCGTTCGCGGGAGGCGTTGTGCAGGTCTATCGCCTCTTCCAGACTCTCCTTGGTGATGAACAATCCAAAGTGCCCTTCGATCTCCGACTTCAGTCTTCTCAGTTCGTCGACGTACCAGTTGAAGAGCCTGTCCTTCGGGGCCCTCGGTACCGAAAGGAAACCTGTGAAGGATACACCGCTCTTCTTCCTGAAGAGGTCCGCAGCCCTCCGGATGTGGTCGCAGTTCTGGGCCAGCACCACGCCGTCCAGGAAGCCCATCTCGCCCCTGAGGGCCTGGCTCACCGTGTGACGCACGAACGTACATACCCGGGTGCTCATGTAGGCATCACCGGCCGCGCTATCCTCGCTCCCACCGCCGCGCAGGCGGTACGGGATGCAGCCTGCCGCGGTGAACAGCTCCTCCGGTATGTAGGAGCAGTAATAGCCCATGATCCTGCCGCCCCGCTCCTTCCAGCTTTCGAGATAGGTGTTGGAGGGCCGGCTGATCACATCTCCGAAGGTCGCCAGAACCTCATCCTTGGCCATCTGCGTCTCCTCGTCGGCTCAGAGCGGGAGGTCGTAGTACGCTCTGCATACATCGAAACGACCCAGTTGAGCGCCGCCCTCCCAAAGCTGGATGATCTTGCTGTCGCGCCAATACTTCTCGACGTTGCAATCCCTGACGTATCCGTAGCTGCCCATCAGCTCCATTGCCCGGTTGACAACCATCACGGACATGTCTGCCGCGTAGACCTTTGCTATGCTGGCGTAGGAGAGCTGCTCCATCGAATGAATCTCGCCGTATTCCTCCGGATGGTCGAAGCGATACGCTCCTGAAACGTAGGTGATACGTGCGGTCTCAATCCCTATTACCATATCGGCGAGCATACCCGCTGCGATGGAGTGGTCTCGTATGGGCTTGCCGGTCTTCCCGACAACTCTTTCGCTAGTGAAGGCCAGGACCTCCTCGAATGCGCCCTGAGCATTGCCGGTTGACATGGCGGCACTGGCCAACCTGCCGATAGTGAGGTTGGCATGGAAGTACTTCGAATCATCGACCGGACCGGCCACGCGGAACCCCTTCGGCACGCGCACATTGTCCAGATACGTGGTCGTGTTGCGGTCGGCGGCCATCCCGGCCTTCTTCTCGAACTTGCCGAAGGACAGCCCCGTGGCGTCGCCCGGCACGTAGATCAGCGCTATGCCCTCGTCGCCCAGTTGGGGGTCAGTGGTGCAGACCATGAGGTATGCATCGGCGATACCGGAGTTGGAGGCCCACATCTTCTGACCGTTGATTACCCACTCTTCGCCGTCGAGCGACGCCATAGTCGATATCTTGCGTCCCTGCATGCCGGGGTTCTCGATGTCGCACCCGCCGCCGCCCGCCGGGCCTCCCGGCTCCGTCATGTTGAAGCATCCTATCTTCAGGTCGTCCCCGCAGAAGATGGGGCCGAAGTAGTCGATGACCTGCTCGTTACCCGCCCATATCGCGGGCAGGAAGGGCCAGAGGCAGCAGGCGATGGCGACAGCTATGCCCGAGTCACCGCGCGCCACTTCTTCCAGAGCCGGGCCGAGCGTCATGGCGGAGTGGATGTCGGAGCCCCCGTACTTCTCCGGGAAGATTGCTCTCATGAAGCCGAGGTTGCTAAGGCCCTGCAGAAGCTCCGTGACTATACTGTGGTTCTCGTCGTCGTCGATCTTCTGCCTGGCTGGCATGACCTCGTCGTCGACGAAATCACGAACCAGGTCCCTGAGAACGAGGTCCTCCTCCTTGAACAGGACGCTGAGCATGCTGTGCTGGTGCATAGTCTCCCTCCGCTCGCTGTCGGATGGGGCGGAACGCAGCCGGCTGGTGGGGCAATGCTCCGCCGCCGGTATAGCTACGATCTACCTCATTCGGTAGCCATGACCGAAAGGGAACACGACGCAGGAGGTGGGCGGAGACCTCCCCGGCAGCGGTTGAGTGATGAGGCTGCCCGCGCCGTGCGGACGGGGATTTCTAGTATCAGGTACTCTATGCGAGTCGAGGTGATTTGTCAAATGGTGGTGACTCAAACACGCGCCGCGTTGGGAGCCAGGGAGAGATGGTGGCTCCGTGACATCGGCGCTCGCGATTCACATAAGCCTGACTATCAGGCGTCCGAACGTGGGGCCGATGAAGCGCCGCATCGCGCCCACTAGTGGAGCCGGGAACTGGGCCACGAGGTCTGAGCAGTAGTCATCCAGCGTCTTTCGCTGGTACTGGAGGAGTTGCTGCGAATCGGTCGTGTCGTACCAGTGCAGCGGAAACGGCTCTGTCGCGAATCTGCACGACGGCGGCACGGGCAAGCCGAACTCGCGGAGAATAGTGCGCAGCATGTCCTCGAAGAGCAACTGCTGACTTGGACCACCTCCTATCATCAGCGTCTTGCCCTTGACCGTGTCGAACCGCTTGACGGAGTTCACCACAGCGAGCGCCATGTCGTGGGGATGGCAGAACTCGATGCGGTTCTCCAGCGGGATGGTGAACATGTGGGTGCGGAAGTCGCTGACCCCCAGCTTCTGGTACGGAATGGATGTCAGGCGCAGGATCACGTAGTCGATTTCTGACTCTCTGATCAGGTTCTCGGCACGCAGCTTGGTATCCCCGTAGACGGATGTTGGATTGCACGCGGTTCTTGCCGGATGCAGGCATTCCTTGGCATCCCCGCACGGACCGTAGACCGCCGAGGAAGACGTGAACACGAATGGTATCGGGCGGCCCAGCCTCCTGACCTCATCCAGAACGACTACGGTGCCGCCGACATTGACTTTCTCAGCAAGGTCGGGGTGCTCCTCTGTGGCGGGCTGGACTATCCCGGCAAGGTGGACCACGGCGTCGACGCCGTCCAGTGCCCGTCTGATGGAGTCGCCGTCGGTCACGTTTCCCCAGAAGACTTCAACGGCCTCATCCAGCAGTCGGGGACGCCTTCTGTGCAGCAGCAGCCGGACGTCGAACCCGTGCTCCACGAAGACCCGGCAAACGGTCGGCCCCAGATTGCCGGCTGCACCTGTTATGAGTACCTTCATATGTCTCCGGGTGTTTCGGGTTGGCGGCGGGGCCTAGGCCCCGTCGCGAAGCATGACCAGTCCGAAGATGGTCGTTGAGTATGCAACTCCCCCGTCGGGATGCAGGAACAGAGAGCCCTGCCAGTTGTTGTAGCCGAGGCTGGTGCCGGTCAGCTTCCTGTACACCGCTTCGCCGGTAGCGAAATCCATCGCGGTGAAGTACCATTTCGTCATGAGGGATGTACCGATCTTGTCATAGAGGTAGACTAGGCCGTTATCGAACGACAGCCTGAAGCCGCCTATGCTCATCTCGTCCGTAGTCCAAACCTCCTCGCATGTGTAGCTGCCGTCACTGTGCCTGCTGACGTCCACGCGCGTGAGCCCCGGCTCGGGACGTGAGAACGGGAACGAGTGATGGCCCCAGTTGTTCTCCACGATGGCCGAGTAGACCCCGGAGCCCTGTCCGTTCGGGCCCGCATGCTCGAAAGCGATCGCGGTCAAATCCGTGCCGCTCTTGTCGGCTTCGAAGAGGGGGATGCTGCATGCCAGGTCCCCGCTGTCCCTCCTGATGAAGAGCAGGTTCACCCTTGGCTCTGCGTTGTCTGTTATGACGACCAGCCCGTCGGTCCCCCCGACCAGCGTGACGGATGTCCCCGAACCGCGTGTGATGTGGCCGGGCTTGGGTTGGCTGCCGGGATCGTACTCGGTGCGCCAGTCGACTAGGATGCTGCCGGTGCCATCCTGGCTGAAGCGGTACATGGCCTTGTCCGACACGATGAAGAGGCCGTCCTCGCCGACTGCGAATGAGTTCTCTATCAGCTCGCCTTCCAGCCTCATGGTGCGAACCAGACCCGTGTCCACATCGACTGTGCCTACGATCCCTTGGGTCGTCGCGTACCAGTAGTACTCTCCGTTCCACTCTGGCAGCATCCAGGCGATACTGTCCTCTGTGCCGGACACGACGTAGTCGGAGAGATCATACTCACGGACCAGTTCGAAGTCCCCGTCGCCTCCCGGTGCAGGGACCTGGACCACCTCGACCGTGTTGACCGTCGTGGGCACGACTGCGCGATCGAGTTCATCAAGATAGAAGTACATGCCCGCTCCGATGTACTCCCAGGGACGCACACCGCTGAACAGGTAGTCCCAGGGTCGAGAGGGCAGGTCATATGACGCAAGCTCCTGGAGGGTGTACGGGTCCATCAGTTCGATCTGGAATCCACGACCGTTGCTGTAGACTCCAACAAGTCGCCCGTGGGAGTCAAAGGCCACCGTCCCGTATCCTCCGAACCCCTGTGTCCTCGATACGACTTGGGGATTGATTCCCAGAGGGCCGCCGGCCTCGTACGTGTCGCTCATGTAGGCATCGCAGTGCATATTCGAGCCGGGGTTCGTTACCATGTACGGGTGTTGGGGGACCATCACGTGCGGCACTGCCGCGGAGAAGTCCACGGGATGATACCGGATGAAACGATTCGATTCGCTGACGAGAGGGTGAAGGAGACTCTGAGGTATGGGACTGCTCTCTCCGCTGTCGGAGGCCCGGAGTGAGAGTACGATGGCGGCAAACGGGAGCGCCAGAAGACACAGCAGTGCAGCCGCGATAGCGGCCCTTCGGATCATCGACTTGCATCCCCCCAGGGGTGAGTTGCCTATGCCGTGAACTGGGCTGCAACCCAGTCCGGTACTTCAACAGTGCCCATCACTACGGGCTTCTGATGGCAGTCACTGCCGCCGCTTGCAACCAGTCGATGCTTTTGGGTGAAGGCCAGGTAATGTGCCGTGGTGGTGGAGTAATGTCGATAATGCCAGCACTCGATCCCATCGAGGTGTGGCAGCATTGATTCCTGGATGATAGCGGTCTGCTCGTCGAGATCGCGCGTCAGGCTGACCAGGGAGGTGCCGTGTGGATCGTTGGGGTGGGCCAGCACAGCGAATCCGCCTGCACCCCTTATTAGATCGGATGCTTCGGCGAGGGTCAGCGGATACTTGGGTACATCGCATTTCACGAGGTACCTATCGAATGCCTCCTGGCGGCTTTTCACTATGCCCTTCTTCTCTAGGTAGGCTGCAATGTGTGGTCGTCCGAGTACCCCGTCGACGGTCTGGCGTATGTTCTCCATGTCCTGCGGCGTGAACTCCGGAATGCCCTGCTTTGCGAACTCCCGGTTCAGGTTCTCCATTATCTGCCGGGCCCGGCCCTCTCTGTGCTCCCCGACTATGCTGAGTTTCTCCCTCAGCGGCCCATCGTCCGCATCAAACCTGTATCCCAGCAGGTCCAGCGATATTGACTTCTTGCCTTTGAGGCCGTCGTATTCGAAAGTTATGTTCAACTCGACGCCGGTCACGTAGGTTATGCCGTTAGAACGGGCAAGACCGGCTGCCTTGTCCTGGCAGTCGACGGAATCGTGGTCGGTAAGAGAAATGAAGTCAATCCCTCGGCGTGCAGCCTCGCCGAAAACCTCATCCACAGTCATGGCGCCGTCAGAGCAGGTCTTCGTATGGATGTGCATGTCGATCTTCATCACCCGCGAGCGGCTTCCGACTTGTAGTAGTCCATCAGGATCTGCGCCACCTCGGGGTGAGCGAACTCGCGCGGCAACTCCTCGCCGGCCGCGAGAAGGTCACGGACCCGGGTGCCGGAGAGCATCAGATAGTCCTCCTTATCGTGCGGGCAGTCGCGCATCATGACGATCTTGCCGCACTTGTTGCACCACACCGTGTGATCGCCGCGGAATATCTCGATCTCCAGGGCATCCGGCGGGACAGTGTCGAAAACGGTCTGGGCATCGAAGCCACCGTAGTAGCTGCCTACCCCTGCGTGGTCTCTCCCCACTATCAGGTGTGTGGCGCCCATGTTCTGGCGGAATATCGCGTGCAGAAGGGCTTCACGTGGCCCCGCGTAGAGCATGTCGAACCCGTACCCCGCGATCTCCACTGTGTTCGGCGGGAAGAAGAGATCAACCATCTTGCGAATGCACCTGTCCCTCACGTCGGCGGGTATGTCCCCCTTCTTCAGCTTGCCCAGCAGCATGTGTATTATCGCTCCATCGGCGTTGACCGCTTGCATGGCTATGCGGACCAGCTCCTCGTGCGCCCTGTGCATCGGATTGCGCGTCTGGAAAGCGACAATCCTCTTCCAGCCGTTCCGGGCGAAGGTCTCTCGGAGTTCGACTGCTGTGCGGAAGGTATTCGGGAAATCCTTGATGAAGTATGAGTAGTTCAGTACCTTGATTGGTCCTGATAGCATGGTTCTGCCGGCGCCAAGCCAGGCCGCCACACCCGGGTGCTCCGGGTCGAGAGTGCCGAACACGTTCTCGACCATGGTCTTCATCTGGTCTTCGCGAATCTCCTCCACCGCCTGCACGTCTTGAACCGCAATTGCGGGCCGGCCTTCCACGTTCGGGTCTCGTAGGGCGATCCGGGTGGCTCCCCTGACAGGGGCCGCGTCCTGTACGACGTTCACAATGGGTACGGGCCAGAACAGCCCATTGCTCGTCCTCATTCGCTCGGCGACCTGGAGGGACTCGTCCAGGCCCATGAAGCCGGCGAGAGGATTGAAGTAGCCGCATGCCAGCATCACAGCATTGGAGGCGGCCGAGGATGAGACCACTATCGAAGGGAGCCCCTCAGCCTCTGCGATCAGCTCATTTCGTTCCTTGTTGTCGCTCACGTAGAGCGGGTTCAACCGGTCGGAGCCGTGTGGTTTGATGAGTCCGTCCTGCATCAACTTCTCCTGTATCGGATCTCAGGCGCCCATTAGGATCTCGTGCGTCTGCAGGTAGCGGACCACCTGGTCGGCGCACTCCGCAAGGCTGTGCTTGTCAGTCTCGATCACAAGTTCCGCGGCCAGTGGCTCTTCGTACGGGGCGTCCACTCCGGTGAATTCCGGTATCTCACCCTTTCTCGCCTTCTTCCAGAGTCCCTTGGGGTCCCTGGCCTCGCACTCGTCTACGGAGCATTTGCAGAAGACCTCAACGAATCTGCCTTCCTCGTTCAAGGCCCTCGCCCTGTCGCGATCGGCCCTGTAAGGCGAGATGAAGGCCGTCAACACGATGGTGCCGGCGTCCGCGAACAGATGGGCGACCTCGCCGATTCGCCTGATGTTCTCATTGCGGTCCTCAGGTGAGAATCCAAGGTCTCTGTTGAGTCCGTGCCGGATGTTGTCGCCGTCCAGGACGTATGAGCTGCAGCCCCTTTCGAAGAGGACGCGCTCGATCTCATGCGCCAGCGTGGACTTGCCTGAGCTGGGCAGCCCCGTCAACCATAGAACCGCGCCTTTGTAGCGGTTCTTCCGTTCCCGCTCCTCTCGCGTAACCAGCGGCTTGTGCCAGGTGATATTCTTGCTCTTGGGTTCCGACGACATCTGCTCTCCTTTCAGTGTTTGACAAGACACATTCGAAAGCGGCGGGCCATACGGTGCAAAGGGCATCGCCCGACCCGTCGCTGAAACCCTTGACTGTGGAGTCTACCATCGGTGACGGTATTGCTGAGACCATTGTAGCAGGTATACCGGCGGTCTAACAGGCTGCCCGGCGATAGCCGGCATAGTCACTAATGAATACATGCCTTCATGCAGCAATATGGTTGCGGCTCTCCAGCGCTCCGTGGCTGTTGATGCTCTGGTGCCTCTCCTTGGGACTCCATCTCAGAAGCGAGAAGATGGTCGCGCCCAGTGATGTGATGGAGGCTATTGGTGCCAGCGCGAGCCATCCGAATACCGGGGCGATGAACGCCAGTTCCAGCTTCAATGAGCCTCGAAAGAAGGCAGACATCGACGACGTGTGACTTGCATCCCTGCTGGTCTTGAGACTCAGCCAGACGGCGAGAACCGAGCTGACCGCCAGCAGCGACACCGAACTGACTGTCAACCACCTGAGCTCCACAGGCAACTGCAGCAGCACCGCCGCGGCCGGCAGCAGGATACCTGTGGTTGTAGCCCCCATCCAGAGTCCGGCTGCGCCCTCGGCTGCTATCGTCCACCGTCCCGTCTCGAGGGTCCCGCGGGCTTCCCCATGGATGTTCCCGGGCTCGATTTGGCCGAGCCTGGTGGCCATACCTGCCGCCCCCAGTGCGGCGAAGGCGACAATAGTGAGCAGGAGCCACAAGCCGGCTATCCTCATCGTCTCGACCGGGATGATCACGAGGATAACGACAATGCCGATCAGGACTACCGCCGGGATGAGTCCGAGGAGAAAGCACTGGAAGGGCGTCCTGTCGATTCGATTACGGGCGCGTTTGACCGATCGGGGGAAGAGCCGGTACCAGGCAGCCGGCATGACCGGAAAGGCCACGGCGAGACCGACTACGACAACGGCCAGTGCAATCGCGTGCGCCATTGCTTATCTCCAAGTATCATATCACTTGCTCGAGTCGACGTGCATACTCACCCGGCACGTGACTTCTCGGGACTGCCTGACGGCTCGACACGTTCATAGCCCAGCCTGTCGAAGGCGAACCCCCAATGCTCATTGACCAGGTTGACTATGTTCTCCACGGGCGGATGAACGTTCTTGGAGTAGCGGGCAATCGAGTCGAGGTAGTGCCGGAATCGTGGCTCTGCCTCCTCGAAGGCCGGGAGGCGGAGCGTCTCATATACCCTGGATAGCTCGCGGATGGGCTCTTTCACCAGGTCTTCGTACTTGACGTCCACTATGTTGCCGTCTGGAATCTGACTGCGGTCTTCGAAGAACCTGTTCATCAGTTGAGCGTAGAACTGAATTACCCACTCGTCCAGCGCCTCCGGGCTGAACTCCTGAAGCTGGGACCGTTGCAGTACGGTCCAGTAGAGATACTGAGTGCCGCGGAACACATCGTAGGGATTGCGACATGTGTGTATGAACCTTGCATCGGGAAACATCTCCAGGAGGGCGGGAATCCGGGCGCTGTCCGCGCAGTTCTTGATTACCAGACGCCGACCTCCCGCCACCAGTGACGCCTTGCGCAGCATGGTGAGATATAGTTCCCTCCACCGGTCCTTGCTGGCCTGCGGCAGGTCCCGGAAGTTGGTGACGTATGTCTCGAAATAGTGCCGGGCGCGACGCGGGAATGTGTACATATGGAGATAGGACAGGCCGGACATGTTCGCGATTGCCAGGTCTTCCTCCTCGGGGTTGTCCATTGAGAGAGGGATGTTGTCGATTTCCCTTGTTGGGTGGAACTTGCGGGCCAGGCGGTTGAAGGGTTCCTTGATGGTCTTCTCTCCGGTCAGACAAAGACCGGGAGCAAATGCTTGGAAGGTCGAAACGTAGCTATTGCTGGGGTCTTGGCACAGGAGGTTGTGCAGATGTGTCGTGCCGGTCCGCCAGTGCCCTATTATGAACACAGGCGAGGGATGGAGCTGCTGCCTCTTCACGGCTCCGGAGTACCGCGCCGACTCGTACAGCTTGAAGGGGCTGGTCAGGAGCGTCGAGAGGGTGACCGAAGCGACGCGGGGAAGGTACTTGGCGTCCACGTCCCGGTTCTCCATGAGCAGCTTGAGCCAGCTCCTGAAGGAGCCAAAAGCCACCGGGTGCTCGAACAACCTTGCGTTCTTTCTCTCTGCCATGTTTCCTCCGATCGAATGACTGGTCGCCCTAGGATCCCTCCAGTGAACCCGGCTCGCGAGTGGGGAAGTACTTCCTGCGAATCCAGAAGACCAGAAGCACAAATATGACGAAGGCCAGCAGCACGCCTATGGTCTCGGGCCTCAGCAGGTCCCAGAATGAGCGCACGGACTGCAGGCGGCTGACTGTCAATTGCAGGGCGAAGATCACCGGAGCCAGGCCGATTATGTTGCCGATGACATAGTCACGGATTCGGATGTTGGTGGCGCCTACGAGCCAGTTCATGGGCGGGAACATCCATAGAGCGACCCTCAGAAGGGTCATTGCCAGGATGCCGTTGGACTGCAACTGCCCGGTCAGTCGACGGAAGCGGCCCGTCTCCAGCCTGGGAGCGAAGTAGTCACGCAGAAAGTACCGGGCAACTAGAAAAGTCGCGATCATGCCGACATTCACGCCGATCATGGTATAGAAGAATGCCTCACCCAGGCCGTATACGAGCGGTCCCACAATCACGGGCACAACACCCGGTATCTGCAGCATGATGACCAGGAAGGTGCCCGCCATGAATATAGGAGGACCGTAGGAGCGGTTGAGAGTCTCGTCGATGGCACCGAACTGCGCGTTGACCCAGTCCATCGTGAGATGCTCTCTGACGGGTGGCAGGAAGGCGACGATCACGCACACGCATAGAATGGCGACGAAGGCGATGACCCTCTTCCGGTTCCTGCTTGCTGCGGTCATTCGCTGCCTGCCGACAGATGCACGCCGGTGGGGGTTGAGTGGAGGCGGTGCAGAATGCACTCGGGTATCGACGAACTGAACAAGTAAGACCGTCGATATCGACTGTGTGCCCAGTATTATAGCATTGATGTCAACGTGGTGCGGTCAAGTATCACACTGCGAGAAAAGTGAAGCCTGTGATATAATCCGGGGCGACTGGAAGCCTCGGTGAATCGAAGGTATCCTTCATGTACGACTACAGATTCGGCGGCGCATCGCTGACTGCCTGGGCGCAGTTGCGACACACCTGGATAGCTATGAACAAGGTGGTCGAAGCCAAGCTCGGGGAGATCGGCGCCACTCCGGAGAGCGTTGCTGTGCTCTGGGCGTGTCGTGACTTCCCCGGGGTTCTCCATCCCGCGGAGATAGCCCGACTCGTGTTCCGGGCTCCTCACACGGTTGCCGCTCTGCTGAATCGGATGGAGCGAGAAGGGCTCGTGGAGCGCGTCCCCAAGAAACCGGGGCACCCGTATACGGAGGTCAGGCTGACGCCCAAGGGCGAGGAGGCCTGCGCGCCCGCAATTGAGATACTCAAGGAGGCCATTGCCGAGACGATGTCCGTCCTTACGGATGAGCAGTTGGAGCAACTCGGGGACCTTCTGAGACCGCTTCAACTCAAGTCGCTCGACATGCTTCACATGAAGCTGAAGTCATCGCCGGGCAACCCGGAGGCCGTCAACATGCCCGACGTCCGATCGGGTCGAGGCGAGCGTTCCTGAGACTACCTACTTGACTCGCACTCTGTAGTGGCAGATCGGAGCCCCCGTTCTTGTAGGTGAATCGACCACCTCCGCGCTCCTTACCTCCCTCCCCGTGGCTGCTGCTATCATCTTGCCCGACAGGCGCGCCCCGCTGTCACAGCAGAAGGGCAAGGGCTCCTCGATGATGCCGAGCTGGAGCAGCGGGCAATGGCACATCGGCCTGCCATCCGGGCCTATTGAGGCATCGTACCTGAGGTCATAGATGGCACCGTCACGCTCGATTCTCCACGGCCCAATAGGTGCCGGAGCTGCCCTGACATACTCGACGTAGTCATCCCAGGTCATGCCGGGCTGAATTCCGACGGCTCCCGCCATGGCCAGGTCCTCACACGTCGTGCACATCTGTGTCAGCAGTTCGCTCCTTTGCTCATCCGGCAGCCTTCGTATCCCGTCCAGCAACGTCTTCGCCAGGGCCGGAAGCCAGGTCTGGTACATCAGGGCCTTCATTTCCTCGGGTATCTGAAGTGTCATGTGGCACCTCCCGCCTGGGGTTGGCATATGATACCTCGCGGAGGCCGACGTTTCAAACGGCCTCCTGCCATGAGTATCCCCCCGGGGCTTGACAGCGCTGGTGCGAAGGCAGAGAATCCGTGCGGAATCAGCGCAAAGACAAGCTATGGAAGGAGACAGTCATGACTCAGTCCGAGCCCTCCTGCAAGATGTGTGGCAAGTGCTGCAGCTATGAGATACCCGTTACCCTCCTCGACCTGCATCGGATAGGAAAGCACCTGAGTATTCAACCCGATGTCGCTTTCGAGAGCTACGTGCAGAGGACTGTGTCCGAGCGTTCGGGGCTCTTCATGATATCGAAGAGAGAGGACAGGGCTTGTGTCTTTCTTGGCGAGGACAACCGATGCACCATCCACGGTGTGAAGCCGAGGGCCTGCCGCTTCTACTTCTGCGGGAATGAAGCGACCTCAGAGGGAATGCCGTGGACGGTCACTTGCACCAGCGACGAGGCCCGTGCAGAGCTCTGGGAGCAATCGGTGGCGGCAATGGTGACCAGGGCCTACATCAAGGATAACGGAAGTACATGGAATGAAGCAGCCTACTACAAGGCAATATTGAGCATATATGACAACATCATCACCAGCGACACACAGCGGATCAAGATGGCGCGCGACCCGAACGGCGAGCCGGTGTGCATCATATACGACTGCTCTACGTGCGACAAACAGGGCGCATGTGCCTCGGAGACGCCGGTGACGCTGGACGACATCAGGCGCATCACCCAGCACGCGGGCCTCAGTTGGAAAGCGTTCTTCCAGAGTAAGCTCGATCCGGAACCCAGCGTGAACACCGGGACGTTCAGGCTGGCAAGGAGCGGGCATTGCGTCTTCTTCGATCCGGAGACGCACTGCACGATCGCGCGGATGCGGCCCATGCATTGCCGCTTCACCCCGTGCCCGCAGAAGGCCCAGGCCGACGACGTTTTCTCATGCCTGTACCTGGGCGCGGGAACGGTGGAGGACCAGTTCAGGCATCAGGTGGCTCTGACCGTTACGCGGGCCTACGTCCAGGAATACGGTGTGGCCTACAATAACAATGGAGTACGCGACGCCCTTCAGAGGATAGACAGGCTGGTGGGCGACCGGTCCGCCCTCGACCAATTCTGCCAGAGACTCGCTCCTTTCCGGTACGTTGACGACACGCTTCTGGTGAAGCAAAGGTGAGGTAGCAGGCGGCGACAGCCGTTCCCGGGCTGTGCCGCGCCAGCCGCATCCAGGCCTTTCTGAATCCGCCATACCATTGTGCCTGACGGCACCGGTGCCGGACACTCCGCAGAGGTTCGCCGCGGAGTCTCCTTGACCCTTCGCCGGTGACTATCATGCCCCTTCCCGCTAGTACTATTTACCTACCGATTACTACCTGAAGTATCTATTGTTGCCTCTGAAGTGCTGTGCTAGCTTGGGGAAGGATTCCATAGAATCATTCTAGAACATCATTCCATGGAACTCATGTGCTGAAGGAGTCCGGGGTGCTCTCTTCGACTGAAGGCGGCACTCGAAGCAGAAGGGACTGCTGATGGGAGAGCGGATCAGGCAGACACAGCTTGAGGGAATGATGACCGCACGCGAAGTGGCGGAGTTCCTCGGTGTGAGCAAGTCGAGCATGAACCGGTGGACCAGCAGCGGCGCGCTCAGGTCCTATCGAGTAGGTACACGAGGGGACCGCCGCTACAGGTTCGAGGATGTCCTCAGCTTCATGGAGCGATCGGAAAGTCGGGAGGGTCGCTCTGGTAATTCATCCAATTCGGCTGAAGTCGCTTGTCAGCAGTCAGCGAGCGGCGAGACCGCAACGTTGAGTACCCTCTTCGACTCCGCGGAGGAGCCAGTAGCTGTGCTCGACGCCGACCTGAGGCTGGTCGGACTCAATCAGTCCTTTGCCGAGTTGCTTGGACGTCGGGAAGCGGAAGTGGTGGGCGAAGGTTTCCACAGGTTCGCTCCCGATCTGCTTTCGAAAAGCCGAAGAAACGATTACCTGCACCTGCTCTCTAACGGCAAGAGGGCCCTGATGGATGAGCTCAGGCTCGCCTGCGATTCCGGGCAGCGGACACTCAAGATCTGTGTAGTCAGATTGGGTGGCAGGCTGGTTGTGTTCACCGACACGGCACAAGGGTGCACAGGGTAGAGAGGCTATTGAGTTCCTGCACCATGTACGGTCAACTCAGAAACAGGCTGAGAGACGAGGACGCCGGACAGCAGCGTTCAACGGATATCGCTACTTTGATTGACCCCATATCTAACGATTTCGCTAGCACCGAAGGAGGCAGGGTCCCGCCAATGTCTGGAGACAGGCCATTGGTGAGAGCGGGCCTTCTGTCCGTTATGTGGGGGAGTGATTCGGAAGGGGGGATGGGAATGAGGATATGAAGAGTTACCGTTCGACGAGAGATCGAT
>CAZNOI010000022.1:0-50561 GCA_964574685.1 uncultured Dehalococcoidia bacterium
CCCCCGGGAAGTCATATCCCGGGTGAGAGGTTTTCGTCCATGATCGGGGCCTTTCTGAAATTGCGGAGACCGACTTGATCTGGCTGTACGCGGCCCTGGCGTCGGCGGCGATGGCTGCGCTGGTCAATGTGGTCGACAGCCACATAATATCCAGGCGGATGCCCAGTCTCTGGGCGTTCCTCATACCGGCGGGGCTGCTGCACGTCACCTTCGGATTGGTTCTCATCGGTGTCTTTCCTCTGGCATCCGGTGTCGGGGCCTTTCCCTGGTTCATAGCGGTGCTGTCGGCCGTCCTGAGAACGGGGGCTGTAGTGCTTATGTTGGGCACGATGCGGACGGAGGAGGTCTCGCGCATAATCCCCGTTGTTCACACGTATCCGGTCTTTGTTGCCTTGATCGCCGTACCGGTTCTCGACGAGACGCTGAACTACCTGCAGTGGCTCGCCATATTCATGACAGTGGGCGGCGCCGCACTCATTTCGCTGAGAAGACCGACGGCGGCCAGAAGATCACGCCTGCGCAAGTCGTTCACGGTGCTGCTTCTATCGAGCGTGCTCTTCGGTGCAGCAAATGTAGCCAGCAAATACGCCCTGGACTACATATCGTTCTGGAACATGTACTCCATCACCGGCATATGCCTCGGACTGGTATTCTGCATTGTCTCGGCGCGGATGAGCGTGCTGAGGGACCTGCGTGAGTTGAGCGGCAAGGCGAGGACGGCGGCGTTGATATTCTCAAACGAGAGCCTGGCCCTCGTGGCGGTGGTCCTGTCTTTCGTCGCAATGCAGAAGGGTCTGATATCGCTCGCCTCCACGGTAATGGCCATGCGGCCCCTGTTCGTGTTCCTCTACGCCCTCGCGTTGAGCATCGTCTTTCCGATGGTGCTGCGCGAGCGCTTCACTCGGGGCGTGGTTGCTCTGAAGATCGTGTCGATCGCGATGGTAGTGGGAGGAGTAGCCATCATCAACCTGGTGGGTGCCTAGCGGAGTCAGGAAGGCCTGTGGGGGTAGTCTATGGGGTATACTTCAGGGTAGCTGCGTCCGATGATGTCTCTTCGCCGTAGCTGTAGCCGGTGACGTAGACGTTGTCACTCTCGTCGATGGCAATGTCCAGAGCCGTATCCGCTCTGCCGGCAGGCCCATTGTATCGAGAGTACCATTGCTCGTTGCCGTCACTGTCGTATTTTACGAGGATATAGTCGTTGTGGGAGCCTATCTCCACGCTGGAACCCGCGATGTAGACGGCCCCGCCGGAATCCACTGCCAGGGCGTTGGCACCATCGTTCATCCTGACCGGGCTGTCGTAGCGGACAAACCATGCCTCATCGCCGGCGAGGGTGTACTTAACCGCGATAGCGTCACTCGACGTGTAGTCCCTGACCGTGAAGGTGCTGCTCCCCGCCACGTAGACATGCCCTGACTCATCTGTGGTAACGGCGTTTAGCCTGGCTGCGCCTCCCTCCGGCACATTGTATCGCCTTATCCATTCCTTGTTGCCATCGCCGTCGTATCTGATCGTGATGCAATCGGTCTCTGTTCTTCCGTTCTTCCGTTCCAGCGTGGTGTAGCCCACGATGTAGAGACCACCATCCGCGTCGAGGGCCAGACCGAGACCTTCGTCGTCATCGCTGACGGGGCCGTCGTAGCGGGCAACCCAGGCAAGGCTACCGTCCGAATCATACTTCACGGTTGCGCAGTCGAAACCCGTGCCGTTTCCACTGCTTTCGCCCGTCACGTACGTATTTCCGACTTCGTCGACACATATCGCGTTCGGGATATCGCCGCTGCGCCTGGGCCCGTCATAGCGGGCAACCCATAGCTCATCTCCGGCACTGCTGTACTTGATAGTGACGTAGTCGGCACCGTTGCCCGCGCTGTAGCCGGTGACGTACAGGCTCCCGTCGGGGCCGAGGCACAGGTCAGATGCAGCGTCTCCTGCATGCACGGGCCCGTCGTAGCGGGCAACCCACAGCTCTCGGCCATCTGGAGCGTACTTGACTACGGCGAAGTCGTGGAGTGTGCCGTTGCCCTCGCTCTGGCCGGCAACGTACAGGTTGCCTTGCCCGTCTACGGCTATTGCGCGTGCCTTGTCATATCCTGCCGCGGGCCCGTCGTATACGGCCTCCCACAACAGGGCGCCTTCGGAGTTGTACTTGAGTGTCAGGAAGTCGTTGGATGTCCGTTCGGTGAACCCGGTAACGCAGATGTTCCCGTCCGGGTCGACAACAAGAGCTACTGCTTCATCGGAACCGCCTGTTTCGCCGTCGTAGCGGGCTGCCCAGTCGTAAGGGTAGGACTGGTCGCAGGCGACCTGCACCAGTATGAAAGCTACCAGGGCTACCACCATGAGGGCGACGGCCCATACCAGCAGGCGTCTCCACATCGTCGGCAGAATCCTATCAGCAGCACATACCGATGTCAAACTCGACGGTATCTGTCGCGCTTCGCGACGGTGGTCGACGTCGGACAGCCTGCGTCATTGGGCCTGCACGGCGTATGGCTTCAGGGCCTCCGGCACTCTGTCAAGGTCGTTAGCCACCGCCGGACTGATCGAGGGCTGGCCGTTCCGGTTCATGATCTCCTGGCCGTCTTCTCCGAGCAGGTACTCCATGAACGCAATCGCCAGCCCGGGGTTCTCGCTGTTGCTGGGAATGGTCACCCCGTACACGATCGGTTTGCCGTTCTTGGTGATCGTCTCTCCCGGCTCTTTGCCCGGTATATCAACTGTTGAGTTGAGATAGAACTCGGCATGCTCAATGGCGGACAGGTCGATCTCGGTCGGGAACTCGATGTACTCCAGGTGGTGCTGCATCGCCACCGAGCTGTACTCCGAGGCGTAGTCGAGGTCTCCGCTCTCGAGAAGGGCAACCAGCTCAACGGACTTCGGCCTTATGTTCTTCTCCGGACAGCTCTCGACCAGAGCGTCGTAGAGTCCAGGCTCATCGTAGTAGAGCTCGGCGAGCTGCCAGACCAGCAGTGTACGGTATCCACAGGGGTCGAGCAGGTCGGAGTGACCGTACTCCACCCCGTCCCTGAGCAGTATCTCGTACCAGTTGTCGGACGTGACCTCATCGGCATACATCGATTGGTCTGTGTAGCAGAGGACCATTCGATTTCTGGCGAATGTAACATACCAGTCCGCATAATCGGGGAACATCAGATCGGGGATTAGCGAGTAGTCAGCCGAAGCTACGATCTCCGCGTTCTTGCCCAGCTCTGTTACCTTGCGAATGGTGACACCACTGGCGGCGGACTCACACTGGACGTCGACGGCGGGATGCAGCGTCTCGAATTCCTCTTCCAGTTCGCTGAAGGGTACTGCTAGGCTCCCCGCATGGAAGACAGTCAGGACGCCCTCAAGCGCACCCGGCTCCTCGGTCGCGGCAGGCGTAGTTGTGGCTTCATTCTGCTGGTCGCAGCCGGGCAGCAACGTCACCGTCAGGGCCAGGACCACAGCTATAAGCAGAAGCCTCCCTGAACTCATGTCTCACTCCTCCTTTCCGGATACCAACCTTTGTGCGAATTAGTATCAGAATACGTGCACGGCGGACGCCTTGAACGTCACATACACGTCACCTCCCTCCTTCAGGTCCATGTCTTCGAATGAACGCCTGGTCACGAGGCAGATGAACTCGGGCGGCACGTCCACCGTGAGATGCACGGTCGATCCCTTGCTTGCTATTCGCGTGATCGTTCCCCTGAACGAGTTGCGTGCACTTGAACGGAGCGGCTCCGCTGACAACAGAATGTCCTCGGGCCGGACAGCGGCCTGATGTCTCCCTCTGAGGTCCGTGACGACTGCAATCGGCGTTCCCTCTATGTTGATGATCGCAGCTTCATCATCGCCGTCTGTTACTTCGCCGGCGAAGATGTTCCTGGTGAGAGCAAACCGGGCAACGAATTCCGAGTTCGGCTTCCTGAATATCTCCTCGGGAGCACCGATCTGCAGGATGCGGCCTGCGCCTATGACTGCAATCCTGTCACCCAGGGAAATCGCCTCTTCGAAGTCGTGAGTCACGTGAATGCAGGTAAGTCCGAGCTTCTGATGGAGGTCTCGCAACTCCCTTTGTACTCTCTCTCTTGTCTCGGGGTCCAGTGCGCTCAATGGTTCATCGAGCAACAGGACCTTCGGTCTCATGACCAGAGCGCGTGCCAGCGCGGCTTTCTGCTTCTCGCCGCCGCTCAGCGTATCCGGCCTGCGTTCCAGTAGATGGCGGATTCCCAGCAATGACACCGCCCAGTCTGCGTCCTCTTCGGCGGCTGTATTCCGCTTGCCCTGACGTCGCAAGCCAAAAGTGATGTTGTCCTTGACGGACAGATGTGGAAAAAGCATGTGATCTTGGTACACTATGCCGACGCCCCTCTTGTCAGGACCCAGCCAGGTGGCCCTCTCTGTCCCGATGTGGATCTCGCCGGCTTTGATAGGGTAGAGGCCGGCTATGCTCTCAAGCAGAACGGTCTTGCCTGCCCCGGTTGGCCCGAGTATCACGAAATACTCGTGTTCCTGCACTTCGAGCGAGGCGTCCCGCAGGACGAAGTCACCCAGGTCGACTGTGAGCCCTTCAAGGCGAAGCAGAGTCGTCAAGCCCTCGACCCCCGGAAGACGAGCAGCCTGAAGCAAACGAATATGGCCACGACCAGCACTATGAGCAGTACCGTGATAGGAGCCGAAGCGGCAAGACCGAATGACTCCCACTGCTCATACAGGTATGTTGTGATCACCATCGGATGATACGTCAGGATTATCACCGCACCGAACTCGCTGATGCCACGGGCCCACATCATTATGGATCCCGACAGGATGTTTCGCCACGCAAGCGGAATGGATATCCTCGTGAACGTCTGCCACCTTGAGGCTCCGAGTGTCCTCGCAACGTTCTCCAATCTGGGGTCAACTGACTTGAAACCGTCCCTTGCGGAGTCGATAAGGAAAGGGATGGAGACAAACATCATGGCGATCGTTATGCCGGCCAACGTGCCTACGAAGTCGACATGAAGTATGTCGAAGAACCTGCCCAGAGGAGTCTTGCTGCCGAACGAGAAGAGGAGAGCTATGCCGGCTGCAGTATGAGGGACGACTATGGGAACATCGATTATTGACTCTACCAGCCTCTTGCCCCTGAACTCGTGACGCGCCAGGAAGTAGGCCAGCGGGACTCCGAATACTATGCCGGCTACGGTGGCTATCAGTGCTGTGTAGAAGGTCCGGAGAATGACCTCGATGAACTCGCTGTCGCGCAGTGTCTCCCACAGAGCACTTCCGTCGGCGGAGAAGACGGTATTGACCAGAGGCCACAGGATGAAGGTCAGGATAACGAGTCCGAGCGCTCCGAATGCCAGGCTGAACTTGTGTCTTCTGATCGCGGTCATTGGTCACCTGTCCACAAAGCTACCGAGGCGCAAGTTGGTCCAGTTCCCGAAGGGCGCGCACCCCTACTTAGACGGCTCGGCTCGGGCCGGCGTCATCTCACTGTCAGGTTGGCGGTCTATGTGGCCTCGCTGGGTGATCCGATTCCGTAGTTCTTCTCGTCCCTAGTCGGTGGCTATCATGACGTTGGACGCCTTGACAACGGCGTACACGTCCTTGCCGGGCGCTATGCCCAGTCTTTCGGCCGATTCCTTGGTTATGACTGATACGATCTCGGCCCCGCCCGGCAACTCGATGACAACCTCTGTATTGACCATACCCGGCTTGGAGTCCTTGACCTTGCCCTTCAGAACGTTGCGCGCACTGATCTTCATCTCCGCCTCCTGCCATTCAACTCGGACTAGCAGGTTAGCGCCAATTGGACGGCCTTGTCAACATGATGGAAATCCCGGCCTTGCTATATCAGTCTTCCAGGTACTCGCGAAGCTCTGCCGGCAGGAGCTCCGGGTGGTCAACCCGAATAGGTATCAGAGCATCCTGGTGATTCGCCGCGAAAACCTCTTGACCCTCTGGCCCCAGGAGGAATGATATGAACTCGACGGCGAGTCCGGCTTCGGGGGCATTCGTGGGGATCGTTAGGCCGTAGACAATGGGCTGGCAGAGGAACTCGGGCGTCACTGAGGCGAAGCGCTGGTAGGACAGCTTGACCTTCAGCTCGGGTGCAAGTTGCCTGAAGCTGTCCGAGAAGAGGTCTATCTGCTCCGGAAACGGCAGGAAGAGGAGGCCGTGCTGCTCCGCCACGCTTTGATACATGAAAGCGTAGTCGATGTCTCCTGATTGAACGGTGGCCAGCAGGGCGACGCTCGAACCTCTCAGAGTAATCCTCTCCGGACGAAGAACCTGAGGGATCGCTATGCAGTAGCACCCCTCATCCTCCGTTACCTCAATCGGAGGTGAGAACGCGCCAATTACGCCTTCAAACAGCGTGTGATCTTCATAGTGGATCTCCGCCAGTTGTGATGCCATCAGCGCTCTGTAGCCGCAGGAATCGAACCGAGGATCCGACATCCCCGCCCTGACGTCCGGCCTGGCGAGTACCTCGAACCAGTTACTGGTGTCTATCTCTCCGCTGCAGCGGCTGTCTTGCGTGTAAGCCAGGCCCAGACGATTAGTAGCGAACCTGAGGCACCAATCTGCATAGGTGCTGTTGCCGTCGGGCATTTGGACGCCGTACATCATCATGGGAATCAGTGAGTGGTCTGCCACAGCTATCAGGTCAGCGGCGGCCCCCAGTTCAGTCACCTGGCGAATCACCTGGATGCTCCCGTGTCCCTCTATGAGGACATCGACATCGGGGTGCAACTCCTCGAAAGCGGCTTCCAGTTCAGAGAAGGGCACCATGAGACTACCGGCGTTGATGACCCTCATCTGCGTCCTCTCGTTTCCTGAGATGCAGCCTAACGCTGCTGCGAGGAGAAGGGTTGTGGCGGCCGCCACGTACAGAACCAGGGGCTTCCTGCGTTCCCACCTGGCGAATATTGAGACGATTGACGTCAGCCGATGTGGATTATCTCTATCCTGTTGACCCACTTCACCCAATAGTGGCCCTCTGTCAGGACTTCGTCCGTGCCGGCCGTGGCAAGCCTCAATGGTCGGCCGTACTCATGGTCCAGCGGACGCCCATCCTGCTCGTACATCAGAACCAGCTTCAGCTTGTCATGGGGAACGGTACCGAGGGTTTCGGGATCGAAGGTGTCGAAAGCGCCATGAACCTGAGAGTAGTCGAATACTGCCGAGTAGCCGTCAACGGCCGAGATGAAGACAATGTCGCCGGTGTCGACGCCTCCCACGAGGTCGCATAGCTCGGGTACCGGCACTCCCCTTATGTCAAAAGGACCGCTCACCACGCCGACGCTGGAGAAGCAACCGCCGCGTCCGACGTAGTAGGGCAAGTCCACTAATTCCTGGTAGCTCAGCGTGACTTCCTGGCCATCGCTGCCTACTATGGTCAGGTCCCAATCTATAGGTCCAACGGCGGACTCGGCGTCCCAGGGGCGTATGTAGAACAGGACCGCGGCCAGAACAAGGAGAAGGCCGACCGGAATGGCCAGAAGGGCTATGCGTTTCACTATGTCCCCGTTACCTGCCGAACCTCGACCTCAGCAGGAAGTAGCCACCGGCGCTGAGCAGGACAAGCCCGGGAATGCCCAGTCCCACGACAACCCAGGGAACGCTGGTCCGGTTCTCTGTGGCTGTGGGGTCAGGAGTCGCGACAACAGGCTGTTCCTCAGAGTAGATGAGTACCTCGCTTATCCATTTGCCGGACAGACCGTTGGTGCTGGGAAGGCCGTCGTAGTAGTGCCTGTACTTGTCGTCCGGCAGGCACACCAGCATATCGGTGTTGCCGAAGACGTGCTTGCCATCCCCATTCGTCGTCTCGGCCATGAACACCAACTGAATGGCGTCGCTGTAGCCGTCATTGCCGGGGTATCCGAATCCATAGGGCTTCCCCTGTTCTTCGCCCTTATACCAGCAGAGTACCAGGGGACCCTGTCTGGGCAAAGGCTCATAGACATTGGCATACAGGAATTCGAGGCTGTAGCCGTCCACCGCGCGCAGCATGACCTCCTCACCCGTTGACATACTGCCTACCAGTTCGCAGAGATCCCTGACGTCGGTGCCCTTCACAGCACCCTTATCCTTAAGATTCACCGTCTCATCCGGGTCCCACACGTCGCCCTCGAACACAGGACCCTGGTGGTAATAATGGGTGACGCCGTCCCCCTGCACCGGAAGGTTGCTCTGCATCCACTTGTACGTGACCGTCCTCTCCTGGAGGACTGTCTCGCCATCGGCTGCGTACCTTGCGATGCGGACCGAAGTGGTAGCACCTGCGGCATCTACGACTTCGCTCTGGAAACCCAGGGCTACGGCAAGCGGACACGCGCAAAGCAACGCTAGCAGCAGTACCCGCCTGACTGCACCCCCAATGATTGGCGCATTCACCAGTTCAGTCCCCAGTACAGGCCCACGAAGACTACGTCACCAATAGTCACCTGTCCGTCGTTGTTGACATCCTCTCTTATCCAGCCGGGGGGGCCGGTCAGCCCCCACTGTAGGCCTATTGCCACTATGTCGCCAATGCTTGCCTGGTGGTCGCCGTTGACGTCCCAGTCGGGGCAGGTGAATACCTGTATCTCATTAACATACTTCACCGACAGTCCGTTCGTGGACGGGTACATTGTCCCGCCGCTGTAGTAGAAGTGCCTGTATCTCTCCGACAGGCATTCACGCATGTCCGTGTTCCCGAAAACGTATCGGCCTGCCCCATTGGTGGTCTCGGCCATGAAGATGACCTGCATGCCTTCCCAGAAGTTGGGGACGTACTGCCCGTCCCTCCACCAACAAAGTGCCAAGGGGCCCTGCCTGGGCTGAGGTGCATAAACTGCGCCGTACGGGAACCGTTTAGTGAACCCGTCGTCGGCTTTGATAGCCACCTCATCGTATATCGACATCCCCCCTACCAGATCGCACAGGTCCGCGACGTCTGTACCCTTGACGGCCCCCTTGTCTTTCAGATTGACGGTCTCGTCGGGGTCCCAGAGGTTGTCCGGGTCAAAGGTGGGGCCCTGGTGATAGTAGTGGGTGGATCCGTCGCCGAGAACAGGCAGGTTGGCTTCGAGCCAGGGGTAGTCCACAGTCGTTTCCGACACGACCGTGGTGCCATCTTGAGCGTACTTCACGATATGGAGGGAGGTCGTCTGTGCAAATGCGGAGGAGATCGAAGCGACGGCCAGCAAGGCGATGGCAGCGAGAATAGACCCACGCAAGATCGCTCGTTTCCTCGACACCTGGAACCTCCTTATCGTGGTTGGATTGACCAAGCTATGGTGCACACGGTCTCAGGTGGCGGACTGAGACTTGGGTCTCAGTCCGCCACCTATTATGCCCCGTCACCGTACCATTGTCAGCAGGAGCGTCTGCTCTTCCTGCTCAGCTGGTTCAGGATGAGCGCTGGCCTTCCGGCCTTCTCCTCCGTATCCAGGCGGCAAGTGCGACTGAGATGAGAAGGGCCAGTGAGGCAAGGGTCACCTTCAGCGCGAGTCCAGCCCCTGTTGCCGCCTCACTGACAGCAACCGAGGGCAGCAATGCTGCACGGACCGCCGGCTTCAACGCCGGGTTGTCGTCGACGAAGTCGGCGATAGCAGGGCTGACAGCGTAGTAGAGTGCGACGAATTCGGCTCCAGCGGGGTCATCCTGCAGGAAGTCATCGCGGAAGCCGCGCAGAGTACTTACGCTTCCGTCGCCGTAAGACCCGTAGGCGGAGCTGGCGATGAAGCAGCCTCCGCCATCCGCAACGGGAACGCCGTCCAGCGCGATCTCAACGATCTGTCCGACCTTCTCACTTCCCATCAGCTCGGGACCGACTAGCCGCAGCGGATACCGGTCCGGAGGCAGAGGCGCGCCGTTGAGCGTATTGGCCACAATCATATTCTCATTGTGAGCCACGTTTGCACTGGCGAAGGTCTTGCTGTAGCTGTCAGCCGCCATGACGATGATTTCGTAGCCGTTCGTTGCCAGCTCATCATTGAACGTCTCAGGGTCGGCATCGTCCACCTTGGCCGCCAGCCTCCAGAGCGCGAGACCCTCCCATATGTCGCCTTCGTCATCCCAACTGACACCGTACTGGGCCACATCGGCCTCAAATTCCGCCTGAAGCACCACGTCGGTGATTCCACCGGTCAGGGTCAGGGGCCAATCCGGAGGAACCGGAGTGGGCGTCGGCGCTGCAGTGGGCGTCGGCGTGGGCTCAGGCAGGTCGGTCAGCTCGATCCTCACGAGCTGTGATACTTTCATGTATCCCGGAAGGTCCGGCCCCACGACCCTGAGGGGGTATCTGTCGGTCGATAGTATCTCGTCGTTCAGCAGGTTGGCCAGAATGATGTTGTCATTCCGCGCAACTTCTGTGCTGGTGAACGTCCTGTTGTAGCCGTCTGCTGCGTAGACCGTGATGTTATAGCCTGCGGCAGCAAGTTCGTCGTTGAAGGCGTCCGGCCCGTGCTGGTCTGCATCGTCGACCCAGCCCACTAGGAGCCAGAGAGGCATTCCGCTCCAGACGTCGCCTGCGTCGTCCCAGGTAATGGGCCCGTGACAGCCCAGGCCGTCCTCGAACTCCGTCTGGGACATCACGTAGCTGCTGGCGCCGTCGAGTGTAAGCTCCCACCCGGGGAGACCGTTCAGCCTGATTCTCACTATCTGGCCGACCTTGTTGCCCCCGAACACATCAGGCCCGACCAGCTTCAGCGGATACTGATCGGGCGGCAGCGGTGCGCCGTTGAGCGTATTGGCGACAATCATATTGTCGTTGCGCGCCACTGTGGCGCTGGTGAATGTCCTCTGATAGCCGTCGGCTGCGACTACATCGATTTCGTAACCTGCCGCAGCAAGTGCGTCATTGAACGTGTCGGGGTGGGCATCGTCTACCTCGGCCACGAGCCTCCAGAGCGCAAGCCCTTCCCAGATATCGCCGCTGTCATCGAAACTGAGGCCGTAGCTGGCTACCTCTCCCTCGAACTCGGTCTGGTCCATCGTGTAGATGCCTGCGCCCTCCAGGGTGACAGGCCAGTCATTGGGCGATGGGGTAGGTGTTGGGGTCACAGTAGGAGTGGGTGTTGGGGTTGGCCCAGGCAGACCGGTCAACTCGATTCTGTTGATCATCGATACCATCTGACCGCCGGTCAGACCCGGTCCGACCAGTATCAGCGGGTACTCTTCCGGGAGAAGTGGTGCCCCGTTGATCTGGTTGGCGATGATCATGTCGTCGTTCCTGGCCACATCCGTGCTCGCGAAGGTCCTGTTGTAGCCGTCGGTTGCGTAGATGGTGACGTCGTAGCCATCTGCTGCGAGTGTGTCATTAAACGCAGCGGGGCCGTGCGTGTTCTCGTCATCGACCCAGCCAACCAGAAGCCAGAGCGGCATGCCGGAGTAGGTATCGGTGCCATCATTCCACTCGACCGCTCCGTGGCAGGCCAGGCCATTCTGGAAGTCCGTCTGGGACATCGTGTAGCTTGAGGCACCGTCGAGCTGAAGGTCCCACTCGGAAGCACCGCCTGTGTATATCGATACCTTGTCGATGTACTTTATTGAGAGGCCGTTGACGGAGGGATAGAGGATGCCGCCATCGTAGTAGTAGTGCCAGATATCCTCGGGCAGGCAGTCCGCCATGTCTTGGTTCCCGAAGACATACTGGCCGGCGGCGTTCGTGGTCTGGGCGAAGAAGACGAGCTGTATGCCCTCCGCGAATGTGGGGACATAGTCGCCGCTTCTGTACCAGCAGAGGACCATCGGTCCCTGTGCGGCTACCGGCGCGTAGACGTTCTCGTAGGGAAAGTTCTCGCCATAACCGTCATCAGCTTCAATTCTGATCTCATCGCCTGATGTGGCACCGCCTACTAGTTCGCAGAGATCCTTGACGTCGGTGCCCTTCACAGCGCCTTTATCCTTCAGATTCAGTGTCTCCTCCGGATTCCACAGGTCGTCGGGGTCAAACGTCGGCCCCTGCATCCAGTAGTGCGTTGTGCCGTCCCCCTGGACCGGCAGGTTTGCCTCCATCCATGAGTAGTTGACCGTCGTCTGGTCCAGGATGGTGATTCCATCGGAAGCGTACTTGGTAACCGTTATGTCGGTCGTCTGGCCCGCTGCCGGCAGGGAGAGCAGAACCGCGGGCAGTGCCGACACAACAAGAGCCAGGCAGAGCAGCAACGCTATCAATCTCTTGTTCATTCCAATGCACCTCGTACAGACCGAGTAGAATTGTGGGCTACGCTTGCAGTGGTCTGTCGGCTCGGCGGGTCTCTCTCGGTGCCTGTTTGGCGACCGCAGGCGCGATACTTGAACACCATTTCATCCTCCTTTTCAAATGCGGGAGGCGATGCCGTTTCCAGCAACGCCCTATCGGCCTGCCCCCATAGGCAGTAGCCCACAGGAGGGGAGGCTCGGAGAACGTTATTCAGTTGTGCGACGGGCTAGGTGCGATCGGCCGGTCCTTCCAGTTGAGGCAAAAAGAAAAGGCACTACCCAAAGGAAGGGAAGTGCCTTGATCGCGAGCACCACCACTCGCCGTCCTCCTTTCCAACTACGGGAGGCGGCGCCGTTTCCAGCGACACCCTATCGCCCGTCTGCCATGGAGAACTCTTTAGGCAGAGCAGGTCGGAGAACCAATTGCGAGGGTATTATACCAGTATTTCCCGGACATGCAAGATGTTTGATGGAGCTTCCGGGAATTCCACCAAACGGAATCAGAGTCGGAGGGGTATTGCGTCCCTTCCTGCATCGGTAGGATGGTCCTAAGGCGCACTTCAGTGGGCTACGCGTTGCGCAGGCTCAGGGCTTGACGAAGTCAAGGCGGAGTATGCGACTGGTCGCCGCCGTGAGGCATGCGGCTTCACCGATTCGATAGCCGACAACCCAGACTACCTGCCCAGCCGAGCAGACGAGGGGAATATGCGCTCGCCAGTCGCGGGGGACCTTCTCATCCACGAAGAAGTCGTGCAGTTTCTTGGTGCCCTCCATGCCCAGAGGCTGGAACCTGTCACCTCGCCTCCAGGTACGCACGGTTAGCTCGTTGCCAGCCATATCCAGATCGAGATAAGCGGTGGTTGGGGGAGGCTCGTGCAGCTTGATCTTGTTGTCGAGTACGGTCGCTTCAATGGTCCAATCCCCGACCCGTGTACTGCCCGGTACGTTGAGCCTGTGCTCGCCGTGGATGGGAGGATAGGGGCAGTTCTGTTCGCCTCCCCGCGCGATTACTCCTCCCTCATAGCCGGAGCGAAACTCCAGACCTCGCGGGAGCGACAGCCTCTTGCCTGTCGACTCGGCCATGCCATCCACGACAGCCTCTATATGCAGGGCCTCGACATCCTTCAGGTCGCCAAGGAGGTGTCGGATGGAGAGGCGAACGATGTGCCGTTTGAGCGCCGGGTGAAGCTGGTCGAACGCGGCCCTGTTGATGACAATGCCTGCGTCGGTCTCAGTCATAACTGAGCCCCAGAGCGCCGACGCGGCGAGCTCCAGGAACTCCATATCGATAGAAACAGTAGATGCAGTTCGGAGCAGGGCTGTTTCGATCTCGGGATTGTAGCTTCTGAGAAGAGGGAGCAGGTCCAACCGTATACTGTTCCGCTGGTACACCAGTGCACTGTTTGACTGGTCCATGCGGGGAGAGAGACCGTGTTCCGCGCAATACGACTCGGTCTCGGCTCGCGCTACCGCAAGCAGCGGCCTGACGAGTGTCAGCCCGGGCCCTCCTTCACCGGATCTCAGTTCACATGCCGGCTGCATCCCGCGGAGTCCGTGCAGCCCTGCACCCCTGATCAGATGCATAAGTATGGTCTCGACCTGGTCGTCGGCTGTGTGACCTGCTGCGATCTTGCTGTACGTTAATCCCTGTGCGACGGAAGTCAGGAAGCCATATCGGGCCTCTCGCGCCGCCTCCTCGACGGACAATCGATGCTGTCTCCTGTAGGCTTCGACGTCCACGCGCTCGACTGTTGCGGGCAAGCCGAGCTTCCGCGCCAGGCCTTCCACGTATACAAGATCGGCGTCCGACTCCGCACCGCGAAGCATGTGGTCCAAGTGGGCCACTTGCAGATCGATTCCCAGTTCGACATGCAGGTCGTTCAAGATATGCAGCATGCATACCGAATCAGGCCCCCCGGACACGGCGACGACCACTCGATCGCCCGCAGCCAGCAGGTTGTGCCGCCGAACAAACTCTAGCACCCTGTCGAGGAGCGGCGTCCGTTGCCGTTTCATCGTCTACCGCCTGAGGTGGCAGGTGTCGTTCCACGAGGACAGCACAGTCACGTCTTCGTTGAAGTTGAGTCGAGTGATGGACGCCACCTCCAGCTTCAGCCTGCGGCATTCCGAGAGGGGCAGGCCAAGGACTCGGCAGACCGCTATTACGATAGGGAAGAAGTGTGCCACGGCGACCACCGTCTCCCTCTCAGAGGTCCGCCCGTAACCTGATCGCCCCGCATGCCTGAAGCATATGTATTGGATGGCTTCCCAGACCTCGTCCTGCAGTTGCGGCAGTGAGCAGCCCCCCGGTGGGGCTACAGACGAGCAGTCCTCCACCCACTTCGCCAGGAACTCACTGTGATGGCGGTCCATCTCCTCGTAGGTCATCCCGTCGACCTGGCCCGCATCGATCTCCTGCAGCCCTTGCAGGGTGACAGCCGGCGTATCGTGGAACCGGGCTATTGCTTCGGCCGTGTATCTGGCCCGCTTCAGTGGACTCGAGTATATGGCGCTGACTTGTTCCCCCCGCAGGGCCTGGCTGAGCATCTCTACCTGTGACCTGCCCACTTCGTTGAGTTCTATGTCCGAACGTCCCTGTATGCGCCGCTGCTTGTTCCAGTCCGTCTGCCCGTGTCTGGCCAGGATCAGTCTCATGTTGGCTCCTTGGATGCTTTATGGCTTTCCGCGAGCTTCAGGCGTCTGTATGGCGGGGGATGGTCGTGCAGCAGAGTCTCCACCCATCTGGGCGGTTCGGACTCCGCCAAGTTTTGCTCTGTCAGCCTGCTGAGCATCGAAGCGAAGGCCCTGGGGTTCTCAGTCATCTGTAGTGAGTACCTGTCCGCCGAAAGCTCGAGATGCCTGCTCAGCGTGTTCGATAGAGGCATGAATGCCAGCCCTGTGGCACCCGCGACCAATGCAATCAGGGGAAGCCCCGCGATGTCCCACTGCGCGTCCAGGCCCAGCCCCGGCCAGGACCACTTCAGAGCGACGTGCGACAGGTAGAGCGCCAGTAGAATGAAGAGCGCCTGAGCAGCCATCATCTTCCCAACATCCCCGTGCCTATCGTGCCCCAGCTCGTGCGCCATGATTACCTCAATCTCGTCCGGCGCGTACGCGGAGAGAACGGTGTCGCTTATGGCGATACGTCTTGTCCTGCCCCAACCCATTAGCATAGCATTTCCCGCTGGAGTCTTCTCGTCGAGGCCTACCTCACGAATGTCCGCTACGCGCGTCCCGCTCCGGCGCGCCAGGTTCAGTAACCTGTCCCTTACTTCGGAATCCGCCAGCGGCTTCGTCTGGAAGAAGAGAGGCAGGATGACAACCGGGCCCAGTCCGGTCAGCACCACCATGACCAGCACCATAAGCACGGATGCCCAGAGCCACCACAGGTCCGGAGAGACAAGCATGACCTGGTAGACTGCGACCACCAGGCCCAGGCCGAGGCTTCCGGCCACGGCCGTCTCTTTGGCCCGGTCGGTCAGCCATGACTTCAGGTCCTGATGGGACATGCCGAACCGATGGGGCAGCACGTACCCTGAGTAGTATGTCAGAGTTGTTGTGATCACCGTGTAGCCCACCGCCAGGACTACTGTATACGCGGCAACCCCGGCCGGATGGGGCAGGTCGAGGATCCCGCTCAGGCCCTCTGAGGCACCGCTCAGTAGCACTGCAAGCAGGAAACCGAAGCCGACTAAGAGTTCAGCAGCCAGCGCGCGCCTGGCGGCTCTGGCATACTCCCGGGCTCTTCGCCGGGAACCGGTATCGGCGGTCTGCTCGGCCATTTGCAGCCTACCTGCGATGGCCGATCCTGGCTGGTTTGGCCAGCTTGAGTCTGGTGCGGCGTATGGCAGTGGGCGGCTGCTCAAAACCGAGGGCCGCCGCAACCTGCTCGGGCCTGCCCGTCCCCGTACTGTCACACCGGAGAAGCATCCCCAATTCGCATACGGGCGGTCGCATGTCTATCAACCACAGGTCGTCTATGAGGGCCCTGAGGTCGTACTTGCGAATCTCCTTGTTCCTTGTATGCTGCCAGGGTATGGTTTCCCTTCCCAGCACGTCCTCTATCGCGTCCTCTACCTCGTCTCGACTCCTGTCCGTCTCCACAGTGACCACGCACTCCGCCGCGCGCACCTGACTCTGGAGCGATGGGACAGTCGGGCTCACCTCAGTTACTTCAACTATGGAAACACCCCCCGGTAGCTGTGTGCTCACGGTCCTGTCGAAATGATGCGGCGAGACGCGTCTCTCCAGATGAACGTCCATCAACTCTCCGTCGCTGGTCGTGCCGATGGCCAGCGGTGCCGCGAGAGAAATACGCGGGTGTGGACTGTAACCCTGGGAGTAGAGGAGCGGGATACCCGCCCTTCGCATAGCACGGTGCCACAGGCGCATCAGGTCCAGGTGAGTGATGTATTTGATCTCCTCGCCTCTGCGGAATCGAACTCTAAGGCGCTGCATCCTACTCCTTGGTGATAAGGATCTTCTCGATCTTGACTCCCTTCATCTCGGTCACAACAAACCTCAGGTCGCTGCAGATAAGTTGCTCGCCCTCTTTCGGAATATGACCCAGTTGGCTGAGGACGAAACCCGCTACGGTCTCGTACTCGCCGTCAGGGATCTCCAGGTCAAGCTTCTGGTTCGCTTCCTCGATACGCATGCCGGCGTCAATCTGGACGTTGTTCTCATCGATGGTCTCAAAGTTCTTGCGGACGCGCGCCAACTCGTCGCCGAACTCTCCGACTATCTCCTCCAGAAGCTGCTCCATCGTCACAAGCCCCGCCGTCCCGCCGAACTCGTCGACCACCATGGCTAGCTGGTTCCCTGTCTCCTGAAGCTCGGTGAACAGCTCCGCCAGCGGTTTGCTTTCCGGCACAAAGTAGACAGGCCGGGCCAGTTCATCCACGGGCCCGTTTGATTCTAGCTTGCCCTTCGCCTGCGCCATCAGCACGTCCTTGATCCACAGAACGCCTATCACGTTGTCTATGGTCTCCTCGTAGACCGGGAATCTCGAATGCGGATACTCGGTATACTTGGCAAGGAACTCGGGGAGGCTCGTGCCTTTCTCCACCCACTGTATGTCTGTGCGCGGTGTCATGACCTCGTCAACCTGTCTATCTCCGAAACGGAATACGCGCTCCACCATCTCCGCCTCGGACATGACAAGCGTTCCTTCCTCGGCTCCGACCGAGACGGCCGTGCGGATCTCGTCCTCGCTAACCAGAGCCTGAGGCTCGGCCACGGCTCCGAGCGCTCGTGCCAGCTTGTCCGCAATCCAGACGAACACCCCGGCAATCGGAGAGAGTACGAGTATCAGGACTCGCATGGGCGCGGCGTAGAGCAGTGCCATTCGCTCACCATGCCTGGTCGCCACGGTCTTGGGGAATACCTCTCCGAATATGAGAAGCAGAACGGTGACACCGCCGGTCGCCGCCAGTACCGCGTAGCTCTCGCTAGTGAGCAGCGAGGTGGCGAGCGCGGTTGCCAGGGCGGCGGCTGCCGTGTTCACGAGGTTGTTGCCGAGCAGGATGGTGGTGAGAAGCCTCTCAGGCCTCTCCGTCATCGCCGCTACCTCTCTGGCTGCTCCGCCCTCCGTGTCGGCGAGGTGTCGGAGCCGCAGCTTCTGCAATGATACGAAAGCTACTTCCGAGCTGGAGAAGAACCCCGATAGCACCAGACACACGAAGAAGAGAATCAGATAGGCGATTTCTGAACCGTTCATGGTCACAACCCCCTTGCGCCGCGGCAAAGCCCACGTGGGCTCGCGATCCGCCCTGCCAGGCCTTCCCGCCTGGCTGCTATCAGGTCGACGTTGTTCACACAGTCTGCCAGTGGCTCACGGCTGTCCGCATATACTCTGATGTAGTTGCCGGTCAGACCCTGCCAGGAGCCCCCCTTTTTCGCCTCCCACAACACGGCCATCCTGCGGCCGAGGAACGCTTCCCGGAAGCGTCGACTGCTTGCACTCGCCAGGCCCAACATCATCCTCTTGCGCCTCTCCTTCTCCTCCGGTGGCACCTGGTCCGGCATCGCTGCGGCGCTCGTACCGTGCCTGGGAGAGAAGGGGAAGACATGCATCCGGGCGAAACCGATCTCCCGGCAGAAGGTCATGCACTCTTCGAACTCCTGCCGGCCCTCTGCGGGGAAGCCGACCATTATGTCAGTAGTGAGGGCCAGGTCGGGTATCGCCTGCCGCGCCATCTCCGCTGCCTCAAGGTATCGGCGTGTCGTATAGTCGCGACCCATTTGCTTAAGGACGTTGTCGCTCCCGCTCTGAAGCGGCATGTGGATGTGGGGGCAGAGTCTGCTGTCCTCCCACAGCCGAAGCAAATCCGGTGTCACGTCACGGGGTTCGAGAGATGACAGGCGAAGCCTCGGAAGGGTGGTCTCGCTGAGTATCCTCTCAATCAGCCCCGCCAGTCCGCCCTTACCGCTGTATTTGCCGATTCTGGTTCCGGTCAAGACGACTTCACAGCTACCTTCTTCGATTCTCAAGTGGACATCCGCCAGCACATCATCCTCGGTTCTGCTGTGTTCGGCTCCCCGGACGTGGGGCACTATGCAGAAGGAGCAATGCCGGCTGCAGCCTTCCTGTATCTTGACAAGTGAGCGTGTACGGCGGCTCCCGGTCGAGTCCCGGCGCGTCGCGCTCGCGTGTGCGCCAGGGTCGATTCGCCTTTGTATCGCTGGCAGGACTTCGCCTTTGTCCTTGTTGCCGAGCACCAGGTCGACTTCTGTGGCTTGAGTCAACTCGTGCTTTGCTCTGTCCGCGTAGCAGCCGATTGCCACGATGAGACTGCGCGGGTTGCGGGCCCTAGATCGGCGAAGAAGGTTCCGGCACTTGCGGTCGGCGACGTGTGTTACGGTGCAGGTGTTAAGCAGGAAGATGTCTGCGGGCTCCTCCGGGGATACAACCCGATAGCCTGCGCTTTCGAACTGGCGGGCAAGCGTTTCGATCTCAGCCTGGTTCAGTTTGCAGCCTGTGCTCTGGAGAGACACTCTGCCCCGGTGACTCCACCCCTCCTCATCAGGCACCTTGGCTTCCTCCTGGGTATCTCCCTTGAGCCATTATATGGTCGTCCTGTCCGTTCAGTCAAGCGAACCATCGCGACGAGAAGTCTCGTGGCCGATACAGTGCCGGCTGTTGTGGTGGTCAAGGCACGGTATGAGCCGGGTTCACCAGCCCGCGAAGCTGCGGCAAGAAAGCTGATATTGCAGCTCTATACCTTGGAATCAACTGCGAAGCAATAAAACTCAACGCCTCATGTTAGAGATGTGCCATAGGTCACTTGACAAAGACATATCAACTATTATAATCGCGTTCAGAGAGCCGGAGGTAACGGTATGGCAGGGAAGGACTATTACAAGATACTGGGTGTGGACAAGAAGGCCAGCGCCAAGGACATCAAGCAGGCATACAGGAAACTGGCTCGCAAGTACCATCCCGACGTGAACCCGGGTGACAAGTCGGCGGAGGGCAAGTTCAAGGAGATCAACGAGGCTCACGAGGTACTCTCGGACCCCGAGAAGAGGAAGAAATACGACAAGTATGGGGAGAACTGGCAGTACGCTGACCAGTTCGAGCAGGCAGGCGCCAGAGCAGGGGCCGGAGCACGTTCCGGCGGCCAGAACGTTTACTGGGACTTCTCCGAGGGCGGTCCCGGCCAGGGGACCACATTCCACTTCGAGGACCTGGGTGGTGGTGGCGGCTTCGGCAACATATTCGATTCCATTTTGGGCGATATGGCCGGCCGAAGGGGCCGGCGCGCGTCGATGCGCGGCCAGGACATCGAACACCCTGTGGAGGTGTCTCTGGAGGAAGCTTTTGAGGGCGCGACGAGGCTGCTCGAAACTCAGGTTGAGGAAATATGCCCGAGTTGCAAGGGCGAGGGTTGTCCGAACTGTGGCAGGAGCGGCAGAGTGCTTCGCCCGCAACGGATCGAGGTCAAGGTGCCGGCCGGGGTCAGAGACGGCTCAAGGGTCAGAATCGCCGGCAAGGGTGGTCAGGGAATAGGCGGAGGAGCCGCAGGTGACCTGTATCTGCGTGTGTCCTTGAAACCGCATCCCCGCTTCAAGCGTACCGGCGATGATCTCTATGTCGACGTGCCGGTACCACTGACCGACGCCATGCTGGGAGGCGAGATCGAGGTGCCGACTCTGGAAGGGAAGAAGCTTGCCCTGAAGATTCCTCCTGAGACCCAGAATGGGAAGTCGTTCCGCCTGACGGGACGGGGCATGCCTCACCTTGGTGCAAGCGGACGAGGCGACCTATTCGCGAAGGTGAATATCCAGTTGCCTGCGAAGCTTTCCAAGCGTGAGAAGGAGCTGTTCGAGGAGTTGAGGTCACTGAGGGCCTAGCAGTGTGAGGAGCTTACCGCTGTTGGAGGTTGATGATGACTTTTGAAGGTTCAGAACCGTGCTATATAATAAGCGTCGCTGCGCGTATGGTGGGCCTGCATGCCCAGACTCTCAGGTACTATGAGCGCGTGGGCCTGGTGCAGCCATCGAGGTCGCAGGGAAACCGTCGGCTGTACTCCCAGGACGATGTGGAGCGCCTTCGGCGTATCAAGACGCTTATGGATGACCTCGGTGTCAACCTCGCTGGCGTTGAAGTCATCATGCGCATGTCGGGGCGTATGATTGAAATGGAGCGTGAGATGGAGGAAATGAGGCGTAGTTTGAGGATGCTGTCGGAAAGCGTGCCCGGCGAGTGACACTACTAATGCGCTTCGGTAGAGCGAGAGTGGAATGATGAAACCAGAGAAGTTCACGGAGCAGGCGCAAGAGGTGCTGGCTGGCTCGCAGGAGCTGGTCCGGCGTCTGAGCCAGAATCAGTGGGATGTTGAACACGTCCTGTCGGCACTGATGCAGCAGGAGGGCGGCGTCGCGGTCGAGGTCTTGAAAGAGCTGGGAGTCGACACGGCCCGGCTGCGCGAGAGGGTCGAGCAAGTGCTGTCAAGAGCGCCGACTGTCTCGTACCAGGGAGGTCAGATATACCCGACGCCCCGGATCGAGCGACTGCTGCAGGCCGCGTCGGAAGAGGCCGACAGGTTCAAAGATGAGTTCGTTGGTGCGGAGCACCTGCTGATAGCTATTGCATTGGAGCGTGGTGGAGAGGCGGCCAACATCCTAGCAGAGTTCGGTGTCGATCGGGAGAAGATATACGGTGCCCTTCAGTCTATCAGAGGAGGGCAGCGCATAACGGACCCGCGCGCCGAGACCAAGTACCGGGCTCTGGAGAAGTACAGCCGCGACCTCACCAAGCTTGCGCGTGAGGGCAACCTGGACCCCGTAATCGGCCGTGATGAGGAGATCAAGAGGGTGGTGCAGGTCCTGACACGGCGCACCAAGAACAACCCTGCCATCATCGGTGAGGTCGGGGTAGGCAAGACAGCCATAGCGGAGGGGCTGGCGCAAAGAATCGTTGCTGATGATGTGCCGAACGCTCTGAAGGGGCGTCGATTGCTGGCGCTCGACATGGGTGCGCTGGTAGCCGGCAGCAAGTTCCGCGGTGAGTTCGAGGAGAGGCTCAAGGCCGTGATGGACGAGATCCGCCGTGCACAGGGCGAGATAGTGCTCTTCATCGACGAGCTTCATACCGTTGTCGGCGCCGGGGCAGCAGAGGGATCGATAGATGCTTCGAATATGCTGAAACCGGCTCTGTCTAGGGGCGAGTTGCAGTGCGTTGGCGCGACCACTCTCGATGAATATCACAGGTACATCGAGAAGGACCGGGCTCTGGAGAGACGGTTCCAGCCGGTCTATGTCGAGGAACCCTCCGAAGAGGATACTGTGGAGATACTCCGCGGCCTCAGGCCAAGGTACGAGGCACATCACAAGATACAGATCGACGACTCTGCACTCATTGCTGCTGCCAGGCTGAGCCATCGTTACATCTCCGATAGGTTCTTGCCCGACAAGGCCATCGACCTGATCGACGAAGCTGCCTCCAAATTGAGAATCGAGGCAGAGAGTGCACCGCCTGAGGTCAAGAAACTGGAGAAGGAGATCCAGCGGCTCGCCAATGAGGAGGAAGCCGCCACGCAGCGTGGCGACTACGAGCAGGCATGCAGCCTCAAGGCAGAGAGAGTCGAGCTTGAGGAAGAGCACAGGTCGCATCGGGAGAAGTGGCTGCAGGAGCAGAAGATCGAGGAGATAGTCGGCGAGGATGCTATCGCTGAACTGGTGTCCAAATGGACCGGCATACCTGTAAGCCGAATGATGGAGGCGGAGACGGAGAAGCTGATCCACATGGAGGAAGCTCTTCACAGGCGTGTGGTAGGCCAGGATGAGGCCGTAGACGCGGTCTCAGACGCCATCAGACGAGCCAGGGCCGGCCTCAAGGATCCCAGGAGGCCTATTGGCAGCTTCATTTTCCTGGGGCCGACTGGTGTAGGCAAGACGGAGCTTGCCAGGGCTCTCGCCGAGTTCCTCTTTGATGAAGAGGAAGCTATGATTCGGCTGGACATGTCTGAATACATGGAGAAGCACACGGTGTCCAGGTTGATTGGCGCACCGCCCGGCTACGTCGGCTATGAGGAGGGCGGGCAGCTCACTGAAGCTGTGCGACGCCGTCCATACAAGGTCGTGCTGCTCGACGAAGTGGAGAAGGCTCATCCCGACGTCTTCAACGTCCTGCTTCAGATACTGGAGGACGGGAGACTGACCGACGGCCACGGGAGAACCGTGGACTTCAAGAACACGGTCGTCATAATGACGTCGAACCTGGGGAGTCAGGAATTCCAGAGGGGCTCGCTTGGCTTCCGCCACGACTCTCAGACCGTCAGTGAGCAAAAGCGCTTGAAGGGCGCCATTGAGAGCGCACTGAAGCAGACATTCAGGCCCGAGTTCCTCAACCGCGTTGACGAAACCATCATCTTCCAGCCCCTGACCGAGGAACAGATAAGGGAGATCGTCGATCTTCTGATGAACGAGCTGAGGAAGCGACTGGAGGACAGAAAGGTAACGGTTGATCTGACCGAGGGCGCAAAGTCATGGCTGGCCAGAGAGGGTTTCGACCCGGTCTTTGGCGCGCGTCCTCTCAGGCGTGTAATCCAACGGGAGGTCGAAAACCCGCTCTCCAAGAG
Organism: uncultured Dehalococcoidia bacterium; assembly: GCA_964574685.1. Classification (GTDB taxonomy): domain Bacteria; phylum Chloroflexota; class Dehalococcoidia; order SZUA-161; family SZUA-161; genus CAZGDV01. The sequence continues at coordinate 23,250 of CAZNOI010000022.1, forward strand.
GATCCTTCAGGGTGAGTTCAAGGAGGGCGAAACAGTCAGGGTGGATGTCAGCCACGAAGGGCTTGTGTTCAGCACGGCAGAGGCGGACGAGTAGTCGGCGGCTGCCGGTTTGCCTTGACAGGCCAACTCGTGCTTGCTAGAATCTGCTGTTGATTGGCCTTTTCGGGCCGGAGGTTCATCATATACGCTGTATTTGAGACCGGAGGCAAGCAGTACAAGGTATCGCCCGGTCAGGTGCTGGATGTAGAGAGGTTGCCTGAGGCTGGCGAGACAGTGGAACTGGACAGGGTATACCTTGTGTCGGACGGAGAGAAGGTCACCGTGGGGAGGCCGACAGTCGAAGGCGCGAAGGTAGTAGCCACCGTTGTGGAAGAGGGTAAAGGCGACAAGGTTCTCGTCTTCAAGTACAAGCCCAAGGTGAGATACCGTAGGAAGAAGGGCCACAGGCAGCCTTACACGAGGCTTGCCGTCAAGGAAATATTGACCGGCTGAGGCGTTAAGAGGTAGCAAGATGGCACACAAGAAAGGTGGAGGAAGCACGCGCTTGGGCCGTGACAGCCAGCCGAAGAGACTCGGCGTGAAGAGGTTCGACGGCCAGGAAGTCACTGCCGGTACCATCATAGTACGACAGAGGGGCACGCGAATTCATCAAGGAGAGAGCGTCGGCCTGGGCCGCGACCACACGCTGTTCGCCCTGAGAGATGGGGTCGTCAAGTTCGGATGGGGGCGTGGCGGGAGACGAATCGCGAGCATACTGCCCTCGGAGGGCGGAGGCGGCGCATGAAGAAGAGTATCCATCCCGAGTACAAAGACGCGAAGGTGGTCTGTGCCTGTGGCAACAGCTTCGAGACACGTTCCACCAAGACCCTGCTGAAGGTGGACGTTTGCAGCAAGTGCCATCCCTTCTTCAGCGGCGGGCGAAGGATCGTGGACACCGGCGGCCAGGTCGAGCGCTTCAAGCGGAGATTCAAGATCCAGGACTGAGATGTCCGCAGCGATGAGGTGCAGGGGGCGAGTTGACTCGCCCCTTTCTTGTATGTTCTGAATGGCGAAGAAGTTCTACTACGGGGGTCAGGCGGTGATCGAAGGTGTAATGATGCGCGGTCGCACCAAGATCACCACGGCAGTAAGGCGGCCCAACGGCGGAATCGCCTTGAGAGATGAGCCCTTCGGCTTTTTCTCCAGTACGCGCCTGCGTGATATCCCCCTGCTGCGCGGCACGGTGGTGCTTGTAGAGACCCTCATTATCGGGATAAGGGCGCTCCTTTACTCCGCATCGATAGCCGTCGAGGACCAGGAGGAGGAAGTCACCACGCCGATGCTTTGGGGCAGTGTGGGCTTTGGCCTTCTTCTGGCTATCGGACTCTTCGTGGCCATTCCCCTCCTCATCATCCACTTCGCGATCGATCCGCATGTGTCCTCGCCGGTTATCGGCAACGTGGCGGACGGCGTGATCCGCCTCATCATCTTCCTGATATACCTCAAGGCGATGACCCTAATGGCTGATATCCGGCGGGTCTTTGCATATCACGGCGCCGAACACGCCACCATAAATGCCTACGAGGCAGGAGAACCGCTGGATGTGGAGCACGTGCGCAAGTACGGGACCGCGCACACTCGTTGCGGCACCAGCTTCCTGCTCTTCGTACTCGTGATAGCCATAGTAGCCCACGCATTCCTTGGAGATCCGCCCCTGGTTATCAGGTTCCTTGAGAGGCTGGCGATATTGCCGGCCATAGCCGCTGTGAGCTATGAGTTGATCAAGTTCTTCGCGGCTCACGCGGAGAACCCCATAGTGCGATTGCTTCTTAGGCCGGGTCTCGCACTGCAGTCCATGACCACCAACCCTCCCGACGACGACCAGATCGAGGTGGCCATAGCCGCGCTGAAGGACGTACTTAAGGCAGACGCGGGGGAGTCAGGGGAACTCCCGGTAGAAACAGGTCCGGTTCCCGGTGTGGCAGGCGGGGCCGGCGGGCTTCACTAGCAGCAGTACAGTATCCTCGTCGCAGTCATACAGAGCCTTGCGCACCTCCATGATGTTCCCTGATGTTGCGCCCTTGTGCCACAGCTCCTGCCTGCTGCGGCTGTAGAACCATGCCTGCTTCGTCTCCAGGGTCCTGTCCAGCGCCTCTTGGTTCATGTAAGCAAGCATGAGTACTTCATGCGTGTCGGCATCCTGCACGACCGCGGGCAGTAGCCCCTTATCGTCGAACTTCATCGCTATCAGACCCCTCCGGCTTTCATTCCGTTGTGGACCGGCCGACCGCACGCAGTGCTTCGCCCAGTTCCAGGTCACCTGTATAGACGGCTCTTCCGACCACTGCACCCTCAGCGCCGATCTCGGCCAGCCTGATCAGATGCTCGACCTTCGTCACGCCGCCGGCCGCTATGACCGGCACCGCCACGTGCTTGACCATCTCTGTCACGCCCTCGAAATTGGGAGCGGTCAGTGTGCCGTCGCGGCTGATGTCCGTGTAGATCAGGCGGCGGGCGCCTCCACGGACTGCAGCTTCCGCCAGCTCGACGGCCCTCACAGTTGACTTCTTCAGCCATCCTTGAGTCGCAACCATGCCGTCCTGTGCGTCCACTCCAACGACGATACGTTCGCCGAACCTGGAGCATGCGTCGGGCACCAGCCCGGCTTTCTCGACAGCAGCGGTGCCCAGTATGACGCGGTCTACGCCGAGTCCCAGGATCTCCTCGACCGTGGCGAGTGTACGAATGCCCCCACCCAACTCGACCGGCACTTCCACGGCTTCCACTATCCTCTTCACGACCTCCAGGTTCCTGGGCTCACCCTCCCTGGCGCCATCCAGGTCCACGAGGTGCAGCCTCTTTGCCCCCTCTGCCTGCCAGCGAAGCGCCATGGACACCGGGTCCTCCGAGAATACAGTCTCCCTGTCGTAGTCTCCCTGATACAGCCGTACACACTTTCCGTTTCTCAGGTCGATGGCCGGGATCACTTCCATAGAACCGTCGCTCCTGGCTGATACAGCACAGCTTTGCCGGATTCTAGCATTGTCGGGGCATGGCGACCAGGGAACGGAAGCGGTTTGAGCCGTTCAGCTTCTGAGGGTGGCGCCGAGTTCACGGCCAAGTCTCTCGATAATCTTCTGCTGGGTCTTGTCGACCTCCTGGTCGGTGAGCGTGCGCTCGTGAGACTGGTAGTGGACGGAGAACGCGAGAGACTTCTTCCCATCCGGTACCTGTTTGCCCGTATAGACATCGAAGACACGAACCTGGCTGACAAGCGGGAAGCTGCGTATGATGTCCTGCACGTCCTGCGCTTCCACCTTCCAGTCGACAACCAGGGCGAGATCGCGCAGTATCTCCGGGAACTTGGGTAGCGGCGTGTATCTGATTTCGCGATTGACCGTTGAGAGCAATTCCTCCAGGTTCACCTCGAACAAGGCAACCGGCCCAGGGGCAATGTCGAAGCTTGCCGCGGTCCGTGGGTGGACCTCTCCGAAAGTCCCGATTCTCTTTCCTCCTGCAAGAATCGCCGCCGTTCTCCCCGGCATCATGACGGGGTCCGTTGCTTTCTCGAAGAGGACTTCGGCGTGTAGCCGTGAGAAGAGAATCTCCAGGACGCCCTTCGCGTCGTAGAAATCAAGCGTCTCATCCTCCGACAACCATGATTTGTCCTGCCTCGGGCCGCACAGTATGCCGGCCGCCATCTCCGATTCCCGGGGGAGTCCGTCCGAACGCGCGAAGTAGAGCCTCCCCGCCTCGAACAGCCTGATGCCGCCTTCGGAATGCCTCTGGTTGGAGGCCAGAGCCGACAGCAGGCCTGGCCTGAGGCTGGTCCGCATGTACTCCTGCTCGGAGCTCATCGGGTTTGCGACCCTCACACGGGGCCCGAGGCTGCCTTCGGGGTCGACCCTGTCGAGAATTGCCCTGCTGACCAAGGAGTACGTGATAACCTCCTGCATGCCGCATCCCGTGAGTATGTTGCAGATGCTGTTCCTCAGCTCCTGAAGCGGCCTGGGGGGCCTGTCGGGGATCTCCCCGTGCAGGATGGTGGTCGGTATCTCGTCGTAGCCAATGATTCTTGCGGCTTCCTCGATCAGGTCGTCGGCCTGCTTCACGTCGGTACGCCAGTAGGGCAACGTAACCATAAGGTCGCCGTCTGCAGAGGTCGTGCGGCATTCGAACCCGAGCAGCTTCAGCACTTCAACGACGCGCTCCTGCGGTGGCTCGATACCCAGAACTCGTCCGATACGCTTTCGAGGTAAGTCTATCTCCTCGGCTTCCTTCCGGCCCGGATATGCGTCGACTATGCCCTTTGCCGCCTTCCCGCCTGCTAGCTCGACCAGCAGTTGTACGGCCCTTCGCAGACCGATCGGAGAGAGACCAGGGCTCAGACCCTTCTCGAACCGAGAGGACGCCTCGCTTCGCAAACCCAGCCGCGTCGAAGTACGCCTGATGCTGCCGCCATGGAAGTTGGCCGACTCCAGCAGTATCGTCTTCGTAACCTCGATGACCTCACTTTCGGCGCCGCCCATAACGCCGGCAAGGGCTATGGGCTCACCGGCGTCGGCGATGGCGAGCATATCAGTGTCCAGAGCTCTCTCCACGCCGTCGAGAGTGTACAGCCGCTCTCCTTCGCCGGCCCGGCGAACGATCACCCTGTGCTCCTTGACCTGGTCGTAGTCGAAGGCGTGAAGGGGCTGGCCGTATTCGAGCATGACATAGTTGGTGATATCGACAACGTTGCTGATGGGCCTCATTCCCGCCGCCAGCAGTCTTTGCTGCATCCACGGCGGCGAAGGGCCGATCTTGACGTCACTGATGAGCGCGGCACAGTACCTGGGGCACAGTTCCGGGTCGTGGATTTCCACTGCAACGCGACCGTCAATAGGCTCGTCTTCCTCATCGTAGAGGATTTCAGGTACGTTTGGTGACTCTCCCGTTAGAGCCGCTACCTCCCTCGCTATACCGATCATTGAGAGGCAGTCCGGTCGGTTCGGCGTCGGCGACATGTCGAGCACTGTGTCGCCCAGGTAGTCGGCAAGCAACGCACCGATCGGTGCGTCCTCGGGCAGTATCATTATCCCTTCGTGGCTGTCGGATATGCCGAGTTCCTTCTCGGAACACACCATTCCCTCTGACTTGACCCCACGAATCTTCGCGGGTTTGAGCTTCTCGAGCTTGCCGGTGTGGCCGTCAATCAGTTGCGCTCCCACCTTGGCGAAGGGCACCCGCTGGTCGACCGCCAGATTCGGCGCACCGGTGACCACCGTAACCGATTCCGAGCCGAGGTCTATCGTGGCAAGTTGCAGCCGGTCGGCGTTGGGATGCTTGTCGAGACGCGTGACCAGTCCCACGTACACGTTATCCCAGTCCTTGCCCAGCATCTCAACGCTTTCGACCTCGGTCCCGGCCATGGTGATTAAGTGGGCAAGCTCGCGTGCAGGAAGGCGGAGATTGACATAGTCCTTGAGCCAGTTGAGAGATACCTTCATGACTAGAACTGCCGCAGGAACCTGAGGTCGTTCGAGTAGAAGAGCCGGATATCGTCGATTCCATGCTTCAACATACTCATTCGTTCCACACCGATACCGAAGGCGAAGCCGGTGAATTCGTCCGGGTCATAGCCCACGCGGCTCATGACATCCGGATGGATCATCCCGGCACCGAGGATCTCGATCCAGCCGGTACCCGAGCACAGGCGGCACCCCTTGCCCTCGCACTGGAAGCAGTCTATGGCCATATCCACCCCGGGCTCAACGAAGGGGAAGTAGTCACACCTGAATCGGGCTTTCCTTTCTTCGCCGAAGAGCCGCCTTGCGAACTGGAAAAGCGTGCCCTTGAGATCGGCCATGGTGATATTGGTGTCTACGGCGAAGCCCTCCACCTGATAGAATATCGCCTCGTGTGTAGCGTCGGTCGCCTCGTAGCGATAGACCTTCCCAGGTACCACCACGCGGACGGGCGGCCTCCGTGTCTCCATGACCCTGATCTGCATCGGCGAAGTGTGCGTCCGAAGCAGCATAGGGTGCTCGCCCTTATCGTTCGTGTAGTCAACCCACAGCGTGTCCCACATGTCGCGGGCGGGGTGATCGGCAGGCATATTGAGTGCTTCGAAGTTGTAGTAGTCCCACTCGACATCGGGGCCTTCCACGACCTCGAATCCAAGGGTCTCGAAGATACCGCATATCTGGCGCAACATGAGGGTAGCGGGATGAAGGCGGCCAAGGGAGGGCGGCCGTCCGGGGAGGGTCACATCGAGGGATTCATGTTCGGCCCTGCGGGCGATCTCCGATTCCTGCAGAGACTCCTGTTTCTCTGCGAGCCTCTGCTCCAGCAGGCTCCGGAGTTGATTCGAGGCAGCGCCTACGCTACGCTTCTCTTCCAGCGGCAATGAGCCCAGACTGCGAAGGATCTGCGTAAGCTCGCTCTTCCTGCCGAGGTATCTGACACGCCAAGCTTCGAGGTCGCCGGGGCTGTCCGTATCACTTAGCTCGCTGAGCGCTCTCTCTCGCAGTGCCTCAAGCTTGCTGATCATTGGCTTGCTGGACGTTCTCCCTGGCTACGCTCACGAGTTGGGAGAACGCAGCCGGATCGCTCACGGCCAGTTCGGCAAGCACCTTTCGGTCGAGCGCAACCCCGGCAGCGGTCAGTCCTTTGATAAATCTGCTGTAGGAGAGTCCGTCGAGCCTGGCCGCCGCGTTTATGCGGGCGATCCAGAGTCGTCTCATGTCGCCCTTCCGCTCCCTGCGGTGCGCATACGAGTAGGACAGCGATTTGAGCATCGACTCGTGAGCACGGCGGTACAGGCTGTGCTTGGTCGCTCGGTGCCCCTTGGTGAGTTTGAGTACCTTCTTGTGCCTGCGGCGGGTCGTAGCTCCGCCCTTAGCTCGGGGCAAGGGAAACCTCCCTGCAGTGTAATCGGAGAAGGACCCGTGTCCTTCAGATGCCCGGCATCAACCGCTTCAGGCGCTTGCGGACAGAGGGGTTGACTTCCATTGTGCCGTCGTAGAGCCGCTTCACACGCTTCGGCTTCTTGCGGCGAAGGTGACTCTTCCCGATCTTGACACGCATTATCTTGCCGGTTCCGGTGACATCGAAGCGGGCCTTGGCCCCCTTGTGAGTCTTGATCTTAGGCATTACCAACCTCTTGGGCCTTCTCAGGCTTCTCGCTCTTCTCGGTCTTGGCCTTCTTCGGCCCCGGTGCGAGAATCATGTTCATGGAGCGCCCTTCCATTGCGACCGGTCGCTCGATGTTCGCCTTGTCCGCCAGCTTCTCCGCGACCTTGTCCAGGAGCTGCTTCCCCAACTGGGGGTGGGATATCTCACGACCCCTGAACAGCACGAGCACCTTGACCTTGTTGCCTTCATCGAGAAGCTTGCTTATCAGGGCGGTCTTGAACGCGATATCGTGCTCGCCCGTCTTCGGCCGCATCCTCACCTGTCGGACCGCGACCGTTGCCTGACGCTTGTGGGCCTCTCTCTCCTTCTTCGCCTGCTCGTACTTGAACTTGCCGTAGTCCATCATGCGACACACCGGAGGTTCCGCATTCGGTGCTACTTCAACCAGATCCGTATCCTGCTCGCGGGCCTTCCGCAGTGCGTCGACCGTGTTCATGATGCCGAGTTGCTCGCCTGCCTCGCCAATGACACGCACCTGTCTGGCCTGTATCAGCTCATTGGCTCGATAGCGTTTGGCCGGGCTTTCTCTTGCAGTGTAATGCTTAGGTATACTCAACCTCCTCCCGAAACTCAGGAACCCTTATACCACAACGCGAGACAGAAATCAATTGACTTCTCTATTCTCGACCGATGTTCTTACCTCCTGAATGAACTCATCAACAGGCCGGTCCTTGATGTTCTCGCCGCTGCGCAGTCTCACCGTCACCGTGGAACTCTCCGCCTCCTGGTCCCCCAGAATGAGCATGCAGGGCACCTTGTGCATCTGTGCGTCGCGTATCTTCAGGTTCATGCGCTCGTTCCGCTCGTCGACCTCGACCCGGATGCCATCGCCCCGAAGCTGGTCAGCCACACGGCGGGCGTATTCTACATGCCGGTCGGTGATCGGAATCAGCGTTGCCTGTACGGGAGCGAGCCAGGTAGGGAAAGCGCCGCCGTAGTGCTCGATGAGACAGCCCAGGAAGCGCTCCATGCTGCCCAGCACGGTCCTGTGTATCATGACGACGCGGTGCTCTGCGCCGTCCTCGCCGACGTAGTTCACATCGAATCTCTCGGGCAGGTTGAAGTCGACCTGCGTGGTAGGGCCCTGCCAGGTCCGGCCCAGCGAGTCCTTCAATGAGATGTCTATCTTCGGTCCGTAGAACACGCCCTCGCCCGGGTCGATCTCGTAGTCGATCCCGAGGCGGTCGAGGGCCCTCTTGAGCATGTCGGTGGCTTGTTCCCAGACCTCGACCGTGCCGGCGTATTTCTCGGGGCGTGTCGAGAGCATGACCTCGTAGTCGGTGAAGCCGAACGTCTTCAGCATGAACAGCGCGAACTCGACGACACCTACAACCTCATCCTCGAGTTGGTCCGGCCTGCAGAAGATGTGTGCGTCGTCCTGCGTGAATCCCCTTACCCGCGTCAGCCCGTGCAGCACGCCTGACCTCTCCCACCGGTAGACGGTGCCCAGTTCCGCCCATCGGAGCGGCAGTTGCCTGTAGCTGCGAAGCTGCGACTTGTAGATCAGGATGTGTCCGGGACAGTTCATCGGCTTCAGGAGGAAGCTCTGGCCCTCCATCTCGATGGGCGCGTACATGCTGTCCTGGTAGTACTCCCAGTGGCCGCTCGTCTGCCAGAGCTCGACACGTGCTATGTGGGGCGTGTAGAGAAGGTCATAGCCGCGTTTGAAGTGCTCGCTTCGCCAGAAGTCTTCGATCAGGTGACGGACCATCGCACCCTTGGGATGCCAGTATGCCAGGCCCGCCCCGGCCTGATCGTGCATGCTGAAGAGGTCGAGTTGCCTGCCGACCTTGCGGTGGTCTCTTCTTGAAGCCTCTTCGAGCTTGTGTAGGTGGTCTTCCAGTTCCTCGTTCGTCTCGAAAGCGGTGCCGTAGATGCGCTGCAGCATCGGGCGGCGCTCATCCCCGCGCCAGTACGCCCCGGCGACGCTGAGCAGCTTGAAAGCCTTCACTTCATCGGTGCTCGAGACATGAGGCCCGCGGCACATATCCACGAAGTCATTCTGGCGATAGATCCTGACGCTGTCGTCCGCCAGCTCTTCAATCAGTTCCAGCTTGTATGGCTGCGACGAGAAGAGGCTTCGGGCTTCGTCCTTGCTGAGGTCCTCGTACCTGAAGGGAGAGGAGGTCGCCGTGATTTCGCGCATCCTGGCCTCGATGGCTTCGACGTCGTCGGGCGTCAGGCCTCGCGGCAGGTCGAAATCGTAGTAGAAGCCCTCCTCGGTGGCCGGGCCTATTCCAAGACTGGCTTCGGGAAAGAGCGAGACGACTGCCTCGGCCATGATGTGAGAGGCCGAGTGCCTCAGTGTCTCCAGCCTGTCTGCTTTGCTGTCTTCGCTCCGATTCGAGGACATCTTCTCATACACCAGACTTCTGGGAGTCAGGGAACGGGCAACCGGACGGTTTCGCCTCTGCAGCAGTGGGGCACGAGCAGCATGGTGCAGGACGGAGCCGATATGTCAGCAACCCTAAGGTCCAATGGTGGGCGGTACTGGATTCGAACCGGTGACCTCTGCGATGTCAACGCAGCGCTCTAACCACTGAGCTAACCGCCCATCTCGACACTGTCAGAATATAGCCCATCCGGGGTCTCACTGTCAATACGAACCAATCGTGACGGCGATCGTGTCGAGATGCCGGCGGGGCTGTGCATCCCATTGGCGGGCGCGCAAGCCGCGTAGCTGTGCGCGGTTGACATGAGCTTCGGCGCTGGTATATGATTGGACTTGCCGAAGGATGCATTCATGATTGAGATGACAATCGAGAGCATCCGAGTCAGCATGCTCAACTATCAGCGGGTGGTGATCCTTAAGGAGAAGGCGGCTGAGCGCTATCTTCCCATCTGGATCGGGCCGGCCGAGGCCGACGCCATTGCGGTGAAGCTGCAGGAGGTCACGGTGCCGCGCCCGCTGACGCATGACCTGCTGGGCTCGGTTATTGAGACGCTTGGGGCCAACGTTAACTCCATCATCGTCAATGACCTGCACAACGATACGTTCTATGCCAAGATAGTGCTCGTCACAGACGGCAAACGCATGGAAGTCGACTCCCGACCCAGCGACGCTATCGCGCTCGCTGTGAGAGTGAGTGTACCCATATTCGCCGAAGAGGCGGTGCTGGAGAAAGCCGGCATTATCATAGATCCGGAAACAGGCAAGCCGACTCCTGCACGGGAGATCCCGCCTGAAGAGCTGGAGTCCATGTCGGCCTTCCGTGATTTCATCGAGGGCCTGGACCTCTCCGACTTCGACAAAGGCAAACAGGGGCCGGAATAGGCTGCGACCGCGTTCCTGCCAGCGCCAGGGATATCATGGGCGATTCATTCCTTCAGAAGTTCTTCTCTGTTCTCAAGTGCGGCGTCTGTGGCAAGAGCTACGAAGCCGATGACGTCAAGATCGTTGGCCACGAGGACGATCTCTGGTTCATATCTGCGCACTGTAACGCGTGCCACACGCAGGGCCTCATTATCGCCCTGGTCGAGCGGGGAGAGTCGGAAGAGGCCCGGACAGACCTCATGGACGGCGAGCAGGTCCGCTTTGTCGAGAAGGAAGCGGTATGCACCGACGACGTGGTCGATATGCACAACTTCCTGAAGGAGTTCGACGGCGATTTCGTGAGCCTGTTCGCCAAAGAGTAGAAGGTTACAGCGCCCGTGGCTGTTGTAACATGACGTGAAAGGCCCAGGCCCGAAAGGGCCTGGGCTGTTAGCTGCGTGAGCGTAGACGGGGCAACAGAGGATTGAATCCGTGACTGTGATCGGCCTGACAGGCGGGATAGCAAGCGGCAAGAGCACCGTTTCTCGGATGCTTTCGGACATGGGCGCGTCGGTCATCGACGCGGACCGCGTCGGGCATGAGGCGTTCAGGAAGGGGACCGCCGCCTACGACGAGGTCATCACCTCGTTCGGGCACGACATCGCCGGACCTGACGGTGAGATCGACCGCAGCAAGCTCGCCGAGATTGTCTTCCAGGATCTCGAGGCGCTCGACCAGCTTAACCGCATAATGCACCCCATCATACGCGGGATGGTCGAGCACCGGATCGAGGAGTACAGAGCCGGCGGAAAGGACCCCATAGTGCTGGAGGTCGCCCTGCTCATCGAGGCGGCATGGACCGACCTTGTCGACCAGTTGTGGGTTGTCATATCTCCGGAGTCGCAGGTCATAGGGCGCCTGATGGACCAGAAGGGTTACGCCGAGAGCCAGGCCAGGGCTCGTATCAGATCGCAAATGCCGCCGTCACAGCGGTCCAAGTGGGCCGACGTAGTGATAAACAACGATTCCGACCTGGATTCGCTGAGAGAGGAAGTTGAATCACTCTGGCGGAATCTCCTCGCCGGTGAGGCTGACGCGCGCAGCGCCTCGGCCTGGAAGATGAAGTGGACGGACGAGATAAGGGAGGTACTTTCCGACAGGCAGCCACGCATCATGACGGGTACCGGCCGAAGGCTGTCCGCTGTGCTGCTCCCGATATACAAGAAGGATGACGACTACTACGTAGTGCTGACGAAGAGGAGCGAAGACCTGGAGCATCATAAGGGGCAGGTCTCATTTCCGGGCGGCGCTTACGATGAGGCGGACGGCGAACTGGAGACAACCGCCCTGCGCGAGGCCTTCGAGGAGGTCGGCGTAAGGCCGGAGGACGTTGAGGTGCTGGGCACGCTGGACGGGGAGGTGACGGCCTCCAGCAACTTCTCGATCACTCCCTTCGTTGGAGCGATCCCGTATCCCTACGATTTCTCCGTGAACACTCGCGAAGTACAGGAGCTGATTGAGGCCCGCGTGGCGGCGCTCATGGATCCGATGAACTACAGGCCTCAGACACCGGACTCGGAGGGAAGGCTTCATCCCTGGGGATACTTCCGCTACGGCGAGCACAGGATTACCGGCATCACTGCGAGAATCCTGAAGCAGTTCCTGGACCTCGTCTTCTCCTGATCTTGCTCAGGCTTCGTTCAGGAGAAGCTGTCGCAGCCTGAACAGCGCTGCGTAGGCCGCTCTCCGCTTCACTTCCAGCCTCCGTGCCGGGAAGACGTAGGAGAACGCCTCGTCTCTCTCTTCCGACGTAACAGCGATGTGGATAGTGCCTACCGGCTTGCCCTCGAGTTCTGAGGGACCGGCAACGCCCGTCACACCTATTCCGATGTCGGCTCCCAGCCTGTGGCGCGATGCTTCCGCCATCGCACGCGCGATGTTCGGATGCACTGTGCCGTGCTTGTCGAGAAGACGCCTGTCCACACCGAACGTCGCCTTGGCCTCTGCCGTATACGCCACGAGGCCGCCTCGAAAGTAGTCCGAGCTTCCGGCGACATCCGTGATCAAATTCGCGAGCAGACCACCGGTGCAGGATTCCATAGTTGCCAGGCTCAGTGTCCACTTCTTCAGCAGGTCGCCGATCAGCGCCTCCAGGGTGTCATCATCGGTTCCCCATACAGCGGGTTCCAGTGTTCTGCGGAGCTTGCCCTCGGCTTCGGCTATCTTCCGCCTCGCGTCTTCGGGGTCTGCGCTCTTGGCCGTCAGGCGCAGGTGGATGCCGTCCGGCTTGGCATAGACGGCGAGCGTCGGGTTCGTGGAGGACAGGAGAGGGCTGACCATCTCGTCGACCGTCGCCTCTGTGAGACCGAATATCTTGATGACCCGTGAGAGTATTACCTCATCGGACAGGTGTTGCCTGAGCGCAGGCCTGACCTCGGTTTCCCACATCTGCTTCATCTCGCCCGGCGGGCCCGGAATGGCCACTATGATGCGGCCCTGATGCTCCACCCACCATCCCGGTGCCGTGCCGCGTCTGTTGGGAACGGGGCGAGCCGAGGGAATGAGATTGGCCTGGCGGAGATTGCTCCGGGGCATCTCGATGGCCATCTTCTCGAACAGGCTCCGAAGCCACGACTCTATCTCCGGATCGACCGCCATCTCCTCGCCGACAAGCTCGGCTATCGCTTCGCGCGTGACGTCGTCCTCTGTCGGTCCGAGACCTCCGGTAAGGATGGTGAGGTCGGAGCGGCCATATGCCCGTCTCAGGGCGTCCAGCAGCCTGTTGCGGTTGTCTCCCACCTGTGTAATCCAGTAGAGATCGATACCCAATAGCGGCAACTCTGAGGCCAGATAGGGAGCGTTCGTGTCGGTGATCTCACCGAGGAGGATCTCGGTGCCGATGGAGATGATCTCGGCTTTCATAGTGCTTCGGGGCGAGACTCGTTGGATCTCAGACCTTGGCCGAGTTGCGGACGATGTCCAGAGCGACCTCGGCGGCTCTCTTGCCGGAGAGCAGCATGGCTCCGAAGGTCGGTCCCATTCGATGCGTGCCGTACGCGGCGCCCACCGCCATGCCTGTTACGATGAGTCCGGGATGCACCTCTCCCGTCTGCTCCACGATCGCGTCCTCGGACTTGTCGATCCAGAGCGCGCCCTCGCCCGCCAGCTTGATCAGGCCCCGCCTCTCCAGCTTCTTGAGCACAACGGCATCGTGGCCCGTGGCGTCCATGGTCACTCTGGACTCCAGGAGCACGGGATCTAGGGCCGCCATTTCCCTGGGTAGGTGTGCGATGGGACTCCAGTTGATGACCGCTCCGGCCACCCGGTTATTCTCGTGGAGTATGACATCTTCGAGCATCGTCATATTGAGGATCCTGACTCCCGCGTCGCAGGCGGCAGCAATGGTCCTGGCGCATGCATGGGGCGCGTCCGCTACGTACAGGCCGTCCCGGACCTTCTCGAACGGGACTCGGAGTTCCTCCAACACCTGCTGGGCCGGTTCCCTGACCGTGAGCTTGTTCATTAGGTGGCCGCCGATCCAGTAGCCCCCGCCCAGGTAGTTGTTCCTCTCTACTATGACGACGTTCAGACCCGCCGCTGCAAGGTCCCTGCCGGCGATTAGCCCGCTCGGTCCGCCGCCAATGATGAGCACGTCGCTTTCGATACATTGCTCGAAGTGACGGAAATAGGCGCCCGCTATCGCCCTCGTGACATCGCTCTCGCTTGCGGAATGGAATATCGGCATCACCTGATCTCCTGTTGACAAGCTAGCAGGGTTCCCGCCGGCCCCCGAGATACCTGGCCACAAGCTCCATGGCGCAGTACTCACCGCACATGCTGCAGCCCGAGCCCCTCGTGTCGTGCTGGGAACGTCCTCTGGAAGCTGTGGCGGGGTCTATCGAAAGCTCGATCTGCTTCTCCCAGTCGAGGCTCTTTCGAGCCTGTGACATTGCCCTGTCCCACTCGAAGGCGCCCTTCACGCCTTTGACGATGTCGCCGGCGTGCGCCGCCAGGCGCGTGGCTACGACTCCTTCCCTGACATCATCCGGGTCTGGAAGCGACAGATGCTCCGAGGGCGTCACGTAACAGAGGTAGTCCGCCCCGGCGCCGGCGGCGATGGCACCACCGATGGCGCAGCTAATGTGGTCGTATCCCGCTGCCACGTCAGTGACCAGCGGCCCGAGGACGTAGAACGGCGCGCCCTTGCACACCACCTTTTGTAGCTTGACGTTCGCCGTTATCTGGTCGAGAGGAACGTGTCCCGGACCTTCGACCATTACCTGAACGCCCGCCTCACGGCTGCGCTCTACAAGCTCGCCAATGGTCAGCAGCTCCTCGATCTGTGGCCGGTCGGATGCGTCGGCCAGGCTGCCCGGACGGAGCCCGTCCCCCAGACTCAGAGTCACGTCGTATTCGCGGGCGATATCGAGCAGGCGGTCGTAGTACTCGTAGAGAGGGTTCTCCTTACCGTTGTGAAGCATCCACCCTATCGTGAAGGCGCCGCCTCTCGAGACGACGTCAGTCACGCGAGGCGACTTCTTGAGCCGCTCGACCGCGTTCCGCGTCACCCCGCAATGGACGGTCATGAAGTCCACGCCCTCACGTGCCTGTTGCTCGATGACGTTGAAGAGGTAGTCCACGGGCATCGCGACGATCGAGCCGTACTTGTCTATTGACTCGATGGCGGCCTGGTACAGCGGAACTGTGCCCAGCGGCAGTGAGGTAGCCGCAAGAACAGCGCGCCTTATCGCGCCGATATCGCCTCCTGTGCTCAGGTCCATTACGGTATCCGTAAGACCCGACTCGGCCGCAATGAGCTTCGCCAGTTCCGTATCCACGTCGCCGTAGTCTGAGGACGTACCGATGTTGGCGTTCACCTTGGTGCGGAGTCCCTTCCCGATTCCGCACGGCTCGAGATGGGTGTGACGCACGTTGGCGGGGATCACGATGGAGCCGTCCGCGACGCCCGCCCGTATGAAATCGGCGTCCAGCCGTTCTCTCTCGGCTACAGTCAGCATCTGGCCTGTGACAGTTCCCCGTCGTGCCTGTTCGAGCTGCGTCACTGCCTCTCTCTCCAATAAAGAAACCCCGAGCCTAGGTTCGGGGTTGTCGGTTCGCTACCGAGCCGCTTCCCTACGCTCGAATTACCGAGTTCAGGTTCCAAGGGTTGGTGGCGGCGCCACCTCTCAGCGTCTGAGCTCCCCCAGCGGTCCCTATTCGATTATCTGTGCTGGGTCGAATATACACCAATTGGGACTCGGGCGCAAGGCCACTATCACGCCTGCATCCTGCACACTGATGACAGGCAGCAGCCATCGCACCGCGGTGACTTCCTGCAGACGCTCTTCCCGTGGCGTACGAGGAGCGCGTGGTACTCATTGAACATCTTTACGTCATGCGCCAGGTTCTGCATGAATAGGGCCTGCAGGCTATCGTATCGCGCACCGTTTGGAGCAAGCTCGAGGCGTGCGGCTATGCGGGACGTGTAGGCGTCGATGACGAAGATGGGCTTCCTCGCCGCGTAGAGGAGGATGGAGTCCGCTGTCTCGGGGCCGATGCCGTGAATGCCGAGGAGTTCCTCGCGCAGTTGCAGCGTACCCTGTCCGAACATGCCGTCCAGCGAGTCATCGTGCGCCATTCCCAGATGTTCCACGAAGGCCTTCATCTTGCGCGCCTTGGCATTGAAGTAGCCCGAGGGATAGATGAGTTGGGCCAGTTCCTCTGTGGATATGGCTCGAAGAGCGCCGGGGCTGAGCACTCCTGCCGCCTTGAGATTCCTGATCGCTTTCTCGACATTAACCCAGGCGGCCGATTGCGTCAGGATCGCGCCGACAACCACCTCGAATGGTGTCTCTGCCGGCCACCAGTGCTGAGGGCCGTAGGCCGCGTACAACAGCTCGTAGACCTTGAGAAGCCCGTCTCCTGGAGACAAGGTGTCTCGATCGCCGGGACTGGAGGCGGATGTGTTGTCCTGTCGCATCGCTGCGGCCTTCTACGACGTCTCTTCTCTTCCCTGTACGTGGAGCTTATGCACCCACTCCGGCATCTTCGTCCAGTTCACTGAATCGCCCGGCAGGTAAGGTTTGATGTCAAGTACCGGGGTCCCATCGATAGCATCGAGCCCCTGTACGACCAGGGTGTTGCCCTGGCGTTGTATCAGGCGCACGATGGTGATTCCGATAGGATTCGGTCGCACGGGGCTGCGGGTTGCGAATATCCCTACCAGAGGAAGATCGGGCCTCGCCTGGGGGTGTGTTTTGAGGTGTACCGAGCTTCCCAAGGCCGAGCGGTGAAAGCAGAAGATGACCAGAATGTGAGAGAACTCGTCGAGGCCGTCCAGGGCCTCCAAGTATGCGGGGTCGATGATTATCTCTGAGCTGACGTCTCCCCAGTCCCGTCTGGCTGGTTCGCGAACCTCGCTGCTCACCGTTCCTATGGGGCGCAGCTTGATGATGTCACCTTCGTGGTTCATGGGAGACTACCGGTGTCAGGAGTTGGGGGGCCGCAGGCACGAATGTGATTATAGCATGGACTCCAGCCGGGGGTGGCTGCACCGCCGTGAAGGACGGCGAAGCAGGGAAGACAGGTGCTACCCGGTCTCCTCGTCGCCCCATGTCTGCATCATCTGCTTGATGCGCTGGGCCAACTCAGGGTTTGCCTTCAGTCTCTGAATGAAGATGGGGCAGCTCTCGAGCATGAAGTTCTGAGTTGCGGCTGCAAGCTCGGCCAGATAGCGAGACATGGATGCGTCGTCGGAAAGGGGCGATATACCGGGCATCTGCCTCTTCACGTCCTCCAGCGTGAACCGCATGGGAGTGACGCACGACTTGTACCACGGACACTCCTTGCACTGTACCACGGCGGAAGCTTCATCGAGGATGTCGCCCAACTGCCACACCTCTCCTGTTCATGGTAGCGCATAGGGGATTCGAACCCCTGATCTCCGCCTTGAGAGGGCGGTGTCCTTGGCCACTAGACGAATGCGCCGCGATGTGCCGCACTCGCGCACGGCGGTTGTTGGTAAGATTCAGACAAAGCTGGGGATCCAGGATTCGAACCTGGGCCTACGGATCCAGAGTCCGCTGTCCTACCACTAGACTAATCCCCAATGTAACTGAATGCAACCAAAGCCATTATAACATCGGCAATCAACGTGTGTAAACTCGGGGACCTCCTACTACCCGCCGCCCTCCGGCACCTCGAAAGCCTTCTTGAAGTGGTGTACCCACACCTTCTGTTCGGGGTCGAAGCTTCGTTCGTGGTGCATCTTCCACAGCTCGCGGAACTCCTTGGGGCTGTAACAGCCATGCTCCCGGAAGCGCTTCTGGGCCACCTCTCCCAGCTCCATCTGCTCAACTTTGGTTACGAAATACTCATCCCCGAAAGCCTGGAAGGTCTTGCCCTCGTACTGCTTGGTCAGTGTTGTGCATGTCTTTCGACCGCGAAGCATCAGTTCCTGCCATTCCTCGTCAAAGAACAGCTCGTCCTCGCACGTTCCGGGGAGTCCATCCTCAGGTACTTCGTCCAGTGTCTGAGCCATCTGTCTTTCCTCAGTTTCTTCGCCAAGTGGTTGGTCAAACGCTTGCTCAGTACCTTCGCTACTAGTTCCCTGCAATTCGAATTCTCTGTATGTCGTTTCGTCAGGGACTTCCGCAGGTTCGACGAGAGCTTCCGACGCCCTTTTTCGCTCGAACCTTGTGGCGGAAGGTGCTGTCGTTTCCATTTGCCGAACCCTTGACGCGACACTTGTCCTGACGGCCTTCTTGGGAATCCTGTAGACCACGACCTTGTTCCCCGCGCGCTCGATCTTGAGGTTGGTGATGCCCAGGCATCGAGCTGCGCTGTTCAGTCTGTATTTCACAGTAGGGAACTTGTCGTTCTCTCCAAGTGTCAGAAGCAGCGACCTCCTTCTCCCCAGGCCCTTGAGAAGTGCCTCGTACTGCTCGATCACAGGGGATTTCGTCTTGGGCCTCTTCCCCTTCGACTTCTCTTCGGCGATGAGGGACCTGGCACGGTTGACAGAAATCATCTCTACGTCCATGTGTGACCTCCCGGTGTGGCATTATAGCATGTGTGTAAAGGGATGAATTCTGTTGTGAGGCGAAGCTGTGTAGTCGCCGCCTCAAGGGTGTGTGGTGTTGGTGGTGATGGGTATTAGGGCCAGGGTGGCAGGAAGAAGGCGCTTCTTGACGAGAGAACGGGGTCGGTGCGAAGCGAGGGAAGGACACCCCAAAGTGGAACTCCGGGCGGGCCGGATCGGGAACTGCGTTACGTTGAGTAAGGGGGAAAGGGACTCGGAATAGGGAGTTGAGGAACAGACTGTATGCCTGTGGAGGTGGCTCCAGTCACCAGCGGATGAGAGATACAGGAGTGACCATATTGAAACTAGGTAGCGCAGGGCGGTCGAGTACTACAGTCTGGACCGTGCTCCTGGCGCGAGGACCCTGACCTTTTGGTTAGAACAGAAGGAGCGACAGCGGTATCAGCAGCACTGTTGCCACGAGCACCCCGCCGACGACGAAAAGCATCAGGTCTATTGGAAGGGCGAAGGGCGCGATGGGCGGCACCAGGGCAGCGATCACGGGTACCAACGCTGCCACAACGAAGAACCTGGAGCGCGGCCGGGCCGACATGCACTGCACCTTTCGCTTCAGGAGCTGTCGCCTGCGCTCGAGACTTCTCAGCAGTTCCATTTGTGTATCCTCCAGAATGCAGTAGACACGATCTCGGTTTGACTTCGGGCCTCATATGCACAGGTCTTCCCTGGTGTGAGGGCGAGACCTGTTGCGGCGGACGGGGTCACTGCCGTGGTACGCCTCAGCGACCATCCAGCAGTGTTTACCTTTTCTACCATTTCGCACCCGTCTTGTCAACACCCTGCCGGGTCCGGCGCCCATCAGCGCGAACCCGGCCTGACGTCCGACGCGCCCGATGTCTTCTGTCCGTGCAGGACCGCAACCACTGGCGCTAGCCAGGCACGGTGCGACCCGAGCCCTGCTCTTTCCACGGACGCCCGCGACCCGGCCCCAGGCCCCATAGGTATAGCGTGCGTTCTCCAACCACCAGATTCTCATCTCAGGGCCTCGAAGCTTGTCCGCCAGTGTCGATCAGTGGGCGGGAGGATGGCTTCACATAAGGCACGTGTCACTGTTCCGAACCCCTGTGCGACTGGATAGGCGTCAGCTCGCGCCGTGGAACGTACTTTGGCATTGGCAGGATTTCACGAAAGTACGTACGGAAACGGTACTGTGGTTGGATTGGATGAAACCGGCATGTAGCTGAGAATGAAGCTATCGAGAAAGCGAAGCGGGGTTGTGGAGGCCATGCCACAGATCGAAATACTCCAGGTGCAGTATCTGGTCAAGTACGTCGTAGAATTGATGGGCGCCCTGGTGGGCAGCATGGGCGGGGTGATGGAGCGCGTCGGAGCCGGCGTAGCTGCTCAGTCGGAGGACCCTCAGACGATGGCGGAACTCACGACGGGTATATTCGGGACGAACAGCGGCCTCGTATACTGGCTGAACGGCTGGATGTTCGATGTCGTGTCCCGTCTACCCTATTGTGACCTGGGAGTCGGAATGCATACCTTTCTGGCGGGTCTGAAGAACGGTGCATCCGGCTGATAGTGACGAATGTGACGCCGCGGTCTACACATTGTGAGTAGACAGTGACTGTCACGGACTGACGGCTGTGTGGACACTTTGAGACTGACTACTGTGTCTCCGTTGTCTCTTCTGATTGCCGCGACGATCTCCAGAGCCTCACCATCTCCACGATGCCGATCGTCGTACCGACGGCGTTGAGCATGATTATGGGAATGAGGTTCAGCATGATTCCGTACGTTAGAAAGAGAACGGCCCCGGCCAGCAGCAGGGCCTTGATCCAACATTCCCTGCGAAGAACCATGGAAGCTATCACGCAGCATCCTGCTATGAGTCCTATGGCAGTTGCCATTCTCCCTCCTTATGGGTCAACCCCTGACTCGCGCCAACCGCTTCCATTGTAACCCCTTTCTCTTCTCGCGCCGCTCGACGGCCCCATGGCCGACAGCAAATCCAAGTGGCCGGAGGCTGGCCGTTAGCCTGCTTTGTACGGCCCTGCTATAATAGCCCAAAGCCGACCGCTTTGAGTCGGCTGATTTGTCAGGGGGTCATAACCATTGGCCACGATTGAGCTATACGGAGTCAAGTTCCTCAAGTGCGAGAAAGAGGACTGTGACTGGAATATAGGATACACGCCGCGCGACAAGAACCGCTTTGGACTCGAGTTCACGTTCAGGGAGGGTCCGGGTACCAGGGTCTGCAATTTCGGATCCAAGGCCTTCGCCTACGGGAGAAGCATACCGGGAGGGTGTCCCCACAAGGAAGAGTTGTTCGGGCTGCTGGGCGAGTACGACGCCCAGTGGCAGAGTCGATTCTGGGGGAAGGTCGATCCGGATGTTGCCAGGAGGGCGCTTGACTCTGGCGGAGGCTAGAGAGGGGCGGACTCTCAGGCTGGCTATGGAATACGATTTCGTCTGGGTCTACTGTCCCGAATGTAACACGAGCCTGGTGGTGGAGGCCCGCCTGCAGGAGGGCTGTGAGCGCTACGAGTTGCTCGTCTGCCCGTGGTGCGGGGGGGAGCTCGGTGAGATCAGGGCAGACCTCGGTTGCGACGTGATCGGCATGGCCTGCGGGTACGTCTGTCCCGGCCAGACGTGCTACGGCGGTGAGGCATCCTGAGGGCCTTCAGCCTCGGAGCTTGCCTTTAGCTTCTCAATCGCCCTGCGGATTCTCGCAACGCACCTGTTCCTGCCGAGAACCTCCATTGTCTGGAACAGCGGAGGCGCTGCTGTTCTTCCGGTGACCGCGACCCTGATCGGATTGAACAGCTCGCCCGGCTTCAGCTTCATCTCCTCCGCAAGTCCCCTCAATGCCACTTCGAGCCCTTCTGCGTCGAACGGTACGTCCTCAATGCGGTCAGCCGCTGCTTGAAGACATCTAAGGCTGATCTCCGCGTTCAGCTTCTTCCCAATCACCATGCCGGCGTCGTACTCCAGCTCATCCACGAAGAAGAAGGCGAAGTCCCTTGCTGCATCCGTCAGCAGGCTCAGGCGCTCCTGGACAAGAGGAGCAACCCGCATCACGTACTCCCGGGTAAGGTACTTCTTCCCGCTTGCGGGCAGACCCCATTCAAGGAATGGCATCAGCCGGTCGGCCAGCTCCTCTGCCCCCAGGTCGCGGATGTACACGCCGTTCATCCACCTGAGCTTATCGTGACTGAATATGGCGGCGGTCCTGCCGATGCGCTCGATGGAGAAGCAGCGAATGAGGTCCTCCCTTGTGAAGAGCTCTGTCCTGTCGTCGAGCGACCAGCCGAGCAACGCCATGAAGTTGAGCATCGCTTCCGGCAGGTAGCCCTCATCCCGGAACTCGGTGACGGCCGTCGCCCCGTGGCGCTTGCTCAGTTTCGCCCTGTCAGGTCCCAGTATCATCGGGAGGTGGGCGAAAAACGGTGGTGCCCACTCGAACGCCTGATAGAGCAGCACATGCCGTGGCGTCGATGACAGCCACTCATCGGCCCTCAACACGTGGGTTATCCCCATCGTGTGGTCGTCAACGATATTGGCCAGATGGTAGGTGGGGTAGCCGTCCGACTTGAGGAGCACTACGTCATCCAGCTCGCTGTTCTCGAAGGTGATGTCACCGCGAATGAGATCGTGGAATGTAGTCCGGCCCTCTATCGGAACCCTGAAGCGGATCACCGGTGCCGCGCCATCCGAGTCGAGTTTTCGTTGCTCCTCCGGGCTCAGATCGCGACAGTGGCGGTCGTAGCTTCGCATCGATTCCTTGCGCTCGGCCATCGCCGCACGCATAGCGGCAAGCCTTTCCGGCGTACAGTAGCACCTGTAGGCATGCCCGCTTTCCAAAAGCCTCTCCACGTGCATTCGGTAGAGGTCGAGGCGTTCTGACTGATAGTACGGCCCGTGAGCGCCTCCGACCTCCGGCCCTTCGTCCCAGTCCATGCCCAGCCAGCGGAGGCTGTCCAGAATCGACTCAAGGGCGCCCTCGACCTTTCGGGCTTGGTCGGTGTCCTCAATTCGCACGATGAAGCTGCCGCCGCTCTGTCTGGCGAACAGCCAGTTGAACAGGGCCGTCCGTATGTTCCCCACATGCGGATGCCCGGTGGGACTCGGTGCGTAGCGCACTCTGACTGTTGAGCCTTCCATATCCGCTGCCTCGCAGAACGACCCATATTCTAGCATCGCGCCATTCGCGAGTCCATGTGCGGGCCCGCCGCTCGCAGCGATTCTTGACAAAGAATGGCCCAACCTGTAGTTTTAGGTTGGCTTTCAGCTTCGAGCGCAATAGCAGAACGGAGGACCTGCCACCGCTATGACGATACCCGAGACCGGTGCTCCGGTTGACTTCATCCGTGCAATCATTAACGAGGACATCCGTACCGGCAAATACGAAGGGCGCGTCCACACGCGATTTCCGCCCGAGCCCAACGGCTACATCCACATAGGTCACGCCAAGTCGATATGCCTGAACTTCGGCATAGCGGCGCAGTACGGGGGCCTCTGCAACCTCCGATTCGACGATACGAACCCAATGAAGGAGGAGGACGAGTACGTTCGATCCATAGTGGAGGACGTCCGGTGGCTCGGCTTCGACTGGGAGGACCGCCTGTATTTCGGCTCCGACTACTTCGACCAGATGCACGAGTACGCTGTCCGGCTTATCAAGGATGGCAAGGCCTACGTCGACGACCTGAGCGCGGACCAGGTGAGGGAGTATCGAGGGACGCTCACACAGCCCGGCAGGGAGAGCCCGCACCGGAACCGCTCGGTTGAGGAAAACCTGGACCTCTTTGAACGCATGCGCAAAGGTGAGTTCCCCAACGGCTCGAAGGTCCTGAGAGCCAGGATCGACATGGCGTCGCCCAACCTCAACATGCGCGACCCAGCCATGTATCGCATCCTGCACTCGCCACACCATCGGACCGGCGACAAGTGGTGCATCTACCCCATGTACGACTGGGCCCACGGCCTTGAGGACTCCATAGAGGGCATAACCCATTCGATCTGCACGCTCGAGTTTGAGGCGCACCGCCCGCTCTACGACTGGTTTCTGGACGCGTTGGGCGTATACCACCCGCAGCAGATCGAGTTCGCGAGGCTCAACCTCTCATACACAGTCATGAGCAAGAGGAAGCTGCTGCAACTGGTGGAGCAGGGCTATGTCGGCGGCTGGGATGACCCGCGCATGCCCACGGTAGCCGGACTGCGGCGCAGGGGATACACGCCGGAGGCCATTCGGGCTTTCTGCGAGCGTATCGGCGTGGCGAAGACCGACAGCACGGTGGATATCGCTCTCCTGGAGCACTGCATTCGAGACGATTTGAACAAGCGTGCACCGCGCGCCATGGCAGTCGTTCGCCCTCTGCGGCTGGTTATCACCAACTACCCGGAAGGTCAGAGCGAGGAGCTTGACGCGGTCAACAACCCCGAAGACCCTGAAATGGGGACCCGCAAGGTGCCTTTCTCCCGGGTTCTGTACATCGAGAGAGATGACTTTCGTGAGGACCCGCCTAGGCAGTTCTACAGGCTTGCACCTGGCCGGGAGGTTCGGCTGCGATACGCCTACTTCGTCACCTGCACCGACGTCGTCAAGGACGAGAAAGGCGAGATCGTTGAGCTGCACTGCGCCTACGATCCCGAAACGCGCGGTGGCAACGCGCCAGACGGCCGCAAGGTGAAGAGCACTATTCACTGGGTCTCAGCGGCTCACGCGGTGGAAGCCGAGGTGAGGCTCTACGACAGGCTCTTCTCGATCGAGGACCCCGGAGAGGCGGAGGATGTGAGAAGCGCTCTGAACCCGGAGTCCCTGGAGGTAGTAAGCGGCTACGTCGAGCCGGCTCTGGCCCTGGCCGAACCCGGCGACCGCTACCAGTTCGAGAGGCTGGGCTACTTCTGCGCTGATATTGGGGACTCGGCTCCCGGCCACCTGGTATTCAATCGCACGATCACCCTGCGTGACACCTGGGCGAAGATAGAGAAGAAACTCGGCCGGTAGCGTGTCCCTCCACGGACTCTTATGGTGTACTGGCTAACCTGTGTACTGGTTTCCCAGTACTACGAGCGCCTCTTGAAGCTCGGCCGGCAGCTCCGATGTGAACTCAATGTAGTTTCCTGTTGAGGGCAGCCGGAATCCCAGCCGGTGAGCGTGCAGGAACTGGCGGCTCAGCAGATTCGACCTGTGTCCGTATACGGGGTCGGCGAAAACCGGATGACCTATTGCGGAAAAGTGTACACGTATCTGATGCGTGCGACCGGTTTCGAGCACAGCCTCCAGCAGGGTATGGCCGTCGAGGTACCTGATGACCGAGTAGTGGGTTGTCGCCTCCCGGCCACCGGTGACGACCGCCATGCGCTTCCGGTCCCTGGTACTCCTGCCTATCGGGGCCTCGATGGCGCCTCGTCGGGGTGACAGGCGTCCCTCTACGAGCGCGACATACGCCTTGAGGATCGATCTCCTCTTGAGTTGCCTGGAGAGCCTGGCATGGGCTGCATCGTTCTTGGCCACCATTATCAGCCCCGACGTGTCCTTGTCGAGCCGATGCACTATGCCGGGACGCAGTGATCCGCCGATGCCGCCGAGATCGGGGCACCTGGCGAGGAGGGCATTAACCAGTGTACCAGTGTGCTGGCTTGCCGTTGGATGCACGGTCAGACCGGCGGGCTTGTTCACCACCAGTACATCGTTGTCCTCGTAGACCACGTTCACCGGGATGGCCTCTACAGGCACGTCCAGGGGTTCCAGAGCAGGCAGGGTAACGAGGACCTGTTGGCCTCTGGCGAGCCTGTGGCTGGCCTTGGAGCTGTGGCCGTCCACAGTCACGTCGCCTGCCTCTATCAGCCGCTGTGCCCGGGCTCGTGAAATCCCGCATCGGGCAGCCACGAAGGTATCAAGACGGGCGTCGTTCTCCTCGGCGGTCAGCTCAACTGTGTCCTGCGCGCCGCTGCTCATGATGAGTCCTCGTCTCGCCTTGACCTGCGCGCGGCCACGAACAGCAGGTAGTAGACGATCAGGACTGTACCCACGGTTATCGCGGAGTCGGCCACATTGAAGACCGGCCATGCGCCCACGTCGATGAAGTCGACCACCTCCCCACCCAGGCGAAATCGATCGATCAGATTACCGATCGCGCCTCCCAGGTCCAGCGCCAGGCCCACCCGCAGCACGCGGCTCTCCAGCGGCAGGTAGCGTAGATATAGGGCGAGGATCACGATCCCTAGTACGGCAGCTATGCCCAGCAGGAAGCCCTGATTCGCGAAGAGACTGAACGCACCGCCCGTGTTGGTGGTGTAGGTCAGCCTGAACCATCCCTGTTCGGGTATCGACTGCCCGTATTCCATCCACGTGGTCACCATATGCTTGGTCATCTGATCGAGTGCGATGACGGCAGTCGCGATCACGAGGATGAAGAGGGTCCGTCTGCCCCTTCTCTCGGCAGAATCCGGTTTGCCTGCGTTTGTCCCTGTCATGGCCGGTTACCGAGTTTAGCATACGGCCCGAGGGCTAACAACGAGACGCGTTCGTTGACATGGAATACCGGCAAGCCTAGAATCAGCGTGTGTTGACCGGCAAGGGCACCTACGCCCTGGTCCTGCATCTGGAAAGCGAGCGCACGCTCGTGATCGGCAGACTGGCCAGGGTATCCTTCCCTCCGGGCTACTATCTCTACGTAGGGAGCGCGCTCACGGGCCTGTTTCATCGGGTCGGGCGTCATGTCAAGGGCGACGGCAGGCTGCACTGGCACATCGACTATCTGCGACAGGCCGCTAAGGTGGTGGAGGTCTGGTACCTGGTCTCAGATGAGAGGCTGGAATGCAAATGGTTTCGCGCGGCTCTGGGCGTGGGATCTGCGCGTGTCCTGGTCAACGGCTTCGGTTCGTCCGACTGCACGTGCGAGTCCCATTTGGTGCACTACTCGTCAGTCCCGTCCTTCAAGGAGTTCAGGGATCGACTGGGTGACGGCGGCATCCGGCTGCAGCGGCTGTGTCCCGAGTCCGAACTGAGCGAGGCGGTATCAGGCTAGTCGGGTTTCAGCCAGCCCACGAAGAAGTCGGTGACCATGCGGGCCATATGCGGCTCGTGGCCCCACCAGAAGTGGTCAACTCCGTTCAACACGTGGTACTCCTTGGGCTCGGGAAGACGACTGGTGAAGCTGTCGAAGTCGGACGGTGGAAGCGCGATATCCGTGCTGCCCCAGAGAAGGAGCTTCGGCTTTACATAAGTCTCCACCGGCGAAGCATGTGAGAGAATCGGTGAGATCAGCGCAAGCGCCTTCACGCGCTCGTCCACTGCTGCAGTGTTCAGGGCCACGCCGGCTCCGAAGGAATAGCCGCAGAGTCCTATCCGGTCCCCTGCGACCCTGTTCATTTTCGACATGCAGGTGATGGCGGCTGCGGCGTCATCCTGTTCGCCTGTGCCGTCGTCGTGGCAGCCCTGGCTGCGTCCCACGCCCCTGAAGTTGAACCTGAGCGTGGCGACGGAGGCGTTCCCCAGGGCCTCGCAGACGGCACAGACGACGTTGTTATCCATGCTGCCGCCGAAGAGGGGATGCGGATGGCAAACGACCACGCCGGGCACGGTCAAGTCGCTTTCCGGTATGGTGAAGGTGCCTTCGAGGGTGAGCTCGCCGCAGGGGAACTCGATCGGGGTCTCAAGCATTCCAGTTCAATTGTACCATAGGAGGCCGCATACGTTCACCACCGAGGCGCGCCACGGCCGGATGAAATCGGCCTGGGTCCTTCCAGATTGCCGGGAATGCCGAATAGGTACCATCCCGTCGGCGGCCAGCCCCGTTGTCAATAGGTAGAGGGGGGGGTATTGGGCGGTTCAGTCTATCCCCCCCCC
>CAZNOI010000023.1:0-48411 GCA_964574685.1 uncultured Dehalococcoidia bacterium
TCTTAGTTGAGTGAACCATACCCGCCCGGTAACATTTTAGGTGAGTGAATACGGGTATTGCAGGACAACATGAAGTATGATATCCTATGTTGGCTAACCTGCTCAGGTTGGCTGAGGAGGTGATGTGCGCGGCACACTATGGAAGGCGAGTTATTATCGGTTGACGAAGTAGCGCCGATATGGGACAGAGAGTGTTGGCCGCGCGATAGCGCCTAGCGGTCCCGGGACCCCGGGTTCGGGCGCAGCCGATGCTCGAAGGCCTGCGGCGTTGCGTTCGAATCTAGAGAAGGGGGTGGGACCAATGCACCTGATAATCGACGGTTATGGGGGCGATCCCCAGAAGATGATGGACGTTGAGTTCATCGATGCCCTCCTCAACCATTACCCCTCTGACATAGGGATGACGAAGATCTCCCTGCCGCAGGTCTCCAAGTACATAGGCTCCAAGCCCGAGGACTGGGGCGTTTCCGGTTTCGTCCTGATCGCTGAGAGCCACATCAGCATCCACACCTTCCCGGAGAGGTCCTACATAAACATCGACATCTTCTCGTGCAAGGAGTTCGACGCCGAGAGGGCGGTCAAGGACCTTAAGGAGAGGTTCGAACTCAAGGACGTAAGAACGTACATACTAAGCCGGGGGCTGGAGTACTACAACTACCAGAAGCCATCGTTCGTGGCGGACGCTGCCGGCTAGCTGAAGCCGGCAG
The DNA here is from genome assembly GCA_964574685.1 of uncultured Dehalococcoidia bacterium. Lineage (GTDB taxonomy): Bacteria > Chloroflexota > Dehalococcoidia > SZUA-161 > SZUA-161 > CAZGDV01. The sequence continues at coordinate 708 of CAZNOI010000023.1, forward strand.
CCTGGGGCTCTCCAGTGAGTGACCATCTGTTCCGTCCGTCATGGACTTTCGGCGGACTACACCCCGAACTCAGCCGCTTCGAGACAGCCAGCATAGTGGTGCTGCCGGTTCCGTATGACAGCACCACCGAGTACAAATGCGGCGCCCGTGAGGGGCCGCGCGCCATCATCAACGCTTCCCGATACCTGGAGCTATATGACGTGGAACTGGGACACGAGATCAGCGATGCAGGCATTCACACCCTGCCCGAGGTCCAACCTGTTGTCGGCGATCCTCAACTGATGGTCGAACGCGTGCAGTGGATAGCCTCGGAACTCCTGGAGAAAGAAAAGCTGATGGCAGTCCTCGGCGGTGAGCACACGGTCACGATCGGCGCGGTGCGCGCCCACGTGGAGCGATACCCCGGTCTGTCCGTACTGCACCTCGACGCGCATGCCGACCTCCGTGACGACTACATGGGCACACCCTACAGTCATGCGTGTGTTGCGCGGCGGCTAAGCGAAACCTGTCATCTGGTGCAGGCGGGCGTCAGAAGCCTCAGCAAGGAAGAAGACAGGTTCAGAGATTCAAGCGGCCTGAAGTCCTACGATGCCGAGGCCGCCTCGGAACTTGGATTCGCCGAGCGGCTGGCTGACGACCTCCATGATGAGGTGTACATATCGGTCGATCTGGATGTACTCGATCCGTCGGTGATGTCGGCAGTGGGCACACCGGAGCCGGGCGGCCTTACGTGGCAGCAGGTTGCAGCGATTCTCAAATCGGTAGCCCACAGACGGCGCATCGTGGGCTTCGATATCGTGGAGCTGTGCCCGTCCCAGGGCCCCGAGTCGTGTTCCTTCCTGGCTGCAAAGCTGGCCTACAAGCTCATGGGCTACGCGACCGCCCCGTCGCCCCACAACAAGATCAACCCTTCTTAGCTCATCCTGCATCGTCGCTTCGCCCGGCAAGGGCCCTGCACCCGTACTATTTGCCCAGTCCAGATGACCCATAATGCCCATTGTGCAGTCGCCTCAGGGTATGCTAATGTTCGACGAGGATAGCAACTGTGCCGGTATCTACGGGCCGGATCGGACAACTTATGCAGCTACAACCTGGCTTCATCCTCAGCCCGTCGGGGGACTGCGGCGTTTCGGGGCTCCGCGGGGCACGCCTATACCCCACACGGTAGAATCAGCATACAGGACTCTTGCATTGGATGACCGGAAGGCAACAATACTTGTAGTGGATGACGAGGAATCCATCCGCGACATAGTCTCCCGCAGACTCGAAGAAGAGGGCTACACGTGCGTAACCGCTGCGGACGGGAAGGAGGCCCTCTGGAAGTCTTTCATGCAGGACTTCGACCTGGTACTCAGCGACATCAAGATGCCGGGTATGTCGGGCATGGAGGTCCTCTCTCAGATGATAAACGATCACCCGGACACCGGCGTGGTCATGATTACCGCCATCTCCGAGACCCAGACGGCGGTCGAGGCCATGAAGATCGGGGCCTACGACTTCGTGACCAAGCCCTTCAATCTCGAGGACCTGCTGATGCGCGTGCAGAGGGCGCTGGAGAGAAGGCGACTGGTTCTGGAGAACAGGGAATACCAGTTGCACTTGCAGCAAAAGGTGGAGCGGCAAGTCGGCCAGATACAACAGTACTATCGCGAAGCGATCGAGGCCCTCTCGCGCGAGGAGTCCATGCTGAAGGAGTTGAACGCCCGGACATCGGACCGGAACTGCGACGCCGGCGGGAAGGTCGGCAGCCAGGAAAGCGGATTTGCCTCCAGCATGCTCAAGGCCTTCTCCATGAAGATGTCGGGGCTCATAGGGTCGGCAGACTCGACCGATGCGGTGAATACCGATGACAATCAAGGACCGGACGAGGCGGCGTCACAACAACCGTCTCAGGCGGCCGCCGGTGACGAGGAGTCCGAGCCGGATGAGAGCCATGTACTCTACCAGGGACTGGTCGAGATCGCGATTGCTGCGCCGGTGGACCTGCGTCGGATGGTCGATTTGTATGAGCATATGAACAATACGCCCGGTGTAGACGTCATAAACCTCGGGGGTTCAGCGAGACGGGGCATAACCATCCGGCTGCTCCTCGAGAACCCCGTGCACCTCATGAGGATTCTGCAAGCCCAACCCGAGGTCAAGAAGGCCTCTGACCAGAATGTCAGCGCCGGTGAGTCCATGGCAACTCAGGCCGGCGAGCTTCGACCCATCAGGCGAATAGCGTTGGAGCTGGTTCAAGACTAGCCGACTGCTTCTCGTATGGACTGCGACCGGCGCGCCCAAAGCCGCAGAAGCAGAAGGGGCAGCGGGTGAGCAAGAAACTCGGGGGCATACACCGCGGTCAAAGCGTATTGACAAAGCACCGCAGGTGTGTTAACTTTGACATTTGCTGGGTGAAGCCTTTCTATGTTCATGGCTTTGAAGCCCCACATGACCTTTTCTCCCATGTGCTCGACTCCAAGGCAATCTGCGTGACTCATCACGCCCACTTTCCCTGGCTGAGAGGTGTAACAGCATGACTCTTGCTCTATCCCGCTACCCGGGAGAACGTCGGTCCTATGCCCGCATACCCAATGTCCTCGAGACGCCGAACCTGATCCAGATTCAACAGGAGTCCTATCGATGGGTCTGTGATCCGGCGCTCGACGGCGGCCTCAAGGAGCTGTTCCAGGAAATCTCGCCAATCAAGGACTTCACAGGCAACCGGTACGAGTTGCACTTCCCCAGCTACGGGTTCGGCACAAGCGCCGAGCTGCCCCACTTCGAGGAGGCCGACCACTTCTGGCAGTACATGTGCAATTCGGCCAAACACACGGAGCGGGAGTGCTTTGAGAGGGACCTCACTTACTCGTTGCCGCTCAAAGTCAAGGTACAGCTCGTCGTGAAAGAGACCGGCGAGATCAAGGAGCAGGACATATTCATGGGTGATTTCCCGCTGATGACTCAGCGGGGCACTTTCATCGTCAACGGCGCAGAGCGCGTGGTCGTGAGTCAGTTGGTACGATCACCGGGGGTCTACTTCTCAATCGAGGAGGATGCCGCCACAGGCCGGAGCCTGTGCTCCGCGAAGCTGATACCGACCAGAGGGGCATGGCTGGAGTTCGAGACCAGCAACCACGGCGTCATAGCAGTCAAGGTTGACCGCAAACGCAAGATTCCCGTCACGACCCTGATCAGGGCGATCAGCGACGAGAACCATCCCTATGGCGAGGATGACGACCTGCTGGCGCTGTTCGAGCATGTTGATGACCATCCCGATATCAAGTACATAAAGGCGACAATAGAGCGGGAACCCTCCATCAACAACGAGGAAGAGGCGCTAATCGACTTCTACAAGAGGCTGAGGCCGGGAGACCCACCCACTCTGGACAACGCCAGGTCGCTCGTGAACTCCCTGTTCTTCAATCCGCGCCGGTACGACCTGGGTAAGGTGGGACGCTACAAGCTGAACAAGCGCCTCGGCCTGGAGCTGGAGCCGACCCAGAGAGTCCTCACTCAGGAGGACCTGGTAGCCATAGTCAGCCAGATGATCAGAATAAACAACGGCCTGGACACGAGGGACGATATTGACCACCTCGGCAATCGACGAGTCCGGGCCGTTGGTGAGCTCTTGCAGAACCAGATTAGAGTCGGCCTGCTTCGCATGGAGCGCGTGGTGCGCGAGCGTATGAGCCTGCTCCCTCTCGACTCCGCGACACCCAGTGCGCTCATAAACAGCAGACCGGTAATAGCAGCGATACGCGAGTTCTTCGGCAGTTCGCAGTTGTCCCAGTTCATGGACCAGACCAACCCCCTGGCAGAGCTCACGCACAAACGTCGTCTCTCGGCGCTCGGTCCGGGCGGTCTCTCCCGAGAACGGGCGGGATTTGATGTCAGAGACGTACACCATTCACACTATGGCAGGATATGCCCGATTGAGACACCGGAGGGCCCGAACATCGGCCTCATCGGATCGATGGCGACCTATGCGCGCGTCAACGAATACGGCTTCATCGAGACACCCTATCGCAGCGTGGTGAAGTCGCTCTCGGGCGATTCGCCCGAGCTTGTCGGGCGGACTCTGGCCGATGACGTGCAGGACAGCAAGGGCAAGTTGCTGGCCGAGGCGGGCACGGTAGTCTATGCCGAGCTGGCCAAACGGCTGTCCAGATTCCCGAAACGCGACTTCAGGATCAAGCCGTTCGTCACGACGGAAGTGAAGTACCTGTCGGCGGATGAGGAGGAAGAATACACGATCGCTCAGGCGAACACCCTCCTGGACGAAAGAGGGGAGTTCATTGACACCAAGATCGAGGTGCGGCAGGGACAGAAGTTCTCGATGGAGTCCCCGGACAAGGTGGACTACGTCGACGTTTCACCCAGGCAGATTGTCAGCGTCACCACTTCGCTGATTCCGTTCCTGGAGCACGACGACGCGAACCGCGCTCTGATGGGCTCCAACATGCAGCGACAGGCCGTGCCCCTCATACGACCGCGGTCCCCACTGATCGCCACCGGCATGGAGAGGGAGGCCGCTCGCGACAGCGGCCAGGTGCTCTTCGCACCGTGCGATGGGGAAATCACGTCTGTATCGTCGAACGGCCTCACACTGAGAGACAAGGAAGGCAGCGACCACGAATTCAAGCTCAGCAAGTTTGCACGTTCGAACCAGGGTACCTGCATCAATCAGAGGCCGGTGATCAGCAAAGGCGACACCGTAAGGAAGGGCGACGTGCTCGCCGACGGGTCATCCACCGAAGGCGGCGAACTTGCTCTGGGCCAGAACGTGCTGTGCGCGTTCTTGAGCTGGGGCGGCTACAATTTCGAGGACGCCATAGTCATCTCCGAAAGCCTGGTGAGAAGAGACCTGTTCACGTCCATCCACATCGAGAAGTACGAAGTGGAGGCGCGCGACACGAAGCTGGGTCCGGAGGAGATAACCAGGGACATACCGAACATCGGCGAGGAAAGTCTCCGGAACCTCGATGAGCGCGGGATCGTGCGGATCGGGGCTGAGGTGACCTCCGGCGATATCCTCGTTGGCAAGATCACGCCCAAGGGCGAGAGAGGCCTCACAGCGGAGGAGAAGCTCCTCAGAGCGATATTCGGCGAGAAGGCGCGGGAGGTCAAGGACACCTCCTTGAGAGTGCCGCACGGCGAGTACGGGAAAGTAATAGACGTTCACGTCCTTTCGAGGGACAGCAATCATGACTTGCCGCCGGGCATCAACCAGATGGTCCGTGCCTACGTCGCCCAGATGCGCAAGGTGTGTGCAGGCGACAAGATGGCTGGTCGTCACGGCAACAAGGGCGTCATAGCCCGCATACTGCCCGACGAGGACATGCCGTTCCTTCCCGACGGGCGACCGGTGGAGATTCTGTTGAGCCCCCTGGGGGTGCCGTCCAGAATGAATATCGGCCAGTTGCTCGAGACACACCTCGGATGGGCTGCGCAGGCATTGAGTATGCACGCGCTCTCACCCGTGTTCGACGGCGCCGACGACATCGCGATAGAGGACGCTCTGGGCCGCGCCTGGATAGTCAACAAAGCCGGAGCACTTGAATGGGGGCATAACGGAGACACAACGGATATCGAGAAGGCGAAGTCGTGGCTCAACGAACAGGGCTACGACGCCGAGAAGGTCTTCAGCGAGCAGCACAAGGGCGAGGCGAGGAGTGCATGTCTCAAGCTGTGGATGGCGGAAGAGGCCGGCGTGGACGCCTCGGACCTTGACGATGAGCAACTGGAAGCCAGGGTGGTGAGCCTGCAGCAGGACAAGTCGCTGGCGCCGCCTATCTTCGGCAAGACCAGGCTGTACGACGGGCGGAGCGGCGAATCCTTCGACCAGCCCGTTACCGTCGGCTACATCTACATGCTCAAGCTCATTCACCTCGTCGAGGATAAGATACATGCACGGTCGACGGGACCGTATTCCCTCATTACCCAACAGCCACTGGGAGGGAAGGCGCAGTTCGGCGGACAGCGCTTTGGTGAGATGGAAGTATGGGCGCTGGAAGCTTACGGCGCGGCACACAATCTCCAGGAGATGCTGACGGTCAAGTCGGACGATGTGGTCGGCAGGGTGAAGACCTACGAGGCCATAGTCAACGGGGAAGACATACTGGAGACCGGCGTGCCGGAGTCCTTCAAGGTCCTGGTGAAGGAACTACAGAGCCTGGGCCTCGCCATCGAAGTCCTCAACGAGGAAGATGAGAGAGTACCGTACCTGCTTGAGACTACAGCGGAAGCGCCGCGTCTGGGTATCAACCTCTCCGGGTTCGAGGAGGGTGAATAATGCTCGAAGTCAACGACTTCACCACAGTCCGAATATCCCTGGCATCACCCGAGCAGATCAAGAGTTGGTCTTACGGTGAGGTTACGAAACCGGAGACTCTGAACTATCGCACCCTGAAGCCGGAGAAGGACGGCCTGTTCTGCGAGAAGATTTTTGGCCCAACCAAGGACTTCGAGTGCTACTGCGGCAAGTACAAGAAGGCGCGATACAAGGGCATCATCTGCGACAAGTGCGGTGTTGAGATAGCCCGGTCCAAAGTCAGACGCGAGCGGATGGGACACATCAACCTTGCCGCCGCGGTCAGCCACATCTGGTTCGTCAAGGGGACCCCCAGCCGACTCGGACTTCTTCTCGACATATCCCCCCGTAACCTGGAGCAGGTAATCTACTTCGCCAAGTTCATAGTCACCTACGTCGACGAGGAGAAGAAGCAGGAAGCAGTCAGACAACTGCGGGAGAAGTGCTCTGAGGACCTCGCCGAGAGGGACAAGGCCGCTACGAGCACCGTCGAGGAACTGAGGCAGCAGGGCGAAGAGGAAATCGAGAAGGCCGACACTGAGGAAAAGGCGCAGGAATCGCGCGACAGGGTGCTCGAACAGGTCGGCAAGCTTCGACAGCAGCACGACGAGGCGAGGAGGCAGGTCGAGGTCGACTTCAAGGCAACCATCGAAGACCTGGAGTCGCTGAAGCCTATGGCTCTCCTGAGCGCCAGCAAGTATCGTGAACTCAAGCAGGACTGGGACCACGTTTTCAGGGCCGGCATGGGAGCCGAGGCAATGCTTGAGATACTCGGCGGCCTCGACCTCGAAGCTCTCTCTCAGGAGCTGCACCAGGAGACAGCCCTCAGCTCAGGACAGCGGCGCAAGAAGGCGATCAAGAGGCTTAAGGTTGTTGAAGCGTTCCGGAAGAGCAGCAACAAGCCTCAATGGATGATAATGACCGTCCTGCCGGTGCTGCCCCCCGAACTCAGGCCAATGGTCCAACTGGACGGTGGTAGGTTCGCTACCAGCGACCTGAACGACCTGTACCGTCGCGTCATCAACCGCAATAACCGGCTCAAGAGGCTGCTCGAGATCGGGGCCCCCGAGATAATCATACGCAACGAGAAGCGAATGCTTCAGGAGGCGGTGGACTCCCTCGTCGACAACGGCAGGAGGGGCAGGCCGGTCGTAACCGGCAACAACCATAAGCTGAAGTCACTCTCCGATATGCTGCGCGGCAAGCAGGGCAGGTTCCGTCAGAACCTCCTCGGCAAACGTGTGGACTACAGCGGCAGGTCGGTGATTGTGGCGGGTCCGGAACTGAAGCTGCACCAGTGCGGGCTGCCCCGCAGAATGGCACTTGAGCTGTTCAAGCCATTCATCATGCGGCGGCTGGTGGCACGCGGTCTGGCACTCAATATCAAGAGCGCCAAGCGAATCGTCGAGCGCGCGAAACCCGAGGTGTGGGATATACTCGAAGAGGTGATCAAGGAGCGCCCGATTCTTCTCAATCGCGCACCCACCCTCCACCGTCTGGGTATCCAGGCATTTCACCCCGTCCTGATCGAGGGTAGTGCGATTCAGGTACATCCTCTAGTCTGCGTTGCCTTCAACGCGGACTTCGACGGCGACCAGATGGCCGTCCACGTGCCGCTTTCTAGAGCTGCTGTGGAAGAAGCCAACCGGGTGATGCTGAGTACGTACAACATGCTGCTCCCCAGCTCGGGCGACCCGGTAGTAGCCCCTACCCTGGACATCGTCCTCGGGTGCTACTACCTGACGCTCGTCAAGCCGGGCAAGAAGGGCGAGGGCATGATCTTCAGCAATTTCGATGAAGCGCGCCTTGCATATGAACTGGGCGAGGTCGATCTGGCCGCCGAGATCGAAGTAAGGGACAAGACAAACGGCCAGCAAAGGCTGAAGACAAGCGTCGGCCGAATCCTATTCAACGAGGTGCTGCCCAGCGAACTCCGGTTCCGCAACGAGGTCATGAACAAGAAGGCCCTGAAAGAGGTGGTGGCCGACTGCTATCGACGCTTTGGCAATGAGACTACGGCCACCATGGTCGACGAGATCAAGAGGCTTGGTTTCCTTTTCGTCACGAAGTCGGGCACCACGATCGCCGTTAATGACATCGAAGTGCCGCAGGACAAGAATCGCCTGCTCGGTGAGGCCGATGAGAGAGTCGCCGAGATCGAGAAGCAGTACCAGCGGGGCCTGATAACGGAAGAGGAGCGCTACACGAGGGCCGTCTCGGTCTGGACACAAGCAACAGACGACCTTTCAGACCTGCTCGAGCGGTCCCTGGATAATCAGGGTTCGATCTACATGATGGCCAATTCGGGGGCCAAAGGAAACATCTCCCAGATAAGGCAAATGGCCGGCATGCGCGGGCTGATGACCGATCCGTCAGGCAGAATAATCGACCTCCCCATCAAGGCCAGCTTCCGCGAAGGCCTGGCAGTGTTGGAGTACTTCATTTCGACACACGGAGCCCGCAAAGGTCTTGCGGACACAGCGCTCCGAACATCGGACAGCGGTTACCTGACGAGACGACTTATCGATGTCGCGCAGGAGGTGATAGTCACCGAGGAAGACTGCGGGACAATGTCGGGTATCTGGGTCTCCGAGCCGAAAGACAAGAGCCTCATCATACCGCTCACTGAGAGAATGCTGGGCCGCGTAACCGCGAGTCCTGTTGCGCACCCGGAGACCGGCGAGATAATCACCGGCAGGAATGAGATAGTCGACGAGGAGACGGCGAAGGCGATAGTCGATGCCGGTGTCACGAGCGTCCACGTAAGGTCGCCGCTCAGTTGTCAGTCGAGGCGAGGCATCTGCCAGATGTGCTACGGTCGCAGCCTGGCCAGGGGCCAGGTCGTCTCCAACGGCGAAGCCGTTGGAATCGTCGCGGCGCAGAGCATCGGCGAACCAGGCACACAGCTCACTATGCGCACGTTCCACACGGGTGGCGTCGCGGGACTGGACATCACGAGCGGTTTGCCCCGCGTCGAGGAGCTGTTCGAGGCCCGCTCTCCCAAGGGACAGGCCATAATCTCGGACATCGAGGGCACCGTTCAGATTACCCGTACTGATGAAGGCAGGAAGATCAGGATCATAAGCTCCGAGTTCTATCGCGACGAGTACAACATCCCGGAAGGTTATGTCACCAAGGTGGAAGACGGACAGGAGGTAGACCCGGCAACCGTACTGGCTGAGCCCGCTCAGCCCGCGGAAGGCGAAGAGGCAGCGGTGACGCCGTCGCTTCAGGCGCGTGTTGGAGGGCTGCTAGAGATCGACGGTAACCGACTTGCTATTGTCTACGAAGAGAAAGACGTCCGCGAGTACGTGGTTTCGGCCATGACGCCTGTCATCGTCCAGGACGGGGCATGGCTAAAAGCCGGCGACCAATTGACTGAGGGACTTACACATCCTCAGGACGTGCTGCGCGTAAGAGGACGTGAAGCGCTGCAGCAGTACCTGGTCGATGAGGTCCAGAAGGTATACCGATCACAGGGCGTGAACATAAATGACAAGCACATTGAGGTGATTGTAAGGCAAATGCTGCGCAAGGTGAGGGTCGATTCGCCGGGTGACACCGAACTCCTGCCCGGAGAGCTGGTGGACAGCCTTGTCTACGAGGACACCAATGCGAAGGTGCTCGCAGAAGGCGGAGAGCCGGCCACGGCCCAGCCCGTTCTGCTCGGCATAACCAGGGCGTCACTGGCGACCGACAGCTTCCTGGCCAAGGCCTCCTTCCAGGAGACTACAAGGGTGCTCACCGAGGCTGCTGTAAGCGGTGCAACCGACAAGCTGACCGGCCTCAAGGAGAACGTCATCATAGGCAAGCTCATACCGGCTCGCAGCGAGGTCTCCATAGCCGCTATGCAGAGACAGCAGTTGCCGGCGGCCGAGGAAGAAGAGGAATCGGAAGGGGGCGAGACGGGCACAGGCGAGGGCCTGGAGATGAGCCTTGACGAGCAGGAGTCGGAAGGGGAGAGGGAGAGCGGCAGCGACTATGAGGAAACGGCCGATGCCGAGCTGGCGTTGACTCTGGAGTCGCGTCCGCAGACTGCTTCGCAAGATGAACTGGAGGTCTCCCTGGAGGAATCGATGGAGAAGGAAGGCGAGGCAGAGGAATTCGAGGGGGAGAGCGGGGTGGAAGAGGTCTAGCCCGAGTCCATTGGCAGATACGGAGCGTTCAAGGGAGCCAGTCCGCGCTTGTGGGCTGGCTCCCTTGCATTCCTCATAGAGGTTTCTTCGGCAAGGCGACCGGCTTTGACCTGCCACACGCCGCCCTGTAAAATGAACCGGAGATACAGCCGTGTAGAGGTACTCGCCCGATGACACCAGATGCGGCAAGAGACCTGCCCAAGGCCTACGACCCGAAACGGGTCGAGTCGAAGTGGTACGATTTCTGGACCCAGAGAGGCTACTTCACGCCGTCGATAGACCCAACCTGGACACCCTTTGTCATCATCATGCCTCCGCCCAACGTCACCGGTGAATTGCATCTCGGCACTGCCTTCACCGCTATCATCGAGGATACCCTGGTGCGCTGGCACCGCATGATGGGCGAGCCGACCCTCTGGCTGCCGGGCAGCGACCATGCGGGCATAGCGGGCCAGAATGTCGTAGAGCAACTGCTGGCCCAGGAAGGCGTGACGAGACACGAACTGGGACGCGAGAAGTTCCTGGAGCGCATGTGGGATTGGATGCACAAGTATCGGGCCATTATCGCCGACCAGCACAAACGGCTGGGCGCATCATGCGATCCGACGCGCGAGCGCTTCACGATGGATCCGGGCCCCAGCAAGGCAGTGCGGACCACTTTCGTAAGGCTGTACGAGAAGGGCCTCATATACCGTGGGGAGCGGATTATCAACTGGTGCCCCAGGTGCGCTACCGCGCTCTCCGACCTCGAAGTGGAGCACAAGGAGATGTCGAGCCACCTCTACTACGTGCGGTATAGGCTGGAGGATGGCGACGGCTACATTACCGTGGCGACAACGCGACCTGAGACAATCCTCGGGGACACCGCGGTGGCGGTGAATCCCCATGACGAGCGTCATCAAGGGGACGTGGGCAAGAGAGCAATACTGCCGGCGGTGAACAGGTGCGTTCCCATCATTGCCGACGATGCTGTCGACCCGGCATTCGGAACGGGCGCAGTCAAGATCACACCCTCGCATGATCCGGTCGACTTCGAGGTATCCCAGCGTCACGGCCTGGAAGCCATCAACATCATGAACCTGGACGCGACCATGAATGAGAACGCCAGACCATACGACCGTATGGACCGGCTGGAATGCCGGAGGGCACTGCTGGAAGACTTGGAGAGAGATGGTCTTCTTGTGAGCATCGAACCCTATGTGCATTCGGTTGGCCACTGTCAGCGGTGCCGCACGATGGTGGAGCCCCTGCTTTCCAGGCAGTGGTTCGTGGAGACCCCTCCGCTCGCGAGGCCTGCGATCAAGGCCGTGGCCGACGGAAGAATCGGCATCGTCCCAGACCGCTTCACCAAGGTCTACCTCAACTGGATGGAGAGCATCCGTGACTGGTGCATAAGTCGCCAGCTATGGTGGGGACACAGGATACCGGCCTGGTACTGCGCTTCCTGCGACGGCGACCGCATATCCATACTGCCGCTGGAGCAATTCGCCAGCGACAGGGGTCTGGAGCTGCCCTGGTACCGGTACTCCGACATGAGAGAACGGTGCATGTCACATGAGGAGGTTGTCCGCAACATCGACTGGATGGTCGTGGAGCTAGAGGCGAGGCCTGTCGTGGCGCTGGAAGACCCCGAGGTATGTCCGGTGTGCGGGGGCACCGACCTTATCCAGGACCCGGACGTCTTGGACACGTGGTTCAGCTCAGCGCTCTGGCCCCACTCTACGCTCGGCTGGCCCGACGATACTGAAGACCTGAGGTACTTCTACCCCACCACGGTCATGGAGACCGGGTACGACATACTGTTCTTCTGGGTAGCCAGGATGATAATGATGGGCCTGGAGAACACCGGTGATATCCCCTTCCGCCACGTCTACCTGCACGGCCTCATACGCGATGAGAAGGGCGAGAAGATGAGCAAGTCGAGGGGCAATGTGGTAGACCCGCTGACAGCCATTGATCAATACGGGACCGATGCTCTGCGCTTCGCTCTGTCCGCCGGCAACTCCCCCGGCAACGACATGCGCCTCGGCGCGCACAAGCTCGAGGGGAGCCGCAACTTCACCAACAAGCTGTGGAATGCCTCCCGCTTCGTCATCTCCAGCATCGATGGAAGTGTAGCCGGTGCAATCGAACGGGACAGTCTCCCGACAGAAGACAGGTGGATTGTGTCCCGTCTCAACCGTACGATATCCGAGACGGAGAACCTTCTCAGGCAGTTCCAGCTTGGAGAAGCCCTCCGCAGGATTCACGACTTCCTGTGGTCTGAGTATTGCGACTGGTACATAGAGATCGCGAAGACCAGGATGAGGACCAACGGCCGGTCTCCGAGCCCACTGCCCGTTCTCGTTCACGTGCTGGAGTCGGCGTTGCGACTTCTCCATCCGTTCATGCCGTTCATAACCGAAGAGATCTGGCAAAGGCTCCGTGGATACCGGTCCGACGAAAGCCCGGACTCCATAATGATCGCGCCCTATCCAATCGCCGGCGAGAGGGCTTTCGACGAGCAGGCGGAGCGCGATATGGAGACTGTCATCGAGATAGTGCGCTCTATCCGCAACGCGCGGGCCGAGAGCAAAGTAGACCCGGGCAAGTACATCGAGGCCGTGATCGCCGCGACCGACTCCAGAGCAGCCATCGAGGACCAGCACAGGACTATCTCGGCCCTCGCACGAGTCAGGCCCCTTACAATAGTTGACGCCGATTCCACCGCCGACAGGCTGGAAGACAAGGCGAAGGTCGTGGTACTGAGTGGAGTCGAGATCAGGCTGCCGCTGGAAGGTATGATCGATACCGCTGCCGAGAGAGAGCGCCTCAACAAGGAGATAGAGTCGACCCTGGGCGAGGTGGAGAAGGTGAGACGTCTCCTGTCAGACGATTCGTTCCTTTCTAAGGCCCCTGCCAGCGTCGTGGAGAAACAGCGTCAGGGTCTGGCCGAGCGTGAGGAACGCCTGGCCAGACTTCGGGAGCGAGCGGCGGAGCTTGAATAGCCTCGCCGTGTGAGCGGCTGATGAGAATCGGTGCCTTGCTGGTCACACTCAGGATTCCGGAAAACCACTCCCTCAAAGGCAAAAGAAGAGTGGTGAAGTCGATAGTCGATCAGGTGGCGGGCAGATTTAACGTCTCGATTGCAGAGATCGACAACCATGACGTATGGCAGACTGCCACTCTCGGCGTTACTTGCGTGAGCAATGACGGCCGCCACGCCAACGAGGTTCTCTCCAGCATCGTGACCTTCCTTGAGAGGACGAGAGGCGACGCCGAAATCATCGACTACGAGATTGAAATCCTCCACGCGCTCTAGCAGGCGGGAGGACGAAATGGACATATCCGCCTTCCTTCCCCACCTGATGGGCCTGCCTTTCTATCGGGAGCAGGTCGTGCACGTACAGCACATTCAGTCCCGGGAGCCGAGATACGGCGACCTCGATTCTCAACTACATTCCGCACTCCAGGCGTCTCTCGAGTCCAACGGCCTGCTGCCTCTGTACAACCACCAGGCGACTGCAGTGAATTCGGCGCGCGACAGCAGCAACGTCGTAGTCGTGACTCCTGCGGCCAGCGGCAAGACGCTGTGCTACAACATACCTGTGATCGACTCAATCCTCTCCAAGAAGGGAAGTCGAGCGCTGTATCTGTACCCTACGAAGGCACTGGCGCAGGACCAGATGCGCGCGCTCGGTCGGCTCACGCGAGAGAAGGGAATCAGGATACGAAGCGATACGTTTGACGGCGATACCCCTCAGGCCGAGAGGCCGGGCATAAGAAAGTCGTCGGACATCGTGCTGACCAATCCGGACATGCTGCATGTAGGAATCCTGCCGAACCATCGCTCCTGGTCCACCTTCCTGTCCCGCCTGCAGTATGTGGTAGTCGATGAAGCGCACGTCTACCGAGGCGTCTTCGGCTCGCATGTAGGCAATGTGCTCCGCCGACTGCGCCGGCTGTGCGGATACTATGGGTCCAGGCCTCAGTTCATCCTAGCCTCAGCCACAATCGCCAATCCGGGCGAGCATGCGGAGAGCCTTACGGGCCTCCCGTTCGAGGTCGTGGCAGAGGACGGCTCTCCCTACGGGGGAAAGGACTTCATATTCTGGAACCCGCCCATCGTTGACGAGGAGAAGGCGGAACGACGCAGCCCCAATGTTGAGGCAACCGCCATACTGACCGAGCTTGTTCTGGCAGGCATCCGTAGCCTCGGATTCGCCAAGAGCCGCCGGTTGACTGAGCTGATCTACCTCTACGTGAAAGAGCAGTTGAAGGACAAGGAACCGGCGCTCGCCGGGACCGTCATGCCGTATCGAGCCGGCTATCTGGCCGAGGACCGCCGCCAGATAGAACGCGACCTGTTCGAAGGCCTCTTGAATGCTGTCATAGCCACCAATGCTCTCGAACTGGGAGTGGACATAGGCGACCTCGACGCGACGGTGCTGAACGGATACCCCGGCAGCATTGCCAGCACCTGGCAGCAGGCAGGAAGGAGCGGCCGCAGCAATCAGCGCTCGCTGAGCTTCCTCGTCGGCCGGGATGACCCGCTGGATCAGTACCTGATGCGAAACCCCGAGTTCTTCTTCGACAGAAGCCATGAGCACGCGCTGACCAACCCGGGGAACCTGCACATCCTGGAGCCCCATCTCCTCTGCGCGGCCTGGGAGATGCCTATCTCCGATCGTGATGTCCCCCTGTTCGGAGACAGCTTCCTGGATGCCCGCTCTTCGCTCGAAGATCAAAGACTTCTGCGAATGGCGCGGGGACGCTGGCACGTTGCCACTTCAGTGGACTATCCGGCGCAGGACATCAACATACGGTCCTCTTCGTCAAAGGACTACGCGCTTGTAGAAGCAACCACCGGCCGTCTTCTGGAGAGAGTCGATGACGCCATGGCCTTCTTCCAGATACACCCCGGTGCCATGTACCTCCACCAGGGTGAGTCATACCTCGTGACTTCGCTCGACCTGACGTCCCGCACGGCCTATGCAATTCGCAGCGACGAACCCTACTACACTCAGACCAGGGACATTACGGAAATACGCATACTCGATACTCATGCCCAGAAGGAGGCGCGGGGAACCCCGGTGTACCTCGGCGAAGTTGAGGTCACGACAACAGTTCTCGGCTTCAAGAAGAAGCGAATAATGACAGACGAGGTCATAGGCGAGGAACCGCTGGACCTTCCACCGAGCACCTTCAGCACAGTGGCGCTATGGTTCGATATCCCTGAGCAGATGCATAACCGGCTCTCCGAGGAGGGGCTTGACTTCGCCGGCGGCCTGCATGCAGCCGAGCACGGCTCAATCGCCCTTCTGCCTCTCTTCGCTCTCTGCGACAGGAATGATATCGGGGGCGTCTCCACACCTCTGCATCTCGACACCGGCCGACCTCAGGTCTTCATCTACGATGGCCATCCGGGAGGCACGGGCATCGCCGAGAAGGGATACGAGCTGGTTACCGAGCTATGGGAGGCGACTCGCAACAACATACTCGAATGCCCATGTCAGGAGGGCTGCCCGAGCTGCATTCAGTCTCCCAAATGCGGCAACAACAACGAACCCCTCGACAAGCGTGCCGCCGTCTCGATACTAGGGGCACTGCTCAGCGACAGGGCGACAGGCAGAAGATGAGCGCTACGTTCCACATCGGCACCAGCGGCCGGCACTATGACCACCGGCGCAGATGTCTGGAACACTATGCTCGGAGCTTCTCCACGGTCGAACTGAACAACATCTTCTACAGGCTTCCCTCCGAGAAGCCGTGAAGCCGTACCTCACCCGCCCCCTAGTACTTTATTCCTATTGTGTACATCGGTGTAGCTATGTTAAGTTCCATACATGATTGTTGCAGTGCTTGCACGTGGGCATATAATATATGACGAGATTCGCGGGAAAGCTCGTATAGTACCGAGAAGAACGGCGAAAGCATGAAGTACTTGGAGGTCAGAAGCAGCATGATTTCGAGAGTACTACTCGCAGCAGTTATCCTCGCGGCGATGTGCCTGCCCATCGGCATAGCAGCGGCACAGGGGACTGACACCCCCTGCTACTTCCAGGGGAACACATACATCGACGGTGTCCGGCTTACGGGTACCGTAACGGCCACCATTGAAGGGGACGTCTACAGCGCGCTGTCTGGAGTACAAGGCCATGACTACTGGGTGAAGATCAATCCCCTTACGTATGGAGCCACCTACGCCCCCGGCACGCCGGTCACCTTCACCGTGAATGGATATGGTGTGCAGCGTACCGAGAGCATGACCTACCAGCCCGGCGATACCATAACGCTAGACCTCCGCGTCTGGACGATGGCTACTCCGACACCGACACCTGGTCCAACCCCGACGCCCAGTCCAACTGCCACGCCTGCACCGACTCCGAGTCTGACTGCGACGCCGGAGCCCACGCCCACGCCGAGCCCGACGCCGGAGCCGACTCCGACACCCACGCCGCCCGGCGTGCCGACATCCAACCCAATAGACATAAGCATGTACGTTGACGAGGATGGCAGGGTGCAGCAACGCCTTGACTTGCTCAGTGCCGACGAGCGGGTTGAGCTGAGAGTTGAGGCCAATAGCACGGCATTGACGGATGACAACGAGCCGCTGAGCGTGATACAGATAGACAGCGCCGGCGCGACGCCAGAGTTGCCCGAAAGGGCCAGTGTGGTCGGCCAGATCTACGATCTGCTGCCGAACGGGGCCAGCTTCAGCCCAGCCGCGACCATCAAGATCACATATGATCCTGAGTCCATCCCTGAAGACGTCAATGCCGAGGACTTGAAGATGGCGTATGTCGACAGGGTCACGGACGAGTGGGTGGAGTTGGAGTCCGATGTGCATACAGGTGTGCTGAAGGTAGAGGCGCAGGCCGACCATTTCACGGCCTTCACAATTCTGGCCACGTCCCCGGCCCCCGGGCTGAACACGTGGTCTGTGCTGGGGCCTATCCTGTTCGTGGCATTCATTGTCCTGTTCACGCTTGTATTGGTCATGTACTATTAGGCGAGGTTTGCCCGCAGCCGAAACCCTTTCCGCCAACGCCGGTGCGGACCTTCAACCCACAGATTGGAGCGACAGAAATGAAGAAGACTTGCTGGATACTGCTACTGATTCTAGTTGCGGCTATGACTACAGGCCTGGCATCGGCTCAGGGCCCTCTGCCATGCAGGTTCTACGGCGAGGTGAGCCTGGACGGTCAAGCGGTCCCCGACGGCACAACCATTGTGGCCGCGGTAGCTGGAGAAACGCACTCAACTACCACTGCCACAACCGTCTACGGACCATCGACCTACATCCTCAAGATTACGCCGAGTTCGACCAATCCCTACGAGCAAGGTACGCCCGTCACATTCACGGTCAACGGCTATCAGGCAAGCCAGTCATCAGCCTGGGACATAGGCGGCAACATCGAACTCAATCTCACTGCCAGTACCGGAGGCGCCACTGCGACACCGGCACCGACGCCCGGTCCCACTGCCACCCCGCCCGCGACGCCTGCACCGACACCAAGCCCGACCCCGGCGCCTACACCAACGCCAACGCCGCCAGGGGTACCCACTTCCGACCCCATCGACCTCACTCCCTACATTGACGAGACGGGAAGGGTACAGCAGGGCCTGGACTTCGTGTCCGAGGACGAGCAGGCTGCACTCGAAATCATCGACGGAGCGGTCCTTATGACCGAGGACGAGGAGCCTCTCGACCAGATACAGATGGTTGCCTATACCGGGACGACGCCACAGCTACCCGAGAGTACTCACATTATAGGCAATCCATATGACCTGAGGCCCGACGGCGCGATGTTCGATCCAGCCATAGAGATAACGCTGAACTACGATCCGAACTCGATACCAGAGGGTGTCTCTGAAGAAGACATGGCCATTGCCTACTTCGATGCGACCAGCGAGGAATGGGTCGAACTGGAGTCCGATGTTCACACAGGCGCTCTGACGGTCACTGCCGAGGTCAATCACTTCACGGTCTTCGCCATACTGGGCAGTGAGCCGGCTCCCGGCCTCAATACGTGGGTAGTTGCAGGCCCGCTCCTGTTCGTGGGATTCATACTGGTCTTCTCACTGGCATTGGTCAGGTTCTACTAGACTGTCAACGTGGGAGCGGCCGCTATCGTTCGCTCCCATGCATCAAGGTACAGCATTTGCCGCCAGCCGCACATGTGCCGCTACAGCCTCATTCTGGCCCTGGGGAGTCTAGCCCCGTGCAGGATTGCCGCCGATGAAGGCAACACAGGGAAGGATAGGTCGGGTCTTTGTACTCAGACTCGAACACGGTGACCTCGTACCCGATACGATAGAGGACTTCGCTGCCGAACAGGGCATTTCTGTCGGGCATGTGATCCTCGTCGGCGGCCTTGGAGCAGGGGAGGTCGTGGTCGGGCCAAGGCGCTCCACCGAAAGGCCGCCGGAGCCTATGCTGCTTCCGATTGACGGAGCCCACGAGGTAGCGGGCGTTGGAGTGCTTGCTCCGGGGCAGGACGGCAGGCCCGTATTGCACATCCATGCCTCGCTCGGCCGCTCCGGGACAACCATCACGGGCTGTCTCAGGCCGGGAGTCGAGACCTGGCTCGTCGGCGAGGCCGTAGTCTACGAGATACTGGGAACGAACGCCGCACGACTCCCCGACACAGAAAGTGGATTCTCGCTTCTCGAAGTGAAGCCCGGCGACCCAATCGCCGACCCAACCTTGACAGATCGCCAGTTGCCTTAGCCAGGCACGCTACTCCCCCAGCTCGTCGCCAGAAGCGCCAGCAGATCACCCACCCCGATGGTCCATCCAGATGTAACGCTAATGTCACAATCAGCTTCGTCTTTTTATGATTTCGTTACCGAGAATCGCTAGTGTAACAAATAGACGGACCACCGTAGGCTGGACACGAGACTCCAAGAGAAGAAAGGAGGAGCAAATGAGGAGACTGTTTCTTATACTGACACCCCTGATCATCTTGGCCATTGCTTTGACCCTGGCCGGCTGCGAGGAAGAAGCCAGCCCGACCCCGACCCCAGCGCCCACCCCCACGCCGGAACTGGGGACCATTGTGGACATAGCCGTAGGCGACGACCGCTTCGAGACGCTGGTTACGGCGCTCCAGGCGGCAGACCTCGTCGAGACCCTGCAGGGCGAAGGCCCCTTCACGGTATTCGCTCCAACGGATGACGCCTTCGACGCCCTGCCCGCCGGTACCCTCGACTCCCTGCTCGCCGACATCCCTGCGCTGACCGACGTCCTGCTCTACCACGTTGTCTCCGGCAAGGTCATGGCGGCCGACGTCATCACCATGACGTCCGCAACCACCGTCCAGGGTGACGACGTCGCCATCTCCGTGCAGAACGGCGACGTGTACATCAACGACGCCAAGGTCATCATCACCGACATTGATGCGTCCAACGGCGTCATCCACGTCATCGATGCCGTCCTCATCCCACCTGAGGACATTGTGGATGTTGCGTCGGGCGACGACCGCTTCGAGACGCTGGTTACGGCACTCCAGGCGGCAGACCTCGTCGAGACCCTGCAGGGCGAAGGCCCGTTCACGGTATTCGCTCCAACGGATGACGCCTTCGACGCCCTGCCCGCCGGCACCCTCGACTCCCTGCTCGCCGACATCCCCGCGCTGACCGACGTCCTGCTCTACCACGTTGTCTCCGGCAAGGTCATGGCGGCCGACGTCATCACCATGACGTCCGCAACCACCGTTCAGGGTGACGACGTCGCCATCTCCGTGCAGAACGGCGATGTGTACATCAACGACGCCAAGGTCATCATTGCCGACATTGATGCGTCCAACGGCGTCATCCATGCGATAGACGCGGTACTCATTCCGGAATAACCAAGAGACAGAAGATGGGCGCCGGAGCGGCTCCGGCGTCCGTCGACCACAGTCAGGCCGGGAACAGTATTCGCTCCACTTCCCGCAGCCTTTCGAGTCCCTTGACTTCGTGTGGAAATAGGGGGATCTCGACAATGTCGAGATGCGCGTACGCCTGGTACAGATGGTCAAGGTAGCGCTTCTGCTGCCCTGCCTTCGCCCTGAGGAACCCCGAGTCCACGTCCCGGATGACGTTGTTCACCACAAGTCGGCTGACCACCAGCCCGTGCCTCTCCAGTTCTCGAAAGACGCCTTCCAGTTGCTCTACGGCCAGTGCCTCGGGTATCGTCACAATGACGAAGTGGACCTCATTCCGCAGGAACTCCGTATCCTCGGCTGACAGAGCCTGCCATCTTGTGATTATGTCGAGTATTGGCTCCCTGCTGATGCTGCTCAGCTTCAGTTTGGCGTATATGCGCGGGGCCATGCGCAGGTGCTCGATCAGCATGGCCGGGGTCTGAAGCAATACCAACGTTTGCCCCAGAGGGGCAGTATCCCATACCACACTGTCATACGCCCCGTCCCGACACATCTCCTTGATGTGGTCCACCATGAACTCATCTCGAAGTCCCGGCAGCATAGACGTTGTGAATTCCACGAACCGATCGTAGTCGATAGAGACAAAGGAGGAGAAGACGTTGTAGACGTCCTTTCCGAACTTGCGATTCCACATATCCTCAACGTCCCGTTCCCCCAGCTCGCTTATGTGAAGCGAATCCAGCACCGCTGCCGGCCTCTGGGTAGAGGTCGATTCGAAGATGTGGGACAGTGAAGGGGTAGCATCTGTCGATATGGCAAGGGTCCTGCTGCCATTGGAGGCATAGTGCAAGGCGGTCGCCGCCGCGCAAGTAGTCTTTCCCACGCCACCCTTGCCGGAGAACATGGTGATCATCGCCTACCTCTCTCAGGAAGACCCCTGTTGGCTGAGCCTGCAGGCGCAATGCGCTCCAGGCCAACAGTTCATTCTACAATATGGCATCGAACGTGCCAAAGGTGCTAATATGTCGCCGGAGGTGAAATGATGGCGGACGAGCCGGAACTCGAGGTCATCGAGACAGTCCACGGCGATATCGTTGCGTCGGTGCTCAAGTCTCACCTCGAGAGCGAGGGCATACCCGTGCTGCTACAGTACGAGGCGGTGGGCAGAGTATACGGCCTGACAGTGAATGGGCTGGGCCAGGTGAAGATACTGGTTCCCAGAGACTTGGCCGAGAAGGCCAGAGAGATCATCAAACCGATCGACCCCATCGAGTCTGAGGAATGACGGAGGAGACATGACAGAGCTGAGCCAGGTTTGTGCGAGAGTTGTCAGCCAAGAGGGCAGGTGCGTTGCCGGACACAAGGTAGGCGACGAGTTCACCGTCGGCGATCTGACACCAGGCGGCCTCTGCTCATACGCCTTCCAGGCCATCTGGCCGTTCGTTACTGTGCTGCAGTTCGGAGGCGCGCTGCCTTGGGAAAGCGACCCGGACAAAGCTACAGTGGCCTGCCCGGACGCGGAGAACCCCGTTGTGTTCGAGCTGCGTCGCAGTCCGAGATAGCGGCCTCCGCCTCCCCGCGACCTGCTTTACTGAAACTTGTGAAGTATTTCATATCATATTATTGACCCATTGAGCGCGTTGCAGCATAATTGACAGGCAGGAGGCCTGCATTAAGGTGCCTCTCGCTACGAACGGAGGTCCGAGCTTATGGCCAACCACGCGATTGAGGTCGAGGACCTGACCTACTGGTACGGCGACCTGATGGCCGTCGACCACATCAGCTTTCATGTCGATGAAGGCGAGATACTCGGGTTTCTTGGCCCCAACGGAGCCGGTAAGACAACCACCTGGAAGATGCTGACCGGCCAGTTCAAACCAAAGGGTGGCCGGGCCACAGTGCTTGGCCGTGACATAGCGAGGGACGCACTCAAGGTCAAGGCGGACATAGGCGTGTGCTTCGAGTATACAAACCTGTATGAGCAAATGACGGCCGGAGAGAACCTCGCTCTCTTCGCGCGACTCTTCAGCATGCGGGACTTCGAACCCGGGCCGCTCCTGGAGCGCGTCGGCCTGCCGGGCCTTGAGAAGAAGAAGGTCGAGGAGTTCTCCAAGGGCATGAAGCAACGCCTGATGATAGCTCGCAGCCTGCTCAACAGGCCAAGAATCCTGTTCCTCGACGAGCCGACCTCCGGTCTGGATCCCGTCTCGGCGGAAGCGATTCGCACCCTGGTCCTGGAAGAGCAGCAAAGCGGGGCTACGGTGTTCCTGACGACCCACGACATGTGGGAGGCCGACAAGCTGTGCAATCGTGTCGCGTTCATAAACCAGGGCAAGGTCGTGGCACTGGACACCCCTCACGACCTGAAGCAGAACTACGGCAAGCGCGCGCTCAAGGCAGAGGTCGGCGACGGGGGAAGGCTGGAGTTCGTCGAGATACCAATGGATACCGACAAGACCGCCGATGCGGTGCGAGAGCTGTTCTCCACGAGGAAGGTCGTTACAGTCCACAGCGAGGAGGCAACACTGGAGGACATCTTCATCAAGATTACTGGTCGGGGACTCGAGGAATGAACTGGCGTTCCATCGGCGCCATAGTCCGAAAGGACGCCACCCTGTTCTTCCGCAACCGCTTCTTCGCGGTCATAACTGTGCTCGGTCTCGCGATGGGCATAGCCGTCTACTTCATCATGCCCGCCGACGTCGACGAGACCTTCGAAATGGGAGTCTACAGCCCGACGCTTCCTCCCGGCCTTGAAGACCTCTACGGAAGAGAGGTGGGTGTCCGTCTGCTGATCGAGGACTCAGAGGAGGCGCTGAGGGAGAGCATCCTGGATGGGGAATACGGCGCAGGGCTGGTCCTCCCCGAGGACTTCCTCGAGAGGCTGTCACAGGGCGAGCGGCCCGACATTCAGATACTCGTGGCCTCGGACCAGGCCAGCGACATGGAAAGCGTCGTGAGCGTCCTTGTCGCCGAGATTGCCCAGAAGCTGGGAGGACAGTCGATAGAAATAGAGTGGCAGCCGGAAATCCTAGGGCGTGACATGGCCGGCTCACAGATACCCCAGCGCGACCGCATCCGCTCTCTGTTCGTAGTGCTTCTCCTGATGGCCGAGGTCTTCGGTCTGGCAAGCCTGATGAGTGACGAGGCAGAGAAACGCACCGCCATAGCTCTGCTTGCCACACCGATGAGGATCAGGGACCTGTTCGTCGCCAAAGGCATATTCGGAACGCTGCTGGCATTCGCCCAGGCCGCCTTCTTCCTTGCGGTCGTCCGGGGCATGGACGAGCAGCCGGAGATAATCGTCGTTGCTCTTCTCCTGGGCAGCACCGTGATTGCCGCCATCGGCTTCCTTACCGCATCGCTGGGCAAGGACTTCCTGTCTGTCTCGATGTGGGGTGTGCTCATACTCATACCGCTGAGCATCCCCGGTATCGCCGCGCTGACACCGGGCCTGGTCTCAGACTGGGTCAAGGCGATACCTTCCTACTATCTGGTTGACACGGTCAACCAGGCGTCGAACTTCGGTGCAGGCTGGGGGGACGTGTGGCAGAACCTCCTGATTCTCCTCGGATACAGCGCCGTCATCTTTGCCGTCGGAATCATCGCCTTCCGGAGGAAGCTCCGATGAACCCAAGACATCTGGCGGTCCTGCTGCGCAAGGAATTCCTTCTCGGCCCGAAGGGGTTCATCTTCCTCCTTGCAATAGTGGGTCCTGTGGCCCTGTCCCTCGTCGTCACTCTTGTCTTCGGGAGCCTTTTCGCGTCAGCACCCACGCTGGGCTATGTTGACGAGGGAAGCTCCCAACTGGTGGCTCTCATAGAGCAGGAGGACTCGATAGACAGCATGCGGTATGACGATGCCGACGCGCTCAAGCGGGGCGTCGAGCAGGGGGCGGTCGACGGCGGCATAGTCATCCCCGAGGGCTTCGATGAGACCGTCAGGCAACAGGATCGAGTCGAGTTGCCCATCTACATCTGGGGGGAGAGCCTCGCCAGAGACCGGTCGATTCTGACTGCTACAGTGAGCAATCTGGTGACGGAGCTATCGGGACAGGGCACTCTGGTCAATGTGGATGTCATCGCCGTAGGTGACCTCGAGGAGATACCGTGGAGCGATCGCCTTTTCCCGCTAGTCGTGCTTGCGACGGTTTTCATCGCGGGCTTCGTGCTGACCGGCGTCTCCCTGCTCGACGAGAAGGAGAAGAAGACCATCGACGCCCTGATGGTCACGCCGGTGACCATCAGCACAGTGTTCTGGTCCAAGGGCGTCACGGGCATCATCATTGCTACCGTCATGGGCACGGTCATTCTGACCATGAACCAGGTTCTGGGCTCGCAGCCTGCTCTCCTGGTACTGCTGCTGGTGCTTGGCGCCATTATGGCGGCCTCCCTCGGACTGATCTTGGCCTCTCTGCTCAACAACGTGCCCGCCTTCTTCGCCAGCATGAAGATGACGCAGATATTCCTCTACGCGCCTGCCCTGGTGTACATGTTCCCCAACATCCCCTCCTGGGTCGGCAAGATATTCCCAACGTACTACATACTGGAGCCCGTGGTGGAGATCAGCCAGCGAGGTGGGGGGCTGTCCGATATCATTCTGAACATGTCCATCCTGATCGGGCTCGACGTCCTGTTCGTTCTCCTGCTGTGGGTATCGATAAGCAGGAGACGGCAGTACGCTGTTTGAGGCCATGAGCCGACCGGTGGGGTTACGCTTTGCTTCACCCACCCTACCCGTAGCCGGGAGCGGATGCACCGGGCCAACCCGCTATCTTCGATTGCGGAGCCCGAGGCCAGCCCCTATACTGGTGCGGCAATGAGTCAACGCGCGGAGGTCACACAATGGGCTGCTGCAAGCTGCTTCTGCTGTTGGTCGCCTGTCTGCTGATGATTCCGGCCATGCCAGGATGTGAAGCTGGGGAACCCACTGGAACTCCTGCCCCTACCCCTTCACCCACGGCGACGCCGCCGGGAAGCGAGTTGCTCGACAGCGGGCAGTTCGTCTTCCTCCAGGGCAACCAGCCGGTCGCCACCGAGGAATTCGAGCTGTGGCAGACCGACACCGGCCTGCGAATGCTGTCAGGTTTCCAGATGGAGATGATGGAACTCGAGTTGCAGGCACGCCTGGACGTGGACACGCAGCTCGCCCCGACCGACTACGAGCTGAGCGTCCAAATTCCCAGCGGCGATCAATACGTTCGCGCGCAATTCGAGGACGGCAGCGTGAACCTGCACATCGTCGTCGGCAACGACACGCTCGATCTCCCGCTCACGGGCGAACCGCCCTTCGTGCTACTCGACAACAACCTGGTGAGCCACTACATGCTGGTCCACAGGCTGGTCCAGCAGGCGCCCGCCGACGAAGACCTTGATGTGACCGCAGTAGTGCCGCAGGCTACGCGCGCCTTCCCCTCGATCGTACGCCCGCTGAAGCCCGCCGTGGGCTCGACCGGCAACGCCACAGTGACACTCGCCAGGCACCCGCTCCGGCTTGGCGACCTGGAGGTCGTCTACTATACGTTCGGTGATACGGTAGTGGCCGCCGGCTACCCGACCCAGCAGGTGATGGCTTATCGCGCTGATCTCTATCCCGAGGGCCTGCAGATTCTCACTACCGAGGCGCCGGAGCCACCACCAGAAGGGGTTTCGGAGACCGAAGTCACCTTCACCTCTGACGGGCTGACGCTGGCAGGCACGCTGGCGCTCCCTGAAGAGATGGACGCTCCGGTGCCCGCCGTAGTGTTCCTGCACGGCTCGGGGCCGGTCGACCGCAACGAGAGTGTGCCGGGTCTCGAGATCGACCTCTTCAGGGCGCTCGCGCACCATCTGGCCCAGGCCGGAATCGGCAGCCTGCGCTACGACAAGCGCGGCGTAGGAGAGAGCGAAGGCATCTTCAACCAGGCGTCGATGACCGACCTGCTGGGCGACTCGCTCGCAGCAATGGCGTTCCTTGGTGCAAGTAACGACATCGATGCCGGCCAGCTATACGCCATCGGCCACAGCGAGGGAGCCATCCTGGCGCCCATCCTGGCGTCGGAGGGCCTTGTTTCAGGCATCGTTGCGATATCGGGTGCCACCGTCCACTCGCTTGACTGGATTCTCATCGAGCAGACAAGGATGATCGGCGAAGCGAGCGGACTGCCTGCCGACGTGCTTCAGAAGCAACTCGACCAGACACAGGGATTCATAGACTTCGCGAAGCAGTCTCACAGCGAGTGGGACGACGTGACCTACGAGGACATGAAGGAGTACGTGCCCGAGCTTACGCAGGAAGGCTTCGACGGCTATCGGATGGGCATGGCCCTGAGCTGGTGGCGCGAGCACTTCCTCCACGATCCGCTTGGGGTCGTCCAGAGCGTGGACGTGCCTGTACTCATCATTCAGGGGGAAAAAGACCTGCAGGTGCCGTACACCGAGGCGGCACTGTACGCGCAGGCTCTCAACGACGCCGGCAACGACGATGTCGCGCTGCATGTGCTTCCCGACATGAACCACCTCGTCAGATATCATCCCGAGGATCCTAACCCGGAGTACCGGCACCTGGATGACCCGGTGGACGAGCGAGTGCTCGATATCATCGTGGAATGGCTCTTGAGCGCAGTCGTCGGGTAGCTGCTAGAGCTGCGTGAAGGACGCCCAGGCACCGAACACGTAGAGCGCGATCAGCGCCGGCACATACCAGCTTGCGAACCTGAAGGTCTTCCTCCGCGGGCGCTGGCGAATGGCCAGCATGACCAGCAGCGTCATTCCAATAGCCACCGCAGCAGTAACAACCTGGGACGTCGAGACCGCGCGGAGCAGCGGTTCCTCGGTATACGCAAGGTCAGTCCAGGTCACTACCAGAATGTCCAGCATGTTCGCGCCCAACACGTTCGCGACGGCCATGTCAACGGCTCCCAGGCGCACCGCGGCAACCACCAGCGTCAGTTCGGGGAGTGAGGTCGTGATCGCGAGGAAGAGGCTGCCCACGAAGCTGCTTCCCCAGCCGGTCGCCGCCGCGATCTCGTCGCCGATAAATGCAAGCCAGATCCCGGCTCCTATTATGGCAACCGAGGCAAGCGAGGCCCTGACCCAGGCAGTCCTGGTGGAGATATGCTCGTACTGGTCGGCTGGAGAAGGAGCTGTCGGAGCCCGGTGCTCCTTCTTCTCTCTGCGGAAGATAAGCCACGTTGCCCCCAGGTAGAGGAGGAGGATGACCAGGCTGGAAACGCCGACCCATCCAAGACCGTGGCCGAACGGCGTATCGGCGGCGAGTATGCCCGCGATGGCGACGCCCATGAGAATGATGCCGGCTGCTCCAGAGAATCCGTGCCTGGGGCCGACCAGCCCGAGCACCGGCCCTGCTACACAGACGACGTCGACGATGGCCAGTGCAGTCAGGTTGAACATGCAACTGCCGAAGAGGTTGCCGAGCGCCTGGTCCGGCGAGTCGACCAGGGCGGCGGAGCTGACGCTCGTGACCAGCTCCGGCATGGTGGTCACTATGGATACTAGGATGAGGCCGATCCAGAGCCTGCCAAGGCGGGTCTTCTCGGCTATGGCGTCGCCATAAAGGGCCAGCCTGGTGCCGGCGAACAGTATGATCGCCACGCACACCAGAAGCTTCAGCCAAACCAACGCAAAGCCTCCAGCACATCACCCGGCACGCTCTTGATGACCTTGCGGACCATACAGCCCTCGACCGGTCGGACTCCGCCGACCACGATGTAGTAGTGTACCAACAGAACGAACCTCCGGTCAAAGTGGACACAATAGCAGAGAGACCGCCCCGGCTCTCTGTGGCGCTCTACCCCAACGAGGGCTTACCGACAGCCATCCCCGCGAAGAACGGGATGGCCCAGGCCACAACGAGCACGAAGAAGTCCAGAAGGTCTCGCTGCGTATGAACGCACAGGAGCCTGCCTTCGATCTCGCAGCCTTCGCACGTTTCGCGATTGCAGGCTGCTGCGGCCTTTCGGTGACTGACTTCGTCTCCGATCTTGGTCATCACCCGCCTGCGGGCCGACTCAACAGCCTCTTCGTCCCAGGAGCTTCAGCATCGACCTCCCGCCAGGGCAGGTATCATGGTAGCTGCATTTGGTGCACTGCGTTGGGAAGAAGAGGACTCCATTCAGAACGACCAGCCCCAGGTAACCCACCACGTAGTACCATACCTCCAGCGCCAGCCAATAGACCGGGAACGCCAGCAGCAGGAGTGTCAGGACCTCTGCCGGGGCCTCATTGAGCTTGAAGAACCGCTCGTCATATGTCCGGTTCCTATAAAGGCGAGACGATATGATGTTGGACAGGTATATGCCGAACACCGCCGGACAGTACCTGCCCCGGTAAGGGCATCCCACACAGCAACCCGCCTGGAAGAAGTTGAGTGCAAGATAGAGGACAACGAATACTACCGCCAGGTAGGCGGCGGCAGTCGCAAGGACGTAGATGGCGGTTGCCAGCGCCCCTGCCAGGGGTACCAGGCTCAGGAAGTACAGGGCCTTGTCCCTGCGTGTCCACTCATAGGCCCGGCTACGTCTCGCTTCGTCGTTCGCTGCCTGCATGACCGATGGTGCTCAGGCTTCTTCTCGCGCCGTCACTGCCTGGCTTGTCACTGCGATTGGCGAATTCTATAATAACACCCAATCATCTCCACTTCACCAAGGACAAGAACAGAGTATGCCGAAGCCGGTGCCTTATGACCTGACGGGTTTCGACCCGTTTGGAGAGCTCGTAGGACTCACGTTCACTAGTCTCGAGTACGGTCACAGCCGGTTCGAGATGGATGTGGACGAGAGGCTGTTCAACCCGCAGCGTACTCTCCATGGCGGTGCGACCTACACCCTGGCGGATACGGGAATGGGCGCCACGATGTACTCCGTCATCGATGAGGACGAGCTGTGCGCCACTATTGAGACCAAGATCGTCTACTTCCGGGCCGTGACGTCAGGCAGGCTCGTTTGCGATACGAGACTCATCCACAAGGGCAAACGCATAGCCACCCTCGAATCCGAGATATCACAGGACGGTGAACTGGTCGCCAAGGCCCTGGGGACATGGTCTATCTTCAAAGGCAAGGCCGTGAACCGGGCGGACCAGTAGGAAGCAGACCTCCACCATCGCACGAGCTTCCGGGCACTTGACTCGAACCGTCTTTCAACGTAGAATCGACCACTGTGGGCTTGCACCGGGCCGGTGGGGGCGCAGGCCTCAAAAGCCCGAGGTCGGCGGCGCTATTCCGCCGGGGACTGCATTTCGTAGCGCATATCCTCTGATCACCTGAGTCCTGCTTCCCGAAGCCATGTGAAGCGGCCTGACCTTGCCCTGCGAAGCTATACTCACCGACAGGAAGGCTGGATGAGTTCCGGACAGCCAAACACAATAGTCAAAGCCCGAGACTACTACGACAGCCACGATGCCGATGAGTTCTACCACAGCATCTGGGGTGGTGAGGACTTCCACCTCGGCATCTACCATGACGATACGGACTCCATCTTCGAGGCGAGCCGTCGCACTGTTAGGGCAATGGCCGGCCTCGTTGAACTCCACGAGCATCAGGCGGTCCTCGACCTGGGAGCCGGCTACGGTGGCGCCGCCAGGTACCTCGCCTCCACGTTCGGCTGCAGAGTATGGTGTCTGAACCTGAGCGAGAAGGAGAACATACGGAACCGAACCAAGAACCAGGCTAACGGCCTGGACAACCTTGTTACGGTTGTAGGCGGCTGCTTCGAGTCCCTCCCCTTCCGGGACGAATCCTTCGATGTAGTCTGGTCAGAGGATTCGATTCTGCACAGCGGAGATAAGGACAGGGTGATAGCGGAAGCTGCCCGCGTCCTGCGACCCGGCGGGGAGTTCGTCTTCACCGACCCCATGCAGGCCGACGACTGCCCGCACGGAGTATTGGAACCCGTGCTCCAGAGGATTCACCTCGAGTCCATGGGCTCGATGTGGCTGTACAAGGATCTGGCGAACCGAAGCGGCCTGGAAGAAGTCCTGACGGTAGACCTCTCCAAACACCTCCCGAGGCACTACGCACGGGTACGGGCCGAGCTGGAAGATAGATACGACCAGATGACAGCCGTCATCAGCAACGAGTACGTCGATAACATGCTGCGCGGTCTCACCCACTGGGTCGACGCGGGCAACAAGGGCTACCTGAACTGGGGGATTCTTCATTTCAGAAAGCCCTGAGATATCCGAAGCTGATACGATTGCTGGTACTCCCGGGCGAACGGTCGCCCGCGAATTGACATGAGCACAAGGCTGGTGTATAAGAGAGACGTTTTGGTTTGCTTAGACATCAGGCGACGCATACTGCCACCGCGTTACTTCGATTGCCTCGAGTAGGCCCCAGGCATTAGCCGGAACCCCTGGTCCGCTTCCCAACTACAGGCACGCTCGGGGTGCAACTGCGTACGTGGCCGGTATGCATTTGCGGGCCGTCGGAACGCCAAAGCATGACGTCATGCGGTAGCACGCGAAAGGAGAGCACGATGGCGGACATCCTGGAGAAGATTTCGGAGTCACTGATAGAGGGCGAGGTCGAAGATGTGGGCCAGCTTGCACGAGAGGCCCTGAATGACGGCAAGACCCCCGAGGAAGTCCTGCAAGATGGGCTGTTCGCCGGTATGGAAGTCGTCAGCACGCGGTTCAAGAGTCAGGACATGTTCATACCGGAGGTCCTGCGGTCTGCACAGGCCATGCACGCCGGTCTGGATGTTCTCAAGGAGTTCCTGACCGACACGGACAGCATGAGCATGGCGGGAAGCGTGGTGATTGCAACGGTCGAAGGTGATATGCACGATATCGGAAAGAACCTGGCCGCCATGATGCTGGAGGGCGCCGGGTTCAACGTGGTCAACCTCGGAGTCGACCGCACCGCTGCCGACATCGTCGAGGCCGTTCGGGAGCACAAGCCCGACGTCCTGGGTCTCTCGGCCCTGCTGACCACAACCATGCCCCGCATGCCCGAGGTTATCGAACTGCTGAAGCAGGAGGGCCTGCGTGACAGCGTCAAAGTCATCGTGGGCGGCGCCCCTGTCACCCAGGAGTTCGCCGATGATATCGGCGCAGACGCCTACGCAGCCAACGCGGCCCTGGGCACCGACCGCGTACGGGAACTCGTCTCAGCGACCTAGTTCGCATTCCATATCCCCGCCCATTGCAGCCCGCAGGAGAAGTACGTGAAGATCAACCAGACTATCAATGCGACGCCGTTCTTCCAGGTTCTGACCGACAGCCAGTGCGAGCAGATCTACTGCGCGGCCCTGGAGGTAGTGGAGAAGACAGGCGGCCGCTTCCACAATGAGGAGGCTCTGGCGCTGTTCAAAGGCAGCGACGCCTTGATCACTGATACCGATCTGGTCCGGATACCAAGCTACCTGGTCGAGGAGGCGCTGCGGTCGCACCCGTCCAGGATCACCCTGGTCGGTCGAGACAACCGGAACTCCATCAGCCTGGAACGAAACGTGCCAAACTTCGGGACCGGTTCGGACCAGCCCTTTGCCTACGATCGCGAGACCGGAGAGCGAAGACCGGGCACCTACGAGGACGTGGCCCAGGCGGGCAGACTGGTGGACTACCTCCCCAACTACGACTTCCTGATGTCTCACGGAATGGTCCGCGACGTGCCCGACACGCAGACATACGATCGTCACCAGTTCATAGCGATGATAGAGAACTGCACGAAACCCATAGTTACAACCGCCGTAGACGGCCACGGGCTCGAAGACCAGTGGCGCATGGCCTGCCTCATCTGTGGGAACGAGGCCGAGTTCCGACTGAACCCCCTGTTCGCGGTGTATCTGGAGCCGAGTTCGCCTCTGAAGCACACGAACGAGGCCGTAGAGAAGCTGTTGTTCGCCGCAGACAAGGGCATACCGGTGGTGTACACTCCCTGTCCCAGCGCGGGCGCCACCTCACCTGTCACGATTCCCGCAATGCTGGTGCAGTCCCTGGCCGAGACCATGCAGGCATCCGTCCTTTCGTATCTGCGGAAGCCGGGGATGCCGCTGGTGATGGGGGGCGTAGTCACGGTTCTTGATATGCTCACTTCCGCCTATTCCTACGGCGCTCCGGAGCTTTCCCTAGCGTCGGCCGCTTACACCGATGTCTCGAAATGGCTGAGGATTCCCATGTTCTCGACAGGCGGTTGCACTGACTCCAAGGTACTCGACGAGCAGGCGGCGGCGGAGGCAACGACAAGCCTGCTGTACGGGTACCTCTCGGGCGCCAGTCTCATCCACGATGTCGGCTACATGGACAGCGGCCTTACCGCTTCACTCGATGCGTTGGTCATGTGCAACGAGATCATCGGCATGATACGCCAGGTGGGGAAAGGGATCTGCACCGAGGATGACTACCTCGCATGGCAGGTGATAGATCAGGTAGGTCCCGCCGGGGAGTACCTCACACACGACCATACCTTCAAGCACTGGAGGGAGTGGTTCATGCCAAAGCTCCAGGACCGTGCGGACTACGATACCTGGATCGCAGAAGGACAGAAGACGATGAACGATCGAGTGGTCGAGGAAACGGACAGGATACTCGACGAACACCTGCCCGAACCACTGGACGAAACGGTGCGTCAGGGCATCATGGAGATCCTCAACGAGTCCGAGAAGAGGCACGCGTCCACGTAAGGAGATTCGCTGTGAGCTTGAGAACCAACTCAGTCGTCAACAGAAGCCCCCGCTTCTCATTCCTTTCCGAGGACCAGAAGGAGACCATCTTCCACGGCGTTCTGAAGGTCCTCAACGACACCGGCGCCAACGTGCATCACGAACAGGCGCGGGAACTGCTCAAGAAGCATGGCTGTCGTGTCGACGGCGTGAGAGTGCACATCCGCCCCAACCTGGTGCGTGAGGCGCTCTCCACACTGCCGCTCATGACGACGATCTACGACTGGGAGGGCAACGAGCGAATCTACATAGAGAAGGACCGGAGCTACTTCGGCCCCGGCCCGACACTCGTGTACTTCAGGGACCCCGACACCCTTGAACGGCGCAAATGTCTCAGAAAGGACGCCGAGGTAGTGGCGAGGGTGTGTGACGCCTTGCCCAACATCGGTTTCGTCGAGGGCCTTATCTCCATCAGCGATGTCCCACCGGGTCTGGAGGATGTCTACGAGTTCGCGGACATGATCCAGAACACGACCAAGCCGATAATGGCCTGGGCATTCGACCGGGGAGGGGCGCAGGACCTCCACCGCATAGCGGTCGCAATGGCCGGAGGCGAAGAGGAGTTCAAGAAGCGGCCCAACTACATACTGTACAGCGAGCCCATCTCTCCACTGGTCAGCGATTTTCATGCGATGGACAAGCTGGTCTACTGCGCCGAGAACGGCATACCGCAGGACTACAGCCCATGCTCAATCGGCGGAGCTACCGTTCCAGCCACCCATGCGGGTCAGATCACCGTTGGACTGGCTGAAGCACTGGTCGGGGTGGTTGTCGCCCAGCTCATCAATCCCGGGACTTGCGTGATACTGGGCGGCGTCCAGTCCATACTCGACATGCGCCGCGCAATCTACTCCTATGGGGCGCCGGAGTTGAGCATCCTCAGCGGAGGGCTTACTGAGATGGCCAGGTACTGCGGTCTTCCCATGTTTGGCACTGCCGGCTGTACCGATACGAAGACAATGGACATCCAGTCAGCCATCGAAGCTGCTCTCTCCATACACCTCTCTATGCTCACCGGGGCCAATTTCGTCCATGATTGCGGCTACACCGAGTCCGGGAAGACCGGCGACATCTTCCAGACCGTGCTTGACGATGAGCTGATCGGCATGTCCCGCATCATGGAGAACGGACTTGACGTCAACGACGAGACCCTGGCAGTCCACCAGATTCGGAAGGTGGAACCAGGAGGTCACCATCTCGACGAAAAGCACACTTTCGAGTGGTTCCGAACCCACTGGAAACCTACTCTGATGGACCGGGGCAACTACGAGGAATGGCAGGACAAGGGCTGCCTGACAATGAAGGACCGCATAGTCGCCAAGACTCGCGACATCATAGAGAACTACGAAGGGCCCGCGCCGAGGGTGCCCAGGAGCGCCAAGGCGGAAATAGACCGGATTCTGCAGGAAGCCGAGCGGCGCATAGCGGCCAGGTCAACGGCAAGGAAGTAGTCGCGAAGCGAATAATCCCCTTATGGAGAAGTGCGATACAGGAGCCCCTGTTGCAGCCGGAGCACGCTGCACTCAACCTGCGATGCGGCAGTCGTCGCAGGACTCACCGCGAGTGGTCCTCGCGTGCCGCGCTATGCGGCCTGAGCTGGAGCGACTGAAGCCGGAAGATACCGGTATCCAGGTTCGATACCTGGACCAGAACTTGCACCGTACCCCTGAGAAGATGCCCCGCATACTACAGGAGGAGATCGACAGCCTGTCCCACGCCTCTCAGATCGTGCTCGGTTACGGGCTCTGCTCGAACGGGGTCGTCGGGCTGGTGGCGCCGAGACAGGGACTGATTATACCGAGGGTCCATGACTGCGTAGCCCTGCTGCTGGGGTCCCGATCCGTCTATGAGGATGCGTTTCGCAAGCGGCCGGGCACCTATTACCTGACGCCGGGTTGGATCGCAGAGCGCAAGGACCCGATCGGGTACATGGAGAACGACTATGCGCCGAAGCTGGGTCGCGAGATAGCTGAGTGGGGAATCAGGGAAGAGCTGAAACACTATACCCATATCGTGCTTATAGACACTGGAACGAAGGACATCGAGCGCCTTCGACAGCGCGCCATCGGCAATGCTGTCTTCCTGGAAAAGTCTTACGACGAGGTGCGCGGGACTTCGGGCTATCTCTCCAGAATCCTCTACGGCCCCTATGACCAGCAGGACTTCCTCATCCTGAAGCCGGGGGAGACCGTGTCTCAGCGGTCGTTCCTGGGTACGATGGCGACAGGGCTTCACGAAGGGGCGCCGGTTGCCGGCGTCCAGTAACCTCTAGCCCTCACCCTCATCCCCATTGTTGTTGCGGCGGATACCCAGCAGTGCAACGGCCGTCGCGAGCGGACGCCGCTCCAGTACCGAATCCAGGGAAACAGCCAGCGGCGGCAGCAGTACCAGGGTGCCCAGGAGCGAGAGAGAGACGGCTATGACCGTCATTACTCCGAAGTCGCGCAGTATGAGGAAGTCCGACGCGGCCAGCAGAGCAGCGAATCCTCCAATGGTGGTCAGACCGGACGCCAGGACTGCCCGTCCTATTCGGGTCATCGCCGTTGTCATCGCTTCTGTCGGGGCCTGACCGCCCAACCGTTCCTCCCGGTACCTCATCAGCAGCAACACTGTGTACTCGACACCTATTCCGAGTATCAGAGCCCCGAGGCAAGACGTCAGCGGCGCATACTTGATGCCCGAGACGTACATGATGCCGCTGGACCAGCCGATCATGAGAGCTATGGGGAGCGTCGCAAGGACAGCCATCGCAAGATTGAACCTGAAGAGCAGCAGCAAAGCCACGAATATGAGGGCAACGCTCGCCAGAGTCATCCGCTGTCTGCCGCTGCTGAAGGCATCGAACATGTCTACACTGAGCGCCCTGGCTCCGGTGACCGCGACCGCGACGCCCTCGGGGGGCGCGCCTGCCAGTTCAGCGAGGCTGGACCTGACCTCGCGCACTATCTCGACACCCGCCTCCGCCTCGCTGGGAATCAGAAGCCCGACTGCAAGGTTGGCCGCCCTGTAGTCCTCACTCACCGCGTTCCCCTTGACGACCTCGGGGAAGCCTTCGAGCAATGCCCTGATGCCGTCACCCGTGTCCGGGATCTCGCCGCCGTTGGCCTGCAACACCAGGTCGGCCAGGCTGTTTGTATCGCCTACCTTGTCGGATAGCTGCGTGCCCACCTGCTCCTGTACCTGCAGCAACCAGGCGACGACGTCCGGACGGGTCACGTCGTCCGCCTCAATCAGAGCATTGAGCGGTACATTCAATGTGCTCGCGCCGTACATGACGTCCTTGAGGGTCTGGTAGTCCCGCATGGCGGGAACGCTCTCGGATATCATCTTCGTCTCGTCGGTCTCCGTGACTATGCGGGAATCGAGGACAAGCCCCAGCACGGCGATTACGACCGCGATCGGGATGATTACTGCGGGATGACCGATGACCCAGGGCGCGATGCGACGCAAGCCCCTCTCTATCAGGCCATCGTGCGCCTCTTCCGGTTCATCACGGCCCTTCTCTAGTCCGGACGTACTGACCGATCTGCGGTCTCGCCAGGAGAGAACTGCCAGAGGAAGGAACAGAGCGACGAGGTAGCAGGCGACGACGCCGATGAGCAGCATGATGCCGAAGTCCTTGATCATTGGGACAGGCGAGAAGAGCATGGCCACGAAGCTCAGGCAGACTGCTACGACAGCGATGCCTATGGACGGGCCGACATTCCTCAGTGAGCTGGCAACGGCTTCACTCGGACTGCTGCCTTCCCTGGTCTCCTCGTCGTAGCGGCAATGCAACTGTATCGAGTAGTCTACTCCGAGGCCTATCAGTATCGGAAACGCCGACATGGATACCATCGTGATGGGGATACTCAGGAGCCCTGTGGCACCAAAGGTGTAGATCACGGCTATGCCTACACCGCCCAGAGGAAGCCAGCGCCAGGCAAATCTGCCGCGCACCCTGAAGACGAAGATGAGAATGACCAGCATCAGGAGGAGGGCGACGCCGAACATGATACCCATGTTCCTGGTCATCATGTCCTTGATCTGGCTCGTGAAAGCGGGAATGCCCGTGACCGCGACCTCAGCGTTCTGGAAGCCTGCCGACTGCACTACTCCCTCAGTCTCATCGACAAGCTCCTTGGCCTCGTCGCCCGTGTAGTAGATGCCCTCGCAGACCACCGGTATGAGCGCGTGGCAGGGGTCCGGCAGCACGCCCTGGAACTCGGAACGGATACCGCCCGTGTCGGCGTTGGTTACCATTGCCACGGCCGATGCGGCATCTGCAGGCAGTGCGGTTGATCCCGTGCTCCGTTCGCAGGCTTCCCGTACAAGGTACGCGGGGCCGATAGCGGACATGACGTCCTCGTGAGCGGCCATCCGCGATTCGATGGAGTCCATCGCCTGGAGATTGACCGGGCTGAGGATGGTGTCGAGGCAGTCACCCGACACCATCACCACGATGACAGTGCTTCCGAAGTGTTCGTTGAACCGTTCGTAGTCCTGATAGGCCTGAGAATCAGAGGGGAGGAAGGTCTCGGTCCCGGTGGCCATGCCTATCCGCATCGCGCCGAAAACCGCGCCCGCCAGAAGCAGGACGGCGACCAGAGCGACGACCCGCCTTCTCTGGCGCAGCGTTCGGCTCAGGGAGTCGAAGATAGGTTTCATCCGGTGTTGCCCGCCTTCTTCAGAGTGCCTGCCACATCATCGCCGGACCTCACACAAGAAGGAGGAGCAGCCCACCAATCCCTGACTGCTCCCCCGCTGCTTCGGCTGAACGCGGCGACCGTTGACTAGTATCTTATGAGACCTTCCCAGTTTTGTCAATAGCCCCGGACAGCTTCTCCTACTCAAGGTACACGCGTACACTCTCCTTGCGGTCCCTCACGTCGACCTCGAGCTCCGCCAGAGCGTCAACGAGCTGCTCCAGGTCGTCGGGGTTCAACTTGCTCAAATCGAGGTCAATGCCCTTCTCTTTCATCGCCTCGTTCATTCTCTCGCTGGCCACGGCCGGAATGAGGCCCGTCAGCTTGATGCCGGCGCGTATCAGAGTCAGCGGCACGCGAATGTTCACATGCTCGTGCCCCGCCTGTTCACCGCCGTCGGGATTGGGATGCACGACCACGCGTATGTACTTCGGTGCCGGTTTGGTTGCCTGGGCCGTCTCGGCCCGTCCCGCTCCACTCCCAGGCGTGTCATTGGTCAGCTCCAGCAGCCTAGTGGCCTCCTCGATCGTTATCTTCTTCTCGGCCACCATCTCGAGTATCCTTCTCCGGTCCTCCGTCATCTCTAACCTCCCTCCACGTATTCTGTGCGTATTCAGACGAACGTTATGTAAACACGCTCCTTCTCGCTCTTCACGTCGACCTCCAGACCCCGCAGGCTGGCAATGACCCGGTATAGCGCCGGTCCCAGCAGCAGGACCGTCCTCCCGAATCCGGTAGGCCAGAGCAACAGCCCGACCACGATGACGATTGGCGACAGGAGCACTGCCAGCAGAAACACCGGGATGAGCAGCAGGAAGAGCGGCAGCCACAGGTTGACGCCGCCCTGCCCGCTGCTCTTCTGGCGCAAGCGCATAATCACCGGCGGACGTATCATCTCGACAACCTCTCTATCGCCTCCGCCGCAGTGATCTCGCCGCGCTCGAGCTCATCCAGCACCTCGCTGCGCAGCGGCGGCGGGCTGGTCTCCACGAACTCGAGCTGCTCGGATATGCGACGAAGGCGGTTCTTCACCGTCGGATAGCTGATACCGAACACCTTCTCCATCTCCTTGATGGAACCGTCGGAACGCACGAAGGCCATCACGAATACCTGGTCCTCGGCCGACAGACGCGCCAGAGGCGGCAGCTCGAATTCACCCTCTATGGCCATGTCCCTGCCCGTCAGCCGGACACGCTCCACTGTAAGCGGCGCCCCCTGTGTGATGCGCGTCAGTTCAAGCCATTCT
Source organism: uncultured Dehalococcoidia bacterium (assembly GCA_964574685.1). Taxonomy (GTDB): domain Bacteria; phylum Chloroflexota; class Dehalococcoidia; order SZUA-161; family SZUA-161; genus CAZGDV01. Next base: position 39,579 of record CAZNOI010000023.1, read on the forward strand.
CTTGCCATATGTCGTCACCCCTTTCCGCGGACAAGACCGAAGCCGGCCGTACCCGGTCAACTCCGCTATCCAGACTGGATTCACTCTGCCGTCCCAAATAAAGTTAATCTTGATATTCATTTTATGTAGTCAGAGTATCATGTGGAATTAAGTTTGTCAATAACACATGTCGAAAGTCTGCCGGTGGCCCGGTTGACACTTGACTTCGTTTGTGGTACCTTCCCTTCCTCCGGAAGGCGTGAAGTCAAGTTTGCCCGGGGAGGATGCGATGGGCACACGGCAATTGGGAGACTACGAGGTCCTGTCCCATCAGGAAACGCCTGAGTGCAGCCTCAGGCTTCTGCGATTCACGAAGGATGCTTCGGTACGCCCGCATCACCACCACAAGACAACCCAGACCTACTTCGTGCTCGAAGGCAAGGTTCAGGTGTCCGTCGGCGATGAGACGTCAACCGTAGCAGCGCATGAGACACTCAGGGTACCAGTGGACGCGGTACACAGCCTTCAGGGAGTGGGGGATGCCCTGGTGCTGAGCATCTCCATACCGCCCCTTCAGCCTTCAGACCAGCACGTGGCTGCTCAACGCTGAAGCAGCAGCGCGCTACCCGCCATCGTTCAGCATCCCCATCGGCCCGATGTCGGGCCTGTATATCAAGAACGTCGCAAGGCCTCTCGCTGCAGGCTCTCCGTCGTTGGTGACCTCCGCTTCCAGCACCGCCAGCTTCTTCCCCTTCTGCACCACCCGGCTGTCGCACGTCAGCCTGCCTGACCTGACGGCCTTCAGGTAGACGATCTTGCTGTCCACGGTGGAGCAACTCTCGCCTTCGTCCAGCACGGAAAGGAGCGCCGCTCCCATGCCGGAGTCGACCATGGCAAAGGTCGCCCCTCCGTGCACGAATCGGCCCGGATTGAAGAGCCTGTCGTCAACGTCCATCACACACCGGCTCCGCCCGTCTCCAACGTGGGTGTATGTGATCCCGATCATCTCCCGAAAGGGGCTGATGCCCTTGATCTTCAGATAGGCCTCGATATCCACAGATTGAATCCCTCCTGGCTGATTCGGACGGCTGCCTTGTGATGCAGCATGCACCCTGTGGTAGTATAGCCATCGGTGGGCGGTGGAACAACCTGAGGTGAGTTCAATGGATGCAAAGAGGAATGGCTCCGAGGCGGTACCGGCGACCGTGGGCAGATCGACTGTCGCCCTGGTCAGGTGCGAGTCCTACGACGAGTCGGAGGTGCGCGGTGCCCTGGAAAGGGGCATCGAGCTGGTTGGGGGCCTGTCCGGCTTCGCCAGGCCCGGAGAGCGAATCGTACTGAAGCCAAACGTTCTCGTGGGCACGGACCCCGATCGCTGCGTTGTCACGCATCCTTCAATCCTGAAGTGCGCCGGAAGAATACTGGTCGAGTCGGGCGTGAGCGCGTACTACGGTGACTCTCCTGCTTTCGGCGGCGCCGAGCGAAACCTGAAGCGCTCCAGGCTGAAGGAGGCCGCCGACGAGGTCGGGCTCATACTCGCGGATTTCGACAACGGCAGGAGCGTCAGCCACAACAGCGCCCTTCTGGTAAAGAACTTCGTTATCGCCAACGGGGTGCTTGACTCGGACGGAGTGATCAGCCTGTCGAAGCTCAAGACCCACGGCCTTACAAGGTTCACCGGGGCCGTGAAGAACACGCTGGGTTGCATACCCGGCTTCTACAAGCCACAGCATCACGCCAGGACCCCCGACCCCTACCTGTTCAGCACCATGCTCGTGGACCTGAATACACTGGTGAAGCCAAGGCTTCATATCATGGACGGCATCATGGCTATGGAAGGCGATGGTCCGAGAAGCGGGAAGCCGAAGAAGATGAACGTGCTCCTCTTCTCCGAAGACCCGATCGCACTGGACGCGGTGGCCTGCCGTATAATTGACCTCGACCCCGAGCACGTGCCGACTTCGAAGCCCGGTGAGCAGGCTGGCCTGGGTACCTATCACTACGACAACATCGACCTGGCGGGCGATGAGATCGAGGGCTTCATCGACAAGAGCTTCGAGGTTGTCCGACGCCCGCCCGTGCCTTCGGGCAAGAACCGTCTGGCCGTCTTCATCAAGAACCGAATATGCCCCAGGCCGGTGATTGATCGGGGACTATGCACCAACTGCGGCACCTGCGTGAAGATGTGTCCGGTCGATCCGAAGGCCGTCGACTGGCACTCAGGAGACAGGTCGAAGCAGCCCACTCACAAGTACGGGCGCTGCATACGCTGCTTCTGCTGCGGCGAGGTTTGCCCCGAGGCCGCGATTACCACGCGTAACACGCTGCTGGGGAGGATATTCTTCCCGCTCTCCTAGACGGTCTATCGGTCGTCGCTAGGCAGGCATCCTCTCGGCGGCCCTTGACAGGACCCGCATGCCTTCCTCCGAGAGGCCGAGCCTGTCGAGGTTACGCTCCAGGTTTGAGCGGCTCCCGAAACCACCGAGGTAGCCGTTCACTCTGGCCGCAGCCGTGGAGTCGACCAGGTGCCGCCAGTCTGGATAGATGCTGCTGTACTCCGCCGTCAGGCGCGGGGCGCCCCTCAGGACGTACTTCTGATGGTAGTCCTCAGCCAGATAGAAGTCGCCGGCGGGTACGATCCGGGTATGGACACGCTTGCCAGTCCGCGCTTCATAGGCCCGCTTCGATTCCTCGGCAAGCCGTCGCTGCTCTTCGTCATGGTACATGATCAGAGACGCGTACTGCGTCGACCAGGCCGACCTCGTGGGGACATGGGTCGACCAGAACACCTCGAGCAGCTCCCGATAGCTCGCTTTTCGCGGGTCGTAGTCGACCTGAAGGGTCTCAGAGTGGTTGCCGAGGTCATAGTAGGTTGGGTTTGGCTTCGAGCCGCCCGCGTAGCCCACCCGCGTCCTGACGACTCCTTCCATGCTCCCGAACCGGGAGTCGGGGCCCCAGAATCAGCCCATTGCGAAGGTCGCAGTCTCGATCTCCGAGGGCACATCCAGATCGATCGGCGGCACACTGCCATTGACTTCCGTGGCTTCCCTTTCAGTCCTCATATCGACCCTCCGTCGCCGTCCGTAGTCAATGATACAATGCCATGCATCTGCCCGGTGGTATGTGACTTTCGTCGCCGAGGCGGACTCCGGGAGAGGATACACCTTTGGATACTCGGTCGGAGCGCATCACCCGCGGGCGGGCACTTGCAGACTCATGCCTTCTGTTGTAAGCTCTGTATCGTGCGTCGCATACAATGACGCAGGTTACCCGGATGATGCCGACGATCGAAAAGGCAGCGAATCTAACCGACGCCCTCGACCGGCTCACGGGCAAGTCGTACCCCGATGGCTCGGGTATGACCGACGTCCTGTACACCTACGACGACGCCGATGCCTTCGGGCTGGGCCGCCGCACCGGCATGATCGACGCCTCCGGCTCCTCCAACTGGGTCTACGACGCGCGGGGCCGCCTGGTCGAGGAGAGCCGCACCATCCTCGGCGGGTACTACGTGACCGGGTTCACCTACGACGCGGCCGGCAGGCTCACCACCGTCCAGTACCCCACGGGGGAGACCGTGACCCAGACCTACAGCGACCGGGGCCTCCCGTACTCGCTGAGCGGCAACGAGACGGGCACGCTCGTCTCCAGCGCGCTGTACAACCAGCTCGGGGCGATCACGCAGATCAACCTGGGCAACGGGGTCACCACCGAGTTCGACTACTGGGGCCTTGACCACGGGAGCGACCACTACGGCATGCTGTACGAGATTAAGACCTACAAGGGGGAGACCACCCACCAGCAGGTGCAGCACACATGGGACGACGCGGGCAACCTCGTCACCAGGTACGACGCGGTGGATGAGGAGACGGAGAACTTCACCTACGACTTCCTGGACAGGCTCACGGCGGCATCGGGGGCCTACAGCAGGAGCTACAGCTACGACGCGATCGGCAACATCGTCTCCAAGAACAGCGTATCCTATACCTACGGGTCGAGCAGGCCGCACGCCGTGACCCAGTACGGCAATACCACCTACGACTACGATGCCAACGGCAACATGGTGCTGCGGGGCGACCAGACCATAAGCTGGAACTCCGACAACATGCCGGCGGCCATTGCCGGATTCGACGATCTGACCACCTTCGTCTACGACGGGGACGGCAGCCGCGTGATCAAGACCGAGGACGGCGAAACAACCCTGTACGTAAACGAATACTATGAGTTGAACCTGACCACAGGCAACGCCACGACATACTACTACCTGGGCGAAAGGCAGGTAGCCCTGAAGGCCGGGGAGAATCTTCGCTTCGTGCACCAGGACCACCTCACCGGGACGTCACTGACCACCGATAGCTCGGGCGACCTGGTGGCGAGGGTCAAGTACTACCCCTACGGCGAGACCAGGAGCAGCAGCGGCGCTCTCGGAACGGACAGGATGTTCACCGGACAGAGGCTGGACGGCACGGGGCTGTATTTCTACGGCGCCCGCTATTATGATCCAGTGTTGGGCAGATTCATCAGTCCGGACACTCTGGTACCGAACTACATAAATCCCCAGTCCTTCAACAGGTACTCCTACTGCCTCAACAACCCGCTAAGATACGTCGACCCGAGTGGCAGCATGAGCCTGTCGGCGTGGTTCGTATGGTTTCTGCAGATGCTGATAGAAATAGGCACAGAGAAGTATGGCCCATCGCCTGAAGCTGGCGACAGCAGTGGAGGTACGGAGGCAAGTGGATCGCAAGAGGCATCAGGCGAGTCTGGGCAAGCTACCTCACCGAACCAGACCGCATCAGAGCCAGACATGCCTGTCGACACTGGCGGGCGAAGCGCGTGTGGAGGATGCCACGGCGGAGCGACCTCTGAACCCCTCGAGATGGAACCGCCAATCGTAGGTGGTATCACCGCAGTTGCGGTCGCCGTGCCGGCTGCACCACTAGTGATCCCCGCGCTCTCCGCGGTCCCGTGGGTGGGTTGGGCAGCACTCGGAGTGTTCGCCGTCGCCACAATCGTCGTCGCCGTCGGAGATAGCGCTGAGCCGTTGGAGGGCCCGGTCATAACGGAATACACGGGCACCGGCTGTCATTTCAACGATGTCTCTGCTGAGATGTTGTATGTCCAGGCCTTGACGGTGGATGATGTGATCAACTACTTTAAGGAACACCAAAAGGGCAAGAGCAGACTAACCCGGGACAAGCATCAGAGGGGGACTGCAAGACGAGAGAGGGAACAGAGACGGGCGAGGGAACGGCGTGAACAGAGGACGCCGCCTGCCACGTTCAGCTCCATGCCTATCGAAGACGCTATGTACTTGTTTTATTCTTCTCTATGATGTCTCCGCTGAAGCCATCTATGTCAGTTGCCTGACATGGGAAGATGTATGGTCTTCTTTCAAGGGACACACCGAAGACCCGGGCGGAGCCTCTGGGCAGAATCGTGAAGAAGGGGAGGCAAAACGGCTGAGCGACGCATAGGTGCATAGGGCGGAGAGGGTAGGGCAACAAGGTTCGTGTGCAAGCGCGGTATACAGAGGAGGCCTCCTGTTATGATTCAGTCCCATAGGAGACGCTGCATGACTGAGAACCTGGGCAACGGAGACAACTTCTCGCAGAGGATATGGGAGCTACTATCAGGTGATGAGTATGACGAGGCTAGGGCTCTGCTTCTCGATGAACTCAGGCGCTTTCCTGACGATCATTGGGTCCTCACCACAATAGCTGTCACATATTACGAACAGAGGGACTACGAGAGGGCGTTGGAATACAACCTGGAGGCAATCGAACTCGCCCCCACGTGTCCCGCCGTCCTTTGGGACTACGCGAATACGCTTGATATGCTGGAGAGGGAAGAGGAAGCGCTCAGGATCTATAGGAGCCTGTTGAGAAAGGGAATACGGCGCATTGCACACGGGCAGTGCGGAGAAGGAATGCGTTGGGCAAAGGGGCTGGTGACCAATGTCCACTACAGGATGGCAACTAGCTACGCGGCTATAGGTAGACGCGATCTCGCTATGAAACATATCCGAACGCATATCGCCAGGCGCCGCCAACGCTCGCCAAGCATCTACACCCTGCAGGAAGCGAGAAGGGTACTTGACCAAATAGAACGGATGCCCAGGAAGTCCTCCCCAGGTGGGACCAAGACCAAGGTTGACTAGCGAACATCGACACGGGTCGGTGTCGTTGCACCGGGGCCATTCGGCCCCGTCACAACACGCTCGGAGGGAGCCAAATGACGACAACAACGCGATTCGGCAACATTGTGCTGGTGCTTACGCTTGCGCTGGCCCTGGGGGCGGTCGCCCCGTTGGCGCACGCGAGCCCTGACCCGGGGCCGTCTACGGGGCCACCTGCGGCGGTCGACGGCCAGCCGGAGGGGCCTCCGGTCGAGTTGTCTTTAGAGCAGGGCAACGACACGTCGCCGGATGTGGTGCCCGGCGACTGGTGGAGCAGAGTGCAGGATGACATCCGCAGGTCGGAGTACCACGTCACCTGGCAGGACTTCACCTACCTCGACGGCGTGCCCGCGGCGTATCAGGCCTAGAGCACAACACAGGGGAGTTGAACCAGCAACATGCCGACCATCGAAAAGACATCGAAGCCGAACGACGCCAACGGCAACATGGTGCTGCGGGGCGACCAGACCATAAGCTGGAACGCCGACAACATGCCGGCGGCTATCGCCGGGTTCGACGATTTGACAACATTCGTCTACGACGGGGACGGCGGCAGGGTGGTAAAGAACGAGAACGGCGAGACGACGGTGTACGTGAACCTGTACTTCGAGCTGAACCTGACCACGGGGAACGCGACGGCGTACTACTACCTGGGCTCCAGGCTGGTCGCGCTGAAGGCCGGGGCGAATCTCCGCTTCGTGCACCAGGACCACCTCACCGGCACGTCTCTGACCACCGACAGCTCGGGCGACCTGGTAGCGAGGGTCAAGTACTACCCCTACGGAGAGACCAGGAGCAGCAGCGGCGCGCTCGACACCGACAGGATGTTTACCGGCCAGAGGCTGGACGGCACGGGCCTGTACTTCTACAACGCCCGCTACTACGACCCGCTGCTGGGCCGGTTCATCAGCCCCGATTCGATTGTGCCTATGCTCTCGAATGCTCAGGACTGGAACAGGTATGCATATGCACTCAACAACCCGCTAGCCTGGATCGACCCATCGGGTCACGGGCCCTTAGACTGGATTGTGGACAGGGCGAAGGACATCGGGGACACATTCAGCGACGCCGGGCATCTCGTGTGGGATGCCGGAGCGGCGGTTATCCATCACGACGATGAACATTGGGACAACTTCTGTGAGAGCGGATGTCGGCTCCTTACACCCCGGGTGGTAGAGGAGCGTTTGGAGACGGAAGGCGGGACTTACCACCTAGGGCTCACCGGAAATGTCCACGCCGTCGGCGCTATCGCAACAGGGACATGGGAAGTTGGCTTCCAACTCAAGGGAGGATTCGAAGGTAAGGTTGATGCCTACGGGTGGGCCGGCACGCATGGAGGAGGCGATGTCGTGTTTTACTCGAATGCCGGCGGGACTGCTGGTTTCATGGTCAAGGCGACCAACGCTGAAAGTATTCACATGGTGGACCCCGATACAGAGGCCATCCTGGGTGCTTGTTATGGCCAAGCGCCTGCACTCTGCATCGAAGCTCACACTGGCAGGGGTTACGACGCGTATACAACAGTTATCGGAGCGAGCCCAGGAGTGCTGGGTGGGGAGTTCTATGTAATCAGGCCAGCGGGCTTCAATGGTCCAGTGCAGTATCCGACCATTACGTCGAGTACCACGACCGCAGCAGGTGTGACGTGGTTCCAGAGTAGCACTGGATGGCTGATGTATGACCCCGCTGATCCAATTGGTAGCGACGTTACCGCGGAGGAGGCTGCCCAAATCGAGGGCGCGCTGTCTCGATGACTGAGTCGAGCACGATTGCACTCTCGATGATGCCGTCCAGGCGGGTCTAGGGTTTGGAATGGTGTTTCCAGGACGATGGGCGCGTCGCGACAGACAATCCCATACCTGAGGCGCGGTCAGCCGTCAGTTCTTGTGACTGACATCCGTACAGAAGAGGGGAGATTGCCGTGGTAGGAGGAATCCTTCTGGGTCTGGGCATTATGCTCTCCGGCCTTGCCTTGTGGGCATATGCGGGGAGGGTTCTGCCGCAGATTGACGAGGCGCTCAAGAAGGCATACCCATGGCTATCTGGGCTAGTATCGTACAATGACAGAACTAGGCTTCCCAAGCTCTATGCCGGAGCCGAACGTATGATTCTGCCTACTCGGGTGTTCGGAGTGATCGTCTTCATCTGCGGGGCCATCCAGCTTGGAGTTGCTCTATGAAGAGGTTGTTCCCGATCAGTATGCTAGTTCGGGTATGCAATGCAGAGTGTCGAGCTCCTTGCGACCAGCGCCCAGGAGGTTGGCCGTCCAGGAATGGCGGGACCACCGTCAGGAATGTCAACAAGCTAGGAGGAGGTCATTGAACACCACAAGGTTAGCACGGCTCACAAGCTTATGGATTGCCTTCGTGCTGTCCGCGATTCTGATCGCCCCGCTGGCGCATGCCAGCCCTGACGCGGGGCCGTCGACGGGGCCGCCTGCGGCGGAGGCGGCGGTCGCCGGCCAGCCGGAGGGGCCTCCGGTCCAGTTCTCTGTAGGGCAGGGCAACGATACCACGCCGGATGTTGTGCCGGACGACTGGTGGAGCAGGGTGCAGGAGGACATCCGCAGGTCGGAGTACCACGTCACTTGGCAGGACTTCACCTACCTGGACGGCGTGCCTGCGGCGTATCAGGCCTAGAGCACAACACAGGGGAGTTGAACCAGCAACATGCCGA
>CAZNOI010000024.1:0-38791 GCA_964574685.1 uncultured Dehalococcoidia bacterium
ATCGATCTCTCGTCGAACGGTAACTCTTCATATCCTCATTCCCATCCCCCCTTCCACATTCGAACGCCCAATGCGAGGCGGGGCGCACACGGCGACTGAAGCCCGTGCACGCCATCGATGGTCCAAGTGCTGCATCGGAGTAGTGGTGCTTCCAGCCCGTTGCTTCGCGCTCTGACCGGTCTCAATAACGTCTTCTTCCTCTCACAGGCACTGTCTCACCGTGCCTTTCAAGCTCAGACGGTATCACACGGTGTCATACCCTCCAATCACCCAACTGTCCTAGCAGGAGGGGGAAAATAGTCGTGCTTGCTTACGTCGGGTCACCAGGCTTGAGAAATGATCATGCCGGGCGGACCACGCCACCGGAACGGGGTATGCGACGCAGAGGGGATCGTGGGATACGGAGGCTAAGAAGACTCAGCTCTTGGCTAGGGGTAAGGAACGTCTCTCCTGATTCTCAGCTCTTCGAGGGAGGCGTGCAGGAGCTTCCGCAGCAGACCGTCCAGCTGCTGCTTCTCGGTCTCAGTGAGTCGGGACATCAAGTAGTATATGCTGTCTCGCTGGTTGACCGAGAATTCGTAGGCCTTGCGACCCTTCTCCGTCATGCTCACACGCACAAGATTGCTCTTGTGCAGGTCCTTTGTCTTGGAGACGAGGCCTCTTGCCTCCATACGCTGAATGAGACGCGAAGTAGAATGTGGTTCACGCAGGATCCATCTTGATATCTCTGCAACGGTGGTGGGGTTGTTGCAGTTGGCGAGTGTGTAGAGTACTGCAGCTTCTATCGACGAGATGCCTGCGGGCAACAACTCGCGCTCTCTGACCCTCAGCATCGCATCGCTGGTCTGGTCAATTAGCGATGATAGACGGTAGTCCTTTTCCCTTCTCTTGCGGGGCCGGCTGCTGCCCATTCTCCCCTATACCTGTCTTCCGGTAGAAGCACACCCGCTTCGTCAAATCCGCCCATCACCTGTTGCGTCTTAGTATAGGATAATACACTTATTAATAGTTAAGTATATGACGGCGCGATATCACACCGTATCGGACGCGGGAATGGCCTCATTACAACCATGTTACAAATGCGTTACAGTTGCGGCAACGATTCTGTGGAATCGTCACGTGACACAGTTATGTAATGTTGCCTTATCTTCCCATTCCACGATGAGTCGCGGGGAGCGGCTCCGGTGAAAGCATGCGATTAATTGACAATATACGTTCGTTGACCGTTCATATACGATACTGTTGGATACCGGTTTGACCTATCCGCAAGGGAAGAAAGAATGGATGCGTCCAGATCGTACGGGCAAGGTACCTGGGAATCAGGGTCAGTGGGGACAGCGAAGATGCCGCCGGAAGTCGCACCACCCTGGACCGATGCCGGTTTCCGCTCCCTGATTGAAGAGGCCCCATGCATCGTGCTCTGTCTGGATGAGGAGCACCGCATAGTAGGATTCAACAGGGAAGCAGAGATCCTCTATGGACGAAAACGGGAGGAAGTCCTTGGAGGAGACTACATTCAGTCTTTCCTGCCTCCAGGGGTGCGTGACGCTGTGAGGCAAGACATCAGGAAGGTAATAGCAGGCCAACCCACCCGGGGATTTCTCAACCCCGTTATAGCACATGACGGGCGCGAGCGGGTGATCTCGTGGAGCGTCAACCGACTGCCAGCATCGGAAGGATTCCCGAGTGGCATTGTCGCCTTTGGGCAGGACGTGACCGATCGAAGAGACGTGGAGGTCCTGCTCGAGGCTGAGTCGGAGATCGAACGGCAACACAGCCTGCTGCGCGAACTAGTGGAACAGCGTACGGCAGAGCTCGCTGGTGCGAACTTGCGACTTCAAATTGAAATGTCTGAACGGAAGCAGGCTGAGCAGGTGGCTAGAACCTTGCTCGACGCCATCCCCGATGCCGCAATCCTCATGCGCACCGACGGCACCATATTGGACTGCAACAGGACGGTTTCCGAGCGGCTCAGTGTTCCTCTCGATCGCTTGATCGGGGCCAACATCTTTGAACTGCTGCCCGAGGAAGTATCGCGATTGCGACGCGGACGATGTAAAGAGACCGCCAGGACCGGACATCCCCTCCACTTTGAGGACGTTCGTCACGAGATGATTATTGAAAACTCCGTATACCCGCTGTTCGATGAAGCGGGAGCAGTGGATCGACTGGCAGTTTACGGCAGGGAAATCACGCATCATAGGGCCATGGAAGACGCGCTACGATCAGCAAACGAGCGGCTCAGGTATCTCATGTCGGCAACAACTGCGGTCATCTATAGTGCGAAGCCCGATGGCGATCTTGGTGCCCTGTTCATCAGCGATAGCGTTAAGCACGTGACCGGGTACGAGGCCGGGGAGTTCATGAACTGCAGCGGTATCTGGCTCGACAATGTGCACCCGGAAGACAGGGCCCTTGTGCTGGCAGAGGCCCGGAAGGTACTCACATCCGTATCTCACAGATGCGAGTACCGCTTCCGGCGGAAAGATGGAACGTACATGTGGGTCCAAGACGAATTCATGCTCGTGCGGGATGACTCGGGGAACCCCATCGAGGTCGTAGGGTTCTGGACCGACGTGACCGCACGGAGGCGGGCCGAAGATGACCTGAGACGGAACGAAGAACGCTTCCGTGCGATCGTGGAGTCCATGCCGATGCCTGCCTGCATCGCTTCCTGCTCCGACGGCGCCATTCTCTATCTAAACGAGCACCTGGCGACGGCAGTGGGATGCTCGGTTGACGAGGCGCTGGGTCGAAAGACATGGGAGTTCTACGCCGACCCGGGACAACGGCGGCAGGTCCTGGACGAGCTGGAGGCGCACGGTCACGTGGATGGCCTGGAGGTGGAACTCAGGAGAGTGGACGGTACCAGCGTTTGGATGAGCATGTCGGCACAGCCGCTGGTATTCGAGGGAAAGGACGCCAGTTTTGCTACCTTCGTAGATATGACAGAACGTCGAGATGTCGAGGCTCAACTACGCGCGAGCGAGGAGCGATTGAAGACCGTGCTCGACACAATGCAGGCAGGAGTTGTAGTAGTCGACGCGAATACGTTTGAGATTGTCGATGTGAATCCTGTCGCCGCCGGAATGATCGGCGACGAAGCCGCCAACCTGCTCGGCCGCGCCTGTCGGGATGTTTTCAGCGAGGACGGGGACGGCGGTTGTCCGGCGAAAGGCAAACCGAGCAGGCTCACAAGTCAGGAGTGGACGTTGCTCAGGGCAGATGGGCAAGAGACGCGCGTACTGAGAAGTGCAGTACCGGTGATGATAAGCGGAAGAGAGTACATTGTTGAGAGTTTCGTCGATATCACTGAGCGGAAGCGTGAAGAGGAGAAGAAGCTCCGGCAGCTCTATGAGGGAGAGAGGGCGCTCCGACAGCAACTGGAAGAGGAGATGAAGCGGCGAGTCGAGTACACCAGGATACTCACGCACGAGCTGCGAACGTCTCTGACATCTGTTCTGGCGTCGAGCGACCTGCTGGTATCGGAGCTTCGTGATGAGCCTATGTTGCGGCTGGCCAGAAACGTCAATCGGAGCGCAGCCAATCTCGACAACCGGGTGAGCGAACTGCTCGACCTCGCCAGGGGCGAAGTCGGCATGCTGGAGCTGAAGCTGGAGAGCGTCGATGCTGGACGGCTCCTCCAGGAGGTAGTCGACGGTGCGGCTCCCATTGCTGCACGGCAGGGGGTTGACCTCAGCCTGTCTGTCCCAACCAGCCTGCCGCCGCTCAGCGCGGACCCCGCAAGGCTTCAGCAGGTTGTCGGCAACCTGCTCAACAACGCGCTCAAGTTCACGGCCAGGGACGGGCAGATACGAATCACTGCGAGGCAGAAGCAAGACCGTGTCGTCATCGAAGTCCGAGACACCGGCCGGGGTATGACGAAGGAGCAACTGGCAAGGCTGTTCTCCCCCTATCAGCGCCAGGACGCCGCCACGCACAAGTCAACCGGTCTCGGTCTTGGTCTACCCCTCTGCAAGACCCTGGTAGAGTTGCACGGCGGTCAAATCGGGGTCAGAAGCCGTCCGGGCAGAGGTTCCGCATTCTGGTTTTCGATACCGATGGCGGCCCAGGCCGAACGGGAGGATTCACAAGACCGTGCCAGGCTTTGGAAGGTCCTCATCATCGAGGATGACCCGGAGATCGTAGAGTCCGTATCTGTGGCCTTCGAACTGCGCTGGCCCGAAGCTGCCCTGATATCGACGCGGCTGGGAGACGAGGGCGTGGAGATGGTTGAGACTGAGGAGCCCGACGTCGTTATCCTCGACATAGCTCTCCCGGATACCCACGGTCTGGATGTACTGCGGCAGATTCGACTGTTCTCCACCGTCCCCGTACTGATGTTGAGCGTGAAGTCGGCCGAGGAGGACATCGTGGGCGCGCTGGAGTGGGGGGCTGATGACTACATCACAAAGCCGTTTCGGCAAATAGAGCTCATACAGAGGCTTAAGGCCCATCTTCGACGACAGAGGCCGGTGGACGAGCGCGAAGCCATATCGTGGGGCCCTCTGCAACTCGACACGTCCACTTCACAGCTCCGAGTCGGCGACCGGGAAGTGAGTCTCACTATCATAGAAGGGCAGATCATGGAGTGCCTCATGAGGCGAGCGGGTCGGGTCGTGCCACATGCAGTGCTGGCGGACTCGGTCTGGGGTGAGGAGTCTACCGGAGTAATGGACAGCCTTCGTGTCTACATACGGCGACTGCGCGAGAAGGTGGAATCCGATCCCAGGCATCCACGGCTGATAGTGACGAAGCCCGGGGTCGGGTACCTGCTGTCCTCGACGTAGCATTCATACCTTTTTCACCTTGATTTAACACTCTGTTCATGTCATGGCTCTATAGATTCGTGCATGAACAGCGGTTGCGAGCCGGGCCAGGCACCGGACGGGGACTTCGGATTGTGGATAAAGCTGCACAGGACGCGGAACGCGCTGGGCAGGCTGGGGAGTGACCAAAGCCGGGAACGCGTACTCTCGTCCCTCTCGCAAGAGGAGGAACGTGCGCTTGAGGGGCTACTGCTGAAGCTGCTGGCTGCATCGCAGGGTTCGGCCTACGCGTAGCCGGCAAGGCAGGCTTCGTTTGAACACGGCCGCTGGCAGGCATTTCCCCGCAGTTGCCCGAATAGGGCGTGAGGACTACGGAAAGGAGACCCCCCTGCCTCGCGAGGTGCGAAGGAGCGGGTTCGCTACTTCTGCGCGATAACCAGCATCTCAAAGTCTTCCGTGGTCAGTCTGTCTTCTCTGGAAAAAGCCCCGAGCTTCGCTCCAAAGATCTCGATTCCCGTATAGCCCAGCATCTTGAGCAGCCACGTTATCTCACTCGGGACATAGTACCGCTCATTGCAGTCCAATTCCTTCTTGTTGCCGTCGTCGTCCTCAATCTCCGTGATGTTGTGGTCCCGGAATGTCATCAAATCAAACTCGTTACTCCTGTAAGTAGCTTGGCCTGGACCTGTCGCGGAGGCGCAGAACTCCTCAACCGAATGATACAAACGGAAGAGCCCATTGAGTGTTGTGAAAACCAGCTTCCCGTGTTCCTTGAGCGAGCTTGTTGCGTTCTTGAGGATCTCGTAGTTCATTTCGTCCGTCTCCATCAACGGGAAAGCCCCCTCGCAAAGCATTATCACAAGATCGTACTCATTCGCGAAGAGCGGATTCCTTGCATCGTGCTTCATGAAATCGATACTGAGGCCCTGTTCCCTGGCTTTGTCCCTTGCTCTCGCAAGCTGCGATTCCGATAGGTCTATGCCTGTAACACGGTAACCACGCTTGGCTAGTTCAATAGAGTGGCGTCCTGTCCCGCATCCTATGTCAAGAATCCTTGCGGACTTGTCAAAGCCAATCTCCCGCTCAAGGAAATCACATTCTCCCATCGTGCCTTGAGTGAAGCTCTCATTGTCGTATGTCTGCCCGTAGTTCTCGAATAGGGTTTCATACCACTGTTTCACTCGTACCTCCGGGATGCCGGACTCTTTCTACAACATGGCTTCGAAGACATCCCGTCCAAGAAGGGCTCATCTTCCGGCCAACGTCTCGGTGATCCCCGAGCAGCCTCCACTACACAGGTACCCGGCATGGTCGCCGACATCCGCGAACCTCCTGCCCACTATCTCGGAGCACTGGAACCTGGAATCGGCCGCGCCCAAGAGCCTCTCAATCGCCTCATTGGCACTAGACCGGAAGGCCTCTGAATTACAGATGTTGCCGCTGTTGTCTTCCTTAAGCCGGTTCATTCCAATGATCCATATCGCAGCTCGCAGTGCTCCACACGCACCTCCGCTCAGACCAGTGCCGCCCGCGAAACCCGCTGCCATTATCGCATGCATTTCGGATGCGCCCATACGCTGTACCGTCATTGCTTCGGGCGTTGAAGGACTCCACCAGTCATTGTGCTGCGACGACTGCTCGGGATTCGACTTGTGATCCCGGACCGAGCGCGTGATATGCCTGTACCCCGGCGGCAAGCGTCGCGCCCCAGAGAATGTCGCACTGGTATCCTCGTTGCACGATGCCGCCGGCCAGGGGACCGACAGCCGCCTCCTCGGTCTCCAAAGGGTGGTCGAAGGAGCGGTCGACGACGCTCACGCTTCCGATCAGTTCTCCTTCCTCAGGAATCTCCAGACTGTTCGTATCGATGATATCCCACTCTCTTCCTTGACCATTGTTCCTCCTTGAGTCCTGCTCCGGACGACCTCCGATATTGCGATGCTCCATGACCTGAGGCCAGAGTACAGGTCGCATCTTATCATAGAATCTGTGTGGATGAGACGGTGTGTGAGTCGGATCGTTGGGAAACCGGTTAAGGTCGTGGGATCGGCCTGCACGGTGTCAGGAGCCGTCTTCGTGAGAAACTACGCAGTTCTTCGGATTGCGGATTCCCCCAAATGGCATCATGCTATTGGCACTCGCAGACCCGTCCGTTTGCTCAGGAGAAGCATAGTCGGCAAGTGTAGTCGCGGTGGCTTCGGCGGAGGAGGCGACATGCTGTTCCGGGATGATGAAGGGAGCGCCGTCCTTAGTCTGACGTTCATGCTGGGCCTGGCGATTGCCCTGTTGGGTGGAGTCGCGAGCGGTAGCAGCGCCGTCATGGTCTTCTCCGCCGGTCTGTTTGTCGCTGCTGTCTCGGGTCTGGGCCTGGTTAGGAGAAGGCTCAGGCGAAGACGTCTGAGACCGAGATCCGGCAGAGGGGCGCGACAGAGCAGCTAGCTGACCGGAGCGCCGCGCGCCAGACCGGGCCTCGAGATTGCTTGACAATTGCGATCATGAGCGAGGACGACAGGCTCGCAGAGTACAAGAAGAAGCGGGACTTCCGTCGGACGCCGGAACCTGGTGGTGGGCCGGGGAAGGCTTCGAAGAAACCGTTGTTCGTGGTTCAGAAGCACGCCGCTTCCAGTCTTCACTATGATTTCCGCCTCGAGGTCGACGGAGTCCTGGCTTCCTGGGCTGTCCCCAAGGGGCCTTCCCCGGACCCGAGCATCAAGCGCCTTGCCATGCGCACAGAGGACCATCCCCTTGAATATGCCGATTTCGAGGGGACTATCCCGGAGGGCGAGTACGGCGCAGGCGCCGTGATGGTCTGGGATATGGGCACGTACCGACTGATCGATAAGGGAGAGCAGGATCGGTCGGCAAGTGAGTCACTCGCCGGGGGACACATCGCTGTATGGCTCGAAGGCAGTAAGCTGACCGGCGGGTACGCACTTACTCGCACGGGGAACGACAAGCGCTGGCTGCTGGTCAAGATGAAGGACGAGAAGGCTGACAGGGACCGGAATCCGGTCAAGACCGAACCGGCATCCGTTCTCAGTGGACGGACTATCGAAGAGATCGGTGGTCGGGCGAAGGAGCAGGACGAGACAGACTGAGTCTGTGGAGTAATGAATGCCTGACACCGTCACCGTCGATGGTCATGTCATTGAGGTCACCAATCTGGACAAGCCGCTGTTTCCAGATGACGGCATCACCAAGAGACATCTCATTGACTACTACCACAGGATAGCCGACACGATTCTACCTCACGTCAGCGGCAGGCCGCTCACAATGCATCGTTTCCCCGATGGCATTGACTCCGAGGGCTTCTATCAGCAGGACAAGTCCGACTACTTCCCCGACTGGATTGACCATGTGGCCGTTGACAAGAAGGACGGCAAGGTTGACCACGTCGTGGTAGAGAACGCCGCCACGCTCGTCTACCTCGCCAATCAGGCCTGTATCACCCCTCACGTCTGGCTGAGCCGACGAGACCGGCTGCGCAATCCAGACCTGCTGGTGCTTGACCTGGACCCTCCCGGTGATGACTTCGAACCCGTGAGACAGGCGGCGAGGTCACTGCGAGGTCTGCTTCGCGAGATTGGGCTTGAACCCTGTGTGAAGACGACGGGTTCGCGGGGTCTCCACGTGGTGATACCTCTCGACAGGAGCGCCCATTTCGATGAGGTGCACGAATTCGCCCACAGTGTGGCACAGGCAGCGTCCGCGCGCGAGCCGGAGCACCTGACAGTCGAGCACCGCAAGGACAGGAGGCAGGGTCGCGTGTTCGTCGATTACCTCCGGAACAGCTACGCACAGACTGCGGTTGCGCCCTACGCGGTCAGAGCGAAACCCGGCGCTCCCGTCGCAGTGCCCGTCGACTGGGAGGAGGCTCTCAGCCGGACCTTCAACCCTCGTGGCTACACGATCAAGAACGTCTTCCGCAGGCTTTCGCAGAAGGATGATCCTTGGAAGGGTATCTGGGAGAAAGCGTCCGCACTGACCGGGCCGTGGGACCGGCTTCGTGATATCTCCAGGGGCAAGTGAGCAGGCTCTCCCTGGTTCGGAAGCCGGCGGCAATGCACTATGAGCTGTACTCGCGTTGCCAGATGGGGTCACTGAGTTGCCGGAAGTCATCGGCCATGCGGGCCAACTCGTTCTGGAACTCCTCGTCTTCCAGGATATCGCCCGCCACCTGTTCCTCCGGCGTAGGCGTGTGCGCCATCACCCATTTGCGGAACAAACGATGGTGGTCCCTGAACGGACAAGGGCGCAGCCAGTTGCCATGAGGCGAGCCAGGGTGTCCATTCTGTCCGTAGGACTCCTGCCAGCGGCGAATCGTGTGCAGTAGAGGTGCTTCCCAGATGTCGTTCAGCGTGCCGCCTCTCTCGTAGACGTCGCGCACGTTGCCAGCGGAGTACGGAACGAAGACGCAGGGCATGACGTTGCCGTTCCAATCGACGTGCAAGTATCCTCCCGACTTGCCCGCCGAGATGCAGCCCTTGACGATCGGCCCGTGGTTGGCGAAGTCTATCAGGAGATGTCGTTTCTCTTCTATGACTCTCCAGGCATCGCTCCAGAACCTCAGACGCTGCTCTGGAGTGGGGATCAACCCCAGGTCGGGCTCGCGACCCATCGGTGCATACGGGAAGAAGAAAGCGTAGAAGGCACCCAACTCCCTGAAGAAGAGGTCGAGGAACTCATCCGAAAGGACGTTGTCGATGCTGTCGCTGGTAAGTGTGGCCGACACACCGAACGGCACTCCCGATCCCGCCGCTCTCCTCGCAGAGGCGATGACCTTGTCGAAGGTCCCCGCGCCGCGCCTAAGATCCGTCGGCTCGCGCATTCCCTCAACCGAGAACGCGGGCGTGAGATTGCCGGTGATGGCCAGGCGCTCGGCAATGCTGTCGGTGAAGTGCGTGCCGTTGGTGAACATCAAGAACATGAGATCCGGATGGCGCTCAGCCAGGCTGATGACATCGTTACCATCCGATTCGTACAGTAGAGGCTCGCCACCGGACAGTACAACTACGCGTATGCCCCAGAGTGACCTGGCGTCGTCCACAACCCGGTTGAGTTCATTCCAGTACAGCCTCTTGCCATGACCATCCGAATTCGCGTAGCAGCCCGCACACCTGAGGTCACAGAGACTGCCAGGGCTTATCGCGATGAACCATGGTGGGTCGCGATGGTAGGTGGCCTCGAAATCGCTGGGGCCTGGAAGGCCGCGCGGACCGGGGACGAGTGCCTTCGTCCACAGCTCGACGGTTCGCTTCATGACAGACGGACAGATGAAACGTCGGGCGGCCGATCTCTCGATCGACGCCATGGCCGCCCTGGCCATTGCCCGGCGCTGCTGTACTATCTTGCGCTCGTTGGCAGGCGCCCGAGATTCATCGAGAAGAGAGCCGACAACGCTGTCAGCCAGTCGAAGAGCAATCGGGCGGAGACGGTTCGAATACAACAGTCTCACAACAACACCGGGTACCACCTCGCTGCTGTTGGTAGCCAGGGTCTTCAGAGCGCTTCTTCTCACGAACCTTCCAACGCCCGGACTGGTCGAGGGGTTACAGACTGGACGCCATTGGACTGGGCAGCGGAATCCAGGACAAGGGGTCGTCTGCTGCTCACGCGGCTATGCTCTGCTTCGAGATGACCGTGTATTCGTCATCGGACTTCGCGCCGAGAGAGTACCGTACAGCGTGTTTGACCTGAGGTATCTGCCACGGGTCATCGGGAAGCCTGTTCTTCCCCCCGTATGACAGCAGCACTCTACAGCCGGTGACGTCAAGGGCCACGGGATCGGCTGAGACCCTGACCAGGTTGGGTTCTACCACATCACCTTTGTCTGGACCACCGGTTATGAACGCCTTCCTGCCGTCCTGAATGATCAGGTCCGGAAGCCAGCACAGGTTGACCTCCGCCAGCTTCTGTTCCAGATGGCCTGCGTGGAATCGACGGCGTTCTCCGGGATGTACGAAGCCGAAAGTCAGCTTGAGAGCGCCTGACATCCGCGCGAGGCGGTGAGTCTTGAGACAAGGCAGGTAGACCAGGCGGTCCGCCTCGTAAGCGGAACGGGGCATTGAGAGGCGGTCCAGGTATTCGCCGTCGATGCGGACCCGCACCCAGTCGTCAGCCCTGTCCTCGAATGAGGTGAGTCCAATGCCGAACTCGTTCATCAGACCGTAAAGACCGACTTGTTCGAAAACCCTTCGGGTGGGTCTCCATACTCCTCCTGAGCTTTCGCCAACCGTGATCCTCGCACCGCAGTCAAGGAGCAGGCTAAGTACGCTACGCAGGAACTCGATGTCCGTGGACGCCGGGAAAGGGTCGGGGCTGTTGAAGTTCGGCTTGACCATAACCCTGTCTCCACTGGATATGATCTCTGCGATAGGCCCGGCCAGGTCCAGCGCGTGCTGAACAGACGCCTGCACGTCCGGGCCGACCGTGACCTCGGACACCGCAATGTTCCCATTGCTGCGCAGCCTGTTCTGGGGAACGGGCCTCGGTTCAACAATGGGGGAATTGCCCGGCGCCCTGTCACCAAGGAAGTGATACACGCCTCTAGCTCTATCGGTGATCACAGGCATACTCCGCCTCCCTTTCCGGCCTTTCCAACCGGCCTCTTACCGGATAACGGCACCGGCCTGATCGCGCACCGTGTAGTGTATGGTCATGACGCGTATCCGGCCGTCGCGGATGAAGAAGGAGTCGGCACCGTCATCGACTCCGGCCTCTTCCGAGTAGCCCCTCCATTCAAGGAAGGCGACTTCATCGTGGAATAATCTGGTGACGTACTCGAACCGTGCGTCCGGAAGCTGCCTGGCCAGCAGGTCGGCTGCCTCTCGCACTCCTTCGTGGCCCCTGAAGACTCCGTAGCCGGTGAGAAGCACGCATTCATCCGAGAAGTTACGCGCGATGTCAGTTGCGACGTCGCCCTTGAGGGCAAGGTCCAGGTGGTCCTCGAAGACCTCGATCGTGCTCCTGCTGCTCGTCACGTAGGCACCACCATGCCGGATATCTTGTCGTCAATTCTGCGCTGCATTCAACGGCCCGTACATACGCATTGTCACTGAGTTTGCAGACCGTACACTACGTAAGTCGATATCATTTGTGTGTGAGTTGCTCTGCTGCCTCAGCGCACGAACTTGCCGCGGCCGGTATATCATGTTAGTCTACGCATGCGAGGGAAAAGCCGGCAGCGGCAGCACCCCTTCCGCACGCGGCCTCAGGTTCTTCATCGGTCGTCCCAACGGTTGAGGGCTGGAGTGAAGCTCAGTACGTATCTCTCATCGGGTCACGATATCCCTGCCGATTTCGTCGAGGCTGCGAGGCAGGCGATTGGCGCGGAGAGTGTATCGCAGCGCGAGGCTGACCTGATCGCGTATTCGCTGGACTACTGGTTGTATGGCGTACTGCTATCCAGAAATGGCGAGTTGCCCGCATTGCCCTCGGTGGTACTGTCACCTTGCACCACCGACGAATTGCAGGAGATAGTGAGGCTTGCCAACCGGTACACGGTTGGCATCACGCCGTTCGGTGGTGGGTCCGGCGTTCTGGGTGGCGCGATCCCGACCGAGTCCGCCGCCGTGGTGAACCTCCAGAGGATGAACCGCTTCCGTTCTCTCGATGAGACATCTCTGGTGGCTGAGGCCGACGCCGGAATAATGGGAGCGAACCTCGAACTTGAGCTGAACCACAGGGGCTACTCCATGGGCAACATACCACAGTCGCTCAACTGCTCCTCCCTGGGGGGATGGATAGCGACGCGCGCAGTGGGCCAGTTCTCAACGAAGTACGGCAAGATCGAGGACATGGTGCTTGGTGTCGATGCGGTCCTGCCTACTGGTGAAGCCCTGCACATCAAGCCCGTTCCGCGCCGTTCTGTAGGACCGTCGCTCATGGAGCTGATGCTGGGGAGTGAAGGCACCCTCGGGATCGTGACCGGGGCGGTTGTTCGCGTGCATCCCCTGCCGGAGAGGACGGCGAGACTGTCCTTCACGGTCGAATCTATCGCTGTGGCGGTGGAAACGGTCCGACGGATCATGAGGGCCGAGGCACGGCCGGCGGTCGTCCGTATCTTCGATGAGGCCGAGAGCGAGAGGTACTTCCCGAACATAGGCAGGAAGGTGACGACTATATTCATCGTCGAAGGCGTCGCCGATATCGTTGACCGTGACAGCGAGGCCATTCGCCGGATCGCGTTTGAGAGCGACGGCGAATCGGAGGGCGAGGGCCCGGTAGACATATGGCTGAAGAAGAGGTTTGACATCGGCCTTGGCCCCTCCATCATGCAGTACGGGGCCGTCGTCGACACGATTGAGGTGGTCTCGCTGTTCAGGGACTCTGCGAAGCTGTACGACGACATGATCGAGTCCATGAAAGCGGTGGAGGGTTCGCTGGAAATCTCGGGACATTTCTCCCACTTCTATCCCGAAGGCGCGTGCCTCTATATCACCTTCGCCGGCCTTCCCGCTGACCCGCGCCGCTACTACGAAGACACGTGGAACGCGGCCATGGACGCTGCGCTCAGGAACAACGGCTCCATAAGCCATCACCACGGTATAGGCTTCTGGCGAATCCCCTATATGCGTCGCGAGCTTGGGGACGCAGGAGTGGGAGTCCTGCAAAGGATCAGATCCGCGCTCGATCCCAACGGAATCATGAACAGGGGCAAGCTGGTCGATGCTGGATGACAAGGGACTCCAGCAACTCACGAACTGTGCTCTCTGCGCCAATATGTGCAAGTACTCTTGCCCGATCTACCTCGCGTCGGGGGAGGAAGCGTTCACACCGCAGAAGATAGCCCGCCTGATCCTCTATGACGAGAAGGGATTCCTCGAAGATAGGAAGGGGTTTTTCGACATCGCATTCGCGAGCGCCATGTGCGGGGCCTGCAGCGAACACTGCATCTACGACAACTACGACCTCCGGGACTACATCCAGATGGCCCGAGTCAAGGCTTTTCGCGAAGACTGCCTTACGGAGGAGGTCCGGAGGCGCGTAGAGAACTTCAAGCGGCATGGGAACCCTCACGGCGAGCGGGAATCCATCGACGAAGGAATAGGAGAAGTCGGTTGCTTCGTCTCGTGCTCCGGGTACAAAGACGATGCCGTACTGGCCGCAATTCGGCGTGTATTTGCTGCGTCCGGAAGGCAGGTCCATCTCTTCGGAGGTGCGGACATATGCTGCGGTGCTCCCCTCTACTATGCGGGCGAAACAGACGGGTTCCAGAATGCTGCGAAGAAGATGGCCGGGGCAATCGCGCAGAGGGGCATAGCTCGGTTGGTTGTGGACTGCCCCAACTGCATGCGCGTGATCAAACACCTGTATGCCGGAGTTGGTGTCGACCCCGGCGCGGAGGTGGTGCATACGAGCGAGTTCATACTAGACCTCGTTAGAGAGGGTGAGATAGAGCTGAGACAAGAGCAGGCAAGCGCCACGTACCACGATCCCTGCATCCTCGCGAACGACATGGGTGTGACACGGCCTGCACGGGAGTTGCTGAACGTGCTCGGATTCGAGGTCAGGGAGCCGGTCTACACCGGGGACCACACTCACTGCTGTGGCGGCACACCGGGTGCCCGGATCGGTCACGTGTGGCTGGCCGACAAGGTGCGCCTGATGCGTGTGCACGAGCTGCGTCAAACACAGGCTGACAACTATGTTTCAGCCTGCCCGACCTGCAAGGCGGTACTCGCCGACCTGAACATGAAGGATATCTGCGAGCTGGTAGCGGAGCATATGGCGAATGAATGAGGACAGGCTTGCCCGCGATGTCAAGGGCCTGATAGAAGAATCGACGGGAGAGAGCGTCGAGGTCTCGGCCTCGGGTGGAATCGTTACACTCGCAGGCACGTTCTCGTCCTTGGACAAAGCTATCGATGCCGGCCATATGGCTGCCGAGCAGCAAGGGGTCAGGCAGGTGGTCAGCGATATCGATTACCCCGGGGCGATAGCCTACCAAGCTCCCCGGAAGGTGTCTGATGAGTTATCCGGCAGGCAGTTCGACGTCGTTGTGATCGGCGGAGGCGTCATAGGCGTTGCGCTGGCCCGTGAGCTTGCCCGATTCAATCTCAGCATCGCTGTGATCGAGCGGCACGACGATCTGGGCATGGACCAGACATTCCACAGTTGTGCCATGGTCCACCCGGCGGTTACGGCGGAGCACGGCACTCTCAAGTGGGAGATGAACTACAAGAGCAACGCGATGTGGGACGATCTGGCGCGTGAGCTGGATTTCGGCTTCAAGCGGATAGGCACTCTTATTGTGGCCGAGAGTGAGAACGACGAACAGGTATTGCCGTACATCGCCGAAGCTGCCAGGAAGCACAACGATCCGGATCCCACTTTGCTTTCTCGAAAGGGGCTCGACAAAGTGGAACCCGGCCTGGCACCCCATGTCAGGAAGGGCATCCACGTATGGAACACGGGTATCGTCTCGGTCTTCGACCTCGTGCTGGCATATGCAGAGAACGCAATGCTCAATGGCGTGGAGTTCTTTGTGAACACACCAGCCATCGGGGTGACTGTGGAGGACCAGGCAGTCACGGGCGTGACAACCGCCAGAGGCCATGTCACGGCTGATATCGTTGTGAACGCGGCGGGCCTATACTCAGACAGGGTCGCAGAGTCCGCGGGGGACCGGTTCTTCACTATCCATCCGAGAAGGGGCGAGACGCTCATATTCGACAAGGCGTATCAACCGGTACGGACGGTCCTTGGCACCGTGTCTATGGCGGCATCGAGGACAAGCCCCTATTCGAAGGGTGGGGGCATCATACCGACGGTTGAAGGTAACCTTCAGTTTGGACCGACTGCCAAAGAGGTCGTCGACAGGGAGGACACCGCCACGACGTGTGCGGCGTTCGACGAGTTGTTCGGACGGTTTGCTCCTGTTCTTGAGCGGCTGAAACCCGACTACGAAAGGCCGCGTGGAAGTAACGTCATTACGCACTTCGCCGGTTGTCGGGCAGCCACGTACAAGGAGGACTTCATCATCGAGCCGTCGAGGAAGATCAGGGGACTGGTGCACGCGGCGGGAATCCAGTCGCCCGGCCTGGCCTCGGCTCCGGCCATCGCGGCACGAATCAGGGAAATATTCGTCGATGAATGGAATCCCGCTGAGAGGGACAACTACACGCCCCAACGGAAGGCGGTCGTCAGGTTCTCCAACCTCGGCAGGAGGGAGCAGCACAGGCTGGTCAAGGAGGACCCTCTGTCGGGCCACATTGTGTGCAGATGCGAGAGCGTGACGGAATCCGAGGTAGTCGGGTCTTTGCATGGAGAAATGCCGGCGACAACAGTGGACGGCGTCAAGCGGAGGACGCGCGCCGGGATGGGGCGTTGTCAGGGCGGCTTCTGCCTGCCAAGGATTATGGAGATCATGTCGAGGGAGATGGGTGTGGACAAGGGGGCCGTAACCAAGAAGGACGGACGCTCATTCGTACTCGATGGCAGAACCAAGAAGGTCCTCAGATGAAGTACTTTGTAGTCATAGACGGCGGGACCCAGAACGTCAAAGCGTTCGTGTTCGACTCTAAGGGCAACGAGGTCGCCTCCGAAGCCCATCCTGTCAATCCGTACTTCGCCACACAACCGGATTTCGCTGAGCAGCATGCCGAGGAGTATCTCGACATCGCCAGGATGGTTACAAGGAATGCTGTGGCCGGGTCGGGAGTGTCGAGAAGTGATCTGGCCGCTGTTGCCGTGACGACGCACAGGAGCACGGTGATACCGGTCGATGAAGAGGGCAGGCCGGTTCGTCCGGCCATAACGTGGCTCGATGAGAGGAAGACCGAGGGCCTGAAGCTGCCCGGCGGGCCTCTCTTCGATGTCGCCTTCCGTGTCATGGGTATGAGACGCAAGCTGGTGGAGTACCAGCGGCGGTCGAAGTTCAACTGGCTCAGGGAGCACGAGCCCGAATCGTATCATCGGACGTTTATGTTCCTGACAACCTCTTCGTACCTGTTCCATGCATTGACGGGAGAGTTCAAGGACTGCTCCTCGATGATCGTGGGTCTCTTCCCGATAGACCTCAAGAAGCAGGAGTGGCACGGCTGGAGTGTGGTGTACGAGATCTTCGGCGTGGACAAGGACAGGCTTCCGCCCCTGGTTTCTCCGATTGAGGTAGCCGGGGAGATCAGCGCAAAGGGGGAGGAGGACTTCGGTCTGCCGAGTGGTCTGCCGGTAATCATCGGCGCCGGCGACAAGCAATCGGAGCTACTTGGTGCGGGCGTAGCTGACCAGGAGGCGGCGGAGATAAGCTACGGTACTGCCGCCGTAATAGAGATGCTGACATCGAGATACGTCACTCATCCCGAAATGGACTTCTTCACCTGGGGCGCGGCTATCCCACAACACTGGGCTCTCGAGGGATTCATTGGCAGAGGATACTGGATGGTGTCGTGGTTCATGCGGGAACTCGCCAGAGACTGCGGGGATGCAGCCGGGCAGAGCGGCATAACGCCTGAGGAATGGCTGGACAGGCTGGCGCAGGAGGTGCCTGCGGGATCGATGGGCCTTGTCCTGCAGCCATACTGGCATCCCCGAGAGAATGATCCGCTTTCAAAAGGGGCGATACTGGGCTTCTCGGGGGAGCACAGGCGACCGCATATCTACCGGGCCATTATCGAGGGCATTGCGTATGAACTCCGCAGATTGGGCGACCTCATGCAGGATAAGATGGGGCACCGGATACGGGGCCTGAGGGTAGGGGGCGGCGGCTCCAACAGTGATCAGGTCATGCAGATTACGGCGGACATATTCAACCTGCCGGCTACCAGGCTTCATACGAGCAATCTGGCGGCGCTCGGCGCAGCGATAGATGGGGCTGTCGCCTTGAACATATATGACAGCTTCGAGCAGGCGATAACTTCCATGGTCAGAGCCAGCCGGACTTTCGAGCCTGATGCGCAGAACGTGGCGATATATGACAGGTTGTACAACGAGGTGTACCTGAGGATGTACTCGGCGCTCTCCCCGCTGCACAGGCGTATAGCAGACATCACCGGCTACCCGAGGTCACGATGAAGGCTGATGTGGCTGTAATCGGCAGCGGCCCGGCGGGGATGACGGCTGCCCTGCACGCATCGCGGGCCGGGGCTCAGAAGGTGATGTTGCTTGAAAGGGAAGAGGAACTCGGTGGCATACTCAAGCAATGCATTCACAATGGCTTCGGCCTCGAGCAGTTCAAGAAGGACTACACGGGCCCGGAGTACGCTGAGCGACTCATAAACGAGGTCGAGCGGGCGAACGTCACGTGCCTGCTTAATACCATGGTTACCGGGCTGTCCGCTGGTAGGAAGATAACTGCCGTAAATCCCGAAAGGGGCGTGTTCACGATAGATGCGAAGAGCGTGGTGCTGGCGATGGGTTGCAGGGAACGCACCAGGGGCAACATCGATATCGCGGGGACGCGTCCGGCGGGCGTATACACGGCCGGCGTGGCCCAGAGGTTCGTGAACATCGACGGCTATCTTCCGGGCAAGCGCTTCGTCATCCTGGGATCAGGCGACATCGGCCTGATCATGGCTAGAAGGTTGGTGCTGGAAGGGGCAAGCGTAGAAGGCGTATACGAGATAATGCCTCATCCGAACGGCCTGCGCAGGAACATAGTCCAGTGTCTACATGACTTCGATATACCGCTTCACCTGCGCCACACTGTGGTCGAGGTCAGGGGCGACGAGCGCGTTGAGGGCGTGGCGGTAGCCAAGGTGGATGATGATCTCAGACCGCTTCCAGGCACCGAGAGATTCGTCGAGTGCGATACGCTGCTGGCGTCGGTAGGACTAATACCGGAGAACGAACTGTCGAAGGCGGCGGGAGTCGAACTCAGCGAAGCGACAGGAGGGCCGATCTGCACGGAGAGCATGGAGACATCGGTAGAGGGCATATTCTCGTGCGGCAATGTGGCCACCGTGTTCGATGTGGTGGACTACGTAGCGCGGACTGGTGAGCGCGCTGGCGTGAATGCCTCTTTGCATGCGAATGGGGAGACGATGGCGACAGTCAGAACCGTCGATGTAGTCAGCGGTCAGAACGTGGCGATGGTATTCCCTCAGCGTTACTCGTTCGGAGAGGACCTTGAGTTGTTCATCAGGGCGCAGACCCCCGTTGAGAAAAAGGTCAAGGTTGCTGTGAGTCCGATGGGTCTCAGGTTCAGTAAGCCCTACGCCAGACCGAATGAGATGACCAGAGTCAGGATAGCTCGCGAGAAGCTGTCGGACGTATTGGGCCCTATTGAAGTCTCTATAGTAGAGTGACCCCCGAATGACGACTGAGAAGAGGCACATCATATGCGTTACATGCCCGGTCGGGTGCGAGGTGGACGTAGAAGTGAAGGATGGCGAAGTAGTCTCGATGACCGGCAACAGGTGCAAGAAGGGTCAGGAGTTCGTACGACAGGAGATCAGGGAGCCGATGCGCACTCTGACGACCACGGTTGCCATACGCGGTGCAAGGTGGGCGATGCTGCCGGTGCGAACGGACCGGGCCATACCGCGACGCCTGTTCTCGACCGCTCTGAAGGAGCTGGGTGAAGTGGAGATGCAGGCCCCGGTGGGCATATCCCGGATTATTGCGGACAATGTAGCGGGGACGGATGCCTCCGTCCTGGCTACTAGGAGTATGGAGCGAACGAACAATGAGTCAGGCCAGGGAAGGCGCGACCGAAAGGGCCCTGCTCGATAAGAGCATCAACTACATAGTGTCCGGTCTCGAGAGGTCCGGCACGTCCCTGATGATGCAGATGCTGCATTCAGGTGGTCTCCCCATTGGGTATGACCAGTCCAGACCGGCTGATGAGCACAACCCGAAGGGCTACTACGAACTGGCGGGCGGCAAGATCATCAGCCGCCTGATGGACGGCACTTTCGACCTGGTGGGTTATGGGGGCCGGATCATCAAGATAACCGCCTACGGTCTCAAGTTCCTGCCCGAAAGGCGCTACAAGGTCGTCTACATGCAGCGGAACATGGACGAGGTGGTCCGATCGATGTCGAAAATGGGCGCCCCTGCCGAGGACGTCGAAAAGGAAAGACGACTTCTGCGCAAGCTGGATGACGTCACCCTTCGCCTGATGAAGCTGCGCGACGACATCGAATTCATCAAGGTCAGCCACCACGAACTGTTGACCAACCCGACGACGGAGATGGAGAGGGTCGCCCGCTTCCTGGGTCGCGACTTCGACTTCGACGAGGCGGCGGCTCAAGTGGACCCCAGTCTGTACAGAAGCCGCTCAGGCAATTAGAACCAGAGCCTCTTCCTGGCAGCGGCCAGCAGCTCGTCCTTGAACTTCGGGTGTGCGATGTCGATCAGCGCCAGAGCACGCTCGCGTTCATCCATACCCGCGAGGTCGGCTATCCCATACTCCGTCACGACGTATTGTGCGTAATGGCGAGGTACGGTTATCCTCGAGCCCTCGGTGGGATAGGGTACGATCCGTGACTGGGTACCGCCCTTGGCGGTGCTGGGCATCGTGGTTATCGCTCTTCCGCCTTCCGACCAGTAGGCGCCTATGACGAAGTCCAACTGGCCTCCCGTACCCGATCGCATTGCGTCGCCGTAGGATTCCGAGCAGATCGTTCCAATGAGGTCGACCTCGACGGCGCCGTTGATTGCCACAAGGTTCTTCTCACGAGCCAGAAGCGGTATCGAGTTGCAGTATGAGGCAGAGTAGAACTCGACCATAGGATTGTTGCCGAGGAAATCGTAGAGCTCCTGATCACCGAAAGCGAAGGCCATTATGACCTTGCCCTTGTGAGTCTCCTTGTACTTGCAGTTGACCGTGCCGTTCTCCACGAGCTGTCGGGTACCCATGGGCGCCATCTCGGTGTGGATGCCGAGGTCCTTCAGATCGCTCTCGGCAATCAGCTTGGATATCTGGCCCGGAACCCCTCCGATACCTACCTGCAGGCAGTCCCGGTCTTTGAGCAGGCTCACCACGTTCTCGGCGATCTTCCTGTCTGTCTCGGTCGGCTCAGGCAGTGGAGGCACAAAAAGGGGCTCGTCCGTCTCGGTTAACATATCGAACTCACTGACGTGGTGGTGCGTGGCGCCGTAGGTCCTGGGCATATTGGGGTTGATCTCACCGACGAACCAGTCTACCTGCCCGAACATGTCCGGCGTGTAGAAGAGGTCCAGCCCGAGTGATACGTAGCCATGCTCGTCCGGCGGGCTGACCTGCGTTATCATCCCCTGTCTCCGAGGATCGATCTCCTGGCGCTTCTTCGCTACAAGACCCACACTGGAACTCTGGACCGGGACGTAGGTCGAGCACCCGTCCACATGCTGTCCCATGGTAAGCTTCGAGTAGAAGCCGCACAAGAGACGGAACGTCTCCCTGCACTCGCTCTGGAAGATGCGATATGGATGGAACTGGAGCGCGGATACGTACTGGACATCCTTCAGCTCGTCCTTGCGGTCCGCAATTGCGTCGAGCATGGCCGTGGAGGGCTCGCCGAGCCCCAGAGGCGTATAGAAGCGGTCTCCCGACTGCACTATCTTGGCGGCCTCAGTATGGTTCTTCAGCTTCGATTTGTATTCATCCTTCCAGGACACTTGTACACCCCCATATTGAGAGTAGAGCGGACGGTTCGAGCGGCCTCGCAGCGGCTGTGGATGCATGCGCGGCCGGGCGTGGATTGTGCCCTATTCTAATCGGTTTCGGCTGATAGTCAAACCTGCCTGATGTACAGCCGCGCTCCAGCTCTGATATAATTGCGCCGTCCGTCAGACGGAGCTCTAACACTCGCCAATCCCGACTCCATGAATGTTCTCGCCATAAACTGCGGTAGCTCTACGCTCAAGTTCCAGCTATGGGCCATTGAGAGTATCCGGCCTTCGCTTCTGGAAGGCAATCGACTCGCGTGGGGGAGCGTTGACTCCATAGGCCGCGAATCGAGGCTTCAGTTTCATCTGGCCAGCGGAGATCATATCGAAGAGAAGGCCGCCGCCAGCAATCATCAGGAGGCCGCGGATCGAGTGCTCAACTGGCTGTTCGCGCGGAAGCGACTTGGCCTTAACGTTCCGGAGGCGGTAGGCCACAGGGTCGTCCACGGCGGCGCCAAACTCCGGGAACCAGCGCTTCTGGACGACGAGGTGGTCGATTCGATTCGGGAGTTGACCCGAGTTGCGCCCCTGCACAATACTCCCGCGCTGAATGCGATTGAGGGAACCCGGCGAGAACTTGGTCATTCAGTGCCGCAGGTGGCGGTCTTCGATACGGCATTCCACTCCACGATGCCGGACCGGGCGTCTGTCTACGCAATCCCGTACGAAATGGCCGAGAAGCATGGAATTCGTCGGTACGGGTTCCACGGCCTTGCACATGAGTATATGCTTGAGAGGTATGCTCAACTGGCGGGAGTCGCCAGGGACGATTCGACAATAATCACTCTGCAACTCGGCAATGGCTGCTCCATCGCGGCCATTCGGAACGGGAAGTCCGTCGACACGTCGATGGGCTTCAGCCCGCTTGAGGGTCTGGTGATGGGTACTCGCTCCGGGGATTTGGACCCTTCGATTCCGGGCTATCTGGCGCTCCGCGAGCGAATGGAGATCGGGGACATAGAGGAGTTGCTGAACACCCATTCCGGGCTGCTCGGTATGTCCGGCAGGTCAGGCGACATGAGGGAGTTGATCGAGAATGCGCAGTCCGGAGACGAGAGGTCCAGGCTGGCAGTGGATGCCTTCTGCTACAGGGCGAAGAAGTACGTGGGGGCCTATCTGGCAGTCTTGAACGGGGCGCAGGCACTTGTGTTTGGCGGAGGAATCGGCGAGAACTCACCCGAAGTGCGCGCTCGCGTCTGTGAGGATATGGACTGGCTTGGTGTCGAGCTTGACCGGCAGGCTAATACGGCCACAATCGGAACGGACGCCTGCATCAGCACTGCGGGATCTCGCCTGGACGTCTACGTTTTGGCCGTCGACGAAGGCTCGATCATTGCGAGGGAAACGGTTCGCTGCATCCGTCAACGTTGACCATCTAGCAGCGGACTTCGAGGAGGCGGAAGATCAACTCTCAAGTCAGAAGCGATATACCGGTAATCGCCTACTTCTCTATGGAGGTCGGCATCGAGCCGGACATGCCCACCTACAGCGGTGGACTCGGTGTGCTTGCCGGGGATACGCTCAAGGCGGCTGCAGACCTGGGCGTGCCAATGGCGGGGGTGACTCTGCTTCACCGCAAGGGGTACTTCCGCCAGCTACTGGACCGGGAGGGTAACCAGACCGAGGAACCATTCAACTGGTCACCTGACCGCTATCTGGAACCGCTCCCCGACAGAGTGGAGGTGCTAATCGAGGGGCGTGTCGTTAGAGTTGGGGTCTGGCGCAGGCGGATACGCGGGCTGAGCGGTCACACAGTGCCAGTGTACTTTCTGGACACCATGCTCACCGAGAACGATGTACAGGATCGTACGCTGACTGACTACCTGTATGGAGGGGAACTTCGCTATCGGCTTAGCCAGGAAGTTATACTGGGGTTCGGCGGCATCGCCATGCTGAGGGCTCTCGGGTATGAGCGCGTGCAGGCCTATCACATGAATGAGGGCCATTCGGCGCTGCTGGCGCTGGCCTTGCTGGAGGGTATCGAGAAGAGGCCGGACACCGTTGCCCCTGCTGAGGCCGACAGGGAGGCAGTGCGTGAGCAGTGCGTGTTCACGACTCATACTCCTGTCGCAGCCGGTCACGACAAGTTCCCCGTGGACCTCGTGCGGCGGGTGCTGGGTGACAAGCGGGCTGACCTGCTCGAAGGCGCCGGATGCCTCCTGAACGGGGAATTGAACCTGACGCATACGGCACTGGTCTTCTCACGTTATGTAAATGGCGTTTCCATGAGGCACGAGGAGATATCCCGGGGTATGTTCCCCAACTACCCCATTAACTCAATAACCAACGGTGTGCATGCCGCCACGTGGACGTGTGAGCCTTTCCAGGGACTCTACGATAGGCATATGCCCGAGTGGCGGCGCGACAACTTCTATCTCCGATACGCAATAAGCATCCCACTGGAAGAAATCCATAAGACGCACGCGGAGGCGAAGCGTGGACTGGTGCGGGAGGTGTCGTCCCGCACAGGCCGGGAGCTGGACCCGGACGTGATGACAATCGGATTCGCACGGAGAGCGACCGCATATAAGCGCGCGGATCTCCTTTTTGCTGATATCGAGCGGCTGAAGAGGATAGTAGACGCAGCGGGGCCGCTGCAAATGGTGTATGCGGGCAAGGCGCATCCTCGGGACGAAGGGGGAAAGACGCTCATTCGTGCGGTCCATCAAGCGGCCGAAGCGCTGGCCGGCGTCGTGCGGGTTGTCTACCTGCCGGACTACGATATGAGCGTGGCTCGCCTGATGTGCTCCGGGGTGGATCTGTGGCTCAACACACCGCTCAAGCCGTACGAAGCATCGGGAACGAGCGGCATGAAGGCAGCGCTCAACGGTGTGCCAAGCTTGAGCGTCCTCGATGGCTGGTGGATAGAGGGCCACGTCGAAGGTGTGACAGGCTGGTCCATAGGAGAAGCCACTGATGGTGGGAGCGATCCATCGACTGAGGCGGCTTCGATGTACAAGAAACTGGAGGAGACGATTGTCCCGATGTTCTACGACGAGCCCGCCAGGTACGCGAGGACCATGCGCAACGCTTCGGCTCTAAACGGCTCCTTCTACAACGCCCAGCGAATGGTATTCCAGTATCTCGAGAATGCCTACTTTGCGCGGACACCTCGTTGATTCATGAGCGCCATACCAGGAGGGGTTCACCAGGGATGAGAGTCGGAAGCATCGGCGCCCGGTACCTGGGTGACGGCAGGTCCAGCTTCAGAGTTTGGGCCCCTCTGGTGGACAGTGTTCGTCTCCACATCACCTCGCCGAAGGATCGCTGGGTGAAATTGATACGGGAAGAAGGAGGCTACTGGTCCGCAACCGTCGACGGAGTGATGCCGGGCACACTCTACAAGTTCGCTGTCGGAGATGCCAGCGAGTATTCCGATCCGGCTTCGAGGTCGCAACCGCTGGGGGTCCATGGACCCTCCGAGGTGGTCGACCTGAGCTACGAGTGGACCGATTCCGCCTGGCACGGCCCCGACCTGAAGGACTACTTGATCTACGAAATCCACGTCGGCACGTTCTCCGAACTGGGCACGTTCGATTCGATGATTCCTCTGTTGGACTACGTGGCGGATCTCGGAGTCACTGCGGTCGAACTGATGCCTGTGGCGCAGTTTCCAGGCGGCAGAAACTGGGGATACGACGGTGTCTATCCCTTCGCGGCCCAGAAATCATACGGAGGGGCCGACGGTCTCCGGAGACTGGTCAACGCGTGTCATGAGAGGGACCTTGCTGTGGTGCTCGACGTCGTCTACAACCATATGGGGCCAGAGGGAAACTACCTGGAGGAATTCGGGCCCTACTTCACCGAGCGCTACAGCACCCCGTGGGGCAAGGCAATCAACTTCGACGGACCCTACAGCGATGAGGTCCGGTACTTCTTCATTCAGAACGCGCTTCAGTGGGTTCTGGACTACCATATCGACGCGCTAAGGCTCGATGCCGTGCATTCCATCCTCGATGCGACGCCGATGACCTTCCTGGAGGAACTCGCGCTTGCGATCAATGAAGAACGGGAGAAGACGGGCCGCAACATCTATCTGATGCCGGAGAGCGCTGATAACAACTCCCGTCTCGTGTGGGAGCGGGAGCAGGGCGGATACGGCCTGGACGCAGTATGGAGCGACGACTTCCATCACGCCCTGCATGTGACGCTGACCGGTGAGCAGAACGGGTACTACGAGGACTACACAGGTTTCGGCGACTTGCCGAAGGCGATTTCAGAGGGCTTTGTCTATACCGGACAGTACTCGCGCTTCCGGCATCGCCGCCATGGGTTGAATACTGGAGGGATACCGGACGAGCGCTTCATCGTGTGCTGTCAGAATCACGATCAGGTCGGCAACAGGATGCTCGGCGAACGCTTGAGTACTCTGGTATCCTTTGAGGCTCTGAAGCTGGCCGCAGCCTGGACGATCCTGTCTCCGTTCGTGCCTCTCGTTTTCATGGGAGAAGAGTACGGCGAGGTGGCTCCGTTCCAGTACTTCGTGAGCCACACTGACCCGGAACTGGTTGAGGCCGTGCGAAGTGGGCGGCGAGCCGAGTTCTCATCATTCCACTGGATGGGTGACATTCCCGACCCTCAGGATGAGGCAACGTTTCACCGGTCGAGGCTTGACCACGAACTGCGGGCCAACGGCCAGCACATCAGTCTACTCGCCTACTATCGGGAGTTGATTCGTTTGCGAAAGAGCCTTTCGCCTCTGGCGGAGGCCTGCAGGGAGATGCAGGAAGTCTCCACTCGCGATTCTGAAAGAGTGCTGCTGGTTCGAAGATGGTCGGGGGAGGACCATACGGCGGCTCTCTACAACTTCGGCAAGTCGGAGGCACAGGTCCAGCCCGAGCTCCCTGGAGGCAAGTGGCGCAAGTTGCTGGATTCGGCCGAGCCGCAATGGGCAGGGCCCGGAGCAGTCGCGCCGGATGCACTGACCCCGCCTGACACGGAGGAAGTCCGCCTTGCCCCTGAGTCCGTGACCCTCTTCTACATGGGCTCGTAGGACGGTAGCCCGGAGGCACGCCTTGGAATGTTTGCGCTTCCCGTCGGCAACCTACAGACTGCAATTCAACCGGGATTTCGGATTCAACGAGGCGGCCCGACTGGTACCGTATCTCCAGAGTCTCGGCATAGGTGACCTTTACGCATCACCCCTTCTGAAGGCCAGGACCGGCAGCGAGCACGGCTATGACGTCACGGACCCGACGCAACTGAACCCTGAACTCGGTTCGATTAGGGACTTCGAGGATCTGGCGGCGGAGCTTGGAAGGCGGGGAATGGGCCTCCTGCTAGACATAGTGCCGAACCATATGGCCGCGACCCCCGAGAATCCGTGGTGGTGGGACGTACTCGAACACGGGAGGCACTCTCGATACGCCAGTGTGTTCCAGATCGACTGGACGCCGAGCGACTCCAACCCTGATGGAAGGCTCGTTCTGCCTGTTGTCGATCGGCCGGTCGACGAAGCCGTGCGTCGGGGTGTGGTCCGGCTGATGATAAACGACTTCGAAGTCAGCGTTGCCTGTCACGATCTCCGGTTTCCAATCGATGTCAGGAGCTACGGCCTGCTGTTGCAGTATCCCTCGGTTTCAGCGGAATGCAGTGAGAGGGGCCTGGGAGACTTGCTGGATTCGATTCAAGGCCTGCCCCTGCCCTGGACCCAACCTCTGGGTGACCCCGGGGAGGCCTGCGAGCGACGGAAGAGCTTGAAGGAGCAGGTCCTGGGCGCGCTCCAGCAAGACCCCGCTCTTGCAGAGGGG
This sequence comes from uncultured Dehalococcoidia bacterium, assembly GCA_964574685.1. Lineage (GTDB taxonomy): Bacteria > Chloroflexota > Dehalococcoidia > SZUA-161 > SZUA-161 > CAZGDV01. The sequence goes on from CAZNOI010000024.1 coordinate 27,113, forward strand.
GTCCTGTCGGCCATCGCGGCGCTTAATCGGAAGCCCGAGTCAGTCAACGAGTTTCTGGACTCGCAGGCCTACCGACTCATGTACTGGCGGGATGGACTCGCAGCCCTGAACTACAGGCGCTTCTTCGACATCAGTGACCTGGTGGGCGTCCGTATCGAGGACGAGGAGGTGTTCCTTGCCACGCATCAGTTGGTCTGCCAGCTTGTGCAGCGGGGCAGAGTGAACGGACTGAGAGTAGACCACATCGACGGCCTCCGCGATCCGCGCGGCTACCTGCGCAGGCTGAACGGGGCACTTCAAGTCGCCGGTGAGCAAGGTCGGCGCAGGTGCTACCTGGTAGTGGAGAAGATACTCACCGGAGACGAGCGCTTGCCTGATGATTGGCCGATCGAGGGCTCGACCGGATATGAGTTTCTCAACCAACTGGATAGAGTCTACGTTGACCCCGATGGCTTCGCGAAGCTTGGACACTACTACCGGGAACTTGGCGGATGGCGTGAGAGCTTCGATGCGCTCGTTCGTGAGCAGAAGCGGCGCGTGATGTCCGATCTGTTTGAGCCGGAGGTCAACAGGCTTGTCCGCAAGGCGCATGGTCTGGTTGAGCAGATGGGATGGCCGGGCAAGGTGTCGTCCGAGGGACTCCGAGTTGCCCTGATAGAGGTGACTGCATGCCTGCCCGTGTATCGAACCTACGTGGGTCCGGAAGGACAGTCGGAGCATGACACAACAGTCTTTGAAGAGTCGCTCCGATTGGCCTGTGGGAGTGGTGAGAACCTGGATAGCGCGGCTCTGGACTTCGTCGCGGATGTGTTGCTGCGGACCGGGGGCATCCCGACCGGGGAACAGCGCCTGGATTTCATGATGGACTGGCAGCAGTTCAGTGGTGCTGTGATGGCCAAGGGTCTGGAGGACACGGCGCTGTACAGATACCCCGCGCTGGTCTCGCTGAACGAGGTTGGCGGCAAGCCGGGCGGTCCGCGGTCCGCGGTCTCACGCTTCCACGAGCGCAATACCGAGCGACTTGATGAATGGCCGCGCACATTGAATGCCACAGCGACCCATGACACCAAGAGGGGGGAAGACGTGCGGTCCCGTATCAGCGTTCTTAGCGAGATGGCGGACGTCTGGATCGAGCACGTCGACGGCTGGCGGCAGTGGAACAGACCAAAGAGGCAAAGGCTTGGCGATTCCGAGGTGCCCGACATCGAAATGGAGTTGCTCCTCTACCAGACGTTGGTAGGAGCCTGGCCATTCGACGAGGAGGAAGTCACAGGGTTCACCGAGCGACTGAAGCGTTATGCAGTGAAAGCCGCCAGAGAAGCGAAGTCACATACAAGCTGGCTGTCGCCGGACGAGGAGTATGAGGGCGCCCTGCTTACATGGATCGATGGAATCCTCGATGACAACAACTTCCTGGACGATCTCCTGACGTTGCACCACAGCGTGGCGTGGTGCGGAGCGATCGGTTCGCTCAGTCGAGTCGTGCTGAAGGCGGCCTCTCCCGGCATCCCGGACTTGTACCAGGGGACCGAACTCTGGGACCTGAGCCTGGTGGACCCCGATAACCGGCGGCGGGTGGACTTCGAGAAGCGAAGCGCAATGCTGAATACACTGGGCGTCGGCGAGCCGGGACGTCGAGTGGAACTGCTAGCGAAGCTGCTCGAACACTGGCAAGACGGGTGCATCAAGATGTACATCACTCAGTGCTCACTTGAGGCACGCGCGGAACATAGCACGCTTTTCGCACGAGGGAGCTACGTGCCCCTCGGTGCCGAGGGCGAGCACAGCGGACATATCTGCGCCTTCGCGCGAGTGGATGGAGACCGGTGGGCGCTGGCCGTTGCTCCCCGACTGGTCTATAGTCTGTCCTCTGTGCCGGGAAGGCCGCTTGGACACGTCTGGAAGAACACGACGCTGCCTTTACCGGTTGAGGCTCCGGCTCAATGGGAGAACGCCTTCACCGGTGAGTACGTCAGCACGGACTACCGGTCGGTGGGTCTACCTCTTGCAGCAGTATTCGCCACCAGCCCGGTTTCGCTGCTACTCAATCGCTAGTATGCATCGGTGACTTGGGAAGCCTACCTCTGATACAATAGCCTTTCGTGGGGCTATACTACCTACTTAAGATATGACCCATCCTAAGCAGCGACGCATACAGGATCGGGACGCCCGCGAAGCAAGGGGCGGGGCCCTGAGGCACCTCAGGGTCGTGGAGCTCTGCACCGGAGTGAGCGGGGCCTACTGCGCCAAACTGATGGCCGACCTCGGGGCCGAGGTCATCAAGATTGAGGCTCCCGACGGTGACTGCGCGAGACGCCGGGGTCCGTTCGTCATGGACAACCCTCATCCGGAACTGAGCGCCCTGTTCCTGCATCTCAACACAAACAAGCTGGGCCTTACGCTTGATATCCGCAAGGCCGCAGGCCGGTGCATTCTGGCCGAGCTCATCCCTGAGGCAGACGTCCTTGTCGAGGACAATGCGCCAGGGGAGATGCAGGAGCTGGGGCTGGACTACCCGTACATGGAGCGTCTGAACAGTCGGCTCGTGGTGACATCGATAACGCCGTTCGGCCAGGCCGGGCCGTACAGGGGCGTGAAGGCCTACCAGTTGAACACGCATCACAGCGGCGGCGAGGGGTATCTGCTACCGATTCACTCCTACGAGCCGGACAGAGAACCCGTGAAGCTTGGCAGTATAGTCGCGGACTGCATATGCGGGCTTAGCGGGGCCGTCGCGACGCTGTCCGCCACGTTCGCGGCGTTCGCATTCCGCGTCGGCCAGCATATAGATGTCTCCAGGCAAGATGTGCTCATGTCGCTCGTCCAGAATCACGTCTGCGCATATGCCAACCTGGGCGAAGTGCATTCGCGGCTGGGCAGGGGCTTCCTGACGGTGCTGCCCATAGAGTGTCAGGATGGGTACATCATGATGACCATCGTCACCGACAGGGAATGGATGGGGCTGGTCAGGAGCATGGGGAACCCGGAATGGGCCCAGGATGAGAAGTATCTCTCGTGGATCGGGAGGCACTCCAATGCGGGCGAGATCAACCCGAGGATCGAGGAGTGGGTGCGTGGCTACAGGAAAGACGACCTGTTTCGGATTCTGCAGGAGAACGGGGTGGCGGTGGTGCCCGTGGCCACTTCCGAGGACCTGGCCCGGTCGCCGCAGATGAGGGAGCGCGGCTTCTTCGAGGCAGTTTCGCATCCTGTGGCGGGCGACCTTGAGTATCCCACCGCTGCCTATCAGTTCAGCGAGACGCCTTGGAGAGCGCGCGCCGGTGCCCCACTGCTCGGACAGGATAATGAGTTGATTCTCTGTAGCAGGCTGGGCTACAGCCGTGAGGACCTGAGCAGACTGCGCGAATCGGGAGTCATATAGTGACACAGGCTCATCGACTACCCGATGCTCCGCTTCGCGGCGTACGTGTGGTTGACTTCTGCTGGCTATGGGCGGGGGCATATGCCACGGGTTTGCTTTCCCTGCTCGGCGCTGAGGTCATCAAGGTCGAGAGCATGGCACGTGTCGACCAGACCCGGGTCATGACGTTCACCCTGGGAAAGGCCTTCGAAGGGGTCGAGAGTTCCTCAGTATTCAACGCGATCAATCTCAACAAGCTATCGGTCAGGCTCAATCTGAAGAAGCCGCACGCGGCAGAACTCGCCAGACAGCTCGTAGGGATAAGCGACGTGGTCGGGGAGAACATGCGCCCCGGCGCGATGGACGCACTGGGCCTCGGCTATGAAGCTCTCAAGGCAACAAAGCCGGACATCATAATGCTGTCTTCGTCGGCCTTTGGGCAGAGGGGACCGTACCGGAGCTACGGAGGCTATGCCCCAAGCTTCTCCTGCGGCAGCGGCATTGCACACCTGACAGGCTACGCTGACGGCGTCCCAAATCCAATGACCGGCTCCACAGACCTGATGAGCGCCATTACGGGCGCTTTCTCCATCATTGCCGCCCTGAACCACAGGCAGCAGACGGGCGTGGGCCAGCACATAGACCTCTCGTCGGTGGAGAGCCAGGCTGTACTGGCAGGCGACGCCCTGATGGACTACCTCGCGAACGGCAGAATACAGGATCGATGCGGCAATCGGGATCGCATTATGGCGCCGCACAACTGCTATCGCTGCCGGGGAGAGGACAAATGGGTGAGCATCGCCATCCAGTCCGATGATGAATGGTCTGCACTCTGTCGTGTCATGGGAACGCCGGACTGGAGCGCGGAAGAGCGTTTCGCGGACGGCTTCCAGCGCTGGAAGCATCAGGATGAGCTCGACGCTCTGATCGCTGCCTGGACGCTGGGCCGCACCCACTGGGACATCACCTGGATGCTGCAGGAGGCCGGCGTTGCCTCCATGCCGTCGCTCAGCAACGAGGAGATCGTCAATGACCCGCACTTCCAGTCGCGTCGCATATGGACGACGGTGGACCATCCGGTAATGGGGAAGCAGATCGTATTCGGCCTGCCCTGGAAGCTCTCGAAGACCCCCGCTCATGTCAGGAAGGCTTCACCGATAATGGGCGAGAGCAACCACTATGTGTTCTCTGAACTGCTCGGGTTGAGTTCGGACGAAATCAGTGCCCTTGAGAAAGACGGCGTCATCTACTAGGCATTGTCTGTCAATGGGCGCTTCTGCCTCTTGCCATCAGTTATCCGGTACCGGCCGAGGTAGTTGGCCTGCGCGAATAGGTGCGTGAAGTCCGGCGTGGCAGCAAGCTCGATATAGCCCACCCTTTCGGCCAGGTTCCTCGCTGCGTTCCGCTGTTCGACGGACGCGAGTGCGAGTCTGGCACCCGTGCCCGCTGCGTTCCCGACCTGTTGGAAGCGGTTGATGGGGAGGGGTGGGAACATACCGATAGCTGCTGCACTAGCGGGGTCCAGGTAGCTGCCGAACGCACCGGCAATGACGACAGCGTCAATATCGTCATCCGACTTCCCGGCGTCTGCCATAAGTGACTGGATGCCGGTTCGTATGGCCGCCTTCGCGAGTTGGACCTCCCGTATGTCCTTCTGCGTGATAGTGATCTCGCGTCCGCCAAGGCCGTCTTCGTCGACGAGGATGAACTCCCGCTCGCCTTCAACCTCGCGAACCCTCGGGTGGTCGGTCCTCATCCTGCCATTGGTCGCCACAACACCGTTGACATACATCTGGGCGACCGCGTCCAGGATGCCCGAACCGCATAGGCCCACCGCAGGAGCGTCACCGATGGTCTCGATCTCCACGGTGCTATCTGTGATGCGAACGTGCTCGATGGCGCCTTTTGCCCCTCTCATACCGTGCTTGATATGAGCGCCCTCGAACGCAGGCCCCGACGCACAAGACACGCTCGTCAAGACCCCGTTGCTCGCCAGGCATATCTCTGTGTTGGTGCCGATATCCAGCGACAGGACGACCCCTTCTGCCTGGTATAGCTTTGTTGCCAGAAGCATCGCAACATGGTCTCCGCCCACGAAGCCGGCTATGTTCGGCAGAAGATGCACACATGCGCCCGGCGCGACATCAAGGCCGATATCGCGTGCCCGGATGTCGAGGGCCTGTCGAACAACGGGCACATACGGCGACAGCGCGAGCTGGGACACAGGCAGTCCCAGCAGGAGGTGATGCATCGCGGTGTTGCCGACGACTACCACGTCGAGGATATCGGCGACCCGCGAGGACACTACGTTGCACAGATGCCGCACCAGTTCGCCCAGAGCGCCGAGCGCCAGTTCCTGGAGTCGAACGGCCTCGTCCGGAGACGAACCGGCCACGGTGATCCGGCCTATCACGTCCTCGCCGTACGAGATCTGCGGGTTCATGATACCGTGGCTGGCCAGCGTCTTGCCCGTATCGAGGTCGAGAAGGTAGCCCGCCACCTTCGTGGTCCCGAGGTCTACCGCCAGGCCCAGGGACTGCCTGCCCCAGGAACGGACCGCTATGACCTCTCCGCCCCGGACAGTAGCCGCAATCCGCCATTTCGATGAGCGTGCCTCTGGCGGCAACTCACGGAGTACATGCAAGTCGAATTGGCCGGCGTTCACTCCATGATCGAGTCCAAGTGCACTGCTCAGCCTCTCGGCGTCGGCCTCGTGGTCCTTGAGGGTTGGCAGGTCCAGTTCCACGTCATAGGAGCGTACAGAGGGCTCAGGTCGAACAGCCACCTCGATACTCTCGACCTGAGTGCGCTGCGGAGCCGAGAGGGATTCCGGTGGCACTCGAATGGTGCAGTCGCTGTCGGGATAAGCCTGACAGGCAAGGCGGAAGCCTGCTGCCAGTTCGTCGTCAGTGAGCGCGTCTCTCTCGCTGGACGTCGGCTCAGAGGCTGTCCCGGATATGAGCTGCACCTTGCACCGGGCGCAGGTACCGCTGCCGCCGCAGATGCTTAACAGGCCTGCGCCAACTTCGCGCGCATACTCCAGAAGAGAGCGACCCTGCTGGTATTCCCCGCGGAGACCTATCGGCTGGAAATCGAGCGATATGGTCCTGTCAGTAGTGTTGCCAGACCTCTGCCTGCGTACCAAGGCTTCTCCCGTCCGATGCGTTGGCTACTTTCCCTTGAACTCTGGTGGCCTCTTCTCCCAGAGGGAAGCCATGCCCTCCCTGAAGTCCTCCGTGCCGAAGAGGATGCTCATTATGTACACTTCGTAGTCCATGTGGGAGGCCAGGTCGTGCTCGTGCAGTCCCTTGTACATGGCGGCCTTTGTCATAGCTACGGCCAGCGGGGCGTTTGCGGCGATTCGGTTTGCTGTATCTCGTGCTGACGCGAGCAACTCATCATGGGGCACGACCCGGTTGATGAGCCCGATTCTGGCAGCTTCGTGAGCGTCAATGACATCGGCCGTAAGGGCGAGTTCCAACGCTCTGGGGAGGCCGAGGATGCGCGGCAGGAGGTACGTGCCGCCCCCGTCGGGGATGAGACCCCGTTTGGTCTGCAGGAGACCGAATTCGGCCTGCTCGGCGGCGATCCTGATGTCGCACGCAGCGATCAGCACAACCGCCCCTCCGAGAGCGACGCCGTTCACCGCCGCTATCACCGGTTTGGGGCACTGCTGCATCTTCAACACAAGTGTAAGGAGGCTGCTCTCCTCGTAGGCTACCTGCCGGCCCCTGACCGTGCTCGCCATCGGCGGCATTTTCTCAAGGTCCATCTCGGCAGCCCAGTTGAAGTCCAGTCCGGCCGAGAATGCCTTACCCTCGCCTGTGAACAGGATGACCTTCACTGAACGATCCTTCGCAGCCCGGTCGAAGGCGGCATCCATCTCGCCCATCATCTCCATGTTGAAGGCGTTTCGCTTGTCCGGGCGGCTCAACGTGATGGTTGCGATGCCGTCCATACAATCATACTTGACCATGTTGTATTCCATGGCTGCCTCCGTAAGCCCGGGTTGATCGCGGGCATCTCGGGTCGGTCCCGCGAGGAAGTTAACAGATTCCAGCCGAAGGTACAAGTGGGATACGGAAGGCGCGTAGAACGATAGGAGTCAGCCAGCGGAGCTCGGGCATCGTGGGGACCGCTGACTCACTCGTCGGGATAGACGGTTATGTAGCTCGTCTTGGTTTCGGTGTCAGTGTCACCGTCCGTTTCGGTGACAGTCAAATCGACCGTATACACTCCGTATGCCTCATAAGTGTGGCTGGGATGCTGGTCGATGCTTCTCCCCCCGTCACCGAAGTTCCACAGCCATCCTTTGATCCCGTCGTATGAAATGGACTCGTCCGTGAATTCCACTGTGAGTGGTTCTTCCCCTGTCAATGGAGCGGCGCTGAAAGCGGCTATCGGCTCGCCCACAACGATGTAGTCCACCTTCTGCTCGGTGTCCCGGTCCTTGTCCTCTTCAAACACGGTCAAGGTGACTGTGTACCGTCCTTCACGCAAGTACTCGTGAGTAGGGTTCTTCTCGCTGCTTGTGCCATCGTCGCCGAACTCCCAGTACCATGAGGTGACGCCGTCGAATGACGTGGACTGATCAAGGAAGCTGACGGTCAGGGGGTCATTGCCGCTCGTTGGAGTTGCCGAGAAGTTGGCCGTGGGACCTTTTGGGCCGACAGTTATGTAGTCGGTCTTGACCTCCATATCTGAATCACCATCGGCCTCTGTAACCGTGAGGCTGACAGAGTACGTGCCTGCGTATCCGTATGTATAGCCCGGATCCTGTTGATCGCTGGTGCCGCCGTCACCAAAATCCCATGCCCAAGATGTGACTCCATCGTGAGAAGTAGATGCGTCGGTGAAGCTGACCGTCAGGGGCTCCTCACCCGACTTCGGGTTGCCCAAGAAGTCGGCAGTCGGCCCTGTATCGTATACAGTTATGTAGCTTGTCTTAGTCTCGGTGTGGCTGTCACCGTCGGCCTCGGTGACAGTGAGGCTGACATTGATGGCGGAGTTGCCGTGCTCGAAAGTGACAACAGGGTCCTGCTCGGTGCTCGCGTCTGCTGCTTCGCCGAAGTCCCAGTACCATGAGGCGATGCCATCGAACGATGTCGACTGATCGGTGAAACTGACCGTCAAGGGCTCATCTCCGGATGTAGGGGTCGCGGAGAAGTCCGCAGTCGGCCCTGTCTCGTATATGGTGATGTAGTCTACCTTTGTCTCAGTATTGCTGTCGTCGTCCGCCTCGGTGACTGTCAGACTGACATCGAAGGTTCCACTACCATCGAAAGTCACGACGGGATTCTGTTCGGTGCTGGTTCCACCGACTTCGCCGAAATCCCAGTACCAGGTCACAATCCCGTCGAACGAAGTCGATTCATCGGTGAAGCTGACCGTCAGTGGTTCATCGCCGCTCGTTGGCGACGCTGAGAAGGCAGCCGTCGGACCCTTGGGCCCAACGGTTATGTAGTCAGTCTTCACCTCCGTGTCGGAATCCTTGTCGAACTCGGTTATCGTGAGACTGACCGAGTATGTACCCGGGGATCTGTATGTGTGCCGCGGGTTCTGCTGATCGCCGGTGCTGCCGTCGCCGAAGTCCCAGGCCCAGGAAGTGATGCCGTCATTCGAAACGGAGAGGTCTGTGAAGTTGACTGTCAGGGGCTCTTCCCCGCTGGTAGTGTCGGCCTCGAAATCCGCCAGTGGCTCGCTGTCGTCGACCACGATATGACGGGTCTTGGTCTCGACGTCCATATCGCCGTCCGCTTCCTCGACCGTGAGAGAAACGTCATACGTGCCGTCAAGGACGTAGGTGTGTATCGGGTTCTGGTCCAGGCTGTACTGACCGTCACCGAAGTCCCAATACCAGCTCAGGATGCCATCGTAAGACGTGGATTTGTCTGTGAAGGTGACCGTGAGAGGCTCGACTCCGGACGTGGGAGTCGCAGAGAAACCAGCCGTTGGCACGGTGTCATGTACGGCTATGTACTCTACCTTCGTTTCTGTGTCGCTGTCATTGTCCGCTTCGGTGACCGTGAGACTGACGGTGACGGTACCGCTATACTCGAACGTGACGACAGGGTTCCGTTCAGTACTGGGTTCGGCCGCCTCGCCGAAGTCCCAGTACCAGGTCACAATCCCGTCGAACGAAGTCGATTCATCGGTGAAGCTGACCGTAAGTGGTTCGTCTCCGCTTGTGGGCGTCGCACTGAAGTCCGCTGTCGGCCCGGTCTCGTAGACGGCTATGTAGTCTGTCTTCGTCTCGGTATCGCTGTCGTTGTCCGCCTCCGTGACCGTGAGACTGACATCGAAGGTACCGCTGCTATCGAAGGTCACAACAGGATTCTGTTCGGTGCTGGTTCCGCCGACTTCGCCGAAGTCCCAGTACCAGGTCACAATCCCGTCGAACGAAGTCGATTCATCGGTGAAGCTGACCGTAAGTGGTTCGTCTCCGGACGTAGGAGTCGCGGAGAAGGCGGCCGTTGGTCCCTTCAGTGCGACATCGATGTAGTCCGTCCTGGTGACGATGTCGTAGTCGCCGTCATCCTCGTGTACAGTAAGGCTGACCGTGTAGTTCCCAGCATAGCCATATATGTGCTGAGGGTTCCGCTGATCGCTTGTGCTGCCATCGCCGAAGGACCAATACCATGAAGTGATCCCGTCGTATGAAGTGGACTCATCAGTGAAGTCCACCGTAAGCGGTGCCTCCCCCGAAGTTGGGCTGGCTGAGAAGTCCGCCTCGGGCGCCAGGTCCTCTATCATTATCAGGCTGGTCTTGGTCTCGATATCATCATCGCCGTCCGACTCGGTTACCCTCAGGCTGACCGTGTAGATTCCCCCCTGAGTGTATTCGTGTGTCGGATTCTGCTGGGTGCTATTGGCACCATCACCGAAATACCAGGTCCATGAGGAGATTCCATCGTACGACCAGGAGAGGTCCGTGAAGTCCACCGTCAACGGTTCAGTGCCGGATACGGGATCAGCGGAGAACTCGGCCTCGGGATTGGCATCACGCACTACCACGATGTCCGTCTCCACGATTGTATCGGAATCTCCGTCAGCCTCGTAAACCGTGAGCGAAACAGTGTAGGTGCCGTCGTGGAGGTATGTGTGACCTGGATTCTGGCGTGAACTCGTGTTGCCGTCGCCGAAGTCCCATTCCCATGCCACGAGGCCGTCATACGATGTGGACAGGTCGATCATGGTCACGGCAAGGGGTTCCGTTTCCGATACCGGACCCTGCTGGCTACTGGTCGTTCTCATGCCTTTAGTGTCGTTTCCTGTATCCATGGCTGACGACCCGCCGGAGAACTTGACTAGGGACTGATTGCCTCCGCCCAGCGAGATGCGGAAGTCCGCAGTGGGGTCTGTGTCGTCGACGACGATGAGATCGGTCTTGGTCTCTGTATCCGCGTCACCGTCCGATTCTGAGACTGTCAGGCTGACCGTGTAGGAACCGTCCTGCAGGTATTCGTGGCTAGGGTTCTGAGTGGAACTCGTGTTGCCGTCCCCGAAGTCCCAGTGCCACGAGACAATCCCCTCGTATGAACTGGACAGGTCGGTGAATCCAACGGTAAGCGACTCGTTGCCCGATGTAGGTACAGCGGAGAACGCGGCCGTCGGGCCGGGGTCGACAGCGACTATGTAGTCGGTCTCGGTTTCCATGTCGCTATCGTAGTCAACTTCCTCTACAGTCAGCGAGACGCTGTAGCTCCCTTCTCTGGTGTAGGTGTGGTCCGGATTGCGATCGAAGCTGTATTGGCCATCGCCGAAGTCCCAGTGCCAGGAGACGATGCCGTCGTATGAAGTGCTCCGGTCGGTGAACTCGACGAGTAGCGGGATGTCGCCGCCTGTCGGGCTGCCCGTGAAGTCGGCAATGGGCCCCTGGTCACCGACGCTGATGAGATCCGTATGAGTCAGTGTGTCCGTATCGCCGTCGTCTTCAGTCACCGTGAGTGAGACTGTGAAGCTTCCATCCTCGTCGTAGATATGGCTTGGGTTCTGCTCTGTGCTGGTTGTTCCGTCACCGAAGTCCCAGCTCCATGAGGTGATGCCGTCGTAGGATGTTGACTCATCGGTGAAGTCGACTGTCAGTGGCTCGTCGCCGGACGTCGGTGATGCTGAGAAGGCAGCGGTCGGTCCCTGATCACCGACGCTGATGAGATCCGTGTGAGTCAGTGTGTCCGAATCGCCGTCGTCCTCCGTCACCGTGAGTGAGACAGTATACGTGCCGTCCTCGTCGTAGACATGGCTTGGGCTCTGCTCGGTGCTGTTTGAGCCGTCGCCGAAGTCCCAGGCCCATGATGTGATGCCGTCGTAGGATGTTG
>CAZNOI010000025.1:0-36527 GCA_964574685.1 uncultured Dehalococcoidia bacterium
AAGCTTATCACAAGCTGATCAGCTTCACACTAGCCAGCCAACTCACGGATTAAGGCTGTCGACAGGCCCTGTCAACGTCCGACCAGGTGTGCTATCATAGGCCAGTTGAGGAGCATGGCGCTGCGACGATGTACAAGGTGGCGATACTGACAATCAGCGACAAGGGGTCCAGGGGCGAGCGAGAGGACCGGAGCGGCGACGCCATTCGAAGCCTGCTGTCCGGTCAAGGAGCCGAGGTCACCGAGTATGCGGTGGTACCGGACGACCTGCCTTCCATCGCAGAAGTGCTCTCGAAATGGGCGGATGAGAACAGGGCGGACGTGATCCTCACAACCGGCGGTACAGGTCTTGCGCCCCGAGACGTTACCCCCGAAGCGACTCTGAGAGTCGCGGACCGGCTGGTCCCGGGCTTCGCCGAGGCCATGAGAGCCGAGAGCTTGAAAAAGACGCCGCACGCGGTACTGAGCAGGGCCGTCGCCGCGACCCGCGGCAGAACTCTCATCATCAACCTGCCGGGTAGCCCCCGGGCCGTCAAGGAGTGCCTGGCAGTGATCCTGCCGGCCCTGCCACATGCGGTCGAGACGCTGACCGGGGTGGCGGAGGAGTGCGCGCGTCCGCCCAGCCCCTAGCGATATGGTTTCCACGATGAGAATCGACGTTCTAACGCTTTTCCCCGGCATGTTCTCCGGCCCTTTCGCGGAGAGCATAGTCGCAAGGGCGATTGACAGGGGCAAGCTGACAATAGAGCTGCACAACCTGCGCGACTGGGGTAGGGGCAAGCACAGGGTCGTCGATGACTATCCCTTCGGTGGCGGTTCCGGCATGGTCATGAAGCCCGAGCCGTTCTTCGACGCGGTCGACTTCATACTGGGGCAGGACAGGATGGAGACGCCCGTGATACTGCTGACACCCCAGGGTCGGGTCTTCAACCAGGAGACAGCGCGGGAGCTGTCGAAGCATGGGCGCCTGCTCCTGATTTGCGGACACTACGAGGGAGTAGACGCCAGGGTCAGTGAGCACCTGGCCACCGACGAGATCAGCATCGGCGACTACGTTCTCACCGGCGGCGAGCTGGCCGCAATCGTGGTGATCGATGCAACGGTGAGGGAGATACCGGGCGTCCTCGGGTCGGAGGAGTCGGCTCAGGAGGAGTCACACTCAGGCGGTCTGTTGGAGTACCCGCACTACACCAGGCCGCAGGCCTACCGAGGCTGGTCGGTGCCCGAGGTGCTGGTCTCAGGGCACCACGCCGAGGTTGCAAAGTGGCGAAAGAGGCAGTCGATTCTGCGGACACTGGCCCTGCGGCCCGACATGCTCGACAGAGCAGAGCTGACGCCTGAGGAACGCGAATTGGTTGACAATCAGGCGGTTTCCCGCTCTAATTAACATGGCACGGCGGCCCCGTGGCACCCGAGAGGAGCAGAGACATGGATATGAGTTCGATCGTCGAGACCAGACACAATGACAACGTAGCCGACTTCGGCCCCGGAGATACCGTGAAGGTCAAGATGAAGGTAGTCGAGGGCCAGAGGGTCAGGGCACAGGTGCTTGAAGGTGTCGTGATCCGCTCCCGCCGTCATGGTGCCGGTGCCAGCTTCACGGTGAGGAAGGTCTTTCAGGGCGTAGGCGTCGAGAGGACTTTCCCCCTGAACTCGCCCCGGCTGGAGAGCGTTGAAGTGCTGCGGCCGGGCAAGGTGCGAAGGGCCAAGCTCTACTACCTTCGCGAATTGAGCAGCAAGGCCGCCAGGCAGAAGGTGAAATCAAGAGCCAGGGATGAGATACGCTGAAGTAGCAGTCAACGCTGCGCCAGCGCATCCACGGACCTTCAGCTACTCCGTACCACCTCGCTTCACAGTGCATCCAGGGCATGCTGTGTGGGTCCCCTTCGGCCCCAGGCTTGTCCAAGGCATCGTCATCGAGCTGACCGCCGATCCGGCAGTCGCAGAGACCCGTGATATCGCTCAGGTCATTGGCTCTGACCCCATACTGAAGCCGTACCAGATCGAACTGGCACGATGGGTCGCCGAGCGCTACCTGTCCTCGTACTTCGACGCGGCCGCACTGATGCTTCCTCCGGGATTCGAACGCAGGGTCCTCACCTACCTGCGATCTACTGAAGGCGTCGATGAAGAGAGTGTAGCATCTCTGACTCCCCGGCAGACCAGGGTCATGGAAGCTGTAAGGGACAAGGGCACCATCAGCCTCGATGAACTGAGCAAATCGTTCAAGGGAGGCGTTGGCAACACGACGATCTCCCAACTGACCGGCAAGGGCCTCATCGTAAGAACGCTGGAGATAGACAGGCCAAAGGTACGCCCGCGCTTCGAGACCTTCATCGACCTGGGCGACCGTGAAGCGGCCCGGGCAGCGCTTCCGGAGCTGGAAAAGAAGAGGGCGCACCGTCAGGCCGAACTCCTGAGATTTCTGATCGACAGGGGACAGAGGGTACCACTCCGGGACGTCAGGCAGAAGCTCGGCGTGCCCAGAACGGCGGCGGACGCCCTCGAACGGCGCGGGCTCGTATCATTGGTGCGCATCCACGTGCAGCGGGACCCCCTTGCGCACCGAGAGTATCCCGGCAGGGAACCACCTATACTCACTGAGTTGCAGGACAGCGTCTGGTCCCGGATTTGCGAGGCAATGCGGAACCGCCTGTCCGAGGGGAAGACCGACTCCCCGGACACGTTCCTTCTCCACGGTGTGACCGGCAGCGGCAAGACGGAGATCTACCTGAGGGCCCTGCAGCAGGCAATCGACCTGGGACGGAAAGCAATCGTCCTGGTCCCGGAGATAGCCCTCACACCGCAGACCATTGCCCGTTTCGCGGAGCGGTTCCCCGGTCGTGTCGCCGTCCTGCACAGCAAGCTGTCACTGGGAGAGCAATATGACCAGTGGCATCTGATCCGGGACGGCATGTATGACGTGGTCATCGGCTCCCGTGGCGCGCTGTTCGCGCCTCAGCCCGACCTCGGCCTCATAGTCATGGACGAGGAGCACGAGTGGACATACAAACAGCAGGAGCAGTCACCCCGCTATCATGCACGCGACGCGGCCCTGGCGCTGGCCCGCCTCACGGGCTCGCTGCTCATACTGGGAAGCGCAACCCCCAGTTTGGAGAGCTATCACCGGGCCGGTCAGCGCGACTGTGAACTTCTTACCCTTCCGGAGCGTATCCCCCGTGAGGGGGTCTCCGGCATGCCGGAGGTCGAGATAGTCGACCTGCGCCGCGAACTCAGGGAAGGCAACAGAAGCATACTCAGCAGGAGTCTCTCGACAGCAATCGCGCGAGTGCTCGACGCCGGCGAGCAGGCTATCCTCTTCCTCAATCGGCGGGGTACCGCCACCTTCGTGCAATGCCGGAATTGCGGCTATGTAGTGCGATGCAGGCGCTGTGAGACCACGCTCACCTATCACTCCGACGAGCACGACCTGGTGTGTCACCAGTGCAACTACCGGACCCCGCCTCCGGGGGTCTGCCCCAATTGCCGGAGCAGGCGCATACGTTACCTGGGCACGGGCACGCAGCGGGTGGAAGAGGAGGTGGCCAGCGCCTTCCCGCGGGCAAGGACGCTGCGCTGGGACCGCGACGTCACGAAGGGCAGGTATTCCCACGAGCGGATACTGGACCGGTTCCTGTCCCACGAGGCAGACGTACTGATCGGCACCCAGATGATCGCGAAGGGGCTGGACATGCCTCTGGTCACTCTTGTGGGCATAGTGAATGCCGATATCGGCCTGTACCTCCCGGATTTCCGCGCAAGCGAACGCACGTTTCAGATTCTGGCCCAGGTCGCAGGAAGAGCAGGCAGAAGCTCGCTCGGGGGCAGGGTGATAGTCCAGACATACACGCCCGAACATTACTCGGTGGTCACAGCCTCACGTCACGATTACGCAACCTTCTACGAGCACGAGATAGCGTTCCGGCGGCAAGAGGGCGACCCTCCCTTCAGGCGGCTTGCCCGCCTCGTCTACATTCATACCAACTTCCAGGCATGCGAACGGGAGGCGCGTCGACTCTATCGCATTCTTCAGGAGAAGAGGGACTCGCTGGGTCTGCCGGGCACAGACCTCCTCGGACCTTCTCCCGCCTTCATTCAACGCGTGCGAGGCAGGTACCGCTGGCAGATTATCGTGCGCAGTCCCGATCCGACGCCGCTGCTGGCAGACCTCTCATTGCCAAGCAGATGGACGATCGACATCGACCCGGTGAGCCTGACGTAGTAGCGGCGGGGGCCAAGAGGAACTCTCGCGCTGCGCTAGAACGACTTTACAAGCGCGCGCGAATTCGAATATAATCTCAGGCGATTTGTCACGGACCAACCCTTACCGGAAACATCGAGGAGTCAGACTGTGGCTGTGATGCCGCTTGTCGGTATCGACCATCCGGCGCTGCACCAGAAGGCCAAGCGGGTAAGTGCGATGGATGGTTCCATTCAGAAGCTGATAGATGACATGATAGAGACAATGCACGAGACGGGGGGAGTGGGACTGGCGGCGCCGCAAGTGGGTATACCGCTCCAGGTGGTCGTGATAGAGCTGCCTGACGAAGAGGAAAATATCATCACGCTAATAAATCCGGAGTTGGTAAAGTCCTCGGGCGAGCACGAGGTCTACGAAGGATGTCTCAGCCTGCCGGGCTACCGGGGCAGGATCAAGCGCGCCGAATCGGTAACGGTCAAGGGCCGCGACCGGCACGGCAAGCAGGTACGAATAAAGGGGGAGGGCCTGCTCGCCCAGGCGCTCCAGCATGAGATCGATCACATCAACGGGCTGGTGTATGTTGACAGGCTGGAGAGCAGGGACGACCTGTTCTCCGCCGAGGGACCCGAAGAGGATGACGTCGGCAGCATCTGAGTGCGGAGCCGACCATGAGAAATGACGCTGAATGGCTGAGCTTACCCTAGAGAGAAGCATGCTGTCTGCCCCCCAAGAGGCAGTTCCGATACTCAGCAGGCTGAGAGATTTCTTCGATCAGCGCGGGGTCGACTGCTATGTGGTGGGCGGTCTGGTCCGAGACCTCCTGCTCGACCGAGCGACCCGGGACATCGATCTCGTCGTGGCCGGAGACGCCCTCGCCATTTCGAGAGAAGCGGCGAGGGAATTCGGCTGTACCCTCGTACCTCTGGACGAGGCCAACCAGGTAGCCAGAATGGTGGTCGCGGGGACCCTTGGCCACTGGCACATAGACTTCGCGGCACTCCGAGGCGGTATCGCGCAGGACCTGGGCTATCGCGACTTCACCATCAACGCGATGGCGGTACCGCTCGGCGCGATGCTGGACGGCAGCGCCGATGACCAGACCATCGATCCTCTGGACGGTCGCAGGGATCTCGACAACAAAGTGGTGCGCGCGGTCGCCGAGAGCTCCCTCTCTGACGATCCGGCGCGTCTCATGCGCGCCGTCCGCCTGTGTACAACGCTTGGATTTCAGCTATCCGAGGAGACGGCGCAACTCGCGCGACGTCATTCCTCTCTCGTCAGTTCCGTGGCCGCCGAGCGAGTCAGGGACGAGCTGAACCTGATACTTGACACCGGCTCAGCCTATACATCCCTGCGACGGATGAACGAATTAGGACTGCTCGATCCGCTCTTTCCCGAGCTTGCCGAGACCAAGGGGGTCTCGCAACCGAAGGAGCACTTCTGGGATGTCTTTGACCACTCCCTGGAGACAGTGGGGAGGCTTGAGCGAATTCTACACTTCCACGGCCAGGAACCACCGGACAGCCCCCTGCGGGCGATATCGTGGAACTCCGAAATCGGGGGCCATTTCGAACAGCGGTTCACCGCATACAGCAGCCGCAGGGGCCTCGCGAAACTGGCGGCGCTTCTGCATGACATCGGCAAACCTGAGGCGAAGTCGTTCGACGAAAACGGGCGGATGCGCTTCTTCGGTCACATGCAGCTCGGAGCCGAGATGACCTCGCGGATCATGAGGCGTCTGCGGTACAGCAATCGCGAAAGCCGAATGGTAGAGTTGATGGTGGAACACCACCTGCGCCCCGGCTTCCTGGCGCGAGAAGATGCGCCCTCGCGCCGCGCCACATACCGCTACTTCCGCGACACCGGCGACATCGGGATCGACACCCTGTACCTGGGGCTGGCGGACCACCTCGCTGCACGAGGGCCTACACTCGACCCGGAGGAGTGGCGAAAGCACGTGGAGACAACCCGCTACGTCCTCTCGCAGTACTTTGAGGAGCGAAGCACAGTCGAACCTCCGAAACTCATCGACGGCAACGTCCTCATGAAGGAGTTCGGGTTGGAGCCCGGTCCCCGAATCGGCGAGTTGCTGGAAGTGGTACGCGAAGCCCAGGCAGAGGGCGAAGTGAATACCAGGGAGGAAGCCCTGGAACTGGTGAGAAAGAGGCTGGAGAAGAAGTAGGGTGAACCAGCGGGGCAACTACATACGGCTCGGGCTCGTACTGCTGCTGGCAGTCCTGTGCCTCTCCGCACTGCTGGTCCGGGACTTCCATATGCCCTGGGACGAGGGCGGTCGCGGCAATAACACACTCGGCATGAGCCTCGGCCTCGACCTCGCGGGTGGAATCCACCTTGTCTACGAGGCGGACCTGCGCGTCATTGGAAACGAGAGCGCCTCCGAAGCCATGGACGGCGTCATAGACATCATCAGCAAGAGGGTCGACGCTTATGGCGTCTCGGAACCGGTAATAGGCAAGCAGGGATCCGACCGGATATCGATTCAGCTTCCCGGAGTCCGCGATATGGAGAGGGCGATCGATCTAGTAGGCCAGACCGCTCAGCTCGATTTCCGGGAGTTGACCGAGGAAAGCTGGCAGACCTATCGGAGCGGCGCCGTTGACCCCGACAGCCTCGACTGGATACCTGCGACCGGCAACACGACCACGGGCGAGAAGGTCCATCTGACGGGCAAGTTCCTGAAGAGGAATAGCCACGTCGTGTTCCAGGGCCGCGAGGGCCTGGAAGAGCCGGCAGTGGCATTCGAATTCAATGAGCAGGGAGCGAGGATTTTCGAACAGATAACCAGCCGCCTTTACGCAGGGCCGGACTCACCGAGCAACAGGCCGCTGGGCATCTTTCTTGACGGCCGCAGGATATCAAGCCCGACCGTCCAGGCCGTGCTGAGCGACAGCGGCGTGATAACAGGCCTTTCTCTGGACGAAGCCCGCGACCTCTCGGTCCTGCTGAACGCCGGTGCTCTTCCGGTGCCACTGGGACACTGGGAAGGAGGCACGTTCGTACCGGGACCTGCAGTACAGGATGAAGTAGACCCCACTCTTGGCGCCGATTCGATTCGAAAGAGCCTGATCGCAGGCATTGTCGGGCTGCTTCTGGTCCTGATCTTCATGATCGCCTACTATCGCCTGCCCGGTGCGCTGGCCGGCGGCGCGCTCATCATCTATGGGATACTCGTTCTGACCGCTTTCAAGCTCATACCCGTGACACTGACCCTGGCCGGAATCGCGGCGTTCATCCTGTCGATAGGAATGGCCGTCGACGCCAATGTCCTCATCTTCGAGCGATTGCGAGAGGAACTGAGATCCAGCCGCACGCTGGGGGGGGCGATCGAGACCGGCTTCAGCCGCGCCTGGACGGCGATCCGCGACAGTAATGTGACCACACTGATAATCTGCGGCATTCTCTACTGGATGGGCAGCAACTTCGCGGAGCCAAGAGTCCAGGGCTTTGCCCTGACGCTGGCTATAGGTGTGGCCCTAAGCATGTTCACGGCGATAGTGATTACCAGAACGCTCTTGCGCCTGTTCGTTGGCACCCGGTTCGCCGAGCAGCTCAGCCTTTTCGGCGCGCCCAAGACAGGACAGCAACCGGAGCAAGAGGAGCGAGAGTAGCCTTGTTCAACGTCGTTGGCAAGAGGAAGTGGTTCTTTTTGGGATCGGCACTGCTGATCGTCGCCGGGATTATCTCGCTTATCGCGGCCGGACTCAACGTCGGGCTGGACTTCAGGCCGGGAGTCACAATGACCCTCATCTTCCAGGAGGAGGTGGAGCAGGATTCGCTGAGGGACTCCTTCGCCGAACTCGGCTATCCCGAAGCCGTCATTCAGCACAGCCCCAAGGACGCTTTCCTGCTCGAGGGCCTCCGGGCCAACCAGACAGAACCGCTGGTACCAGACCTTGAGGAAAGCCTGAACACAACCGTACGTCTGGTTGAGTTCGAAGCTGATGGGAATCAGACGGACTATGCGCTGATAGTGGATACCTCGCTCGATGCCGGGGGGTTCGGTGACACGCTGTCGGACCTCGGGTACACCGGCATCCAGGTCGGCGCCGCCAGTCTGGACTCGTACCTGATACGCATCGGCGAACCTGGCGAAAGAGAGGACGGACAAAGCACTCCGGGCGTCTCGGAACGAGAACGCATACGCGCCGAGCTTGCCGAGGACTTCGGAGCGGTCGACTATCTTGACTACGATTCGATATCGGCGACCATAGCTTCGGAAAGGGTCCGGTACACGGGCTACGCCGTGCTGGTGGCGGCTGTGGCAGTACTGCTCTACATAGCCTGGTCGTTCCGACGTCTGGCCAATTCGCTCAGGTTCGGCGTATGCGCAATAATAGCCATCGTGCACGACGTCCTCATTGTGCTCGCCATCTTCTCCCTGTTCAGGATAGAGGTCAACTCGATGTTCATCATAGCCGTGCTCACGGTCATCGGCTATGGCGTGAACAACATCATCGTCGTGTTCGACCGCATCCGGGAGAACAGGATGCGCCACTTGAACGCGCCGTATGACACCATGGTCAACATCAGCATAACCGAGACACTGACGCGGTCACTGAACACCAGCCTGACCACGCTCTTCGTACTGCTGGCATTGCTGCTGTTCGGCGGCGAGACCATACAGAACTTCGTCCTTGCCCTTGCTGTCGGCGTTGTCTCAGCGTCATACAGCTCCCTCTTCATCGCCCCCGAGTTGCTGGTCTCCTGGGAATGGGGAGAACTGGGACGCCCATTCCGCTGGATACCTTTCCGGCTCCCCAGACGTAAGTAGAGGGCAGCCCAACCCACCCGGACAAACCCTTCTGATTTGCCGCCGAAATCCGTTGACAGCCCCCATATCTTGTGATATCTTCGGTTTCTGCCACAAAATATGGGTGGTCGAGGAATCCGATGCGGTGTCCCCACTGCGGTCACGATGACTCCAGGGTAATAGACTCCAGGACAGTGGACGAGAGCATCCGGCGGCGGCGCCAATGTCTCGACTGCGGTTATCGGTTCACCACTCACGAGAGGGTCCACACCGCCAATCTGATCGTCATCAAGAAGGACCAGAGACGCGAGGAGTACAGCCGCGAAAAGATGGCCACAGGAATTCGAAAGGCCTGCGAGAAGCGACCTCTCCGCACGGGCGCTATAGAGAAGATGGTGGACGACGTGGAGGCGGAGTTGCATCGGCTGGGCAAGCTGGAAGTGCGGACTCCTGTCATCGGTGAGATCGTGATGGAGAAGCTGAGAGACCTGGACCACATCGCGTACATACGCTTCGCCAGCGTATACCGCGAGTTTGCAGATATTACCAGCCTCAAGCAAGAGGTCGACACCCTTCTGGCAGCGAGGCCGGTTGTTAGCCAACTGCCGCTGCTGCCGGACAAGTAGACACCGGGACCGGGGCCGCGTGACCAGAGATCACCCACCGGTACAGGCACCATCTCATTGGCAGGTGAACCACATGGGGAGCGGTAACGGAAGAAACTGGAAAGCCGAGCGAGCGCTGAGGAACAGGGTCGCGAGAGCCGTTTTCGCGTCCGCCGAGTCGATGGGCATCTCGGACAGGGAGATGGTCGAGGAACTCGCTGACCAGGTGATAAGCCGACTCGATCGTGTGCCCACGCTGCCGGGCATGGAGGACCTGGCCCCCGCGCTGAGGAGACCTATAGACGAGACCGAGATTCAGTCGATTGCGAGAAGCATACTCGCTGAGAGAGGACCGGAAGTGTACGTACCGACCGAGGAGAAAGAGGAGAAGAAGACCAAGCGTGCCAGGAAGTCCACACCAGGGACGCGCTCGGGCGACACAGAAGTGAAGGTCTCGCCCAACGCCAGGACGGTCCTGGAGAGGCGCTATCTCGTGAAGGACAAGAAGGGGCGCGTGACAGAGACGGTCGGGGATATGTTCAGGCGCGTTGCCCGGCACGTAGCATCAGCAGAGCTGCAATACGATGCAAAGGCCGACGTCGTGGCGGTGGAAGAGGAGTTCTACCAGGCGATGGCCAATCTCGAGTTCCTCCCGAACTCGCCGACCCTCATGAACGCAGGCCGCGAACTCGGTCAGTTGTCGGCATGCTTCGTTCTGCCCATAGAGGACTCGATGGAGTCAATATTCGACTCGGTCAAACACACGGCCCTGATACACAAGAGCGGCGGCGGCACCGGGTTCGCGTTTTCGAGGCTGCGCCCCGAAGGCGACTCCGTAGGGTCCACCGGGGGCGTTGCCAGCGGCCCCGTCTCGTTCATGAGGGCGTTCGATGCGGCGACCGACGTCATCAAGCAGGGCGGCAAGAGGCGCGGGGCGAACATGGCCATCCTCGATGTTCACCACCCGGATATCCTGAAGTTCATCACGTCAAAGGTGGACAACGTGGCTCTCACCAACTTCAATATCTCGGTGGCCGTCACCGAGGATTTCATGAACGCGGTCAGCACCGGGGCCGACTACGAACTCATCAACCCGCATGACAGGAAGCCGACTGGCAAGGTGAACGCCAGGGAGGTCCTCGACCTCATCGTCGAGAACGCCTGGAGGAACGGCGATCCCGGCATCGTCTTCCTCGATCGCGTGAATCGAGACAACCCGACGCCCAACGTGGGACAGATCGAGAGCACCAATCCCTGTGGCGAGCAGCCGCTCCTGCCTTACGAGTCCTGCAACCTCGGCTCGATCAATCTGGGCAAGATGCTCTGGAACAAGGACGGCGGCAAGGCAATTGATTATGTCAAACTGGCAGAGACCGTTCGCATGTCAGTGCACTTCCTCGATAACGTCATCGACGTCAATGAGTTCCCGTTGCCCGAGATCGAGCAGATGACCAGGCGTACCCGCAAGATCGGGCTGGGTATCATGGGCTTCGCAGACCTGCTGATAGAGATGGGTATACCCTACAACTCGGATGAGGCTCTGGAGACCGCCGAGAACCTGATGGAGTTCATCAACGGGGAAGCGATCGAGGCATCAAAGGAACTGGCGGATGAACGGGGGGTCTTCCCGGCCTTCGAAGGAAGCGTCTACGACGTCCCTGACGGCCCAAGAGTGCGTAACGCGACCCGCACCACCATCGCGCCCACCGGCACTCTCAGCATCATCGCAGGGTGCTCCAGCGGCATCGAGCCCCTGTTCGCGCTGAGCTACACGCGCAACATCCTTGACGGCGACCGGCTGGTGGAGGTCAACCCGCTGTTCGAGGAGTATGCCAGGCGGGATGGGTTCTACTCAGAGGACCTGATGAAGGAGGTGGCGCAGAAGGGCAATGTCACCGACGTGGACGGCGTGCCCGCGGAAGCAAGGGACGTATTCGTCACATCACACGACATCTCCCCAGAGTGGCACGTCCGAATGCAGGCCGCCTTCCAGAAGCACACGAACAACGCCGTTTCCAAGACCGTCAACTTCCCCCATGACGCCACCAAGGAGGACGTCGCGAGGGTCTACATGCTGGCCTATGAAGAGGGATGTAAGGGCATCACGATATACCGCGACCGCAGCCGTGATGCGCAGGTGCTCACGCTGAGCGAGAGCAAGCAGCCCGCCAAACAGCCGGACGAGCGGAAGAAGGCGCCGCGGAAGCGTCCCACCGTGACGACCGGCATAACGGAACGGGTCGAGACGGGATGCGGCAACCTCTACGTAACGCTGAACTACGATGAGGATGGCATCTGCGAGGTATTCGCCATCATGGGCAACGTCGGCGGCTGCGCCTCGGCGCACCTCCAGGCGATGAGTCGCGTCATATCCGGATCGCTTAGGTCGGGCATGGAGCCCGCGTCCGTCATCAAGTACCTGCGCGGCATCAGGTGCCCGTCGATCTCGTGGGACAGGGGCCGGGCGATACTGTCCTGTCCCGATGCAATAGCGGGCGTCCTGGAACGGCATCTGTCAGGTGAGACCGAAGGAACACCCGGCAAGGGAAAAGGCAAGTCCAGCCAGAAGGCTCCGGTCCAGGTCAGCGGCGGCGGCGGGAACCAGTCTGGCCAGTGCCCGGAGTGCGGCGGCCCCCTGGTCTTCCAGGAAGGGTGCCTGCTGTGCCATACGTGCGGGTATACCAAGTGCTGAGATTGTGAACCGCTCATGACTTGGAGGGCTGCGAGCGAAGCCCGCAGGAGGCTGGAACGGGAAACCGGCACGATCCAGAAGGACTGGGGAGGAAGACTCCCCGTCGCCCTCATAAGACCGACCTCCTACTACCTGGGGATGTCCAGCCTCGGTCTCCAGACCATCTACGGACTGCTGAACAGCTACGAGCACATAGTATGTGAGCGCGTCTTCTGGGACCCCGGCAGGTCCGGAGCAGACGACATCCTCAGCATTGAGTCCCAGCGCCCTGTCGCCGACTTCGATGTCCTCGCCTTCTCTATGTCCTACGAGCTGGACTATCCGCCTGTCGTGCGATTCCTGAAAGCCTGCCGTATTCCGCTCGACGTTGCCGACCGCGAAGAGAGCCATCCGCTCGTGATAGGCGGCGGGCCGTGCGTCACCGCCAACCCACTCCCGCTGTCCCCGTTCTTCGACGTGCTGGCCATAGGAGAGGGCGAGCCCATATTGCCTGCATTAGCGGACCTCATCTCCAGCGGCGTCGAGGGAAGAAGATGGAAGCTGCTCAAAGAGCTTGGCCGGGTACCCGGTCTTTACCTGCCGCTAATGCACGACGGCAGCCCCGTACGACGTCAGTGGCTGCGCTACCTTGATTCTACTGTCACGGCGACGGTGGTCACGACTCCGGACACGGAGTTCGGCGACACCAACGTCATAGAGATAGCGCGCGGCTGTCCGTGGGGCTGCCGTTTCTGCCTGGCCGGCTACTGTATGCGGCCCTTCCGCCGGCGGTCACCCGAAAGCATCCTCGATCAGGTCAGGGAAGGTCTCCGTCACACGGCGCGCGTGGGACTGCTGGCCGCGGCTGTATCCGACCACCCGGACATTGAGGAGCTTGTCCGCGAGATGCGCTCTCTCGGAGCGGAGCTGTCGGTGAGCTCACTGCGAGCCGGCCCGGTATCCCGCACAGTCATGCGGGAGCTTGCTCTCAGCGGCGCCCACAGCATCGCGCTGGCACCGGAAACCGGCTCAGAACGGCTGCGCTCGGTCATCAACAAGGACGTAAGCGAGGATGATATAATCGAGTCAGTGACCACTGCAGCGGGCTCCGGCTTCAAGCAGGTGAAGCTCTACTTCATGGTGGGACTGCCGACCGAGACCGACGACGATGTGCGTGAGATCGTGCACCTGACCTCCAGACTCAAGGAACGGGTCGATGGGACGGGCTGCAGGCTGGCGCTTACAGTGGCGCCGTTCGTGCCCAAGGCGAACACGCCATTCCAGTGGCTTCCGATGGAGACAGCGAAGGTACTGGACCACCGTGTCAGGCTGGTGAAGCGCGGGCTGGCGGGCGGCGGCGTCGAGGTGCGGTCGGACAGTGTCGGGTGGAGCATGGTGCAGGGTGCGCTGTCCCGGGGTGATGCGGCTCTGGGCATGGCGCTGTCGGATGTGAAGGGCAGCTCGCTGGCTGACTGGCGCGGAGCTCTTGCGGGACGAGGGCTCACGACCGAGGACTACGCCCGGCGTGAGTACCACCCCGAGCAGACGCTGCCATGGTCTTTCATCGATACCGGGGTGAGCGACGGCTACCTGAGGCGCGATTTCGAGAGATCACAGACCGGAGAGGAAGGCCGCCCATGCGACCCCGAGGACTGCACCGAGTGCGGGGTGTGCGAGTAGTATGTCCATACAAGAGAATGCGAGCGAGATCCAGCGGCACATCGCCGGCGCATGTGAACGGGCGGGTCGCTCGCCGGGCGAGGTTACACTGGTTGCGGTCAGCAAGACTGTCCCGCCGGAAAGGATCGTGGCGGCCTACGAAGCAGGGCTGCGCAACTTCGGCGAGAACCGGGTTCAGGAAGCGCAGCCCAAGATAGAGCAACTGGCCGGTCAGTGCCCCGAGATAGTATGGCATATGGTCGGTCACCTGCAATCGAACAAGGCGAAGACAGCCATAGGGCTTTTTGATATAATCCAGAGCGTTGACTCGCTACGAATCGCGGAAGTGCTGAACGGAAGCGCTTCTCACAGCATTCCGGTGCTGGTGGAGGTGAACGTTGCCTGCGAGTCTACGAAGTGCGGGGTCATGCCTGATGAGGTCGCCGACACCGTGCGGTCAATCGCGAAGCTGCCGAATCTGGAAGTGCGGGGGCTGATGACGGTCGCCCCCTTAGTGAGCGATCCCGAGGAGGTCAGGCCGGTCTTCAGGCAGTTGCGGAGCATGAGGGACAGTCTTGGATTGCAGCACCTGTCGATGGGAATGACCGATGACTACGCGGTGGCCATCGAGGAAGGGGCCACGATAGTGAGAATAGGGCGTGCCATCTTCGGTGAGCGCACGTACCCGTGAGGTTCAGGATATGAGGGTAGCATTCATCGGCAGCGGTGCCATGGGCGAGGCAATGATGTCGGCCCTGCTGCGCTCCGGCGCGTGCACGGCGGACGACATCCGCGCCTGCGACATTGACACCGCCCGACTGGCTACCATAGAGAAGTCATACGGCGTAGCGTGCAGCATCGAGAGCGAGAAGGCTGTACGGGACTGCGACATCATCGTGCTCGCGATCAAACCTCAGGTGCTGCCCGGCGTCCTCGGCGACCTCAAGAGGCTGCTGCAACCCAGCCAACTGGTCCTCTCGATTGTAGCCGGAGCGAGACTGGAAACGCTCAGAAAGGGCGTGGCGCACGATGCCGTAGTGCGCGTCATGCCGAACACCCCCGCGCAGGTCGGGCAGGGAATGAGCGTGTGGACCGTGACCGAAACGGTTACGATGAAGCAGCGCGAGGCCGTCCAGACCATTCTCCAGTCGATGGGCAGGGAACTGCAAGTGGATGACGAGAAATGCATGGACATGGCGACGGCCATAAGCGGCAGCGGACCCGCTTACTTCTTCCTGATAACTGAGTCCCTTATCGACGCCGGAGTGCACGTAGGCCTTACGCGGGAAACGGCACAGGAGTTGGCCATCCAGACGATTCTGGGGTCTGCCCACCTGCTCAGGGATACGGGAAGGCACCCGGCGGAGCTCAAGAATGCAGTGACATCACCGGGCGGAACGACGGCGGCCGCCTTGCTTGAACTCGAGGAAGGCGGCATACGGGCCATGATCTCGCAGGCCGTCATCGCCGCTTACGAGAAGGCACAGTCACTGGGAGGACAGAGCAGCAAGTGAGCGCAGGCGCGATAGTCTACGCGATAGTCGAGGTGGCCTCTTTCGTCATCCTGGCCAGGGTGATTCTGTCCTGGATCGTGATAATGGGCCGCGTCAGGAACGAGGCGTTGATCGCCGCGTATCGCTTCTTCGAGCAGATCACGGAGCCCCTGCTGGGCCCGATCCGCCGCATTCTCCCGCCGACCAGCGGTATCGATTTCTCGCCGGTGATAGCGATCATGCTGCTCTGGGTACTCGCTGCGGTACTGCGACAGTTCGTGTAGCCTCAGGCCTCCCACACCACCTCTCCCCCTATGATAGTCGCCACAGCCCGGATGGACATCATCTCTTCCGCCGGCACGCGGGTCGGGTCATCGCTCAGCACGACCATATCGGCCAGCTTCCCGACCTCTATCGAGCCCTTTCGGTCCTCCTCGAAGGCGCTGAAGGCGGCATCCAACGTATACATCGCCAGAGCGTCCATTGGAGACACGGCCTCATGCGGAAGAAGCTCCTGGCAGTTCTGTGCTCTTCTGGTAACTGCTGCGTACACGCCAACCAGTGGATTGCAGCCCGCCACGGGGCAATCGGAACCGGCGGCCACCGTGACCCCCGCCTTCCTCATCGAGCCCGTCCTGTACAGCCAGCGGAGTTGCTCCACCGGGACGTCGGCCAGATATCGCTCGCCGCTGTAGTAGACGAAGGCAGGCTGTGTCACTACGATAATGCCTGCGCCCCTGAGACGCTCCAGAAGCGGCGGCGGGCACACAGAGCAGTGTTCGAGGCGATGTCTGTATTCGGCACCCGGACAGCGCTTGAGGCAGCCCTCAAGGGCGGTCAGCGCCGCTCCCACAGTCCCCTCTTCCACGGCGTGTATCGCGACCTGGAAGCCGGCTCTGTGGGCTTCCAGCACTCCCTCGTTCAGGGCCTCCTGGGACGGATTCAGCCGGCCGCCAGCCTCGTCGAGCATGAACTTGACCGGCCCCATCCTGAGCCGGTCATCGCCGAATCGGGCGTGGAAGCCGCCCTCCAGCATCCCTGATACAGCATGCGGGCCGATCATCGCTGTGACCCGGGGCCGAAGAATCTCGTCTTGCTTGAGCCTGGAGAGAGCGAGCCACTGATCGTGGCCATTGCTATGGGTGGCATCCTGAATCGAGGTCACGCCACATGACACGAGCTCGCCGTTCACCAGACGGACGCCCCGGAGCACTTCGTCCTCGGCCAGAGGCGGCATGACCTGGTCATTGACGTATGAATTCATGCCGTAGAGGACGCCGTTGGGCTCGCCGGTGTCAAGTTCGCGCTCTATAAGTCCGCCTGGGGGCTCCTCAGTGTCAATGGCGATGCCCGCGAGCGCGAGTGCCGCGCTGTTAAGCACGCAGGCGTGCATGGACCGGTGATTCAGCCTGATCGGGTGCCGTGAAGTGGCTCGATCAAGGTCGTGCCGCGTGGGATGCCTTCTCTCGGCGAGGTAGAACTCGTTGTAGCCACCCGCCCTTATCCATCGCCCGGCCGCGGTGACAGCAGCCTGCTCCCGTATGCGATGCTGGATATCAGCTATCGATGAAACACGTCCTGGCGAGCAGTCCACACTCAAATGCCTTGACGCCGATGCCATCACATGCATGTGGGCATCGATGAATCCGGGGATTACCGTCCTGCCCTCACAGTCGATCACCCTGCGGGCCCGCCCGAAGCCGGCAGACTCTTCATTCACCCCGACGTGAGAGACAAGTCCATCCCTCGCCGCGACGAGACTTGCTCTGGGAAGGCGCGGGCACATGGTGACAACTTCGGCGTTGTGGAGGACCAGGTCGGCGTTGCTTTCTCTCAAGGCTCACACGGACGAGGACTGCAGGCTGAGTGCACGTTTCGATTCTAGCACGCAGGCAACACGATTGCTAACCGATGCGCGCCACGTTCCGGTTGTAGAAGTAGGAGAAGACCCAGTCGACCATAGCGCTGGTCTTCACGCGCAGAGAGGTGAGGGGGCCGAGATACATGAGCGACTGCCCCACGTAGAGCGACCGCCTCACCATCGAGGCGGTCAATCCATCAAGTGTCTGACCGAACAGGTCCGCGACAGCCATGTTCCTGCCCATGTAGACCATCTGGCCCTTGAACCAGTAGCGAAATGGCCGCTGCGCCTCGCCCCTGATCACGCGGACTATGTTGCGGGCACATGCGGGCCCCATCTGTATGGCCACCTGGTGTGTCGGAGGATACGAGGTCGACCGGCCCGGCTGTTCGATGTACGCGGAGTCGCCGGCCACATAGACGCCCGGCCAGCCCGGCACTTCCAGTGACTCATTCGTCACGATTCTTCCATCCCGTACCTTCTCGAAGGGAAGGCCGCGCACGAGGTCCGGAGCCCGCGTGCCCGCCACCCAGACCACGGTGCCGGTCGGAATCCTCTCACCTGCTGCTGTGTCGATGCTGTCCCCGCTCACACGGTTGACCTTGGTATCGAGCATAACCTCCACGCCGCGCAATCTCAGCCCCTTTAGCGCCTTCTCGCCGGACTTCGGGTTGAGTCCGCCCAGCAGCCTTTCGCGGGCTTCGACCAGGATGACACGGCTTTCGGAGGCAACCGGGGGGTAGTCCCGCGCCATTACCTTCGCGGTCAGGTCATGGATCGACGCAGCAAGCTCCACTCCTGTCGGGCCGCCGCCCACGACAACGAAGGTCAGCATCCGACGCCGTTCCCGCTCGTCCGTCTCGAGCAGGGCCGCCTCATACGAGTCCACGATCCTGTTATGCAGGTCGATCGCATCTCCCACGGACTTGAAGGGGTGTGAATGCTCTTCCGCGCCCTCGGTGCCAAAGAAGTTCGTCGTGCTCCCCAGGGCCAGCAAAAGGTAGTCATAGTGCAGGTCGCCGCCGTCCGTGGACACCGTGCGGGACTGAGGATCGATGGCCGATACGGTCCCCTGCCTGAAGCTGACTGCCGGGCCGTTCGACGAGCCCCGCAGAAGCGGGCGTACGGGGAAGCAGACATGCGGAGGCGCCAGGCTACCGGTCACTACCTGGTAAATGAGAGGCAAGATGAAGTGATAGTTGGTGCGACTGAGGAGGATTACCTCTGTTCCCGGCATGCGTCCGGTGGCGCCCTTGAGCGTCAATGCCGCCGCGAGGCCCGCCGAGCCTGCGCCCAGAACCAGAATCCTCTTCCCTTCACCCTCAACCAACCGCACAATCTCCCGCGCAAGGTGCAACGATTATACCATCGCGGGCAATGACAGAAGGAAGTACCAGGAAGGAAATGCCGCCTGGAGCTACAGGAGCCGCTCGGCCAGATTGCCGGCCCAGCGGACCTTGTACCTCTCACCACGGTAGGCCTTGACCATGAGGTATATCCACAGGAGGACTGTAAAGACGATGATCGGCCATGCGAGCACGACTCCAAAGACGAGCCACACTATTGTGCCCAGACCGGGCACCCACCAGATAATGATGTTCGCCAGGAGCGCAAGGTAGAAAAGAATACCGAAGACGATGACGGACTGCAGGGCGTGGAACTTGACGAAGTCGCTCTTCTTCTCGACATTGTAGAAGATGAGTCCGGTCAGCCACATGAGCAAGTAGCTCAGCATGGCCGCAACATTCGGCTTCAGTCTGGTGCTGCTCTCTCCGGATTCTGCAACATCAATCACTCGTCCATTCTAGCCAGCGCCTGCGAATATGTAAAGAGCGAGAAGCTGTTACTCTTGACTTCGACCGCAATGTGTAGTTGAATGTGTTCAAGTTGGAGCAGGTGAATCGCATTCTGTGCACTTTCGAGCACGGATGACTCGCGGTGCCTGCCTGTCCCAACATAGACCAGCGGGTACAAGGAAAGGAGGAGAGAGCAAATGAAGAGAGGATTCCTGATTCTGGTAATGCTCATGGTTGTGGTGGCCCTGATCGCGACAGGGTGCAACGGGGGAGAAGAGCCGACGCCCGAGCCGACCGCCACTCCCGAGGGCTCGCCGTCGGCTACCGCTACACCCGCGGAGACTGGGGAGCCCGAACCCACAATGGGTCCCCTGCCGTCGCCCGGCGACGTTGACCCAGTCAACTTCAGCGAGTTGATTCCGTATCTTCCTGAAGCGCCGGCCGGATGGGAAGCCGAGGAACCTGACGGCTTCACCGGGAAGTTCCAGGACTGGTGGTGGAGCCAGGCAAGCCGCAACTACACGCAGTCAGGAACCGATAACGAGGCAAGCATCGTCATATTCGACAACGCGTACTACTACGGATTCGGGTGGTTCCAGGTCTGGGATATGGCCTTCGAGATCGAATCGACTGATATGTATATGAAGAGGACGACCGTCGACGGCTATCCCGCATGGGAGACGTGGTACGATCCCGACGAATACAGCTTCATGGTACTCATTGACCAGAGGTTCTTCGTGATGGTCAACGCAGAGTCCAAGAGTACCCTCGACAGCTTCTCGGATCTCGTCAACTACGATGGCATAGCCGGTCTGCAATAGCAGGCACCAGCAAGCTTCTGCGGCTCCCGCCGTTGGGCGGGAGCCGCAGTTCCGCTTTCATTCCAGCAGATAGTGCATCATGAGATTGTGTGCTTGGTGTGCCTTCTCCCCACCCCTGAACTCGAAGGTCTTGTAGTCGAAGCCCGCCCCGCCGATGGTCAATCGATCACTCACGAAGAAACCCTTCTTGAAGAACAACCCGCTGTTGTCTTCACTGCCGACCACAGTAATCCTGCTGTACGGGATACTCACCAGCGCCTTCTGCTTTCTCATAAAGGCCTTGTCGTAGAATATGATCCGCCTGTCTGTGATGCCGAGGAAGCCGGTCCCGGCCCCCTTCATGTCGAAGACAGCTCGAATCGTCTCACCGGGCAGGCAGGCCAGCTCGACCTTCTCCAGTTGGTCCTGCTTGTCAACAATGATGTCCGGCGAATGGATGGCCATGGTTCCCCTCCTTGTCCGCGACTTCGCGAAAGCATGCTAACACACCGAGTAGCCATGCTGAATAGCCACGACGGTACCAATATCTCATAGCAGGTAGTCCGAATTGACTATTGATTAGGCTATGTCTGCCGTGATAACTTTTGTGCACTTTCTGAGAGGTAAGGAGGGCAAAAATGGAGGAGAAAAAGGTATTGGGAATGCCGATAGCCAGGCTGCTCAGCTTCACCGCACTGGTTGCGCTCCCGGCAGGTCTGCTCTGGGCCATCCTGGCTGCAGCCGGCGCGGGCGGTTTCGCCTCCGGCACCACGAAGGCAGCGATGTTCTTCGAGGGCGCACTCTATACTGTGTTCTTCACAGGGATACTGCTGGCAGCTTCAGAACTGATATCCCGCAAGTAGCTGAAGGGAATCGGATTCGAGCCGGACGAGCCCTATCCAGCCGTGCTTCCGGCCAGCCCCTGTCTCTCCAGACATACGACCAGGACGGCAATGTCCGCGGGCGTGACTCCCGATATGCGTGAAGCCCGGCCGAGAGTAACCGGCCGGAAATGCTTCAACCTCTCCCTGGCCTCGGTGCGAAAGCTGCCGACCGAATCGTAATCGAAGTCCGCCGGTATGGGCCTCTCCTCCATGCGCCGCAGCCGCTCTACCTCCGCCCTTTGACGCTCTATATAGCCCTCGTACTTGGCCTCGATCTCCACCTGTTCCCGGCACTCCCTGTCGAGCGCGTCATCGCCCATTCCGAGGTCGCCGAGTGCATCGTAGCCAACTTCCGGACGACGAAGGAACTCCAGCAGGCTGATGCTGCGCGTGAGAGGCGCTATTCCCCGTTCCGCAAGGCTCCTGTCGATATCGGCGCCGAGGCGAATCCAGGTGCCCGCCAGCCGCTTCAACTCGGCGGCCACTTGCCGGCTCTTTGTCTCGACGGCCTCATATCTGTCTCGCGAGACCAGGCCCAGTTCATAGCCCGTCGGAGAGAGTCGCAGGTCGGCGTTATCCTGTCGCAGGAGCAGTCGGAACTCGGCCCTGGAGGTCAGCAACCTGTACGGCTCCGTGTGTTCGCGGGTTACCAGGTCATCTACCATCACGCCTATGTAGGCCCGGTCGCGCGTCAGGAGAATCGGCGGCTCTCCCCTGACCATCCTGGCCGCGTTGATGCCGGCGATCAGTCCCTGGCCCGCGGCTTCCTCGTAGCCGGAGGTCCCGTTTATCTGGCCGGCGAAGAAGAGGCCCGGCACCAGTTTGGACTCCAGCGTAGCCAGCGTCTGGCTCGGAGGCACGTAGTCGTACTCAATGGCGTAGCCGACCCGCATTATTTCCGCGCTCTCCAGAGCGGGGATGCTGCGCAGCATCGCGAGTTGGACGTCCTCGGGCAGGCTGGTGTTCGCTCCCTGAACGTAGACCTCGTTCGTCTGCCAGCCCTCGGGCTCCAGGAACAGCCCGTGGGAGTCCTTCTCGGCGAAACGAACGATCTTGTCCTCGATCGAGGGACAATACCTTGGCCCGGCGCCGCTTATTCGGCCTGTGAACAACGGCGCTCTGTCCAGGTTGGAACGGATTATCTGGTGAGTACGTGGGTTCGTGTAGACGAGATAGCAGGGAAGCTGCGGCCTCCAGGTAATCGTCCCGTCCCGAGGATAGACGGGATTTGGCTTTCCGCGAAAGGGCTGCTCCTCGGGCGGCGTAAAGCTAAAGTACAACGGCGCTTCGCTTCCGGGCTGCACAACCGCCTTCGAGAAGTCTATCGTCCTCGCGTCAACACGCGGCGGTGTCCCGGTCTTCAGCCTGCGGACGTCGAAGCCGAGTTGCCTGAGGCTCTGCGACAGCTCACGCGCCGCGAACTCGCCGGCCCTTCCGGCCTCATATGCCATGTCCCCCGTGATAACCCTTCCCCCCAGCGACGTGCCGGTCGTGAGCACAACCGTCCTGCTCCGGTACACCCAGCCGGTGGCAGTGCTGACTTCGAGTTGAGGCTCAGGCCCCGTCACTGCGACCAGGCGCTCCACCAGCGCCTGCTTCACATGGAGGTTCGCCTGCTGCTCCAGGGTGTGCTTCATAGTGAGGCTGTAGAGCCTCTTGTCCGCCTGTGCGCGCAGCGCCTGCACCGCAGGACCCTTACCCGTGTTTAGCATCCTTATCTGGATGAAGGTGCTGTCGATGTTGCGGGCCATCTCCCCGCCGAGCGCGTCTATCTCACGCACGACGTGCGCCTTCGCCGGGCCCCCGATCGACGGATTGCACGACATCAGCGCCACGTTGTCCAGGTTCATTGTGAGCAGAAGCGTGCGACATCCCATCCGAGCTGCGGCCAGAGCGGCCTCACAGCCCGCGTGACCCGCCCCCACCACCAATACGTCGTAGGTGTCCATGTGAACGATTGTAGCACTGCCTGGTTGAGCGTGTCGACTCGCCCGTCGCCGCCCGGCGACATGGACGTCCCGTGAGGATTCTGTATGTTGACAAGGCCATAGCCTTATGCTAGAGTGCAACCAAATCGAATACGTAATCGGCTGCGATCAAGAGTAGTAGCCCTCAAGCGAGGCTCAGAGAGCCGGGGTAGGTGTGAGCCGGTGCCTGCGCAGGGGGCGAATGGGCTTGGGAGCTGCAAACCGAACCCCCGAAAGGGGCAGTAGGCCTTGCCGGAGCGGCACCGTTATCAGAGCCTAGGGCATCGTCTCGCAGGGTAGAGGCCGTGCCCGACAGAGTGGGTCGCCGGCCACAGTGGAGTGACGGCGGCCAACAAGGGTGGCACCGCGGAGATC
This sequence comes from uncultured Dehalococcoidia bacterium, assembly GCA_964574685.1. Classification (GTDB taxonomy): domain Bacteria; phylum Chloroflexota; class Dehalococcoidia; order SZUA-161; family SZUA-161; genus CAZGDV01. The sequence goes on from CAZNOI010000025.1 coordinate 23,083, forward strand.
GAACCCCGTCCCTTGGGGACGGGGTTTTTCATTTGTTCGGAGAGGTGGAGAGATGGCTGTAGAGTATTATCCTGGTCTCGAAGCTTTCAGAGGACTTGCGAAGGAAGGGAATCTGATCCCGGTTTTTCGGGAGTTGTCCGCCGACCTCGATACGCCCGTCTCGGTCTTCCTGAAGCTCAAGCAGGCAGCACCAACGTTCCTGCTGGAGAGCGTGGAGGGCGGCGAGAAGCTTGGCCGGTACTCATTCATGGGCATCGGGCACAACCTGGTCCTGAAGTGCTCCGGCAAGCGGGCGATAATCCACCGCAACGGTGACCGGCAGAAGGTGGACATGGGAGACAGGGATTGCCTGGACATTGTGCAGGAGATACTGGCTCAGCGTCAGGTGGTGAAAGTGCCCGGTCTGCCCCGGTTCTTCGGGGGCGCAGTAGGCTACATCTCCTACGACACCGTTCGCCACTTCGAATCACTCCCTGAGTGCTCGAAGGACGAGCTGGGGCTGCCCGAGAGCGTCTTCGTTTTCACCGACACCATGATCATCTTCGATCATGTCCAGCACAAGATGAAGGTCGTGGCAAACACACCGACGGACGGCCCTGCCGACTACGCCTACAACCAGGCCGTGAAGAAGATCGATTCCATCGTGACGAGGCTGTCGAAGCCCATGCCGACGGAGCCACTGAAGTCCGGGAACGCGGTCGAACAGGCATCCGAGCGCGCCGTCGAGTCCAACTTCACCAGAGAGGAATTCGAGGACGCCGTGAGCAGGTGCAGAGAGTACATAGCGGCCGGGGACACGCTGCAGATAGTGCTCTCGCAGAGGCTCCGGCGCCGGACCAGCGCCCATCCGTTCGCGATATACCGTGCGCTGCGCATGCTGAACCCCTCACCATACCTCTTCTACCTCGACCTCGGCGACTTCCACCTCATCGGGTCGAGCCCTGAGATGCTGGTGAAGGTCGAGGACGGGCTGGCGGAGACCTGCCCCATTGCGGGGACGAGGCACAGGGGGGCAAGCGAGGCGGAGGATGAAGCACTTGCAACCGAACTGCTGAACGACCCCAAGGAGAAGGCCGAGCACGCGATGCTGGTCGACCTCGCGAGGAACGACCTCGGCAGGGTCTGCAGCTACGGCAGCGTCAAAGTGCCATCCCTGATGTCGGTCGAAAGGTTCTCTCATGTGATGCACATAGTGTCGACCGTTCAGGGCAAGCTGCGCGAGGGCGAAAACGCGTTCAGCCTGCTTCGAGCCGCTTTCCCCGCCGGCACGCTCACCGGCGCGCCGAAGATCAGGGCAATGGAGATCATCACCGAGCTGGAAGACCTCAAGCGAGGCCCCTACGGCGGGGCAGTGGGTTACTTCAGCTTCGGCGGTAACATGGATACCTGCATCACCATTCGCACGATCGTGATGGTAGGCAATACGGCCTATCTCCAGGCGGGCGCGGGTGTGGTCTATGACTCAGACCCCTCGTTGGAGTACCAGGAGACCCTCAACAAGCTCAAGGCACTGGAGAAGTCCATCGACCAGGCGGAGGAGGAGATGCGTGGCTCCGAGCCGGCTATGCCTAGAGAGGCATGCAGATAGCATGATCAGGGAAGCGATATCAGCGGTGGTCGGGGGTACCGACCTCACGCGTGACGAAGCCAGAGACGTAATGCGAGAGATAATGCGCGGCGATGCGACGCCGGCCCAGATCGGCTCGTTCCTTACCGCACTGAGGCTCAAGGGAGAGACCATCGAGGAGATAGTGGGCTGCGCGGAGGCCATGCGGGAGAGTGCTTTGCCCGTCCGGGTCAGCCGCGACGTCCTGGTGGACACCTGCGGCACAGGAGGAGACGGTCACGGCACCTTCAACATCTCGACCACGGTGGCATTCGTGGCTGCGGGCGCAGGACTGGCCGTTGCCAAGCACGGCAATCGCTCGGTGTCCAGCCGGTGCGGCAGCGCCGACCTGCTGCAAGCTCTGGGCGTCAACATTGATCAGCACCCGGACCAGGTGGCACGCTGCATCGACCAGATCGGGATAGGATTTCTCTTCGCGCCGGTCTTTCACCCGGCAATGAAGCACGCAATCGGTCCCCGGCGGGAGATAGGCCTCCGCACCATCTTCAATGTACTCGGCCCACTCACCAATCCTGCGGGGGCCAGACGGCAGGTGCTTGGCGTGTACGACATTGGCCTGACGAAGCCGATAGCCGACGTCATGCTGGCACTTGGTTGCGAGCATGCTTTCGTGGTACACGGCGCCGACGGGCTGGACGAGTTCTCGACAAGCGGTACCAGCAACGTCGCGGAGGTACACAAAGGAAGCGTCCGCGTTTATGATGTAGACCCAGCCGAGGTCGGCCTGGAAAGGACCGATCTGGCTCAACTCGCGGGAGGCACAGCGGAGGAGAACGCGGAGATCACGAGGGCGCTGCTGGAAGGTGAGAACGGCCCGAGGAGGGACGTCGTGCTTCTCAATGCAGCCGCGGTGATGGTCGCCGGGGGAAAAGCCTCGGACCTGAGGGACGGCGTGGCAGCGGCAAGCGAGGCCATCGACAGCGGGGCAGCCGGTCGTGTTCTCCGGCAACTGGTGGAATACACGAACAGCGTTGCAGCCTGAACAAAGGCGATTGGGGGAAACGAATGGCAGTAGTGAAGGTGTTCTACGCACTGGCCATTGCCGCATTCCTCGTCATGATCGTGGCATTCGGGATTTCTGCCTTCTATGACGCGCCGCAACGCGACATGGACCGTGGCTGGGACGCTCACGAAGCGGCAATGGAACGCTACGAACGCAATGTCTTCATAATGTCGTATCCGGTTGGGCTGCTGTTTGTCCTTCTTGGCCTGCTGCCCAGACACAGGCCGGACTTCGTGATGCCGGGACTGATACTGGGAGGTATAGGCGTGCTCTTCTACGCCATCAGTCAGCCCTATATTCCAGTCACGTACCGCTTCGCGGGTGCGGCGGTCGGCCTGGCTGTCCTCGTGCTGGTGGGCTACAGGACCGTGCACCAGACAGACTCCGACCAGGAGGCCTGAGCCGTGTTGCTCAACGAGATAGTCGCGAGAACGAAGCAACTGCTCGACAAGCGGAAGGTCGAGTCACCCCCCGCAATTGTCGAACGTGCGGCGGCACGGCAGAAGGATGCCCACGACTTCGCAGAGGCCCTCAGGTCAGACGGAATCAGCCTCATCGCCGAGGTGAAGCGGGCCTCACCCTCCAAAGGCGTCTTGAGAGAAGACCTCGATGCGGCTGCGCTGGCGACCAAGTATGAGCTTGCGGGCGCTGCCGCAGTCTCGGTGCTCACCGAGCCGGACTACTTCAAGGGCAGCCTGGAGGACCTGGATAGCGTTCGGAAGTCCATCGACCTGCCCCTGCTGCGCAAGGACTTCGTGATTGACCCTTACCAGATATTCGAGGCAAGGGCTCACGGTGCCGATGCCGTCCTGCTCATTAGCGGAATCCTCAATGAAAAGGAGATCGGTGAGCTTCTGGAAACGGCGCGCGGACTCGGCATGACGGCGGTGGTGGAGATCCACAGCCAGAGCGAGCTCATGAAGGCATGGGACTACTCGCCGACGGTAGTGGGAATCAACAACCGCAACCTCGTCGACTTCAGCGTCGACATCCAGACCACGATCGACCTTCGCCTGCTGGTCCCGTCCGGAACCCTTGTCATCAGCGAAAGCGGCATCCACACGCGGGGAGACGTGCTTCGGCTTGCCGACGCCGGGGCGGATGCCATTCTAGTGGGCGAGTCGCTGGTTACCAGCCCGGACCCGGAAGCGAAGATCATGGAGCTTATGGGCAGGCGTTCGGAGAGTCCTTTGTGAACAGAGCAGTCAGAGTCAAGATATGTGGGCTGACGAACCTGGAGGACGCGCTCGCATCCGCCGAGCTTGGCGCCGACGCGGTGGGGTTCGTCTTTGCCGACAGCCCTCGCCGCGTAGGGGTCTCCACCGTGGCAGACATCACCCGCAAATTGCCGCCATTCTTGACCACCGTGGGAGTCTTCGTGGATAGCGCGGTAGATGACATCCGCGGGGTCATGGTAGAAGCCGGACTTCACATCGCTCAGCTTCACGGCTGCGAGGGCCCCGAAGAGTGTGAGGCGCTGCATCCCCGGGTTGTGAAGTCATTCACACCGGACACCCTTCCCTCGACCGATGCACTTGCGGCGTACAGGGTCCGCGCAGTCCTGCTCGATGTCGAGAAGGGCACACCGGTCGACGAAAGTGCGAGACAGGCGCTCTGGGAGCTTGCCCGTAGCGCAGGCAACAGCGCCAGGGTGATACTGGCAGGCGGGCTCACGCCGGACAATGTGCGACTCGCTGTCGAGACAGCGATGCCGTACGCGGTTGACGTCTCCAGCGGCATAGAGATCGAGCCGGGCACGAAGGACCACGCCAGGATGCGCGAGTTCATAGAGAACGCCAGGGCGGCGTCGAGGAGGGGCGGGGTTGGCACTTCCTGACGAGAGAGGTCGCTACGGGGCGTACGGGGGCAGGTTCGTCCCGGAGACGCTCATGCCCGCGGTGCTCGAACTGGAATCGGCCTACCTGCAGGCCAGAGACGACCCGGACTTCTGGGAGCAGTTCGATTCCCTGTGCCGGGACTACGTTGGCCGCCCAACGCCGCTCTACTGCGCGCGCAGGCTGTCGGACAGGCTGGGTGGGGCAACGATCCTGCTCAAGCGCGAAGACCTCGCCCACACCGGGGCGCACAAGATCAACAACGCGCTCGGCCAGGGACTGCTGGCCTTGCGCATGGGGAAGAAAAGGGTCATCGCGGAGACGGGTGCCGGGCAGCACGGCGTTGCCGCCGCAACGGTCTGCGCCATGCTCGGGCTGGAGTGCATCGTGTACATGGGGGAAGAGGACATAGTGCGGCAGTCGCTGAACGTCTTCCGCATGAAGCTCCTGGGCGCTCAGGTGATACCGGTGTCATCGGGCAGCCGCACACTGAAGGACGCCATCAACGAGGCCATACGGGACTGGGTAACCAACGTCAGAACTACGCACTACCTGCTGGGCTCGGTGGTGGGACCCCACCCATACCCGATGATGGTCCGCGATTTCCAGTCGATCATAGGTCGCGAAACAAAGGCGCAGATGCTGTTCGCCTTTGGGAGAGCCCCTGACAGAGTGGTGGCCTGTGTGGGCGGTGGAAGCAACGCTATGGGCATATTCCATGCATTCCTCGATGATGACGTTGCCCTGGTCGGTGTCGAGGCCGCCGGTCGCGGACTCGGCAACGGCCGCCACTCGGCATCGCTTGTAGCCGGAGGACCGGGCGTACTCCATGGCACGCGTTCGTATCTGCTCCAGGACCAGCACGGCCAGATGAGGGAGACCAGCAGCATCGCGCCGGGGCTGGACTATCCGGGGGTCGGTCCGGAGCACAGCTACCTCAAGGACACGGGCCGGGCACAGTACGTCGCAGTTGCAGATTCTGATGCGCTGAAGGGCTTCCGCCTTCTCGCGGAGACGGAAGGCATACTGCCTGCACTGGAGTCGGCTCATGCGGTAGCCCACGCGGCAGACATCGCTTCCACGCTCGGGCGAGACCAGATTGTTGTTGTGAACCTGTCGGGAAGGGGCGACAAGGATATGTCGATAGTCGCCGAGGCACTGGGAGTCTCGCTGTGAGCAGAATCGGGCGCGTCTTCGCCGAACGGAATCACAAGGCCCTCATAGCCTACGTGACTGTCGGATATCCGAGCGTGGAAGCTACTATGAGGGCTGTGCCTCTGCTCGCCTCATGCGGTTGCGATATCATTGAGCTTGGCATCCCTTTTTCGGACCCGCTGGCGGACGGCACGACCATTCAGCAGGCAAGCTTCCGCTCATTGAACGCGGGCACGACGCCTTCCACCTGCATGGAGATTGCCAGGAGCCTCAGGAAGGTGACTGAAGTCCCTCTGGTGTTCATGACCTACTACAATCCCGTGCACAGATACGGCATCGGTGCCTTCTGCGGTGACTGCTCCGAAGCCGGGATCGATGGCCTGATTGTGCCTGATCTGCCGCCCGAGGAGGGCGGAGAACTCGAGGAGGCCGGTCAAGAAGCCGGTCTCGACCTCATCTACCTGCTGGCCCCGACAAGCGATGATAACCGCATCCGGGCGGTCGCCGGGAGGTCAAGGGGCTTCGTCTACCTGGTTTCCCTGACAGGCGTTACCGGTGCGCGCAACACCCTGCCGGCAGACCTGAGCGGTTTCGTGCAACGCGTGCGGCGCTGTACGGACAATCCGCTGTGTGTCGGGTTCGGGATATCGACGCCGGAACAGGCGAAGGAGGTCACTCAGTTCGCGGACGGCGTCATCGTCGGGAGTCGAATCATGCAGATCCTCGACGAAGAGGACCCTTTGTCGAAGATCGAATCGTTCGCAAGGAGCATGCGAAGCGCAGTCTCCAACGGAATCCGCCGCTGAAAGCTGAAAGAGGAATCCCGTTCAAGGAGGTAAACTACGTGGCGAGCCACGTAGCTGCAATACAGGGACCCAGATGAAGAAAGGAGGCAAACCTTGGAGACCAAGATTACCCTGACCGAGAAGCAAATGCCGACCCAGTGGTACAACATCCAGGCCGACCTGCCGGAGCCTATGCCGCCCCTTCGCCACCCCGGCACGAAGGAGCCGACGAGGCTGCCGCCGCCGCTGTTCGCCGATGAACTCAACACTCAGGAGTTCAGCACCGAACGATACATCGACATCCCGGATGAGGTGCGCGACATCTACACGCTGTGGAGGCCGTCCCCGATGTTCCGGGCGCACCGCCTGGAGAAGGTTCTGGACACGCCCGCCCAGATATTCTACAAGTACGAGGGCGTGAGTCCGGCCGGCAGCCACAAGCTGAATACAGCAGTGGCGCAGGCTTACTACAACAAGAAGGAAGGGATCAAGCGTCTCTCGACCGAGACCGGCGCCGGCCAGTGGGGAAGCGCGCTTTCCATGGCCTGCAGCTTCTTCGACCTCGAGTGCAAGGTCTACATGGTCAAGGTCAGCTACAACCAGAAGCCCTATCGCCGCATACTGATGGAGACCTACGGGGCCAAGGTGGTGGCCAGTCCAAGCGAGGATACCGACATAGGCAGGAAGATACTGAAGGACGACCCCGAGTGCACCGGCAGTCTGGGGATCGCCATAAGTGAGGCCTGCGAGGATGCCTTCGCCCATGACGACACGCACTACTCTCTCGGCAGCGTGGTGAACCACGTTCTCCTGCACCAGACCGTAATCGGGCAGGAGGCACTGAAGCAGATGGAAATGGCCGGCTGCTACCCCGACATGATCATCGGGTGCATCGGCGGCGGCTCCAACTTCGCGGGCGTATACCTGCCATTCGTGAAGGACAAGATATCCGGGAAGAAGCCGGACCTCAAGATCATCAACGTCGAGCCGGAGGCATGCCCCACGGTCACGAGAGGGCCGTACACCTGGGACTATGGTGACGTAGCGGGAATGGCGCCAATCGCGTTGATGTACACGCTCGGGCATTCCTTCGTGCCCCCTCCCGTCCATGCCGGTGGGCTTCGCTACCACGGTATGGCCCCGATCATCTGCCATCTCCACAAGCTGGGCTTCGTGGAAGCCCGCGCGGTGCACCAGATACCAACTTTCAAGGCTGCGGTGCAGTTCGCGCGAGCTGAAGGCATTCTGCCTGCGCCCGAGCCGGCCCACGCGATCAAAGTCGTGATCGATGAGGCCCTCAAGTGCAAGGAGGCCGGGGAGAAGAAGACCATTCTGCTTGCACTGAGCGGGCATGGCCACTTCGATCTGGGGGCCTACGAGAAGTACCTCGCCAACGAGCTTGAGGACTACGAGTATCCCAGGGAGAAGGTGGAGCAGGCGCTCAGGGATCTGCCACAGGTTCCAGCCTGACGAAAGAGACAGCCGACCGGTCGAGCTGGAATACGCTGCGGCGGGGTGGCCCATAGTCGAAGAAGCGTGCGGTCCACCTCGCCGCCGTACTGCTGAGGTTGCTCCCGCTCGGAAGCTGCAGGGCGGGAGAGCTTCACAAGGAGGTAGTCGCTCCGAGCGGGAGACTGCAACTGCGCCCGACCCGCTGGCAAGATCGGGAGCCAATTCCTATTCTAGGTACCGGGCACCTCCGAGGTATGTGATGAATGTCACTTCTCGTCCACCGTGAAGTCGGCTCCGGTCCATCCACCTACAAGCTTCGGCGCCCCCTCCTTCACTGCCCCGGCGTTGCGCCACACGAGCGATGAATGATAAGATTGACGCCGGGCCAATCGACGGATAGACGACACTGTGAGTATGGAACTCGTACAGAGGATGCTGGAAGGAGACGAGCGGGCGCTTTCCCGCTTGATATCCGTAGTGGAGCGCGATACGCCGGACGCGCCCCAGATCATGAACGAGATATGCCACAGCACAGGCACGGCATATACCATCGGCATCACAGGGCCACCCGGCAGCGGGAAGAGCACACTGGTGGACAGGGTCACGTCAGCGATGAGAGAGAAGGGGCTGACCGTCGGCATAGTGGCCGTCGACCCAACGAGTCCTTTCTCCGGTGGTGCTGTCCTCGGCGACCGCATACGCATGCAACAGCACTATCTGGACAACGATGTGTTCATCCGAAGCATGGCAACACGGGGCAGTCTGGGCGGCCTGCCGGAGACTGCGCGCAGGGTGATCAAGCTCCTGGACGCATTCGGCAAAGATGTAGTGATTGTCGAGACCGTGGGCGTCGGGCAGACCGAGCTGGACATCATCGAGGCGTCGGACACCGTGGTGGTCGTGCTGTACCCAGGCGGCGGCGACGCCATCCAAACGATGAAGGCCGGCCTGATGGAGATAGCGGACGTGTTCGTCGTGAACAAGGCCGACCGCCAGGGTGCGGACCAGGTGGTCGTTGAGCTTGAAGCCATGCTGATGCTGAGCGAACAGCAGCATGCCTGGAAGGCACCAGTGCTGACCACCCAGGCACTCCACAATGTCGGCATACCGGAGCTGCTCGGCGAGATCTACAGGCACCGTGAGATGCTGGAGACCAGCGGCCAGCTTGCCGAGAGACGAAGGGAACAGCTCAAGAAGGAGCTAATCAGGGCCATCGAGCGCGGCGTAAGCAAGAGACTGTCCAAGCTGATGGGCGAGGACAAGAAGCTCATTGCCCTGGCCGACGAAGTCGGAAGGGGCGACGCTGACCCGTACTTCACCGCCAAGCACATCCTGAACGACGACAACCTGCTCCGTAGCTGGATAGCCGCCTCCAAGGGCGCCACATCCTGACCATCCTCGCCCTTCTGGCCACACCAATCCTCCGGCCTTGACATCCATTCCGGCCTCACGTATTATCACCCAAAACCTCAGGAGGAAATATCGTGAAATCCTTGGCCCTGCGACTGCTGCCACTCGCAATCCTCGCCACCACCATTCTGCTAGCCGCCTGCGCTTCTGAGCCTGCTTAGCACACCCGGCCGGGTGGGGCGGAGGGCAATCTGCCCCACCGAGGCTTCCTCATCTAATTGCCTGCTCTTCCAACCCGGCCAGCCCGCGTCTCCGCGTTACGAACTAAAGTTCGAAACACCAGCCATCGCCGCTTGGCGTTATGTGAACCCACCCCCTGCCAACAGTAGGTTATGTAAATCAGAACAATCGCCTGCCTCTTGTCCCGAAAAGCTCAGAGCGGCCCTGTGCCTCCTTGTTCGCTCTACGTGACCTGCAAGCCACGGCAGCAACCTCGGAGCCCGTGAATCGCGTCTGAGAAGCTCCATCGTGTTCCGTCCGGTTAGTACTATCTTCCTACTCGAAATCACCGGAAAGGGTCATTGTGCGCACTTTGTGCAGGGCAAGATAATGTTCAGGCAGGTGAGTAATATTACTGTGAGTTTCCTACGCTACCAACCGGCCCCTGGATACGTCGGGAGGCAGAGATGACAACCAGAAGCAAGATTCAGAATCGGAAGACAGACGATGTCTATGTAGAGGTCTTCACCGGGGCCGATGAAGCGACGGTGACGTCAATGGAGTCCTCGGTCGACCTGTTCGTCACCTTCGACGAGGACTTGAGTCAGGCCGATGCCAGGCTTGACGGCGACAAGCTCCTGGACCTCTCCGCGCAGACCGAGGAGGAGAAGCAGCGCAACTACTACAAGGTTCTCCTCGAGAGCGCTGTGGACGGCGTGTTGATCATCGACGCCGAGGCAATGAGGATAGTCCTGGCTAACCGCGCCGCCGCCGAGTTGTACGGCTACGATTCCGAAGAGGACATGTACGGGACCAATCCACTCCTTCTCGTGCATCCCGATGACCGGGATCGCGTGCTGCGCATCCTGGCCCAGGACATCATCGGCCGGAATCTGCGGCTGATCCACAAGTTCCGCGCACTCAAGAGAGATGGCACAGAGGTGCGGGTGAGGCTTGCCGGGTCCAGAACGGACTACCAGGGCAAGCTGGCGGGATTCATAGCGCTGCGCGATATCACGGTACAGCTCGACGAAGTGGAAGACCGCAACCGGGCTGAGGAACGCCTCGAGTTCATTGCCAGGCTCGCTTCCATCGGCCAGGTGGCCGCAGGGGTGTCCCGCGAGCTGAGCGATCCGATCTCGGGCATTCTGGCCTATGTCCAGTTGCTCATGGCGCGCAGAAGCCTGGACGATACCCTGAGAAGCGGCCTCGAAGCGATATCCAGGCAGGCGGAAAGAGCAAGCGCCGTACTGGATAACCTCGTGCTGTTCGCGCGCAGGCACAAGCCCGAGAAGAGCGCTGTCGATGTGAACCAGACGCTCAGGCAGGCTCTCGATAGCTGTGAACACGAAATGGAAGTGGACGAGATACAGGTCACCCAGGTGCTCGATCCGGCGCTCCCGACTGTAGTGGCGGACCCCGATCAGATACGGCAGGTATTCGTCAACATCCTTCACAGCTCTTCCAGGGCCATGCTCGAAGAGCACGGTCAGGGCAACCTGCACATCAGAAGCCAGCGAAGAAACGGCTCCGTCGTAGTTGTGTTTGAGGACGACGGCCCGGCTATTCCGGAGGACGAGATCTCGACCCTCTTCGACCCGTTCTGCGCCTCGGCGGCTACTGCCCGGCGCTCGGGTCTCGGGCTCACCGTGAGCTACGGGCTGGTCGAGGCCCACGGCGGCCGCATCATTGCCCGAAGCGAGATTGAAGCCGGGACTGCGATCGAGGTCGAGATACCTGTCGTCGGTTCCGACACAGAGGAATCCGAAGAGTTCCAGACCGAACTGCCCGGCCTCTAGGTTTGTCATGGAAGCTGACAACGAGCGTACTACAGCGGCTTCGAAGAAGATCCCCCGGTGCCTTGGCAGGATTCACGAGAGGCACGACGAGGAGTGCAGCTCAGACTGCCCCAAGTCGGCTCTGTGCGTGCTCATGGCATTGGGGAAGTACCTGAGCCGGAAATGACCTCCGCCGAAGCTGTCGAACCCCGAATCAAGACGTCCGCACACCGGGCGAAGGCTTCGGCGCGGCCCGCGTCCGGGCAGGGCAAATCGCGGTCGCTCGTCCGGTTCCTCCGCAAGATGCTGAGGACAATCGCCGACTTCTTCTCCAGGAAGCGCCGGGACATATCACTGGACTGCAAGGTCGATGTCAGGGCCAAGTCCCCCCGCAAGCTGTACCGCGAGCTGCACGAGTTCCTGGAAGAGAACGGCTTCGAGCATGACTACACCCCGCTCGTGGCCGAGCGCGATGCCATTAACGATATCGCGATCTTCAACAGTGAGCTGGTAGCAAAGCGGGACGTGCGGGGGCGGGACCTCTTCAACCTGGTCTTCGGCATACTGCTGCTGCTCACCGTGGTGCTGGCCCCGATTGCGATAGTGCTGCTCGAAAGGAGCCGCTACACGCTCAGGACCGTTGCCAGGGTATCGTTCGAGGGCGAAGCGTATCGCGCCAAGGCGACTCCGCAGGCCGGCCCCTACTCGGAGATCGTTGACCTTGTGAGCGATGTCAAGGTCCGGTGGCACCTGCACACAGGGATTGCCGACGACGACCGCGACATATCGCATTCAACGAGGTGCAGACCCGAAGCGAGGCGCGCGACCAGAGAGCAGAAGGAATTCGGGACGGGCATCGAGTGGTTCCTGCTGGAGCGGGGCCTGGCTTCCCTTTGACCCCTGCGCTTCTTCACCTGCCGACAGGCGAGACGACGAAAACCTGACCTACTTGCTGCGGAAATTCGCGCATTTCCGTTTGGTCTGGGCGTCGACAAGAGTGCCGCTCTTCACCTTGGCGAATCGTGGCAACTTGAGCCAGACGGCGCCGCAGAAGTCGACATGAATGGTCCTGTGGCACCCGTTTGGGTCCTCCTCCTGCTGGGCGTCCTGGTACGCCTCGAGGTCGGACTTGTACGGGTAGTTGTAGGCAGTGCACTCGCCCTCAACGGGGATGGAGGTGCGCATGAGCCAGGCACAGTCCGCACACCTGACGCTTCCTATCTTGACCGGTCCCAAGCTAACCATATCGACCTCCACATTGAGGATACGCTCGGGCACCGGGCCGGTCAATGAGCAAATCGTACCACGCCGCCCGTAGTACTTCGTGGGGGCGCAGCCGACTTAGCAGGCTGCCTTCATTGGCGCAACCGACTTCCATTTTCGGAATCCAGATGATACTATATTCGCAATTGCCCCCATTCAGTCAGGACATTCCCGCGAGTGCTTGAGGAGGACACGCATGAGTGACCGTGTCAAGTGGATAGAACACAAGGGAGTCAGGATTCTCTCTGCCGACTACTCGGGCCTGCCCGAGGACCAGTACTGCTCGACCATGGACGAAGTGACGGCCATACTGCGCAACGAGCCCACAGACTCGGTCGTGCTGGTAATGGCGAACGTGAGCAACACGCACGCCTCGAACAAGGTCAGGGACAAGGGCAAGGAGGTCTCTGACGCGATGAACCGCTTCAAGGCGACGGCGTACGCTGTAGTCGGCGTCACGGGCCTCATGAAGGTAATCGCCAAGACATTCACCAGCGGCATGTACTTTGCCAGCAGCGAAGAGGATGCCAAAGAGTACTTGGTCAAACAGGCACAGTCGCTGAGCAAATAGGCCCGGAACGCGTTGCCCCTCCGAAGGCTCTTCCTTTATAATCCTTACTTGAACGCCGCGCCAACGTAGCTCAGTGGCAGAGCAGCGGTTTCGTAAACCGCAGGTCGTCAGTTCGAATCTGACCGTTGGCTCTGTCTTGGTCCAATCCGCCTTGACATTCGCTTGACGCTCACCACGGGCTCATCTACGGTATCTTACTAAGCTCATTCGGGCGGAGTATCTCTATTGCTCCTGTACCTTCTAGCTTGACCTTACAGTGTGGTTGCTCCTCTGAGCTAGTCGCCCTACCGGCACCGTCTATACATGTGACTCCCACAATGTCCACTACTTCGCCTTTCTTGCCATGATGTGGAGTGACCTTACCCCCGAAAACAGTAACACATTGACTTAGAGTCCTCCGCTATGAT
>CAZNOI010000026.1:0-34816 GCA_964574685.1 uncultured Dehalococcoidia bacterium
GATCACAAACTGCCTCACCTCAGTGCCGTTTCCCGGACAATCCACGGATTAAGGGCTCCAGCACTCGGCGGGCCAAAAGTGTCTCATCGGCTTGACGCCTGCCTCCCATCGTAGTATACAGTCGCCATGACAAAGACTCGCACAGCCTGTCTGCTTGCCTTCATCATCTTTGCCGTCGCGTTTATCGCGACTATCCACCTGCGCCCGTATGCTGGCAGCTATGTGATCAAGGCGGTGCCTGCCATGGGTCTGGCTGTGCTGGCCCTGATGCAGGTACCAGGACTGAAAGGGCGGCTGCTCTTCGTGGCGCTGCTGTTCTCGGCTGCGGGCGATGTCGCACTGGGCCTGGAGAACGACGACCTCTTCGTTCTCGGGTTGGGCTTCTTCCTTGTGACACAGGTGCTGTACGTTGTTGCCTTCACGAGGGACTTCAGATGGCGTCGAAGCCGGTTGCCCGTGGTCGCTCTGGTACTTGCCTTCGCGGTAGCCATGTCCGTGTTCATCACCCCGGACCTGGAGGACATGGCGCTGCCGGTGTATGTGTATATCACCGTCATAACCGCGATGGGAGTCACGGCGGTGCTGCGCATGGGCAGCATCCTGGTGCTGACGGGAGCTTTGCTGTTCATGGTCTCCGACGCGATGTTAGCCGTCAATGAGTTCTCGACCTCGATCCCTTCTGCCGACTATCCCATCATGGTCACGTATTACCTGGCGCAGGTGCTGATCGTCTGGGGCTTCCTGAGGGACGAGCCAGTCGTGTAGGAGCACGAACGCGCTGTTGTTCGGCCTCACCTTTGCTGCTACAATTCCCTTATGTCAATGCAGGGAGAGCGCAAGATGCTGTCGTTTGAGGAGATGCGTGAGAGGTTCGACCGGTCGCCGTGTGCAGCGAATATGGGGATGAGGCTCGTCGACCTCTCCGAGGGCTACGCGAAGGTCGAGTTGACGCTCCGCGATGAGTTCTTGAACTGGGAGAACATGGTCCACGGTGGCGTCATAGCGACTGTCCTGGACCAGGCGTTTGGCTGCGCCTGCAACACGATGGAGAATATACATGTGGCGATACAGATGAACATCCATTTCCTGTCAGCGGCGAAGGTCGGCGACACCGTCTACGCAGAATCGCGGGTGCTACGCGCAGGGAACAAGGTCGGCGCGTCGGAGATGACGGTCTGCGACTCTGGGGGAAGGGTTATAGCGCGTGCGACCGGGGCAACCGTGTCTATGGGGAAGCGTTCATAGGTTTCAGGCTACGCATACGTGTTGAGAGGTGAAGCGAAGTGATTGTTGAGATGTCAAAGGGGGCCTCGCAGGAGCAGGTGGACCATGTCGTGGACCGGGCACACTCCTTTGGGTTCGAGGTTCAGTTGAACATCGGCACCGAGAAGACCGTCGTAGCGATACTAGGCAGTGACACCGGAAAGGCTCCCACCGATGCCTTCGCGGTCCTGCCCGGTGTGGAGAGCGTGACCCGAGTGATGAGGCCTTACAAGCTTGCGTCACGGGAGTTTCACCCTCGTGCCAGCAGGATTCATGTCGATGGGGTTGAATTCGGCGGACCGCAGTTCGTGGTCATGGCTGGACCGTGCGCTGTGGAGAGCGAGAAGCAGTTGATGAACACGGCAAAGGAGGTTAAGAGGCTCGGCGCCATGATGGTACGCGGCGGCGCTTTCAAACCACGGACATCGCCCTTCAGCTTCCAGGGCATGGAGGAAGAGGGCCTGAAGCTGCTGGCGAAGGTCAAGCGCGAGTTGGGAATACCGGTCATTACAGAGATTGTCGAGATCAAGAGCATCGACCTGGTTGCACGACACGCGGATATCCTTCAGGTGGGTGCCCGCAACATGCAGAACTTCGCGCTGCTGAAGGAGTTGAGCAAGGTTAGGCATCCCATCTTGCTTAAGAGGGGTCTATCGGCTACGGTCACCGAGTGGCTCACCGCCGCCGACTACCTGATGGCGCAGGGGAATAAGAGGATTATCCTCTGTGAACGCGGGATAAGGACCTTCGAGGACACGGTCAGGTTCTCACTGGATATCAGCTCTATTCCGGTGATCAAGCACGTCAGCCACCTGCCGGTGGTAGTTGACCCCAGCCATGCGGCAGGGCACTACTCGTACGTGCCGGGTATCTCCAGAGCAGCGGTCGCTGCCGGAGCCGACGGTCTTCTGATAGAGGTACACCCCGACCCCGAGCAGGCGCTGGTCGACGGACTGCAGTCGCTCAACTTCCGCAACTTCGAGAAGCTCATGAAGGAACTTGCGCCCATCGCCGAGGCGGTGGGGCGGCATCTCTAAGGCCTATCCCGACGAACTCCGTCGCGCAGCGCCCGGCCGTTGGGAGGGAGGATGGACGAATGGCAGTAGCGAGCAAGCTCCAGCAGCAGATGGCGCAGGGTGGGTGGATCAGGAAGATGTTCGAGGAGGGCATTGCCCTCAAACAGAGGTATGGCGAGAAGAACGTCTTCGACTTGACTCTGGGCAACCCCGTATTCGAGCCGCCGGAGGCCTTCCGGGAGGAACTCCGCAACTGGGTGAACAACCCGAAGCCCGGCCAGCACAGGTATATGCCCAACTCCGGCTATCCTGAGACACGCGCAGCAATAGCGGGCTACCTCGGGAAGGAGACGGGCCTGCCGTTCACGACCGACGAGATAGTCATGACCTGCGGCGCTGCCGGCGCGCTGAACGTCGTGTTGAAGACAATACTTGAGCCGGGGGACGAGGTTATCATCTTCGCGCCGTTCTTCGCCGAGTATATATACTACATAGACAACCACCAGGGTGTGGCGAGGACTGTGCCCACCGATAAATCCTTTATGCCGGATATGGCTGCGCTCGAGGCAGCCATCAATCCGAGGACCCGTGCAGTCGTTGTCAACTCCCCTAACAACCCCACAGGCGCGGTCTACAGTCCGGAAGTCATGCGGTCGATTGGCGAGCTGCTTTCGAGGAAGGAACGCGAGCACAGCACAGAGGTCTTCCTTGTCAGCGACGATGTCTATCGGAAGCTGGTATATGATGAGGTCGAGTGCCCGTATCCTTTCCCGTATCACGAGAGGACGATCATCACGACCTCCCATTCCAAGGACCTGGCCCTGCCGGGAGAGCGCATTGGCTACATTGCGGTCAATCCCGAGTACGAGGACGCTGATGAACTGATAAACGGCCTCGTCTTCTGCAATCGGGTTCTGGGCTTCGTGAATGCTCCTGCGCTGATGCAGAACGTTGTGAAGAAGCTGCAGGACGAATCAGTGGATGTCGCGGAGTACGCGAGGAAGCGCGATATCCTGTATAACGGCCTGGTAGAGGCAGGCTACTCCGTGGTCAAGCCGCAGGGCGCCTTCTACATATTCCCGAAGTCACCCATTGAAGAAGATACGGAATTCGTGGCCGAATTGCAGGGACACCGTGTGCTTGCCGTGCCCGGCAAGGGATTCGGGGCTCCCGGTTACTTTAGAGTGTGCTACTGCCTTGAGGACTGGGTGTTGGAAGGGTCGTTGCCGGGATTGGAAGCGGTTGCGAGGGAGCACGGCCTGAAGTAGCCCGGTGCGGCTACTGCCCGGTCTGCCGCTTAAGGACCTCCTCGGCCCGATCGAGGTCATCCGCCTTGATCACGGCCACCGCCCTCTCGGTCTTCGGCTCAATGTAGGCGTAGAAGTACTTCAGATTGACCCCGGCGTCGGCCATCGGCTTGGCCACGGAGTCGAGCAACCCACCGGGCACGTCCGGGATCTCCGCGCTGAGGATCCAGTCGGTGCGGGTGGTGAAACCGGCCTGGCGGAGCGCTGCGTGGCCGCCTTCCGGATCAGACAGGATCATACGGACGATACCGAACTCGGCCGTCTCACTTATCGAGAGCGCGCGAATACTTATGTCGTTCTGCTTCAGGGCCTCGAGGATTGCGACGAGGCGACCGGGCTGGTTCTCCACGAATACTGAAAGCTGCTCTACTCTCATGGCGGCTGCCTCCCCTGGTCCTGAATTGGGCTAGAGTTCGCTCCTGTCAACGACACGCTTGGCCTTGCCTTCGGTCCTGGCTATGGTCTTCGGCTCCACGAGCTTGATCTTCGCCGATATCCCGAGCACGCTGTCCATCTCGCCCCGCAGTCTCTTCTCGAGAGCTTCCATCTTGCCGAGCTCATCCGAGAACACCTGGTCGGAGACCTCGACCCACACCTCCAGTTCGTCCGACTTGAACTGGTGCTGCCGGTCGACGACTATGAGGTAGTGAGGCTCTACGCCTTCGACCTCGAGCAACACGCTCTCGATCTGCGACGGGAAGACATTCACGCCCCTTACGATGAGCATGTCGTCGCTGCGGCCGGTTATCCGCGACATGCGCACGGACGTCCGACCGCACTCGCAGACCTCAGGGTTGAGGCTGCAGATGTCCCTGGTACGGAATCTGATGACCGGCTGGGCTTCCTTGGTGAGCGTGGTAAGCACGAGTTCGCCCTCGGAGCCGTAAGGAAGCTGCTCTCCGGTCGCCGGGTCTATGATCTCCGGCAGGAAGTGGTCTTCCTGGATGTGCATCCCGCACTCACAGGGGCATTCGGTGGATACTCCCGGCCCGATGACCTCCGTAAGTCCGTAGATGTTGATGGCATTGATGCCCACTCTAGTCTCGATGTCCTTCCTCATCTGCTCGGACCACGGCTCGGCACCGCATACACCCAGCCGGAGCCGGGTCTCCCGAAGGTCGATTCCCATGTCCAGTGCGGCCTCCGCAAGGATCAGAGCATAGGAGGGTGTGCAGGTTATTACCGTCGTCCCCAAGTCCTGCAGGAGGAGTATCTGCCTCTTGGTGTTTCCTCCGCCCGTCGGCACGACAGAGCACCCAACCCTCTCTGCCCCGTAGTGGAACCCCAGTCCCCCGGTGAACAGCCCGTACCCGTAGGCGTTCTGGAGGACGTCCTCCTTCGTTACCCCGGCAGTCACCAGGATGCGGGCCATTATCTCGGCCCACGTGTCCACGTCTCCCTGCGTGTATGGTGCTATTATCGGCTTCCCGGTAGTTCCGCTGGAGGAGTGAATCCTGACTACCTCGTCCTTTGTAACAGCCATCAGGCCGAAAGGGTAGTTGTCCCGGAAATCCAGCTTGGTGGTGAAGGGAAGCCTGGTGATATCCGAGAGAGACTGGATGTCGCTCGGTGCTGCGCCTTTCTCCTTGAAGGCCTGACGATAAAAGGGCACCCGCTCGTAGACATACTCAACCTTCTGCTGCAGGCGCTGGAGTTGAAGCTTCTGGAGGCCTTCACGAGACATCTTCTCGTGTTCGGGATCGCGGATCATATCGGCTCCCCCTACTGCATCATTGTCCCGGCCTCTTCTCTGGCCTTGAGGAAGGCCTGGACACTGGACTCGACGAATTTCGCAGGCAGCCGGGCCTTCATGGTATCCGTCCACGCATCGGCGTCGAGTTCGAGGAAGGCGGAAAGAAAGCCCAGCATCGCCATGTTGACGGCCCTGGGATTGCCCACTTCGCTTGCGATTCTGGTGGCTGGAATAAGGTACACCCTGTTCGTGTACTCATTGAGAAGAGCCTTGATTTGCTCCCAGGACGGGTAGGCCATGGCGCCGCCTATTGCTGACACGGGTATGACGACGACATCCGCCACGATGACCACTCCATCGGGACGCAGGTACGGAGCCCATCGTGCAGCCTCCAACTCCTCGAAGCCGAGCAGGTAGTCAACCTCGCCCTTCTTAGTCATCGGGGAGAAGACATGCCCGCCCCATCGAACATGGCTGACTACGCTGCCGCCCCTCTGGGCCATCCCCAGCGAGTCGGTCTTCTTGACGTCAAACCCGTTGTTCACGCCGATCTCGGCCATGCCGTCGCTGGCAAGTATCACCCCGTGCCCGCCCACTCCCACCATCAGCACATTGGTATCCTTCATCATTCGCTCTCCACTATGGCTTCCTGCGGGCACACCTGCGAGCAGACTCCGCAGCCGATACAGACATCGGCGTCTATCCGGATCGCGTCCTCAGTCTTGATAATAGCGGGACAGCCGAGGTCCAGGCACTCATCGCAACTCACGCACTCGTCGGCATCGATCCTGTAGGGATTCTTCTTCTCCTTGATTCGTAGCGAGCAGGGGCCGCGCGCAATGACGACGGAGGGGGCGTCACTATCGATGCATCGCTTGATGGTCGACTCCAGCTTACCGATGTCGAAGGCGTCCACCACATTGACGTCCTCAACGCCAACGCCTCTGCAGACCTCCTCCAGCTTCACCTGGGTCGCCGGCTTGCCGGAGGCGGATATCCCGGTACCGGGGTGGCCCTGATGCCCGGTCATGGCCGTCGTTGCGTTGTCCAGGATTATGACCGTCGAGTTCCCCTCGTTGTAGACAGTATCGACGAGTCCCGTGATTCCGGAATGCATGAACGTGGAGTCACCCAGTACCGCTACGGTCTTGTTGGGCACCCCGGCCTTGTTCATGCCGAGCGCCTGTCCTATGCTCGCGCCCATGCAGGCGCAGGTGTCGAGCGCGGCGAGCGGCGGGTAGACGCCCAGCGTATAGCATCCGATATCGCTGGTTACCACGACCTCATCCTGTCGCAGGGCTCTCTCTTTTGCGTCCGGCACTTTGAAACCCAGTCTCCTGAGGACGAACTCAGTGGCCACGTGGGGGCACCCGGCGCACAACTGGGGTCTCCTTGCGGGAAGTGCAATGGTCGACGTCGTCTCGATAGTCGGCCTCTCTATAGGAGGCAGTATGCCTGCCTTGACAGCGGCCTGCTCGACTATTTCGGGATTCAGTTCACCTATGATCGGAATGAAGTCCTTGCCTCGTACTGCAATGCTCAGACTGCGAACAGCATCCTCGATATAGGGGTCCAACTCCTCGATGACGACTACCTGGTCCACCTTCCCGGCGAATCGCCGGATCAGCCCCAATGGAAGAGGGTAGAGAGTCACCAGCTTGAGGTGCGAGGCTTTCTTGAAGACCTCGCGGGCGTATTGATAGGCAACGCCGCTGGATATGACGCCCAGCTTCCTGTCGCCGGGGATTATCTCGTTCATGGGGAAGTCCTCGACGTAGCTCTGTAGCCTGGCGATGCGGTCCTCCATTACCGTACGCCGGGGACGAGCGTTGGAGGGTACCATAACCCACTTTGTGGGCGAGCGCAGGAAGCCCGGCTCGCGAAGCTGCGGCGGCCTGTCCTTGTCGATTTCGACCACCGTCTTACAGTGCGAGATCCGTGTCGTGGCACGGAGAAGGGTTGGGGTATCGTATTCCTCGCTGATCTTGAAGGCCCAGTCCATCAGGTGGTAGGCCTCGTCACTGTCGGTCGGCTCAAGCATCGGGACCTTCGCGAACCTCGCGATATGCCGGTTGTCCTGCTCGCCCTGCGAGCTGTGCTCCCCCGGATCGTCGCATGACACGACAACCAGGCCCCCACTAATGCCCGTAGTCGAAGCGGCGAAGAACGGGTCTGCCGCCACATTCAGTCCCACGTGTTTCATCGACGCCATCACCCTGACGCCGCCCATGGCCGCACCCAGCGCCACCTCCAGTGCCACCTTTTCGTTGACCGACCACTGTGCGTGGACGCCTTCCATGCGGGCCATATGCTCCAGGATCTCGGTGCTCGGGGTACCGGGGTATGCGGTGGCCACAGCCACGCCCGCATGATACGCGCCGAGGGCTAGGGCTTCGTTCCCTGAAAGGAGTCGCTTCATTGTTCCCAAAGCCTCCGGCGCCATTTTAGCAGCTTATGGTAACTCATGCCACACTCTTGCCCAGATATGCCTGCCTGACCCTGTCGTCGCCGAGGAGTTCCTTCGCTGTGCCTTCCACAGTGATGCGCCCCCGCTCCATGACATACCCCCGGTCTGCGATCTTGAGCGCGGCCGTCGCGTCCTGCTCGACCAGCAGTATGGTAAGTCCGCTCTCGCGCAATCGGACGAGGAGCCGGAGTATCTCTCTCACCAGATTGGGCGCGAGACCGAGGGACGGCTCATCAAGCAGCAGCATGCGGGGTGAGGACATGAGCGCGCGCGCTATCGCCAGCATCTGCTGCTCACCGCCGCTAAGGCTACCTGCCTGCTGCTTCCGCCTCTCCTTCAGGACTGGGAAGAGGCTGAAGACTGCATCCAGCCTCTCCTGCACGGCGGGCCGCCCTGTGAACCAGCCGACATACCCGAGCGTGCCCAGACGTGTCTGAGCGCACTCCGCATAGCTGCCCAGAGTGAGATTGTCCTTGACCGACATACCCCCAAAGATTCCGCGGCCCTCTGGTACGTAGCCGAGGCCCAGGCGGACGGTCTTGTGGCTTGCCATGCCCGTGATCCTGGTGTCGCCCAATCGTATCTCACCGCTCTTCAACGGCACCACGCCGGTTATGGCATTGAGAAGGGTGCTCTTACCGGCCCCGTTGGCGCCGATCAGGGTGACAAGCTCTCCCTCCTGCACCTGCATGGAGGCTTCGCGCAGTGCTGTGACGCGACCGTAGGCCACGGACGCGTTCTCGACCGCAAGCATCAGTCGGTCTCCTCACCCAGGTAGGCTGCGATGACCTTCCTGTCCTTCTGTACCTGTGCCGCCGTGCCCTCGGCGATCTTCCTCCCGCTGTCGAGGACTATGACCCATTCCGCGAGTCCCATTACCAGCGGCATATCGTGTTCGACGAGGACGACAGTAACGCCTGTCTCCTGTATTCTTCTGATCAGGTCGCTGAGGTCCCGCTTTTCGAGAGTATTGAGCCCGGCCCCCGGCTCGTCCAGCAGGAGCAACTGCGGCTCGGTTGCGAGGGCGCGCGCGATGGCCAGCAGCTTCTGCTGGCCGAGCGGCAGGCTGAGCGCGTTCTGATCGGCGTACTGGCCCAGCCCGACCATGTTCAGGTACTTCCTGGCGTTGAGGACGATATCCTCTTCCTCGCCTCGCGACTTTGGCAGGATACGCAGGGCGGCCTCGAAGAATCCGTAGCTGCTTCTCGGGTGACGCCCCGTCATGACGTTCTCCAGGGCGGTCATGTTCCCGAATAGCTGAACATTCTGGAATGTCCGCACGATACCGGACTGAGCCCGCCTGTGAGCAGGTAGCTTCCGCAGGTCCCTGCCGTTGAACAGGATCGTTCCCTCGGTCACAGCATACAAGCCGGTGATGAGATTGAACAGAGTGGTCTTGCCTGCGCCGTTTGGGCCGATGATCGCCGTTATGCGTCCCGGCTCGATGGCCATGTCGACTTTGTTGACGGCAACGAGCCCGCCGAAGGCCTTGGTCACAGCCCTGGTTTCGAGTATCGGCTCGGTCATGTCCTGGGCCTTCCCCGACGCATCTTCACGCCAAGGTTGCGCCGAACACCTTTGAGCCAGGTTGTCGTATCCCGTCGGGATACTCCACGCATGCTCGCGTAGGCACCCTTGAGCCAAACGAACAAACCATCCGGCATCAGTATCATTACAAGCATCAGCACAAGTCCATATACCACGACATCCCACTCTCCGAACCGCAGAAGGAGTTCGTCGCTGAGCAGGCGGGTGGTACCCGCCCCAAAGATGGCTCCCCAAACGCTCGCCAGTCCGCCGATTACAGCCATCACCACCAGCTTGACGGACGCAATGAAGTCGAATGGCTGTGGACTCACGAAACGCAGATGATGGACGAGGAGGCTCCCTGCGAGAGATGCATATACCGCGCTGAGCACGAAGACCTTGACCTTGAAACGGTCCACGTTTACTCCCAGCGAGCTGGCCGCCTCCTCGCTGCCGTGGATTGCCCTGAGTGCCCGCCCGGTTCGGGAGTTGACGATATTCTGAGATATCAGGAGAAGGACGAGGCAGAAGCCCCACACGAGGAAGTACCTTCGGAAAGGCGTGTCAAAACCGAAACCACCGATCGAAAGGATATCGATGTCACCTGTGCCGCTGGGACCGCCCGGGCCAAGCTGCCTGAAGAGCACGTATACAATCAGGCCGAGGCCGAGGGTGGCTATGGCGAGGTAATTGCCCTTCAGTCTGAATATCGGGTAGCCGATCAAGAAGGCGAAGGTTCCCGTACCCGCCGCAGCGACGAGCATCGCCAGCCAGGGATTCACACCGCAGGTCTTGGTCAGCACCGCGCTGATATACGCGCCCGTACCGTAGAAGGCCGCCTGTCCCAGGGATACCTGACCAGTGTATCCCATCAGAAGACAGAGGCCGACGGTGACCATGGTGCTCAGACCGATGAAGATCATCAGTGTCGTGTATTGTGGGAGGAACCAGTCAAAAGGCAGGCAGACGAGAAAGGCGAGAAGAAGCGCGACTACAGCATACTGCCACCTGAGTCTGAATCGCCTCAGCATCTACGCAGTCCTCTCCTCTTCCGCAAGCCTGCCCGAGCGATACAGCAGAATCAGCAGGAGGACCACCAGCGCGATGACATCCTTATATGCCGAGGTGAACGGCCCCCAGTCGGCTGCAACCACCATCGATTCTATGATGCCCAGCATGAACCCTCCGATAACCGCGGCCAACTGGCTCTTGAAACCGCCAATCGACGCCGCTACGAAGCCTTTCAAGCCGAGCATAAGCCCCGCGTTGTATGAGGTGAAGGTCAACGGTGCCATGACAACACCGCCAATACCGCCCAGGGCGGCAGCCAGGACGAAGCTCAGCAATGCCATCCCCTTCGCGTTGATACCGACGAGGCTTGCCGCCACGGGGTTTATGGCGCACGCCTTCAAGGCTTTGCCGGTCATGGTGAAAGAGAAGAACAGGTACAGAAGGATTGCGACAACAATGGTTGTGCCTATCAGCCAGATTGCCTGTGGCTGGATGTATGCACCAAGGAAGCCGATGGGAGTGCGGCCCGTGAAGAAGTCAGGTCTGACGAAGTCCACACCCCAGGTCACACCGACGATTCCCCTTATGAATATCGCGGCGCCTATCGTGATGATTATTAGGCTGACGACGGAAGCGCGACGAGCGGTGCGAATGGCTAGCAGGTAGAGGAGGGCACCGACAGCAGACGCCACCGCGATGGAGAGTATGACTGATAGAGGGAGAGGAAGACCGGCGGCACTGGCGATAATGAAGGAGAGCATGCCGCCCAGCATTACGAACTCGCCCTGGGCGAAGTTGATAATGCGGGTGACTGCGTAGATTATGGTGAATCCCAGGCCAATGATCGCGTAGATGCTGCCCTGGGTCAGTCCCGATATCAGATACTGAAGGAATTGATCCGCCGACATGCGATAGCCCTCACCGGGCGGACAGCGAGAAGAGAAGGGGGAAAGGTCTCCCTTCCCCCCTTCGACAAATCAACCGGGTTCCTCGGTCAGAATAGGTCCTACTCCGCCAGGGTCCAATCCCCGTCCACGACTTCAATCATGGCGAGAGAGCCCGGAGCCATGCCGAGGTGGTCTTCGGCGGACATGTTGAACACACCGCCGGTACCGGCGAATTCAGCGGTCTCAAGACTATCACGTACGGCTGCCCGCGCTTCCTCGAGGCTCATGTCATCTTCGACGTCCTCAAGCGCGATGAGGACGAGGCTGAGAGCGTCAAACGCATGCCCCCCAAATGTGTTGATTGTACCCTCGCCGTACATCGTCTCGTATGCGCTCTTGTACTGTACCAGAATCTCCTTCTGGGGATCGTCATCGGGCACCTGGTCGATAATCAGGAGCTTCCCGGCGGGGAACTTGACTCCGTTCGCTGCCTCACCGGCCTGATTAATGAAGTTCGGATTGGCAATGCCGTGGCTGCAGAAGAGAGGCATTTCCATCTGCAGGTTGAGCATGTTATCGGCTACTACCGCGGACTCCTTGTCCGTACTCCAGCATACAACAGCCTCAGCATCCGTGCCCTTGATGCTGGTGAGCTGCGCAGTCATGTCAACGTCTTCCGGATTGAACGACTGGTTGTCGACGATGGTGATGCCGTAGTTCGCAGCGTCTGACTCTAGGTACTCCTTACCAGCCTGACCGAAAGCGTTGGTGTTCGTTATTATCCCGATCTTGGTTATGCCCTTTTCTTGCATGTAGGCATAGATCTCGTTGACGGCCTCGACTTCAGTCTGGGGCGTCTTGAAGACCCAGTACCGGTCCTCGATCGGGGTGACGATGGAGAGCGCTGCTGCGCAGGAAACGAGCGGGACTTCTGCGGTCGTGACGGTGTCGATCACGGCCTTACTCTCGCCGCTGGTGCTCGGCCCGACGATTGCCAGCACCTCATCCTGCTCAATCAATCTGGTCACCATGGTCACGCACTGAGACTCATCAGTAGCGGTGTCATAAACAATGACCTCGATTGGATGACCATTCACGCCGCCCAGCAAGTCGTTGACCTGCTGCTCCATCATGTCAACGGTGTTCTTCTCCGGGACGCCCAGATTGGACGCGCCGCCTGTCAGTGCAAACACGGCACCTATCTTGAATGCTTCCTTCGGCTCCTCAGTTGGCTCGGGTGTAGCTGTGGGCTCTTCCGTAGCAGTCGGTTCGGGGGTTGGGGTCGCCTCCTCCCCGTCGCAGGCCAGGCCGCCCAGCGAGAGCAGCGCCGCGATCAGGGTCAGAACCACCAGCCATTTCAGGCACTTCCTCATGCTTGCTCCTCCTTTCTTCAGCTTCAGCAAACTGTCGCGAACTATAGCAAACTATGCATACCTTTGCAAGTGGTCGCCCTCAGCTTCGGGCGGCGGCCACAGCGACGTATTATATCCCAAGCCCTCAATTCCTGCAACAGAAGCTGCAGTCCCCTGAGTCTGGCGCTGTTGACACATGCCGAAACCGCCCATACCATGGATGTGACCGGTACACGTGAGGTGAACTGAGTGGGCAGCAGACTCGAAGAGCTGGTTAACGAGAAGAAGGCCCTCGAGACAAAGATGGTCCAGGTCCAGTCGATGATGCTGATCATCGACTCCATGATAGTCGAGGAAATGCTGTTGCTGTCAGAAGAAGGAGGGAAGGCCAACTAGCCTTCCCTCTCTGTACTACGGCTGGTTCGTACTGTCTACTTCCAGGGTCTCAGAGGCCTCTCGGTTATCTGCCTCCCCAGGAGGTAGAAAAGGAGCCCGCAGGTCCAGAAGCCTATCGACATTAGTGGCGCCCAGGGCATCAGGGCCTGGTAGGGGAGCAACTCCCCGGTTCCCGCGCTTCCCGACGGGACAAGCCCCACGATGCCGATGATGAAGCAGGCCAGAATCGGCAGAAGCCAGAGCCTCCTTACTCTTGGCACGTCGGGACCTCCTCATCGTCCATGGTTGTCGTCGGGACGTACTTGACGCCACCGGCGCTATACTGCGCGACCTGAGTCCCTACGCCGGACATCGACTTCTTCAGCTTGACGCCGAGCCGCGGGACCTCGTCATACCCGGACAGCATCACCACGCCTGCCACGGAGTCCCATCCCCGTATCGGGCAGTCACCGCCCCTGACTTCGGGCGTCTCTATGGCGTTCTCGAGCCAGTTCTTGGCATGCGAGAAGCCTTCCATGTTCAGTTCGCTCGGTGGTCCCGCTATCACCATGAGTGCCTTCCGCGCTTTCTTGATGTCGCACTCCCCGGTGAGGCGCAGTGTAGCCGCGTTCCTGATCGCCGTGTAGACCCGCATCGCGGGATCGAGCTGGTCGATGGAATGTCGCTTCTTGAAGAACTTCAGCTTGTCGGATGTGTTGGCCGCCTTCATCTCGGAATAGCCGATGTAGGCGAACCCTGTCCAACTAGCCATGATATCGGAGGCATCAATGACCTTGATTCCGACGGCCCTTTTCTCGGTCTCGCCGGCACCGAAGAGCAGGGGCATCGGCTTGATCAGCTCATAGTTCATCATCCCGTAGCTGACCTCGAGCGGAAGCCCTTCTTTCTTCCAGACGTCGTTGTCGAAGAGCAGTATGCCGTCAACAAGTCCGTCCAGCTCCTGTAGGGCTTCGACGGTGTTCATTGCCATCAACTGCCCCTCATCCTCGCTTGGCAGGACGCAGAGAGCGAAAACGGGCTCTTCGTAGACCTGCTTCAGCTTGGAGCATACCACCGGCACGCCTCCGGAGCCGGTGCCTCCGCCAAGGCCGGCGATTACCAGGAATGCGTCCACGTGGTGCACGACCTTCTCGGTCACAGCGTGCATGATGGAATGCAGCGACTGCTTGGTGACCTGCGCCCCGATGTGCCTTCTGAGGCCGACGCCGTGGCCTTTCATAACCGTCTGGCCCATCAGAATCCGGTCCCTCTTCTGGATCGTCTGCAGCCCCAGCAAGTCTGACTGTGCCGAATTAGCCGCGATCGCGAAGGGGACTATGCCCTGATGCCTGCCCCACAAGCTGTGGTAGGCGAGGATGTCGGCAAGTCTGCCTCCGCACTGTCCTAGGCCGATCACTCCAACTCTCATTTCTTACCTCCGATTCACTTTTCGACCCTTTGCTGTTCACCGGGTTGCTTTTCGCTCCCGGCCCGACAGTGCCTATATTGCCCGCGTCCACGAGTGATGACAATCCCACGTCGGTACTACTGCCTTTAGTACTTTGGTACCAGAATTCGGTGAACAATGGTGAAGTTAGGCATATTGCCGATAGTTAACGACGCCCGTTCGCACTGCTACCAAATGGTACGCATGATGCCGGAATGCACCGCGGTGGCACCGGATGCCTTCCTCCGTGATATAATGCTCGTCGAGTAGGGGAGCGCGTTAGGAAGCTGCGCGCTGTCCGGTCCCGGGGGCAATCATGGTCGTAACGATGCCGGGCCTCGCCGAGGAGCGACTGCTGTGGGAAGCCGGATATCGTATCGTTGCCGGAGTCGACGAGGCGGGCCGAGGTCCTCTTGCCGGCCCCGTCGCCGCGGCAGCCGTGGTCCTCCACACGGATATCCACCCTGAATGGGTCTGGAAGCTGAAGGACAGCAAGGCCCTGACCGCGAAACAGCGGGATTCGCTATCAGCATGCATCATCGAGGAGAGCGTGGCGCACGCGACGGCCCTTGTTGATAACACCACCATAGATGAGGTCGGCATCGTGGCCGCCACAAGGCTGGCCATGTGTATGGCCGTTGAGCAACTCGGCGTGTGTCCGGAGTTCCTGCTGATCGATCATGTCCGCCTGGCTCGATTGAACATGCTACAGAAGAGCATAGTGAAGGGCGATTGCCTGTGCCTGTCAATCGCCGCAGCCTCGGTGCTGGCCAAAGTGGCTCGCGATCACGCGATGGTTGAACTCGATGAGCTTCACCCCGGCTACGGCTTCGCCCGGAACAAGGGCTACGGGACCAGCGACCATCTGGAGGCCCTTCGAAGCAAGGGTCCCAGCCCCATACACCGCCGGACTTTCTCACCCATTCGAGAGCTGTTCGAATGGCGGCTGCTGTAGACGGCTCGCACGCCATGTTCGGGGCACTGCATTGGTGAGCGAAGCGTTAACCGGTTTCTCCCTTTCAGCGTATCTGAGGCTGGCGAGGGTGAGCGCCTGGCCTGCCTACTCCTTGACTTTTGTCATTCCTTTCGCGGTAGGCGCATATGCCGGTACGGAGTGGGAGAAGGCGTTGATCGGGTTCGCCTCGCTGTTCTTCGTCGGGGCGTTCTCTTTTGCCCTCAACTTCTACTCGGACAGAGACACCGACCGTTACCATGATGGTGCCCAGAAGGACTTCGATCTGCGAAAGCAGCCCATGCTCACGGGTGAGATCAGCGAGCGGGAGGCTCAGGCCTTCTGTGTCCTCACCTTCGTGGCTGCGGGAGTACTGGGGTTCCTTGCCGGAGAGCTGTTCGGGGGATTCGCGCTGATGGCAGCTCTGGTCGGCGGCGTGCTGTATTCGCACCCCCGGATACGGCTGAAGGCGAAGCCTCTGGGGGATGTGGCCTGCATATCTGCTCTCGGTGTGCTCCTCCCGTCGTCAGGGTTCCTGCTCGGGGCCGGCGAGTTGCCCACGCCGCTCATGATGCTCTTCTGGTTTCTCGTCACGGGGACCGGCTACATAGCCACAGTAATGAGCGACTACAGGTTCGACATCAGCGCCCGACTCCGGACCACTGCCACCTTCCTGGGGCAGAGGGGTGCAATGGCGACCATGGTGGTGTTCTTCATTCTCAGCGTAATCGTCCTGGTGTTCGTCTTCAGGTGGGACTACCCGGTCGGGACGAAGTACTTCGCGGGGTTCGCGTGCGGAGTGCTGGCGGTCCTTACGGTCTATGTCTGGCGGAGTGTGCGCAGGGAACCGGAAAAGGTGCGTGTTCCGCTGTTTTCGCGCACCGGCGGCTGGATATACCTCGTTCCGGGCATAGTATCGCTGCTGTTCCTGGCCTACGGATTCGTCAAGATACTCCTGCCGGACCTGTTGCCCGCTGACCCCTTCCTGACACCCGAGGAACTCGACTCGTTCTGAGCACTATGTCTGGTGATGCGATGGCATCTCAGACGCTGAAGATGTTGCAGTCCCGACAGACCTCACACTCGGTTCCCCTGCCTTCCTCGTGAAGCTGGACGTAGCGCTGCCTCTCTTCGGAGCACCAGACTTCGGATACCGTCTGGTGATTCAGGTCCCCGAAGACCTTCCTCCCGAGCGGGTCCATGCAGCAGAGGTTCACAAGGCCGTTCCAGAGGACAGTCATGTGGCTGGTCGCGTGAACGCACCGGGTGAAGTTGTTGGTGTCCAGCGGACACGTGAGGCCGGCGAAATTGAGGTGCTGGAACACGTAGGGCTCTCTGCATGAGGATTTCGACGTCGACTCCCCCCACACGCGGTTGAAATCCTCCTCTTCCTCGCGGGTGATGGAAGGGTGCTGCACGAGTGACACAGTGTGGCGGATGCCGTGGCGATCCAAGCAGTCGACCATCCGGGCCACGTGTTCATAGTCATTGAGTCCCGTCAGTCGCTTCCGGGTGTCCGTGGAAGCCCCGTTCATCGAGACGTTCAGCTTGAACGCCGGTATCTCGGCCAGCCCCTCAATGGCCTCCTCTGTCAGCCGACTACCGTTGGTGTAAAGGTGTATCTCGCTGGTGGGCAGTGCCTCCCGGGCCTCTCCTATCCTTCTGACGATCTGGGGATCCAGGAACGGCTCGCCCGTCAGCATCGGGATGAACGTCCCGGGAGGGGGATCGAGTTCCGACGCATCCCTCAGTATCTTTCTGTACAGGGCATCGGACATTGTCCCGTGCTTTTCTATCTGGTCGTACGCGCAGAAGATGCAGTGCGCGTTGCAGTAGTTGGTGGTCTCGACCTGGAGTATTTCGAGCATGCCTATGCCGTATCCTCGGCCGTCGTTCGCTTCCGCAACAGCAGAACATGCCTGTCTGCGATTTCCCTCACCTCGCCGATCTCCTTGCGGTGCGAATACAGCAGGGAATCGATGGTCGTCGTGACCTCCGGCAGGTCGAAGTTGTAGTCGTGAAAGCCGACCGCTCCGCCTGGTACGAGATGTCGCCACACGAGGTAGAAGTCGCTGCGTACGTGCTCCGGCTCGTGATTGCCGTCGATGAAGCCGAAGACGAACCGCTGCGTATCAGGGAACTCAACGTTGCCGGAGTCCTCCTGCACAGTGACTATGTTATCGTAGCCCTCGATGTTGCTTCTGTAGACGTCGAGCTGTGACCGGCCTTCGAGGAACGCTTCGTAAATGTCAGACATCCTGGCCCCGGTCGCGTCACGGGTCTGGTCCCGCCTGTGGTCGAAGATGTCTACAGCGAAGACCCTCTTTTCATACGTGCGCGCGAGGCCGGCCAGCTTCGCGGTACCGCCGCCAAGGAAGGCACCGATTTCGATCAGGTCGCCGGGCAGCAGGCATAAGGAGCGCTCTTCGATGTACTCCAGGAGAGCCTCATAACCTACGAAGTCCACGATGACTCCCGCTCCTGCCGATCTCATGGTTTCGAAAGGGCTGCTATTGCCATGATAAGCGCCGCCGAGGTCCAGGTAGCCCTCTCCTCATCCGCCGGGCACGGTTCTTGTTCGGGGAGCTTGACTCCACGACAGTAGCCCTCCTTCTCATCCGCGAGGCGGAGCGTCCAGTCAAGCAGTATGATTCCCCTGTCGTGCTCACCGATCAGCGCCAGCGCTATCATCAACTCGCTGGTCTCTGCTACCGCCGTTACGTCCTCGTCCGCCGCTACCCTGCATCCCCAGCCATCGATGACGAAGTCGTCCCACTCCGCGTTGATCCGCGCCCTTGCCTCGTCCCCGGATATCACGCCGGTCAGAACGGGGTAGAACCAGTTCATGGCATATCGCCGCTCGTTCTCCTCCAGGCGATCGAAAAGCTCCGGCCTCAATCTGATGGCGTCCAGAAGGCATTTCCTGGCGCTCAGCCAATCAGGCTTCGTCTTCCCCAGTACCCCGGCGATTTCTATTGCATTGCCGATACTCTTCCAGATGCAGCAGTTTGACGTGAGTATCGCGCTAGGCCAGACTTCGCCTTTCGGCCCCGCGGCCCAAGGCACTTCGCCTGTTGTCTGCTGGACACACAGGACGAAGTCGATCCCCTTCTCCACTGCGGGCCACATATGTTCGAGAAAGGCCCGGTTGCCCGTGGACAGGTAGCTCAGCCACATGCCTGTCGCCAAGTAGGAGGCGAAGTTGGTATCCCTCGTCCGGTCTTGCGGCTCGGTGTCGAGGTAGCTGAAGAACCAGCTTCCGTCCTCGTTCTGGATGCTTCTGAGCCATTCATAGGCCTTCGCCGCCTCACCGTGATGTCCCGAAAGGTCCAGTGCGATAGCAGCTTCTGTGTGGTCCCACGGGTCTGCGATTACGCCGCGATACCAGGGGATGGCTCCGGACGGAAGCTGGGTGTCGGCTATGAATTGTGCCTGCCTTTCAACGAGGGAACGAAGGTCGCGGGAGGCTTCAAGCTGTGCGGCTTCCATAGACGTCAGATGCCTGAACGCAGGGGGAGGAAGAGAACCTAGGATAGGCTATCAGACCGAACCTGCGTTGTCAACGCGCACGCGCGCCGAGTGCGCCTACATGAACTGCACTACCAGCCTGCCGAAAAGAGGAGATACGAAGTAGCGCATTAGAGGCAGGAAAAGGGCGCCATACTGCCTTCTCAGCCCCCTGCTGTAGTCCCTGAGATAGTCGTAGAAGGTCTTACGCTGGAAGTCAAGCAGCTCCTGGGACTCGCTCGTGTCGTACCAGTCCAGATAGTAGGGCTCGCTGGTGAACTTGTGCTTCGGCGGAAGGGGCAGGCCCAAAACGCCCAGTATGGACCCGACCATGTCACGGTAGAGCATGCGCTGGTCTGAGCCGCCGCTCACAACGAGGGTCCGCCCCGCCAACCGATCGAAATGCTGCACCGCATTGGCCATAGCCTGTGCGAGATCGTCCGGGTGGCAGAACTCTATTCGGTTACCCAGGGGAACTGTGAACATGCGTTTGAGATCTCTGATGTGGAAGGTGAAGTACATGATAGCCGTGAGCCTGAGGATCAGGAAGTCGATCCCTGACTCTCTGATGACGTCTTCCGCCTGGAGCTTGGTCTCGCCGTAGACGCCCCTGGGATTGGGGCTGGCCCTGTCGACCGCAACGGGCTCGCTGGCGTCAGGGGTAGGTCCGAATACCGCGACCGACGAGGAGTATATGAGCGGAATCCGCCGTCCCGACTCGACTATCGAGTTGACGAGTAGCTTGGTCCCACCCACGTTCACCCTGCGGGCGAGGTCGGGCTGCTCGTAGGCCAGAGGCGGCAGGATGCCCGCCATGTGTACTACTAGGTCTATGCCTTCGAGCGCGCAACGCACCGAGCTGTCATCCCTGATATCGCCCCATTGCACCTTGATGCTGGTTGGGAGCGATCGCGCGGCCCTACGATTGCGGGATTCGTCAAGGTCCAGAATTCGGACTGTGTGTCCGTTATCGGCCAGGGCCTTGCATACAGTAGTGCCAAGCCGTCCCAGACCTCCTGTTACCAGAATACGCATGTGTCTACCTCCTTTTTGGCAGCGTGTCCGACTCGACCTCGGCCTTGGTGGTCTCCCCGGCCCGTACCAGAGCCTCGAGCCCCTGCTTCAGGAGCCCCAGCTCGTCGAGGGCCATGCCCCGCAGGAGTTCACCCGAGCGAGCTCGCGCCAGTTGCCACAGCCCGCTTATCATCTTCTCACCCTCCGCCGTCAAATGGCAGATCACTACGCGGCGGTCTGAGGGGTCGTCTTCCCTCTCGACAACGCCTCTCTCGACGAGCCGGTCAACCACGCCGGTTGCCGTCGCCAGACTGACCCCTAGCGAACTGGCGATGGTGCTCATGCGGTCTGGACCGTTCATGAACAGAAGGAGAGCGACCTTGAGCTGGGGCATGGTCAGATCAAGTTGCAGCCATTCCTTGGGCAGAATCGGCAGCAGTTCTCTGAACGCGTTGTCCGAGAGCTGAAGAACACTCTCGATCAACTCCTCTTTGTTCTGCATCGCTATCGCACCGCCCTTAACTAATAATTAGCATAACATTAACTATTTGTATAGTATCAACCAGGTGTCGTCCTGTCAAGTACCCTCATCAGACTTGTCGAGTGCGTCCGGGTGTTCGTAGCCGATTGCCTTGACAACAATCCTGTGCTCGACTTATCATGACCTTGACTCCAGACAGGCTAGCTTGCTTTGACGGAACTTACTGGTCTCGGGGACATCCTCGGTGTCGACATCCACGACGAGTCAATCCTCCGCCAGTCACTGACCCACCGCTCGTACCTGAACGAGAACCCCGACCCGAACCTGGTCTCGAACGAGAGGCTGGAGTTCCTGGGCGACGCGGTCCTGGGGTTCGTTGTGGCACAGAAGCTGTACGTCGACTACCCGGAGGCGACAGAAGGCGATCTGACTAACCTCAGGTCTATGCTGGTGCGGGGCGAGACCTTAAGCAAGGTCGCCTCCCGTCTTCATCTGGATGAGTACATCCTTCTTGGAAAGGGCGAGGACGAGAGCGGGGGGCGGTACCGTCCGCGCAACCTGAGTTGTGTGCTTGAGGCTGTGATAGGTGCGGTCCTCGTGGATCGGGGACTCCAGGTGGCTGAGGACCTGATACTGCGCATTCTCGAAGAGGAGTTCGAGAGGATTGCCGAGCAGGAGGTTCGGTGGGACTACAAATCGAGGCTGCAGCAGGTCGTGCAGTCTGAGCGAAAGGTGACGCCGATCTACGTGACGGTGAATGAAGAGGGCCCGGCTCACCTCAAGACGTTTACGGTCGAGGTCATGGCGGGAACGGAAGTGCTGGGTGCCGGTACCGGTCGCAGCAAGCGGGCGGCGGAGATGGAGGCGGCCCGGGACGCGCTGGAGACCATGGGGAGGGGTTGCTAGACATGCTGGGTCTGTTCAGGAGGAGGACCGAGGCAGGGGTCAAGCGGACTCGTGACGCCTGGTGGGGTAGGGTAACAACACTGTTCGAACGGGCCACGGTCTCGGACGACCTCTGGGAGGAACTGGAGGAGTTGCTGGTGTCAGCGGATGTCGGGGTAGGTACCTCTGAGAAGCTCATCAGCATGCTCAAAGAGAAGGCGTCGAAGGAGCACCTGCAGGAGCCGACGAAGCTCAGACAGGCGCTGGAACGGGAGATCGAGTCACTGCTTGCAACCGACGGTACAGCCGATCTCTTTACCGGAGACCGCCCGCAGACCATACTCGTAGTCGGGGTCAACGGCGTCGGGAAGACCACCAGCATTGCCAAACTGGCGCACATGCTGAAGGGCGATGGCCGGAGGGTGGTTCTCGCGGCCGCGGACACCTTCAGAGCTGCGGCCATCGACCAGTTGAAGATATGGGGTGATCGGCTTCACGCACCGGTGGTGGCTCATCAGCCGGGTGGCGACCCCGGTGCTGTCGTCTACGATGCGATCGAGACCGCCAGGAAGAACGCCGATGTCCTGATAGTCGATACAGCGGGACGCATTCACACAAAGTACAATCTCATGGAGGAGCTGAAGAAAGTCAGGCGTGTGGCGGGTAAGGCGGGCGTGGAGCCGAAGGTACTTCTGGTGCTCGATGCGACGACCGGACAGAACGGCCTCAGCCAGGCCCGTCACTTCACAGACGCTGTGAGGGTTGACGGTATCCTGCTCGCGAAGCTGGACAGCACGTCCAAGGGTGGGATTGTACTTGCCATATCTGATGAGCTCAAAATACCGATAATGTACATAGGGACGGGGCAGGAACTTGAAGACCTCGCCCCCTTCTCGCCCCGCGAATTCGTGGAAGCCCTCTTCGCCACTCCGTCGTAGAATGGGTGAAGCGAAGCGGAACCCGCCATAATTCGACTACGCCGCTTGAAGTACCTTGCCTCCATGGTTTAAGCTTTGTGGCGCTGTGGCTGCAAGCTGGACCGCTACTCTCAAGGGCGCCCGAATCCCCCTCATCATCTTGCTCGTCGTCTTCGGCATATACTTCCTGACGAACTCGACTCCGCTCCAGTGGTACAAGCACTACGTCTATCAGGCGGAAGCGTTCCTCGAAGGGAGGGCGAACCTGGAGGGCTATCCCGACTACTACCAGGACCTCGTAACCTACGAAGGGAAGCAGTATCTTGCCAGTCCCCCCATGCCGGCAGTCCTACTGCTGCCCGCTGTCGCCGTGTTCGGCGAGGACACGAACCAGGTGCGCATCAGCATGGCTATCGGGGCGGCCAACGTCGCCCTGGCGTACATCCTGCTGCGCCGCCTCAAAGTGCACGGACTCAAGCTGTGGATGCTCACCGCTCTGTTCGGGCTGGGGACGGTTCACTGGGAGGTGGCCACCCGTGGCACAACCTGGTTCTACGCCGAAATCGTGGCAGTCTTCTTCCTTTTGCTGAGCCTGATCGAGCTGTTCGGCAAGAAACGTGTGCTTCTGATCGGGCTGCTTCTGGGCTGCGCGGCCCTGGCCCGGCTGCCCGTTGTCATGGCAGCGATCTTCTTCCTTGCACTCCTCGTGAAGGACGAGGGCTTTCCGCGAAAACCCGTGTTGTTCCTGTCTGCTCTGGCGGTGCCGATCGCACTCCTGGCCTACTTCAACTTCGTGCGCTTCGGCAGCCCGATCGAGACCGGTTATCTGCAGCACAGCTACGCCGCCTACTTCGCCGCCGACATCGAGAAGTACGGCTTCTTCAACATACACTACCTGCCCAAGCACCTGTACACAATCCTCCTGATGCCGCCCGAGTACCTCGATCGGTGGCCGTTCCTGCGTCCCATGCCGGACGGCATGAGCATCTTCCTTACCACGCCCGCGGTTTTCTACGCGTTCAAGGCTGGCTGCTCAGAGAGAATGCACTACTGGGCGGGGGCTGCCATAATAGCGATACTGCTGCCCACGGTGCTATGGTTCTCCACCGGCTGGGTTCAGTTCGGGTATCGGTACAGCCTGGACTTCATGCCCCTGCTGCTGATACTTATCTGCGCCGGCATGGGGAAGAGGGTGACGAAGGGGATGGTCGGGGTCGTTGCATTGTGCATTGCAGTCAACCTGTGGGGAGCCCTCTGGAGCGTGAAGCTGGGCTGGTAGTCCACATACGTCCGCCGGAACCCTGCGACGCCAAACGTCGTCGTTTACGATAGACCGGGGTCCGACTGAGACATGCAGCTTGCCTACGTTGTCATCTGGTGGCTCGTCCTCTTCGCTATCGGCCTGATCGCGTTCCCGCTTGTCTCGCGGGTCTGCGGCAGGCTGCCGGATAGAGGCTATTCGGCATCCAAGATAGTCGGCCTTGTCCTGTTCGGGTTCGTCTCGTGGCTCCTGGCCAGCCTGAACCTGCTGGCCTTCGGCTATGCGAATCTGGGCGTTTCTCTCGGCCTGTTGCTGGTGGTCTCCCTAGTCGCTGGCGCGCGGCACCTGAAGCCGGAGGAGCTGCCCTGGAGAAGGATGCTGGCCGGAGAGGCCGTCTTCACTCTCGCGTTCGCGTTGTTTCTGGTCTTCGTCTACTACAAGCCCGACATCTTCTACGCCTACACCGAGGACTTCATGGACTTCGCGTTCGTGAATGCGATCCTGCGCAGTGATACGTTCCCTCCCAACGATCCCTGGCTGGCGGGGGAGCCCCTGTCCTACTACTACGGCGGGCAGCTCCTCGTGGCCCAGTTGACAATGCTGTCGAGGGTGCCGGTAGAGATAGGCTACAACCTGGCCTCGTCGATGTTGTTCGCGCTGTCCGCGGTTGCCGCCTGGGGACTTGGCTTCGGGCTCACCGGACGTCAACGTTACGGATTCCTCGGCCTGATGCTGGTCTGCGTAGCGGGCTTCATAACAGGGGCGTTCCAGTTGGCCGGCTACCTGAGCGGCGACGAGCCAACGGGTCTCGTCGACTGGCTGCTCACCTATGACATAGGCGCGCAGACAATACCTCACACCGCCAATGCCTATCCCTACTTCGTCTTCCTGCAGGCAGAAGTGCACGCCCAGACGGTCGCCATACCGGTGGAGCTCATGTACATGGCGCTCCTTCTGGCGATGGTCCGGAGAGGGGAGGGCAAACAGGTAGATCTGAGGAGGGACAGCGTTCTTAAGGCCGGTTTGCTCGGGCTGGCGCTGGGCTTCCTTTACCTCGTGAATGCCTGGACCTTTGCGGGCTGCCTGGTACTCACCCTGGCGGCATTCGCGTTGGTCAGGCTTGACCTTATGAAGAGGTACCTGGTCCTTGTTCTTGCCTTCGCGTTCATTCCCTATCTTCCGTTCTACCTCTCCACGGGCGCTGGCGGCGCGGAGGGCGTAGGCCTCGTGGCCGAGCGCACCAGCCTGTGGGTCTTCCTCGAAGCGTTTGCTCTTCCGCTGTTGCCGGCCTTCTCGATGTCCTGTGTACTGTGCAGGCCGGGGCTGCTGAGGAAACCGCTCGCGATCGTGGTGGCGGTCGTCGCTGTGGTCGCTGTGGCGGTCGCCTTCGTGTTTGGTTTGCAGATCGCGCTGGTGCTCCTGCCGCTGCTTCTGCTGGCTTTGTACGGCCTATGGAGGTCGAAGCGCAGTCCTGAGCTCGGTTTCACCAGCCTCTTGCTGGTAGTGGGGTCGCTCATTCTACTCGGGTGCGAAGTGCTGTACGTGGATGACGCCTATGGGGGCGACTTCGAGAGGTTCAACACAGTGCTCAAGTTCCATCTTGTGGCGTGGGTCATGCTGGGGCTAGCTGCGACGGGCGCCACCCATCTGTTCCTGTCCAGCGTCAATCATAAGCTCAGAGCTGCATGGCTCGGCATGGCCGCCCTGCTCCTGCTGGCGTGCCTGATCCAGCCTCTGGGGCATACGCTGGGCTGGACGAGCGGCAGGCAGGGGGCTTACGGTCTGAACCGAGGAACTCTGGACGGCCTGGCCTATGTCGAGGAGCTGGCCCCGGGCGACCGGTCGGCGATCGAGTGGATCAACGAGAACATCGAGGGGTCTCCCGTGATCTTGGAGGCACCGGGCGCGACGTACCAGTACACGTCGCGGATATCGACCATGACCGGTCTGCCCACGGTTATCGGCTGGACTACACATGAGGTGATGTGGCGGAACTCCTGGGAGCCGGTGACTGATCGGGAAGCGGACGTGAACACGGTGTACTCTACGCCGGACGACGAGGAAGCTATAGCTCGGATCATCAAGTATAATGTGGAGTACGTGTACGTTGGAGATCTGGAACGCGAACAATACGAACCCGTCGGCCTGGCCAAGTTCGACGATCGTGATGATGTGTACAAGCTGCTGTACTCGGCGGACGGCGCCAGGCTGTACGAAGTAACAGCACAATAGACTCGCCGGAGGACTGAACGCTGGATAGCGGAGCGGTTTTGAGGGTCAGGTCATTCCTGGAGCGGCCGCGAGGGCAACTGGCTCTTGCCATCCTCATCCTCATCATCTCGTTCTTCGTAAGGTTCTTCCTGTTCCCCATCGAAGGCTATCATGTAGACACGAACTGCTTCACCGCATGGTTTTCGGGAGCCGCAAGCGGGGGTGTGCATGACTTCTACAACAACACGTGGTGCGACTATCCTCCATTCAATGTCTTCGTCTTCTTCATCTTTGGCAAGCTGGCACAGGCGCTCGGTCCGGACAGCCTGCCGACCATAATCAAGCTCCCGCAGAACCTCTTCGACCTCGCGACAGCATTCCTCATCTTCAGCTTCCTCCGCGGCCGCTTCTCGCCGAAGGTCGCGCTTGGAGCAATGGCCCTCTACGCGTTCAACCCGGCGGTAATCTTCGACCTTGCCGTCTGGGGACAGATGGACTCCATCTACACCTTCTTCATGGTGGCCTCACTCTATTCTCTCTTCTCCGGCTGCCGCTCCAGGTACGAGCTGAGCGGCGGTCTCTTCGCGCTGGCGATTCTGAGCAAGCCGCAGAGCGTGGTCCTGCTGCCCGTGCTTGCCTATGTCATTCTGAGGAACGGAGGGTGGAGACGTGCCGTATCCAGCAGTGCTGTCTTCATCTTTCTCCTCTACCTGTTGATTCTTCCCTTCGACTGGGACAGCCCGATTGCCTTCCTTGTAGACAGGTACTCCGGATATGGAGTGTATCCGTACAACAGCATCAATGCTTACAACTTCTGGGCCCTTCTGGGTTTCTGGAAGGCCGATACTGTCACGCAGTTCGGGCTGACATATCAGCAGTGGGGAGTTCTTGCATTTGTCCTGTTCGCCGGCTTTGCTATGTGGCAGCTACACCGCAGGTACAGCCCGAAAGCCGCCATCTTCGCAGTGTTCCTGCTGGCTTTCGGGTTCTTCATGCTTGTGACCAGGATGCACGAGCGCTACCTCTTTCCCGTCCTCGCGATTCTGGCGCTCCTGATGGCTGACCGAACGACGATCCGATGGATGCTGCCGGTATTCTTTGGCCTGACGGGCACCCTTTTCGCACAGCTCTACTATGTTCTCTCAGTGCTGCGGGTCGAGCCGCCGCAGTTCATCCCTGACGGGCATTGGACTATCTACGTGCTTGTGCCGCTGAACGCCCTTCTGTTCTTCTACTCTACATGGCGATTCTGGCGGATGCAGAGTCTTCAGCTATGACGCAGCCCGCTACGAGGCCGCCTGACGAGGCACTCGACCAGCCAACCCCGAAGTGGAGAGACCGGCGCGAGTGGCCGGTCTACGCTGTCCTGCTTCTGGCGGTGTTCTACTTCGCGATTTCCGTGTGGAACCTTGGGGACATCCGGTTCCCCAACTCGAACTGGACGCCGCAGTACGAGGGCCAGGAGGTCGTTCTCGACGCAGGTGAAGTGACATACGTGGAGAAGGTCTACCTGCTGGTGCAGAACAGGACAGACCTCAATGTCGATATCGAGTGGGGCTCCCCGGATGACTGGAAGTCGGCGACGAACCTGACCCAGAAGCAGTCGTCGAGACACCGCCAGTGGGAGGGCCTGGATATCAGGCACGACACCCGGTACATCCGACTGGTGTTCAAGAAGGCATCCGGCGTCTTGGGCGAGGTTGCGCTGTTCAATCGCGGGGAGCAGATCGAGATCTTTCGCGCGATCGACGAG
Organism: uncultured Dehalococcoidia bacterium; assembly: GCA_964574685.1. Taxonomy (GTDB): domain Bacteria; phylum Chloroflexota; class Dehalococcoidia; order SZUA-161; family SZUA-161; genus CAZGDV01. The sequence goes on from CAZNOI010000026.1 coordinate 27,327, forward strand.
AACGGGAATCCGACGGCAACGGCCCTCATAGACGAGCAGGACCTTGTCTATAACCCCGCCAGCCACATGTCGCGCACCTACTTCGACGAGGTCTACTTCACGCGTACTGCGGAGGATAACCTCAACCTGCGCGAGCCCTCGATGTGGGATCACCCCCAGATGGGCCCGAACCTAATCGCTGTGGGCATAGCGCTGTTCGGCGAGAACCCGTTCGGATGGCGCATCATGGGCGTCATATTCGGCGCTCTGATGATACCGCTGATATATGACTTCGCCAGGCGGCTGTTCAAATCGGACTGGGCGGGAGTGCTCGCCGCCTTCCTGTTGACCTTCGACTTCATGCACTTCGCCATGGCCCGGATCGGTACGGCCGAGACCTATGTGCTGTTCTTCGTCATGGCCATGTTCTACTGCTTCTATCGTTACTTCGAGCGCCCGGGAAGGAACGCGAAGTGGCTCTACATAAGCCTGATATTCTTCGGGTTCGGCTTCGCCACCAAGTGGGTCACCATGTGGGGCTTCGCAGGACTCGTAATCCTGCTGCTCCTTCTCAAACTGAGTAAGCCGCCGGAAGCTGAGGGGCCCGCCATTTCTCCGGCCGAGCAGGCGAGTCCCCCGTCTGGTCTGCTAGCCAGCCTATCGAAGACGCTTGGTCAGCGCCTGAGAGGAATCCGCCGGGCCGAGGTTGTGGCGTTCCTGGGTGGCGGCCTCACGGCCGTGGCCATCTACTTCATTGCCTACATCCCGTACTTCCTGTCGGGACATGACCTCGCGGACTTCTGGGGTGTTCAATTGGGCGCCTACAGGTTCCATTCCGGTGAGGTGGGTAGTCACCCGTACACGTCTGAATGGTACACGTGGCCGATAGTGCTGAAGCCGCTCTGGATGTACGTCGGCTACTTCCCTGATTCCAGGTCCTACATCTCTTCGATGGGCAATCCGGCGCTGTGGTGGGCGGGCATCCCGTTCATGCTGGCTACGATCGGGCTCGTGGCGCGGCGCATGATGGGTGCTATGTCCGCGGTCTGGAACCAGAGGTCAAGGATCGCCGTCTTCATCGCGGTCCCGTTCCTGGCGCAGTGGCTCATCTTCGTGCCCCTGGAGAGGCCGCTCTTCATCTACCACTTCTACCCGAACGTGCTGTTCATCATCCTGGCAGCGGTGCTCTGGTTGCAGTGGATGTGGCGCAAGTGGACCTGGGGCAAGTGGGTGGTGGCGGCCTACCTGGTTCTGAACGTCGGCGCGTTCGCCTTCCTCTTCCCGGTGATCTCAGGTTACCCGATGCCCGGCGGCTACTGGGACTCGCTCCAGTGGATTGTGAGCTGGATTACGTAGGCTGGGGATAGGGAGGGTCGATCCGCATGCTGATGTACCATTTCGTCACCCGGTGGCGCTTCGACGTCCCTATCGATAGGGTCTGGGAGGAGGCGAAGAACATCGAGGCGTATCCCTCGTGGTGGAGCGACCTGAAGAGGGCCGAGACCAGGGGAGTCGATAGGGCCTTGAAGCTGGGCACCGTCGTTGACTGCGAGGTCCGGGGAGCGCTGCCTTACTCCCTCAGGTTCGCGGTGGAAGTCGTCGAGTTCGAGCCGCCGAGATTGATCGCGATCAAGTCATCGGGCGACCTGGTCGGCGAGGGTAGGTGGGCGTTGGAGGAGGTAGGCGTTGGCACCACGTCCACGTTCAACTGGGATGTGGGGACGACGAATCCTGTCCTGAACCTGCTTGGCAGGCTGCCCTTCGTTCGGCGCATGCTGGAGAGGAACCACGACGATGTGATGTTGAAGGGGTACGAGATCGTGAAGTCTAGGTTGAAGGCGCCCTAGGTGGTGGGTGGAGCGGATGCTCCAGCCCTGCCCGCAAGCACTATCGTGTGTAGCCCCGGAGCATCCGCGCCGGGGCTCAGGTTTCCTAGATGACAAGAGGGGCGGCCCCGCAAAGGGGTCGCCCCTTTGAGCCTGTGCCTCGGGGACTACTTAGGCAGCCTTCTCAACCTTGACCGCACACACCTTTAGCTCTGGTATCTTCGATATGGGGTCGAGGGCAGGATTGGTCAGCAGGTTCGTCATGCTCTCAGCGAAGTGGAACGTCATGAAGATGACACCCTCCGGCGAGTTATCCGTCACCTTCGCCTTAGCCGTAATACTGCCGCGGCGCGATGAGACCTGAACACCATCGCCGTCGGCGATGCCCAGCTTCTTTGCGTCTTTCGGGTTGATCTCGACCTCTTCCTCGCTTTTCATTTCGTTGAGGCCCCTGGTCTTGCGTGTCATGGTCCCGGTGTGGAAGTGGTACATGTTGCGGCCCGTGGTCAGGACGAGGGGGTACTCCTTGTCCGGCTGCTCTGCCGGCGGCCTGTACTGGAGTGCGGCGAACTTGCCCAGGCCCCGCGCGAACATGCCGTCGTGCAGGTAGACAGTGCCGGGGTGATCATCGGTCGGGCACGGCCACTGCAGGCCGCCCACTTCGTCCAGCCGCTCGTAGGTGATGCCGCCGTAGGAAGGCGTGAGGTCTGCGATCTCCTCCATTATCTCGGAGGGGTCGCTGTAATCGAAGCCCCTGGCACCCATCTTCTGAGCCAGTTCGCAGAATATCTGCCAGTCGGCCTTGGATTCCCCGACGGGTTCCATAGCCTTGCGCACTCTCTGAACACGCCTCTCGGTGTTGACGAAGGTGCCATCCTTCTCTGCGAAGCTGGCGCCCGGCAGGACCACGTCAGCGTACTTCGCGGTCTCGGTCATGAAGATGTCCTGGACGACTAAGAAGTCGACCTTCTCCAGCGCCTCGACAATGTGCTTGGCGTCAGGGTCGCTGATGACCGGGTTCTCGCCCATCAGGTAGATGGCCTTGACCGTGCCGGCAAGGGCGGCATCGAACATCTCGGTCAGCGCGAGACCGGGTTCAGCGGGCAGAGAGCAGCCCCAGGCTTTCTCGAATTTGTCCCGCAGCTCGGGCGGCGCGACCGCCTGGTATCCAGGGAAGACCGTCGGCAGAGCGCCCATGTCGCACGCGCCCTGCACGTTGTTCTGTCCCCTGAGCGGATTCACTCCCGAGGACGGCTTGCCGATGTTGCCGGTGAGCATTGAGAGGTTCGCGAGGGCCATCACGTTGTCAGTGCCGTGCGTATGCTGGGTGATACCCATGGCATACAGGATCGACGACGGCCCGTGCTTCGCGAAGGCCCTTGCGGCTTCCGCGATCAGGTCTTTGGGTACCCCGGTTGTCCTGGAGACGAAGTCCAGGTCAAAGGCATCGAGCGACTTCCTGAACTCATCAAAGTTCTCACAGCGGTCCTCGATGAATTGTTTGTCCAGCAGGTCTTCATCGAGGATTACCCGGCACATTCCCATAATGAGAGCGACGTCGGTCCCCGGCCGCTGTCGCAGCCAGTGGTGGGCCCTGCGGCACAGCTCTATCTTGCGCGGGTCGGCTACGATGAGCTTCGCGCCGTTGTCCACGGCCCTCTTGATTTCCAGCGCGATGACCGGATGGTCGTCGGTGGTGTTGGTGCCGATGGCGAAGATGCATCCCGCATCCCCGATTTCGGCTATGGAGTTCGTCATGGCGCCGCTGCCGAAGCTTGTGGCCAGACCGGCCACTGTGGGCGCATGTCAGAGACGGGCACAGTGGTCTATGCTGTTCGTGCCCATCACCCCCCTCGTGAACTTCTGGAATACGTAGTTGTCTTCGTTCGTGCACTTGGCCGACGATATGGCGGCGAACTGGCTACCCTTGCACTCGTTCAGCTTCGATGCCAAGAGATCCAGCGCCTCGTCCCACGTCGCTTCAACGAACTGCCCGTCTTTCTTGATAAGCGGCGTCTTCAGCCTCTCCGGGTGTGTGACATAGTCCAGACCGAACTTGCCCTTGACGCAGTCCTGGCCCTTGTTGGCCGGGCCGTCTTCGTCGGGGATGACGCGTATGATCCGATCGTCCTTGATCTCGAGATTCAACTGGCACCCGACGCCGCAATAGGGACAGATTGTGGTCACGACTCGGTCGGGCAGACCGGCATACCTCCCCGGTCGCTCCACCAGCGCGCCCACTGGGCATACGTCCACGCAGGCCCCGCAGAACTTGCACCCGGATTCGGACAGCGGCTTGCCGAAGGCGCCGGAAACGACCGTTTCCATGCCACGGCTGTTGAAGGCTATGGCCTCGTTGCCGCGCACCTCGTTGCATACCCTGACGCATCGTCCGCACAGTATGCAGAGGTTGTTGTTGCGCACGATGAAGGGGTTGTCCAGCTCTATTGGCTGGTCCTTGGGCGTGTACGGGAATGGCATCTCCTCCAGGCCGATGAAGTCCACCGCCTGCTGAAGCTCGCAGCGGCCGTTCTTGGGGCACATGATGCACTGCTGCTCGTCGACGCCTATCAGCCTCAGGCAGATATCGCCCGGCTTGCAGCGCTCCCTGCGGTTGCAGGTAAGGCACACGTGGGGATGCCGGGCAAGCATAATCTGGAGCACCTTGCGGCGTATGTCGTTGACCTCGGGCGTGTTGCTGTAGACCACCATGCCGTCGGCAGCGGGCTCACTGCAGGCGGTAACGAATCCCCGCTTGCCCTCCACCTGGACCTGGCAGAGGCGGCACGCGCCGGTCGGCAGCTTGATGTCCCTTATGGCGCAGAGATTTGGGATGTAGATGCCGGCATCGAGCGCGGCCTCGAGGATTCTCTTCCCCTTGGCTGTCCTCACCTCGATGCCGTCGATGGTCAGCGTGATGGTCTCGGTCTCGACAGGAGTCAACGTTGTTGTCACGGCCCTTACACCTCGCTCATTCTGCTGCTGCCCCTATCGGCACGGGCTCCGGAGGCACCTCGACAGTCTCCCCGCTAACCTTGGTGACGGCGGAGAACTTGGCCGGGCACTTCTCGATGCAGGTGCCACACTTGATGCACTTCTCCTGGTCGATGACGTGCACCATCCTCTTGCCGCCCGTTATGGCATCGACGGGGCAGGCCCTGGCGCATATGCCGCAGCCCTGACACTTGTCGGGGAGGATATAGAACTGAATCAGCGCCGGGCACGCGAGCGCCGGGCACCTCTTCTCATATACGTGAGCTTCCCATTCGTCAAGGAAGTAGCGTATGCTGCTCAATACCGGGTTCGGAGCGGATGTGCCCAGTCCGCAGAGTGCGCCCGAGATGATGGTCTCGCCCAGTTCCTTCAGCATCTCTATGTACTCGGGCTTCCCCTCACCGCGTGTTATCTCCTCCATCATCCTGAGCATAATGGGCAGGCCTTCACGACAGGGGACACACTTGCCGCACGACTCCTCGACGCAGAAGGCCAGGAAGTACCTTGCCACGTCCACCATGCAGGTCTCGGTATCCATCACCACCATGCCGCCCGACCCCATGATGGACCCTGCCTTGCTCAGATTGACGAAGTCCACCGGCGTATCGAGGAGACGTTCAGGGAGGCACCCGCCCGAGGGCCCGCCCGTCTGTACTGCCTTGAAGGGCTTGTCGTCGAGAATGCCGCCCCCGATGTCATACACGATCTCACGCAGGGTGATGCCCATCGGCACCTCGATCAGACCGGGCCGGTTGATCTTGCCCGTGAGCGCGAAGGTCTTGGTGCCCTTGCTGTCCTCTGTGCCGTAGCCCGCGAACCAGTCGCCGCCTTTGACGATGATATCAGGGACGTTGGCGAAGGTCTCCACATTGTTCAAAGAGGTGGGCAGCCCCCAGAGACCCGATTCAACTGACCTCGGCGGCCTGACGCGCGGCATGCCTCTTTTGCCCTCGATCGAGTACATGAGGGCGCTTCCCTCGCCGCAAACGAACGCGCCGGCGCCCTGCATAATGTCTATGTCGAAGCTGAAGTCGGTGCCCTGTATGCTATCGCCGAGCAGGTTCAGTTCCTTGGCCTGCTGTATGGCGATGTTGAGCCGCTTCACGGCCAGCGGATACTCCGCCCTGCAGTAGATGTAGCCGTGCCTTGTGCCGATGGAGTAGCCCGCGAGCGCCATTCCTTCGAGCACTGCGTGCGGGTCGCCTTCGAGCACCGAGCGGTCCATGAACGCGCCGGGGTCGCCTTCGTCCGCGTTGCAGACTACGAACTTCGGGTTCCGCTTGCTCCGGAGCGCTTCCCTCCATTTTCTGAATGTCGGAAAGCCTGCGCCGCCGCGGCCTCTCAGGCCGGACTTCTCCATCTCTCCGATCACGTCTTCCTGCGACATGCCCAGCGCTTTTGTCAGGCCTGTGTAGCCGCCCTTGGCGACGTATTGAAGGACGTCCTCGGGATTGATGTGGCCGCAGTTTTTCGTTGCGATCCTGACCTGTGGCTTGAGCATCGGCAGGTCCCAGAACCTGGGGATGCCCTCGATGGTCTGGTCTCCGAACGTGCCCAGCGCGCGGTCCGGCATCGGGTTGTCATTGACGAGATAGTCCTGGATGAGCTGGGGGACCATCTCCGCTGTGACCTTGCAGTAGCTGATGCGGGGACGCCCCGGCTTGATGATGTCCACGATTGGCTCGAGGTAGCACATCCCGATGCAGCCGACAGGTATCACATTCGCCTTGATTTCGTGTTTGTCCAGCTCGGAATGGATGGCCTGCATCGTGGCATTGCCGCCCGCAGCGATGCCGCAGGTGGCGAGACCTACGAGGATGAGCGGCGTGTCACTCTCCCACAGGTTCTTCCACTCTTCCTGCGCCTTCTTCTGGATATCCGGGAACTTCATGGGCTTCCCCTTCGATGAGCCTATTTGTACTTCTTCAGTATCTCCACTGCGCCGGGCCCGGTAACGCTTCCAAAGACATCGTCGTCGACCACCATGACTGGGGCCAGCGCACAGGAGCCGAAGCAGCGCACGGACTCGAAACTGAACTTGCCGTCCGCGGTGGTCTCCTTCTCCTTGATCTCCAGCTCGCGCTCCAGCGAATCGACGATGCGTGTCGCTCCGCAGACGTGGCAGGCGGTGCCCAGGCATACCTTGATCATGTGCTCGCCGGGCTTGACGAAACGGAACTGGGCGTAGAAGCTGGCCACCCCGTAAACGGTGTTGGCGGATACCCCGGCTATCTCGCCGATCTCCTCGAACGCTTCGGGCGGCAGGTAGCCCAGCCTCTCCTGCACGGCCTGCAGTGCCGGAATCAACACGATCTGTCGCCCCCGCAGCGGGTTTATGATCTCGCGAATTTGCTCCTTGATGTCAGTCGCCGTAGTCAATGGCTTCCTCCAGCTTCAACGCTATGGCCACCGGCAAAAGGAAGCTCACCCTCCGATACCTTCAGGTGAGCTTCCTTCTGTGTGGAATACTTCGAATCTGATGGTTGGATGCGCGGGTGAATGCGGAGTTGTCAAAGCGATCCATCTGGCCCTTCAGCGCGACCGCAAGCCGACCCGCCCAGTACAACCGACCGGCGCGCCGGAGTGCGATTCCCAATTCGACATTATAGCTCTGGGCCACAAACGAGTCAACTTCCCGTATTCACCCTTAATCCGTGGATTGTCCGGGAAACGGCACTGAGGTGAGGCAGT
>CAZNOI010000027.1:0-33930 GCA_964574685.1 uncultured Dehalococcoidia bacterium
GGTCGATAAGCCAGGGCAGAGCCACCTATTCCATGGAGTTCCATACCTACGAGGTTGCGCCCCAGGGGGTCGCATCGGGGCAGCGGGTGTAGACAAGGGCTGATATGCCAAAGCAGAAGATAAGAATCAAACTGAAAGCTTACGACCACAAGATACTCGATCAGTCTGCGATCCAGATCGTGGAGGCTGCCGAGAGAACCGGTGCGGCGGTGGTGGGACCAGTACCACTCCCAACCCATATCCGGAAATTCTGCGTGATACGATCACCCCATGTGGACAAGGACTCGCGCGAGCAGTTCGAGATAAGAACTCACAAGCGGCTCGTCGATATCGTTGATCCAACGACGAAGACGATTGATGCGCTGACAACGCTCGACCTTCCCGCAGGCGTTGACATCGAGATCAAGCTGTAAGACACTAACGCGATGATCAGAGGACTAATCGGTAAGAAGATAGGAATGACCCAGGTGTTCACCGAGGACGGCTCGGTCAAGCCGGTGACCGCTATCGAGGCGGGGCCGTGCGTTGTAACCCAGGTCAGGACTCCGGAGAAGGAAGGTTACAGCGCCGTGCAACTCGGCTTCGGAGAGGCGAAGAGGCTCAACTCTCCCGAACGCGGTCACCTTGGCAAGCTTGGGAAGTTCCGTCATCTCCGGGAGTTCCGCACCGACGATGTTGCCTCTATTGAAATAGGGCAGAGTGTGGATGTCAGTATCTTCAAGGCCGGTGATCTGGTGGATGTATCCGGTGTATCGAAAGGACGCGGCTTCGCCGGCGGGGTAAAGCGTCATCACTTCGGCGGTGGGCCGAAGACCCACGGGCAGTCCGACCGCCACAGGGCTCCCGGCTCTGTTGGTTCCGGCACCACACCCGGTCGAGTCTGGAAGGGCCTTAAGATGGCAGGTCACATGGGCAATGAGCGAGTCACGGTCACGCACCTGGAGGTCGTGCAGGCTGATGCCGAACGCAACCTCCTCCTGGTGAAGGGTGCGGTTCCAGGCGCGCCAAAGGGACTCCTGTTGATCCGCAAGTCGAAAGGGTACGAGTAGGGTGCAGGTGCCGGTCTACAACACATCAGGCAGTGAAGTCGATACGATTGAACTCGACGAATCGGTCTTCGGTGTCGAGCCTAACGAGTCAGTCGTACATCAGGCCCTTGTAAGGCAGTTCGCCAATGCCCGGGTAGGATCGGCTGAGAGCAAGCGGCGTGGGGAGGTGTCCGGGAGTACGAGGAAGCTCTACCGGCAGAAGCACACAGGCTATGCCAGAGCGGGTAGCAGGCGTTCCCCAACGCGGCGCGGTGGTGGTGTAGCCCTGGGGCCGCACATGCGCTCGTACAGGCAGGCGATGCCCAAGAAGATGCGCCGCCTGGCCTTGAAATGCGTCCTTTCGTCAAAGCTTGCCCAGGGCGATCTGAAGGTGGTTGACTCGTTCGGCCTGACCGAACCGAAGACGAGTCAGATAGCGAGCGCGCTTCGAACCCTGGAAGTGCCGCGGTCGGCGCTTCTCGTGACTGCGGACAAGGACGAGAACGTCGTCAAGTCAGTGAACAACATCGAGAAGACACGTGCGCTTGCCGCAGGGATGCTGAATGTTGGAGACCTTCTCGCTCATCAGAAGGTAGTCATGAGCGTGGATGCGGTGCGGCGTGTGGAAGAGATCTGGGGATCTCGTGGCGCTGCGGTCGAAGCGGGGGAGGCCTAGGCCGTGCATCCTTACGAAGTCATAAGACGCCCGGTGATAACGGAGAAGAACACGCTCCTTTCGGAGCAGAACAAGTACACCTTTGAAGTGTCGAGAGATGCGAACAAGCCGCAGATCAAGCTGGCGGTGGAGAAGGCCTTCAAGGTGAAGGTGGCTTCTGTGAACGTTATTCACGTTCCGGGGAAGATGCGCCGTGCCGGTCGGCGGCGCGGCATGACGCCGTCGTGGAAGAAGGCCATTGTCACCCTGGAGCCCGGCGATAAGATCGAGTTGTTTGAGGGCGTCTAGGCGCCAATGCGGATAGTCTGATACGGACCGAAGGTATAGAGAAGTGGGATTGAAACAGTATCGGCCGACGTCACCAGGCAGGCGTGGAATGGCGGGCTCCGATTTCTCGGAGATCACGAAGGGCCATCCCGACAAGCCGCTGGTTGCTCAGCACAAGAAGAACGCTGGCCGGAACAACCAGGGCCGGATGACCGTCCGTCATAGAGGCGGCGGCGCCAAGCGAAGGCTCAGGATCATAGATTTCAAGCGGAACAAGCCGGGTATCCCCGGAAGGGTGGCGTCCATCGAATATGATCCGAACCGTTCTGCGAATATCGCTCTGATCTACTATGCGGACGGAGAGAAGAGATATATCCTCGCACCGCAGGGCTTGAAGGTCGGGGATACGATCAGCTCCGGGGAAGGCGCCGACATCAAGCCGGGCAACGCTCTCCCGCTCAAGGCGATACCGCTTGGAACGTCCATCCACAACCTGGAGATCAATCTGGGCAAGGGCGGCCAGATGGTCAGGAGCGCTGGAACCTCCGCCCAGCTTGTTGCGAAAGAGGGCCGCTACGCTCTGGTGCGCCTTCCTTCTGGCGAACTGCGACGCGTTGACGAAAGGTGTCTGGCCACCATTGGGCAGATAGGCAACGCCGATCACACGAACATACCGCTGGGTAAGGCGGGACGTCGCCGGCACATGGGCTGGCGTCCGCAGGTCCGGGGGTCAGCGATGACGCCCAGAGACCATCCGCACGGCGGCGGGGAGGGCCGGTCTCCTATCGGACACCCGGGGCCGAAGACCCCCTGGGGCAAGCCCGCCCTGGGATACAGGACCAGAAGGAAGAAGAAGAGCAAGAGGCTGGTGGTAAGGAGAAGAAGGTAGTCCATGTCAAGGTCTACGAAGAAGGGCCCGCACATAGACGCAAAGCTGCTCAAGAAAGTCGAAAGGGCGATGCAGAGCAACCAGAAGGTGGTGATCAAGACATGGGCGAGAGCATCGACAATCGTCCCCGAGATGATCGGGATGACGGTCGCGGTGCATGACGGGAGAAGGCACATGCCCATATTCATCACGGAGAACATGGTCGGTCACAAGCTGGGTGAGTTCGCGCCGACAAGGACATACAGAGGGCATGTTGCACGATCGGAGAAGGGCAGCCGCGTCAGAGGCAAGTAGCGTGACCGGTGCTGGGAACCAGCCGAGGTATTGAGGGCTTTGGAAGTAAGGGCGACAGCGAAACAGGTCCGGGTATCGCCGAGGAAGGTCAGGTTAACCCTCGACGCCGTGCGAGGCCGAAAGGTGGACGATGCGCTCTCCACCCTGAGCTTCGTGCCCGGCCGCTCGGCGAAGCTTGTGGCAAAGGTGGTGAAGTCCGCTGCCTCGAATGCGGAGAACAACTACCAGATGATGCCCTCTCAGCTCAAGATAGTCAAAGCCTATGCCGACGAGGGCCTGAAGCTCAGAAGGTTCAGGGCCGGCGCTCGCGGTCGCGTCAACCCATATCGCCGCCGTTTCAGTCACATCACAATCGTGGTCGAGGAGGAGTGATTGGGTCATAAGGTTCATCCATACGGTTTCAGGCTCGGCTTCATCAAGGACTGGCGGGCGCGCTGGTACGACTCGAAGCATTACGCCGAGCTGGTCGGCGAGGACGTCGAGATACGAAAGGCAGTCAGGAGCCAGTACAAGGACGCGGGTATCTCGCAGGTCGAGATCGAGCGGAAGGCCAACGAGGTGACACTGACCCTATACACTTCCAGGCCTGGCATCGTTATAGGCAGAGGCGGTCAAAGGGTTGATGAGGTGAGGGCTCACCTGGAGAAGGTAACCGGCAAGAAGGTGCGCCTGAACGTCATGGAGGTCGCTCAGCCTGAACTGGACGCCCAGTTGGTAGCGGAGAACATATCGGAGCAGCTAAGGCGCCGGGTCTCCTACCGCCGTGCAATGAAGCAGTCGATGTCCAGGACAATGCTCCGTGGTGCGAAGGGAGTAAGGATCAAGTGCTCGGGCAGGCTGGGCGGGGCCGAGATAGCGAGACACGAGACCGTGCGCGAGGGAAGCGTGCCCCTGCACACGTTGCGCGCCGATATAGATTACGGGTTCGCCGAGGCCCTGACAGCGATGGGCGTCATCGGTATCAAGGTATGGATATACAAGGGTGATGTGCTGCCGGAGCGCAGCCTACTTGGTGTGCTGGGCGAAGACGAAATGGTCATAACTCCCAGCGAGGAATAGCCATGCTCCAACCGAAAAGAGTGAAATACCGGAAGGCACAGAGAGGTCGCATGGCCGGAACCGCGCAGACCGGCAATACCGTAGCCTTTGGTGAGTACGGGCTTCAAGCCGAGGAGTGCGCCTGGATGACCAACAGGCAGATAGAGGCTGCCCGACGCGCCATAGTCCACCATGTGAAGCGCGGCGGCAAGGTGTGGATTCGCGTCTTTCCGGACAAGCCCGTCACCGCCAGGGCTGCCGAGACAAGGATGGGTAGCGGCAAGGGAGCGGTCGACCATTGGGTGGTGGTGGTGAAGCGCGGCAAAGTCCTGTTTGAGATATCGGGTGTACGAAAGGAGCTTGCTCAAGAGGCAATGCTCAGGGCCGCGCACAAGCTGCCGATTCGTACCCGCTTTGTCAGCCGAGAAGCACTTACTGAAGTCGGATCCTAGCAGGCAATCGCGATGAGAATCGACAGGATACGAAGCCTCAACGACAGAGAATTGGCCAAGCAGTTGGAGGACGCCTACCAGGAGATGTTCAACCTGAGGGTGCGTCATGCCACCAGGCAGCTTTCCAACTACAGTGAGCTTGGGAAGACCAGAAGGAAGATAGCCCGACTGAAGACCATAATGCGCGAGCGTGAGCTCGCCAGGTAGAGTCGATGAAGAATCAGACTAAGAGGCGTCAGGGTCGCGTTCTGCGCAACAAGATGGACAAGACGGTCATCGTCGCAGTGGAGACGCGCCGTGCTCACCCGAAATACAAGCGCATTGTCACGTACCGAAGGCGGTTCAAGGCTCACGACGCCGACAACTCCTGTGATCCAGGGGATATCGTACAGATAGTGGAGACTCGCCCGCTCTCCAAGGACAAGCGCTGGAGGGTTGAATCCATCCTGAGGAAGGCGGAGGCTGTGTCCGTTAAGCCTTCGGAGATCGAGTGAGATATGATTCAACCGGAGTCGCGACTGAGGGTGGCCGACAACAGTGGGGCAAAGGAAATAATGTGCATAGGCATTCCCGGCGGGACCCGGAGAAGGTATGCCGGTGTCGGTGATGTCATAGTGGCTTCCGTGAAGGAAGCGACCCCGGCAGGCGCTGTCAAGAAGGGTGACGTAGTACGGGCCGTGGTGGTACGCGTGGCCAAGACCTATGGAAGACCCGACGGATCCTACATACGTTTTGATGAGAACGCAGCCGTCGTGCTTGACGATCGCGGGAATCCCAAGGGTAGCCGCATCTTCGGCCCAGTGGCGCGTGAGCTTCGAGACAGGAACTTCATGAAGATAATATCGCTCGCTCCAGAGGTCTTGTAGGAGCGGGCGAGGGCTGACGCCATGAGAGTGCGCAAGAACGACGAAGTGCTGGTCATCAGCGGAGACGACCGGGGCAAGAAGGGCAAGGTACACCGCTCGTTCCCTGACAGGGGTCTTGTCCTCGTCGAAGGCGTGAACATGACCAAGCGGCATATGAAGCCAAGACCCAACGTCAGGCAGGCAGGCATTATCGAGCGAGAGGCCCCGATCAGTATCTCCAATGTTATGGTTGTCTGTTCGAAGTGCAAGCGGCCGTCACGGCTAGGCATTCGCAAGCTTGACGACGGAAGCAGGGTTCGCGTCTGCAAGGAATGCGGTGAGGTAATCGACTAGTGGCGAGACTCAGGGACAGGTACCGTCAGGATATAGTGCCCGCAATGATGAAGGAGATGGGTTATCCCTCTCATATGAGCGTCCCCCGTCTGGAGAAGGTAGTCCTGAATATCGGGATTGGCGAGGCAATACAGAACCAGAGGGCACTGGAAGCCGCGGCCAATGACCTTGCCCTGATATCGGGCCAGCGCCCGATCGTCACCCGCGCCAAGAAGTCGATCGCCTCCTTCAAGCTGAGACAGGGTATGCCCATAGGACTGAAGGTGACACTTCGGGGCACACGCATGTACGAGTTCCTCGATCGACTGATCAACGCTGTCCTGCCGCGCGTCCGGGATTTCCAGGGGGTGCCAAGGGATGGATTCGACGGCCGGGGCAACTACACGCTTGGTATAAAGGAGCAGATTATCTTCCCCGAGATCGACTACGACAAGGTAGATAGAATCCGGGGACTTCAGGTATGTGTCGTCACTACGGCCGGGACAAATGAGGAAGCCAGACGACTTCTGGAACTGATGGGCATGCCTTTTGCCCGCTGAGGACAAGAAATGGCGAAGGTATCGAAGGTAGTCAAGTCACAGCGCCCTCCGAAACACAGGGTGCAGCACCGGAACCGGTGCGCTATGTGCGGAAGGCCACGTGCGTACATCCGTATGTTCGGCCTGTGTCGGATATGCTTCAGGAAGCTGGCGCTCCAGGGGGTCCTCCCCGGAGTGAGGAAGTCAAGCTGGTAGCGAGGACGAGAGGTAGAAATGAGTGTCACGGACCCCATAGCTGATATGCTCACGCGCATCAGGAATGCGGTGACCGCGAGGCACGAGTCTGTACTCATCCCTGCCTCCAAGATCAAGATATCCATAGCCAAGGTCCTCAAGGAAGAGGGCTTCATTCGCGACTATGAGGTGCTCAAGGGGACTACACCTCAGCGCGTCATAAGAGTACACATAGCCTACGATGAGGGGAGACAGCCGGTTGTCCGAGGCCTGCAACGTGTCAGCAAGCCCGGGCTGCGTGTGTACTGCCCGCGCGGCGAAATCCCGCGGGTCTACGGCGGATTGGGCATAGCGGTCCTGTCCACCTCGAAGGGTGTGCTCACCGGCAAACAGGCCTACCACAAGGGCATCGGTGGCGAGATACTCTGCTATGTCTGGTAGGAATTCCGAGGTCTAGGGGATGTCAAGAGTCGGAAGACGGCCGATACCACTACCCAAGGGCGTTGAAGTCAAGATCAACGGGAACGAGGTCATGGTCGAAGGGCCGAAAGGAAAGCTCAGCAGATCGGTCCCGGCAGATATGATCATAGACCTCGGTGATGGTGTCCTGACGGTCTCACGGCCAACCGATAACCATATGCACCGCGCGCAGCACGGACTCACCCGAAGCCTTGTGGCAAACATGGTGGAGGGCGTGAGTAACGGCTTCCAGAGGACTCTCGAGTTGCAGGGTGTCGGCTACCGCGCCCAGCAGGCAGGAACGAGCCTGAGCATACAGGTGGGCTATAGCAAGCCGGTAGAGTACAAGCCGCCGGAGGGCGTGACGGTGGGCGTTGAGGGACCGACGCGTATCATAGTCTCGGGTATCGACAAGGAAGCCGTTGGCCAGGCTGCCGCCGAAATCCGTTCCATTCGACCTCCCGACGCCTACCTTGGCAAGGGAATCAGGCACGCCGGGGAGAAGGTCCGGCGCAAGGCCGGAAAGGCCGGCAAGATAGGAAAGAAGAAGTAGGCGAGAATGCAGAGCGCGGGTGATATCAGGGCAGCGCGAAAGAAGCGCCACAGCAGGATTCGGCGGAATATGTCGGGGAGTGCGCAGCGGCCCCGCCTCTCGGTGTTCCGGAGCCTCAAACACATATATGCGCAGGTTATCGATGACAGCAGCGGGCGCACACTGGTCAGCGCCTCCACACTTGACCCGGAGCTGCGAGACAATCTCTCGGGGAAGGCCAAGAAGGAGAAGGCTGAGCTGGTTGGAGCGCTCATAGCGAAGCGGGCCAAAGGACAGGGAGTGGACGAGGTCCTATTCGACCGCGGTGGTTACAGATATCACGGTCGAGTGAAGAGCCTGGCCGATGGAGCTCGCGCGGAGGGATTGCGATTCTAGGCAGAATGATTGGGACAGGCAGCGACAGGATTGACCCGAGGGACCTGAACTTATCGGAGAAGCTGGTCACTGTGAACCGCGTGGCGAAGGTTGTCAAGCGCGGTCGGCGGTTCAGCTTCAGCGCACTCGTCGTTGTCGGCGATGGCGAAGGCTATGTTGGAGTCGGCCTGGGCAAGGCCAGGGAGGTCCCGGCCGCCATTCGAAAGGGCGGAGCAATAGCAAGGCGGGACCTGATTCGAGTCCCCATCAAGGACGGGACGATACCCTGCAAGGTCACCAGCAGCTTCGGGGCGGCAAGGGTAATGCTGAAGCCTGCGCGGCCCGGTACAGGCGTGATCGCAGGCGGAGGCGTCCGGGCAGTCGTCGAGGCCGCCGGCATCAAGGACGTCGTGACAAAGTCAATCGGATGCTCCAATCCCGTCAACGTAGTGAGAGCGACCATGGAAGCCCTGTCCGAACTGAGGGACCCTGAGGTAGAAGTCGCTCGCAGGACCGGGAGGCAGAGTGGGCAGGCTTGAGATAACCTGGAAGAAGAGCGCCATCGGCTACCCTGCTGATCAGAAGAGGACTATCAGGGCACTGGGGTTGCGTCGTCTCAACCAGACAGTTGTCCTCGATGACTCGCCGCCGGTGCGCGGCATGACCAGGAAGGTCAGCCATCTTCTGGAGGTGCGGGAAGCCAGTGGCTGAGAAGGCGATGAGACAGGATGCGTTGAAGGCTCCCCGCGGCGCGAAGCGTACCCGCAAACGCGTAGGGCGCGGGGTGGGCAGCGGCCATGGCACATACTCGTGCCGCGGTCTGAAAGGCCAGAAGGCTCGCTCCGGTGGGGGTGTACATCCGAGGTTCGAGGGTGGACAGACTCCGCTGGTGAAGCGGTTGCCTCATATCCGCGGGTTTGCCAATCCGTTCAAGGTCGAGTACAGCGTGGTGAACCTCGATTCGCTCCAGTCGTTTGACGAGGGCACAGAAGTCACACCTGACAAGCTACACGCCGCCGGCATAGTGAGGTCAATCAATAAGCCGGTCAAGATACTGGGCGACGGTGACCTGCGCAAGGCGCTCGTCGTGAAGGCCAACAGCTTCTCTCAATCTGCCAGACGAAAGATCGAGGAAGCCGGCGGCACCGTGGAGCAAATCCCGTAGATACGTAGGACCGCATGCGACAACCCCAGCGGAGTTCCAAGCCGCGACTGCTACAGGCCGTCATCGATGCGTTCGGCCTGCCTGACCTCAGGCGGAAGCTGCTCTTCACAGTGGCCATGCTTGTGGTCTTCCGCTTCGTGGCACACGTTACAATCCCCGCCGTAAACGCGGACGCCCTCGACGAACTCATGAGCGGCCGTGAACAGCTTTCCCCGCTGCTCGGTATGCTCGACATGTTCAGCGGTGGCACTCTCCGAAATGTCAGCGTAGCGATGCTGGGGGTATACCCTTACATAACCGCTTCCATTATCATGCAGCTCCTTATCCCGGTCATCCCGCGATTGCAGGCATTGCAGCGTGAGGGAGAGGCAGGAAGACGCAAGCTGAACCAGTACACACATTGGGCGATCGTGCCGCTTGCCCTTCTGCAGGGATATGGTCAACTGGTAATGCTGCACACGACGACCGTGAATGTCAACGGAGTGGAGACGCCTCTGGTTGGCGACATCGGTGTGACTGGGGGATTGCTGCTGCCGACAATGGCTATGCTTTTCTCTCTCGTGGCCGGAACCGTGTTCCTTGTGTGGCTTGGCGAACGGATAACCGAGCGTGGCATCGGTAACGGGGTATCCATAATCATATTCGGCGGGATTGTGTCGGCGCTTCCGCTCAACATATGGCGGAGCTACCAGCAGGAAGGCGGCCTTGCCCTGGTGGGATTGCTTCTCCTGCTCGTGGCCATAGCTTTCTTCATCGTGTTTGTGACCGAGGCCGTACGACGCATACCTGTGCAGTACTCGCGCAGCATGTTCCGGGGTGGCAGGATGTACCGTCAGACCGGCGGCACACACATCCCCCTCCGAGTCAACTCTGCGGGAATGATACCCCTGATCTTCGCCTACGCCTTGCTGGTGTTTCCGGCGTGGATTGCGAGTTTCTTCCTAACCTCGGGTAACTCTTGGGTGGCTGGAGGAGCGAGCTTCGTCGACACTCTCTTCAGCGTCGATGGATGGTGGTATTGGCTGTTCTTGTTCCTGCTTGTGATGGGCTTCACGTTCTTCTATACTATGGTGATCTTCCAGCAGCAGAACCTGGCGGAGACACTGCAAAGGCAAGGAGGGTTCATCCCGGGAATTCGTCCGGGGCGCCCCACGGCCGAGTATCTCAACAAGGTGACTACGCGGATCACATGGGGAGGCGCCCTCTTCCTGGGGGCCGTGGCTGTCTCGCCGCTCCTCGCCCGGCTGATAACGGATACAGCCGACCAGACTCTGATGCTGGTATCCAGCGCCGGACTCCTCATTGTTGTCGGCGTGGTACTGGATACCATGAGACAGATCGAGGCACAGCTCTTGATGCGCCACTACGAGGGCTTTATCAAGTGACAATGAGAGGTCATGTTTGAGGGTCATTCTTCTGGGAGCACCCGGCGCGGGAAAGGGTACACAGGCAGTGGAGATATCCAAGAGCCTGAACATGGCCCATATTGCTTCGGGCGACCTCTTTCGACAGGAGCAGCAGCAGGGCACCGAACTCGGCAAGATAGCCAAGTCGTACATGGAGAAGGGTCAGCTCGTTCCTGACGAAGTCACCGTGAAGATGATTCTCGGCAGGATATCCCAACCCGACTGCGCCAGGGGATTCCTCCTTGACGGTTTCCCTCGGACGCTCGACCAGGCGAAGGCTCTCGACGAGGCGCTGGCCAGGGAAAACAAGAGTATAGACAAGGTAGTCTATATCAAGGTCTCGAACGAGGAGCTCCTGAGGCGGCTGAGCGGGAGATGGATATGCCGCAAGTGCCAGGCCCCGTTCAACGTCACTGAGATGCCGCCGAAGGAAGAGGGCAAGTGTGACTACTGCGGCGGGGAACTCTACCAGCGGCCGGACGACACTGAGGAGACAGCGAGGCAGAGGCTGGAAGTCTATTTCAAGCAGACTATGCCGTTGATAGACTACTACAAGGACAGGGAAAAGCTCGTGGAGGTGAACGGCGAGCAGTCCATAGATGCCGTTACCTCCGAGATGATCAGGGTCCTTGGGGAAAACTGACCCGGAGGTGGGGCCATACGCACGATGGGGATTGTTCTGAAATCGCGGGAAGAGGTCTTCATCATGAGGACTGCGGGCCGAATTGTGGCAGAGGTGCTGGAGAAACTGAGTGAGGAGGCGAAACCAGGAGTGACAACAGCACACCTGGACGAAATCGCCGTAGGGATACTGGAAAGGCACGGAGCGACAGCGTCATTCAAGGACTACCGTGGCTATCCTGCTTCGATATGCGCGTCAATTGACGAAGAGGTAGTGCACGGCATACCGGGCAACCGTCGGCTGGAAGAGGGTCAGATTCTGTCACTGGACTTCGGGGCCAGACTCAAGGGTCTGCACGCCGATGCCGCGGTCACTGTGGCCGTCGGTGGTGCGTCACCCGCCGCAAGGGAGATAATCGAGGTCACGCGGGGTGCCCTTGACGCGGGAATACAGCATGCCAGAGCGGGGAATAGGCTCGGGGACGCATCAGCCGCGATACAGGAGTACGTCGAGAGCAGGGGCTACTCCGTTGTCAGGGAGTGGGTCGGACACGGGGTCGGCCGGCAACTCCACGAGGACCCGCAGATACCAAATTTCGGGGAGCCGGGTGAGGGCCCGCTGCTGCAGAGCGGGATGACGCTCGCTCTGGAGCCCATGGTGAACGCCGGGGGCTGGCGGACGCGTATGACAGACAACGGATGGACAGTGGTGACGATGGATGGTAGTCTGTCAGCGCATTTCGAGCATACTATAGCCATCGGAGACGATATGGCCGAGATACTGACAACAAACTAGGCCAGCAATTCGAGGAGCGGTCAGACAGCCTGTGTCAAAGAAGGAGAGTATCGAGGTTGAAGGTACGGTGGTTGAGCCGTTGCCAAACGCTATGTTTCGCGTAGAGTTGGCCAATGGTCATCAGGTTCTGGCACATGCTTCCGGGAAGATGAGACTGCACTACATAAGGATACTCAGGGGTGACAAGGTGCTAGTTGAGCTGTCGCCGTACGACCTGAGCCGAGGACGGATAACATACCGCTTCAAGTAGGCGAGTTATTCATAGGATGTGAGCGATGAAGGTAAGAGCTTCGGTCAAGACGCGCTGTGAGAAATGCGCTGTAGTGAAGCGGAAGGGCGTTGTCAGGATTATTTGCAGCAATCCGCGGCATAAGCAGCGCCAGGGCTGACGGGTCCTTCAGGAGGAGCAATGGCCAGAATAGCGGGCGTAGATATTCCGAAAGACAAGCGGATCGAGACCTCACTGCAGTACATCTTCGGCATCGGTTCGGCGGTCAGCAGCAAGATACTGGCCGAGGCCAACGTCGACCCCGACACCAGGGTCAGGGACCTTACCGACGAGGAGGTCAACCGCATTCGCGAGGTAATCGACAAGGGCTACAGGGTCGAGGGTGACCTGCGCAAGGAAGTAAACCTCAATATCAAGAGGTACATCGATATCGGATCCTACCGGGGCCTCAGACATCGCAGGGGCCTGCCTGTCCATGGCCAGCGGACCCGCACCAACGCCCGCACCAAGCGGGGCGCAAGACGCACGGTTGCCGGCAGGGGCAGGCGGCGTGGCATGACGAAGAAGTAATCGGAGGTGCCCTATGGCTAAGAGGAAGCCGACACGCCTCAGGAGACGTGAACGGAAGGCCGTTCCCAAGGGTCGAGCCTATATCCAGTCGACTTTCAACAACACGATAATCACTCTCACTGATCCACAGGGCAATGTAATAGCCTGGGGCAGCTCCGGGACAGTGGGATTCAAGGGTTCGCGCAAAGGGACAGCCTACGCTGCCCAGCGGGCGGCAGAGGCTGCAGCGAGACGAGGCATGGAGCACGGTTTGAGACAGATCGACGTCTACGTCAAAGGTCCGGGCAGCGGTCGTGAGGCTGCCATACGTTCGCTGCAGGCAGCGGGACTGAACATACTCAGTATCCGCGACGTGACCCCAATACCCCACAACGGGTGCCGTGCTCCGAAGAGAAGAAGGATTTAGAGGAGGTATCGCATGGCCCGTTACACGGGTCCGGCATGTAGGATTTGCCGCCGCCAGGGCGAGAAGCTGATGCTCAAGGGGGCCAAGTGCCTCACTCCGAAGTGTCCGGTCGAGAAACGACACACACCGCCCGGGCAGCACAAAGTAACACGCCGCAGGGTTTCGGAGTACAGCATCCAGCTCAAGGAGAAACAGAAGGCGCGCTACATGTACGGCGTGCTCGAACGACAGTTCGAGAAGTACTTCGAAGAGGCGGCACGGAGGCCGGGACTCAGCGGCGAGAACCTCCTGCAGATGTTGGAGACAAGACTGGACAACGTCGTGTATCGCCTCGGCTTCGCCGATTCCAGAAGGCAGGCACGGCAACTGGTCCTTCACGGCCATATCACACGCAACGGCCGCAAGACCAATGTGGCCTCGTGTCGGCTCAAGGTAGGGGATGTTGTTGCCTGGCACGAGGGAAGTCGGCAAACGGTGCCATACAGTGCGGCTGAGGCCGAGATAGAGGGCAGGGTGATTCCCGGATGGCTGGAACTCGACGCGGAGAAGATGGTTGGCAGGGTGGTATCCGTTCCAACACGTGACGACATCGAGTCCATAATCGACGAGCGGCTAATCGTGGAGTTCTACTCACGATAGCACTTCATCTTCTGTGAAGAGGAGGGGGATGCATTGCTTGAACTAGTTACGGCGACGGTGGAATGTGAGGAGGCTACCGACGACTACGGAAGGTTCGTGGTCGAGCCACTCGAGCCCGGTTTCGGCATCACCCTCGGCAATAGCCTGCGAAGGGTTCTGCTGAGTTCCCTCACCGGCGCGGCAGTGACGGCCGTCAAGATTGAGGGTGTTCAGCACGAGTTTGCCACGATCCCGCATGTCAAAGAGGACGTCATCGAGTTCTTGCTGAACGTCAAGGAAATGAGACTCAAACCCCTGTCCGACCGGCCGGGCAGGCTCTATCTGGAGACCCAGGGAGAAGGAGCGGTGTGCGCCGGCGATATCGCGCCGTCCGCTGACTTCGAGGTCATCAACTCGGAGCTGCATCTGGCTACCCTCGACTCGCCGGAAGCCAGTCTGAGCGTTGTCTTCTATGTCGAGCACGGCAAGGGCTACACAGCGGCGACCCATGGCGACGGCATGCCGCTCGGAGTTATCCCGGTGGACGCTATCTTCACACCGGTCCGACGGGTCAACTACGGGGTGGAGAAGACCCGCGTAGGTCAGGTGAGCAACTACGACCGCCTGATCCTGGAGACCTGGACGGACGGCACAGTATCCCCCACGGATGCTCTCTCGAGGAGCGCCGAGATACTGACCAGGCACTTCTCTCTCTTCTACGACTTGGGCAAGGTGCCCGCAGAGGGGGAGAAGCCGGCCGCACCGGCGATACCACCGGAGCAGTACGACATGCCTCTGGAGGCGCTCGAACTGTCGGCCCGCACCTTCAATTCCCTGCGCCGGAGCGGCATCACCAAGGTCGGGGAACTGCTGGAACGAAGCAAGGAGGACCTCCTCGGCCTGCGAAGCTTCGGGCAGAAGTCGTTGGAGGAGGTCTGGGAACGACTCGACAGGCTTGGACTGCTTCCGTCGGAGCAAGAGGAGGAAGAAGAGCCGGCCGAAGAAGGGATCACCCCGCCGGAGGACGCATTGGAGGCTGAGGGAGCAGAGACAGAGGAAGAAACGCAGCCGGACTGAAGTCGGCCCCACAGCAGGCGGCAGTTCGTTTGGAGACACAAGAATGAGGCATCGCGTAGCAGGAAGGAAGCTGTCACGACCAACCGGGCACAGGATGGCGCTATATCGGAACCTTGTCACGGATTTGCTTCGCTACGAGAAGATAGTCACGACAGAGGCCAAGGCGCGAGAGACGAGGCCTCTGGCCGAGAAGATCATCACTCTGGGGAAAGACGGAAGCCTGCACGCAAGACGCCAGGCCCTTTCGTTCGTATCGGACAAGAAGGTAGTGGATAAGGTCTTCGCCGAGTTGGGGCCAAGATACGCAAGCCGGCCGGGTGGCTACACCAGGATGGTCAAGCTGGGGCCGAGAGCGGGGGACGCCGCTCCCATGGCGCAGGTGGAACTCACCTAGAGGTAGTGGTGGCGGCAAGGAAGCTGGCTCTAGTCGTAGAGTACGACGGCGCGGGCTTCCACGGATTTCAGAGGCAGAAGAATGCTCACACAGTTCAGGCGGCTATCGAGGGCGCGATTGAGAAGCTTACTCAGGAAAGCGTGTCCGTCGCAGGCGCGGGCCGGACGGACACAGGTGTGCATGCGACGGGCCAGGTCATCAGTTTCAGCACAAGCTCGGATATGGATGTGCAGGACTTCATCGAAGGGCTTAACCATCACCTCGCGCCTGATGTGGCATGCAGATTTGGACGTGAAGTCCCTGCGGGCTTCAATCCCCGGCGCGATGCCGTCAGGAGGACGTATTGCTATACAATCCTGAACCGCGACGTGCCGTCGCCGCTGCTGCGGAGGCAAACGTATCACGTTGGTCGGCACCTCGACATCGATCTGATGAACGAGGCGTGCCGGTTGCTGCTCGGACGGCAAGACCTCGCGTCGTTCACGACGGTGGCGGAGCGGAACACGGTCCGAACGGTACATTCGGCGGAGTTCGCGCGGATGGGTGAGGTCTTGGTATTCACCATGGCAGCCGACGCGTTTCTTCGCAGACAGGTACGGTGCACTGTCGGTACCCTGGTCCGCGTGGGTCTCGGCAAGCTCGGCGTCGACGGCTTCCGCGACATGATAGAGTCGAAGACCCCCGGGGCAGCATGGCCCGCTACGCCTGCATGCGGCCTTTGCCTGGTTCGTGTAGAGTACGACGGGTGGGATTCGCTTGAGAGGACGGGCATATGAGGACACATACTGTGAAGAAGACGGAGGTGCAGAGGACTTGGCATGTGGTGGATGCCTCAGGACGTCCACTCGGCCGGCTGGGAACGGAGGTCGCCACTCTGCTGAAGGGGAAGCACAAGCCTCTCTATACTCCACACATTGACGTTGGGGACTACGTGATTGTCGTCAATGCGTCCAAGGTACGAGTAACAGGTCGCAAGGCATCAGACAAGGTGTACTACAGACACTCGGGTTACCCCGGCGGTCTGAGGAGCCTCCGCTTCGAGGAGATGATGCAGAAGCATCCGACAAGGGCCGTTGAGTATGCTGTGCGCGGTATGTTGCCACACAACCGGCTCGGAAGGGCGATGTTCAAGAAGCTGAAGGTGTACGCAGGACCTGACCATCCACACGAAGCGCAGGTCAGAGCAGCGACAGGGAAGGAGTCTTAGCTTGAGCGAACAGGTCTACTTCCGCGGTACCGGGCGGCGCAAGACAGCTCTGGCCCAGGTAAGGCTTGTGCGCGGCAACGGCGCAGTAGTCGTTAACGGCAAGCCCTTCGAGGAGTACTTCCCCATCGGACGACTGCGAGAGGTGGCGATGCAGCCCCTCAAGGTCATAAACAAGACCGACGCATTCAACATAGTCGTGAAAGTGACGGGGGGTGGCGTCGCCGCACAGGCGGGCGCCGTTCGCCATGGCATCAGCAGGGCGCTTGTAGGGATGGACGAATCGCTCAGGCCGGAGATGCGCAGACACGGCCTGCTTACCAGGGATTCCCGCGTCAAGGAGCGCAAGAAATACGGCCTGCGCAGAGCCCGCAAGGCACGCCAGTACAGGAAGAGGTAGCAGCTCGATACCATATCAGGTTGGCATAGTCCGACTACTCACCAGCCGTTCTGCCTTCATCACGGTGTCGAGAAGGAAATGAGCACCCCTCTCGCACCCTGAATTCATGGCAACCAGCCTTCGAGTCCCCCTCAAGGAGGGCACACCATGACGGTAAAGGTCGTAACGGACAGCACATGCGATATCCCTGTTGAGCTGGCGAAGGAACTCGACATAACGACAGTGCCGATATACGTCGTGTTCGGCAGCGATGCCTACCGTGACCGTGTCGATATCGGCGAGGATGAGTTCTATACGCGTCTGGTGGGGGATAGCCAGCTTCCGAGTACTTCGGTACCTTCGCCGAATGACTTCGCAGAGGCCTACAATCGCCTCGCACAGGAGACGGATGAGATAATCTCCATCCACCTTACCTCCAAGGAAAGCGGCACCTACAACTCGGCATTGCTCGCCAGGGAGCTCGTCAAGGCGCCGTGCCGAATTGAGGTCATAGACTCATCCTCTATCTCCATGGGGCTGGGACTTGTGGTACTCGCCGCGGCCAAACGGGCCAGAGAGGGCGCCAGGCTCGATGAGTTGGCATCCTTCGTAAGAAGCGAGCTCAGCAAGACGCATCTGCTCATTATTGTGGACACACTCAAGTACGTAATCAAAGGGGGGCGACTCAGCAGGCCCCACGGTATTCTGGGAAGCGTGCTGAAGGTCCGGCCGGTCCTGATTATGCGCGAAGGGCGTCTGTCTCTGTCCGGGGTGGCGCGCACGAGGGCGAAGGCGATAGAGCGTCTCTATGAGTTCGCGCGGGGCTTCCCGCGAGTGATGGAATTCGCTGTGGCCTACACAACCACCGCGGATGATGCACGTGCGCTCGCCAGAGACATCCAGGCCCTTTTTCCTCAGGCGGTATGTCATCTTACCAGGGTCGGGCCATCGCTTGGAACACACGCCGGGCCAGGAGCTTTGGGTGTAGCCCTCAGAACGCCATGAGCAAGCGGTCGCGACCGGCTTAGTGAGGGCCAAGGGCGGACTTGAGCCGGTCGATGGCGTCGACCGGTGTAGGATCAACCCGGTATAGCATGGCAAGGTAGTAGCTCGCCCAGTCACCCATCAGGATGAGGCTCATGATCTGGGCAAGGCGTTCTTCCCCTTCGGCATCAGCCAAATGATATCCCACGCCGGCCTCTTCCAGGAGCCTGCACATCACCTCGTATCCAGCCAGGTTTCTCGGCTCGCAGTGGTGTGATCTCAGGAAGACCACATGCATCCTCTCAGCGCAGCGGCCTGGGTTCGGGTAGCCGACGATACCGTTGTGAAGGCACTCGGGCAACTCCTCGGTGAAGGCCCAGGCCTTCGCGTTCTCGTTTATCTGCGTCTTCCAGCGGCGCGCTACCGGGGACATGATATCGGAAGCGCAGACCACCACAACCCTGTTGTATAGCTCCAACGCCAGTTGTTTCGCCGGGTTCCGAGAAGTAGGGGAGGTAGTCGCCAATGCGCCCTGCATGCTCTCGAGCACGCATGCAGCCTCTTCCACGTCAGCGCTTCTATCGGGCGACAGTCCCAGCTTCTGGCAGATGCCCAGCAGGGGAAACAGGCTGTACGCTATCGCTGCCCTCGGCGGCGCAACGTACCCTATCTCGAAAGCCGGAATACCTTGCTCTTTGGCCAGGTTCAGCAGCTTGCCGCCGGTGGTAATCACCAGCTTCCTGGGGCACACCTCAACCGCTTGTAAGAAGGCCGCCAGGGTCTCTGCAGTATTGCCTGAGTAGCTGGAAGCTACCACCAGTGTTCTCTCATCCATAGCCGGTGGAAGGCCGTACCGTCGGTGTACCAACACGTCAACGCCGCCCTCGGCCTGGTGAATCGATTGCAGGACGTCGCCGGCTATGGCCGAGCCACCCATGCCGAGCACCAGCACCTTCTCGATGGCTCCGTATTCGGCTGGGAGCTTCCTAGCCAGTGCGCTCCGCCAGGCAGCGCGAATCCCGGCGGGCAATTCAAGTATGCGGTCGCGCATGCAGGAGGGATCCAACCGCTGATAGAGGCTGAGATCGTCGAGGGTGACGTCCTGTGAATTCACTTGCTCTCTCGAGCCTGCTAGATTCCTGCGAGGTCCTTCCCCCGGGCCAGCACTTGCTGCACCCTTTCCATCGAGTCGCTTTCGGCGTATATCCTCAGCAGCGGCTCAGTACCGGACAGCCTGATCAGGAGCCAGCCTCCACTCTCCAACCTGTACCGGAAACCGTCGACGTTGTCCATTCCACTGACCTTCGCGCCGGCCACCTCCGAAGGCCTGGCCTCCCTCAGCCGCTTCACCACCGCTTCCCTTCGCTCAGGAGGGAAGTGCGTATCGATCCTGTCATAGTAATGGGGACCCACCTTTTCGTACAGATAAGATATGAGTTCGGAGGGCTTCTTTCCTGTACTGACCATGAGGTCCAGCATGAACAGCCCGGCCAGCACGCCGTCGCGTTCCGGTATGTGTCCCCTGAAGCCGTAGCCGCCGCTCTCCTCGCCACCAATCAGGGCGTTCTCCTGCATCATTCTGGGGCCCAGGTACTTGAATCCTACCGCTGTCTCATGCACAGGCACAGAGAAGATATCGCCGAGCCTGTAGACCATGTCTGTAGTCGTCACGGACTTGACGATCGGACCTCGTTCGCCTCGCACTTCCAGCAGATACAGCACAAGTAGTGCGAAGACCTGCAACGTCGTGATGAAGCGTCCTTGTTCGTCGACCACCCCAATGCGGTCCGCGTCTCCGTCAGTCGCGAGCCCGACGTCGGCCCCGGTCTCAACGACGGTCGAGCAGAGCTTTGTGAGGTTCTTCCCGATAGGCTCAGGTTGAATCCCCGGGAAGAGAGGGTTCCTCTCGCTGTTTATCTCCGCTACCCTGGCGCTGCCGCCGTGGAGCAGCCTCGCGAGATAACCTGCTCCGCTTCCGTACATCGAGTCGACGACCACATTCAGGCCGGCCTTCCGTACCCTTTCGAGGTCAAGGAGGCTGGCTACCTGACGCGAGTACGCGGGCTCCGGGTCACATATCTCGATGAGCCCCTGTTCTCTGCCTTTCCCAAGTGGTTCCCGTTTGACGTTGCCCGATTTCAGAACCCCCGCTATTCGTTCCTCAAGCTCACTCACCACCTCCGGCGACGCGCTGCCGGCATAGTCCGGCTTGTACTTGAGGCCGTTCCACGCGCCGGGGTTGTGGCTCGCTGTGATTATGACCGCACCAGCAGCGCCTCTATCCACTATGCTGTAGCTGATAACCGGCGTGGGTGCGGGCCTCGTCCCCAGAAGACATCTGATGCCGTTGCCGGCGCTCACCTCCGCGACCGCCGCAGCAAAGTCCTCCGACGCGAACCGCGTGTCGTAGCCGACCACGAGTCCCCTGTCCGCACCGCCGGCGTCACGCAGGTAGTCGGCGATTCCCTGAGCACACGCCCGGACGTTGTCGAACGTGAAATCCTCGGCGATGATTCCTCGCCAGCCGTCGGTACCGAACTTGATACTCTTGTCCATACGTCAGCCCCTAGAAGGTGATCGATGCCTTGTCCAGGGTAGCCCCGGGCCAGACCTTCACGCCTCTTTCCAGGCGGTTCTCATCGCCTATGGCCGACCTGTCACCGACTATGGCGCCGTCGACGACCCAGGCGTTGTCTCCTATCGTACCGGCCGAACCAATAACGCAATCGCGCAGGCGCACGTCTCTGCCGACCATAGCATTCGACCAGATGACAGCCTGATCAACCAAAGAACCCGGGCCAATCGTGCATCTCTTCCCAATGACGGTCGGGCCCTGGATGACCGCCCCTTCGCTAATGACACAATCACGCCCGATGACAAGAGGGCCGACGAGCCTTGCCGATTCGTGGATTGTGCATCCGTCCTCAATCCAGAGGTCATCCGCAACCGAGCGCCCCGGGAAACGGGCCATCGCCTTGCCCATGAGGATGTCACGGTGAAGTCGCAAATAGTCGCGTGGGACCCCGATATCTGTCCAGTACGCACCCGACTCGAATCCGAAGAAGCGCTCGCCCCTTTCGACCAGGGCCGGAAACAGGCCGCGCTCCACCATATAGAAGACACCTGTAGGAATCATGTCGAGTACTGCCGGCTCCAGGACGTACAAGCCTGCGTTAATCAGGTTCGAGGTTATCCTCTCTCGTCCCGGCTTTTCGACGAACCCACGTACCCGTGAGTCGCTGTCTACCTCCACGACGCCGTAGGAGGTAGGATCATCCACCGGGGTGAGCCCGATGGTAGCCTCTGCCTGCCGCTCCCGGTGGAAAGCGATCATTTCGCTGAGGTTCAGGTCAGTGAAGATGTCACCATTCAATACCAGAAAGGTGCTGGTCAGCAGGCCTTCAGCGTTCTTGATGGCCCCACCGGTGCCGAGCGGAGTATCCTCCACCGCATATGTCATCCGCAGTCCGAACCTATGGCCGTCCCCGAAGTACTCCCGAATCTTGTCGGGAAGATAGCAGATTGCAAGGATGACTTCGTCAACGCCGTGCTTGCGCAGGGTCTCAATCGTGTGTTCGAGGAAGGGCCTGTTGACGACCGGCACCATAGGTTTGGGGATGTTGCACGTGAGCGGGCGGAGCCTGAGGCCCTCTCCGCCAACGAGGATGACAGCTTTCAAGGCAGCTATCTCCGGTACCCTATGCCAGACCGGCGTCGGCTCGCAGAGCCTCCGCCTTGTCTATCCGCTCCCACGGAAGCTCCAAATCGTCCCGGCCAAAGTGGCCGTACGCGGCGGTCTGCTTGTAGATTGGACGACGCAAATCGAGTATCTCCATGATCGCTGCTGGTCTGAAATCGAAGTGCTTCCCTATGAGCTTCACGATCAAGTCCTCGTCCACCTTGGCGGTCCCGAAGGTCTCGATAGAGGTGGAAATCGGATGCGCGACGCCAATGGCGTACGAGAGCTGCACCTCCAGGCGGTCAGCGAGTCCGGCTGCCACCACGTTCTTGGCGGCGTATCTGGCGGCATAGGCCGCAGACCGGTCGACCTTGGTGGGATCCTTTCCGGAGAAGGCCCCACCACCATGCCTGGCAACACCGCCATAGGTGTCCACCAGTATCTTCCGTCCGGTCAACCCGGCGTCTCCCATGGGGCCGCCGATCGCGAAGCGACCTGTAGCATTGATATACACCTTCGTCCGCTCGTCCACCAACTCGTCCGGAAGCACGTGCCTGACTACATGCTCTCGGATATCACGATGTATGACGTCGTTGCTGATGGCGTCATCATGCTGGGCCGCGATGATAACAGCATCCACCCTAATTGGGATGCCGTACTGATACTCGACCGTAACCTGGGACTTGCCGTCAGGACGGAGGTAGGAAAGCGTTCCGTCCTTTCTGACATGGGCAAGGCGCTGACACAGCTTGTGTGCGAGCGTTATCGGAAGAGGCATGAATTCGGGAGTCTCGTTGCATGCAAATCCGATCATCATGCCCTGATCACCGGCGCCGACCTTATCTTTATGGTTCTCATCAGGTTGATGCTCGCGAATCTCCATAGACTCGTCGACACCCATTGATATGTCGGGCGATTGCCCTTTGATGGAAACGATCACGCCGCAGGTCTCGCAGTCGAAACCGTACTTCGCGCGGGTGTATCCGATATCGCAAACGGTCTCGCGCACGATTTGCGGTATCTCGACGTAGCAACTCGTCGTGATCTCACCGGCGACCATCACCAGGCCGGTAGTCGCCATCGTCTCACACGCCACACGCGCGTTGGGGTCTTCTGACAGGATGGCATCAAGGATCGAGTCGGAGATAAGGTCGCAGAGCTTGTCGGGGTGCCCCTCTGTGACGGACTCCGAAGTCACAAATATAGAGGGCGACCTCATGAAAGTAGTGGACATCCATTTCTCCTTTCCTTTATGTCCCGAGTTCCCAACTGGCCAGGTACTTCTCCTGCTCGGCAGTAAGGCTGTCAATGTTGACCCCCATTGCTTTCAGCTTGAGGCGGCCAACCTCGCTGTCCAACTCCTCCGGTACCGGATATACCTTCGGAGTAAGCTCTTTGCCTTTCTTGACCATGTATTCCGAGCAGAGCGACTGATTTGCGAAGCTCATATCCATGACACTCGCGGGATGCCCTTCGGCGGCCGCGAGGTTTATCAGCCTGCCTTCGCCCAGCAGGAAGACGCTCCTCCCGTCCTCGAGGACGAATTCCTCCACGTATTCCCTGACCTGACGCCGCTGTCTGCTGAGTGACTCAAGGGCAGGGAGGTTTATCTCAGCGTTGAAGTGCCCGCTGTTCGCAAGGATAGCACCGTCCTTCATCGCGAGCATGTGATGCTTGTCGATTACATTCATATCTCCGGTCACAGTCACGAAGATGTCTCCGACCCTGGAAGCGTCCAACAAGGGCATGACCTCATGGCCGTCCATGACAGCTTCGAGCGCCCTGATAGGTTGAACGTCGCAGATAATGACATGGGCTCCCATACCTCGGGCGCGCATGGCTACGCCCCGCCCGCACCAGCCGTAACCACATATGACCACCCGCTTGCCGGCGAGTAGCATGTTCGTTGCCCTGATAATGCCGTCAACTGTGCTCTGGCCCGTTCCGTAGCGGTTGTCAAACAGGTGCTTGGTTTGGGCATCGTTCACAGCCACGATAGGGTATTTGAGCCTGCCTTCCTTCTCAAGGCTACGCAGGCGGATTACGCCGGTCGTTGTCTCCTCCGTGCCCCCTATGATATCGCCGACCAGGTCGGATCGTTCCTTATGAATGGAGGCGACCAGGTCCGCACCATCATCCATGGTGATGTGCGGTTTGTGGTCAAGGGCCGAGTTGATGTGCTTGTAGTAGGTCTGGTTGTCCTCGCCTTTGATGGCGAACACCGGGATGCCGTGCGTAACGGCCAGCGAGGCTGCCACATCGTCCTGCGTGGACAAGGGGTTCGACGCGCACAGGGCAACCTCGGCGCCGCCTGCCTTGAGAGTCACTGCAAGGTTGGCTGTCTCTGTGGTGACATGCAGGCAGGCCGACAAGCGTATGCCCTTGAGGGGTTGCTCCTTGGCGAAACGCTCGCGTATGAGTGCGAGCACTGGCATTTCCCGGGCAGCCCACTGTATCCGAAGGTCTCCCGTTGGAGCCAGCGAGAGGTCTTTGACATCGCACGCTACACTGCTGGTCAAACTGTTCTCCTTTCCGTTGTGAAGCTCATGTGCCGGATTGAGGACCAATGTCAACGGACACGATAGTCCAATCGCCTACCGAATCGCTCCGAGTATCCACTATGAGGTGCATCGTGTCAAGGTCAGGGAACGAACGCGCGAGGCCCACAAGGTCAACAGGCTCGAACAGCAGCTCGTTGTTGACATAGGCCTGCTCGGTAACTGCGTTTGACTCGTATGCGGCCTCGGCCCGCCTTCGCAGGCGCGCCAGGGCCACGTTGCGTGGGCAGCGTGTCTCGACTATGATGAGCCACCTCGAATGCGTCCTGGCGATACCCGCTGCCTGAGCACGCAATGACTTCGTTATGAAGGTCGCGTCGATCACGGCTCCCGTACTCCTCTCGAGAGCCTCCTCTGTACGTCGCAGAGTTTCCTTGTATACCGCCATACGCCTGGTCATGTCCGAAGCTACTCTCTCGTCGAACACATCCTGCCCTGCCAAGACCTCCTGCCGCACAAGGTCGGTCCTGACGACGGGGAACCCCATGGCAGAAGAGATGCGTTTGGCCACTGTCGTTTTGCCGGTGAGTGGAAGGCCGCACATGATGACGAGATCGCCCGGCCTCAGGTAAGCAGGGAGGCTGTCGAGATGAGCGCCCACTTGAAGGTCTTGCGTATTGCGCCCGCCCCGGTCACTCATCTGCAACCATCGCCGCGTATCCATCGGCAAGTCGAAAGAACCGGGTGGCTCTTTCGCGCGCTCTCGCCTTGTCGCTATCCGACATGGTCTCCGCATCGAGCTTGAAGCCCTCTACCTTGCCCCGGACATAGGCCCTGTAGCACTTGTAGAAGTCGAGCAGTTCGAGAAGTCCGTCGTCGCCGGAGTACTCAACGTAGAGGTGGACGAACTCTTTCGAAAGGCCGACATGATCATAGAAATCGAGGTCCATCGCGAGGAACGCGATCTCGTTCGCGACGTCTATATATCGGAATCTGTCGTTGAACTCAATGCAGTCAAATATGCACAGCTTGTCGCCGAAACAGACATGCGCTGCCCTCAGGTCACCATGGCAGTCTCTGATCCTGCCGCCCGCAACCCTGCCGTCAAAGAGCTCCATGTGGTCATCCAGGAAGCGCCGGCTGTAGTCCCTTATTCGCTCATACTGGCCGGGCGATATCGTGCGGTCGACAAATGGTTCGACCTCAGCGAAGTTCTCGACCATGTCCTTTGTGAGCACGTCCAGACCCCCGATAGCGGCGAGATCCTCGTTTATGCGGTGGTGCTGGTGGAAGTCAGCCAGCTTCTCTGCAACCCTGTCGATCATGGCGACGGTCACTCCACCGGAAGGCAGCAGGTTGTCCATCATTCTGTCACTCGGAAGCCTTCGCATTTTGACAGCGTACTCCACGGGCTCGCCTTGACCCTCCATACACAGGCCGCTGCCGCTCCTGACCACTGGCACAACGCCCACGTAGGTGTCCGGACACAGCCTGCGATTGAGGGACACCTCCTGTTCACAGTAGTAGCGACGTTTCTCAAGGCTGGTGAAGTCGAGGAAATCGTAGGAGACCGGTCTCTTGACCTTGTATACCCACTCATCCGCCAGGAAGACCGCCGAGATCTGAGTCTGGACAAGGTCAATGGACCTGGGATTGTGGGGATAGGCGCTTCCCGTCGAGAGTGCTTCTATCAACTCTGAAAGGTTCGACATACCGATGAGCACCCTGTCGGGGGAAAGACATACCGTCGTTCGCTACTTGCCCGCCTTCTCGGCCTTTTTCCTGGCTTCCAGCTTCTTGCGCTTGCGCCGATGCTTCATCTGCGCCACTCTTCTTGCCTTGTTCACGTGCTCCTCTCTTCAACAACGTCGTTCCGCCCTGCTGGGCATTGCAGCTCATTCATGCAGGCAACCCCACAATTCCCACTGCGGCTATTGCCTGTGGTCCGCCAAGATTGTGCGCGAAGCCCATTCTTGCGTCCTTCACCTGGCAACCTTCAGCTCTGCCAAGCACCTGCTTCGTGAGCTCGGCGATCATCCTGACCCCGCTTGCGCCTACCGGGTGGCCGAAGCACTTCAGACCACCATCAGGGTTGATCGGGAACTCCCCATCGATGGCAGTGACGCCGGCCCGCGCCAATTCGGCTGCCTCTCCAGGCTTGCACAGCTTCATGTCCTGATATGTCATGAGCTCCGTGATCGTGAAACAATCATGCACTATTCCGAAATCCAGTTCCTTACGTGGCTCGGTTATCCCGGCCTCACGATATGCCTCTTCCGCTGCACTGACTGTAGCCGGGAAGGTCAGCCCCGTCCAGTCGGGTCTGAAATAGGGCCACTGGGTCTGCACCGACAGGGCCATTGCCTTTATGGTGGCGTACCTGTCACCGACCAGCCTCCCTGCTATCTCCGGGGTGGTCAGTATCACCGCCGCAGAACCTTCCGACAGGGCGCAGCAGTCAAAAAGGGTCAACGGATACGCGATGACCGGGGCATTCAGGACAGTATCGATCGTGATTTCCCTCCGGAAGTGAGCCTTCGGGTGCTTCGCCCCATTCTGGTGATTCTTCACCGCCACGTTGGCAAGGTCCTCGCGTGTCCATCCCCATTCGCTGAAGGCGCGAATAGCGCACGGCGCGAAGTATGCCGGTGCAGACTGCCATGTCAGCGAAGGGTGCCAGTACAGGATGTCCTGCGACAGTCCCCTGCCTCCCTGGTCCAGCACCTTCTCTACCCCGCATGCCAGCACAATGTCGTACTTGCCTGCTGCAACGGCGTACGCTGCGTTTCTCACCGCGTCCATACCGGATGCACACTGGTTCTCCACGCGCGTTATGGCCCTCCCGAACCACTGGAGTGGTTCGGCGGCTGCCCAGCCCGACATGCCCGACCAGTCGTAGAGGGTTGAGACCCAAGCAGCCTCGATATCCTTGTCGAGGTCGACGCCCGCTTCCTGGCAAGCCATGGCTACCGCATCCAGCAGCATATCGTCCGCGTCCTCGTCCCAGTGCTCGCCGAACTTCGTGACCCCCGTGCCGATGATGGCAACCTTGTCTCGAATGCTCTCAGGCATTTGCCACCTCCTGATGGGCCTTGCTCCTCGGGGGTCTCGCCTTCCACCCGTAGAACCGATAGTCACTCTTCTCATGCAGCAGCCGGAACGTAAGCTCCACTGGTATGCCGACGCTGATCTCGTCCGTATCGTGGTCGGTCATCTCAAGCCATATCCTGCACCCATCGTCGAGTTCAATCAGGACCCTGGTAGCCGCGTTGATGCCGTCGGCAGGCCTGTTACCCGGACCCAGCAGGTAGTCATGCGTGAAGGTGTACACGGTCCCTGAGTGAGCCAGGTCCTGCAGGTCGTAGTCATCCTTCTCGCGGCACATCGTGCACACACGCCGGACCGGATACTGAAGCGTCCCGCACTTCCTGCACTTCATTCCCCTGAGCGGAAGGAGCCAGTCCTCGTCCCTCCAGTACTTGGCGACTGAACTGCGCTCCCACTCCGGCCATCCGACTTCTATCTCCTTCTTGTAGGTAAGGAAGCGCCCGTAGGTCGGTACCAGCCTCTTCGAGCCGACAAGGGCCACCCCGCTGCGCCCGGCCGCCTGCACTGCCGGACTGCCGGCTACCCTGACCATGAACGCGTCGCTGCCCTCTCCGCAACTGGCGCACACGATCCTGTCGCCTGCACCCGCCTGGTCTATCGCCGCTGCAAGCAGGAGCAGGCAATGGGCTGAACCAGTTGCCCCGACTTCGCCGAGGAGCGAATGCTGAAGCTGTGTCTTCGCGTCGATCTTCAGTTGGCCCGCCAGAGCATTGTGGGTCCTCGCGTCGGGGCCGTACAGCGCAAACTTCGATATGTCGCCAGCCTCGACGCCGAGTCCCGATAGAAGACTCCTCACAGCCTCAGGTATGTTCTTCAGGATGCCGTAACGTGTGTCGATACGCAAATCAAATACCAGGTTGTACCTGTCTTCCTCGCGGCGCCAGGGTCCGGGGATGGGATCGATGACAGTTGAGAACCCCTTAACAACGCCAAGAGAGCCGCCATCGTCCCCGATCAGAAAGGCCACCGCACCGTCTCCGTAGGCCTGTTCGGCGTCTGACCTCGGCATGGCGGCGCGGCAGTCGGAAGCGATCACAAGGGCCTTTCTCAAGGTGCCTGCCATGACCCCATCGACCGCAGCCTTGACCGCCAGTGTCCCCGACCTGAGCGATCCCGCGAAGTCAGATGTGAAGACGTCGCGCCTCAGCCCCAGCACCGAGGCGATGAGCGACGAAGTCTGCTTCTCTCGATACGGGGCAGACACGGAAGCGAAATACAGGGCGTCAATCTCGTTCCGATCGATGCCCCTCAGGCAATCCAGGCCGGCCTCCACGCCCATTGTGAGACTATCCTCATCCCAGAACGCCACGGCTCTCTCGCCGCGCATCGACGCGCTGCCTACTGACCTGGCTATCTCATCCCTGGAGATCCTCCATACAGGTATGTAGACACCATAGGAGTGTATTCCCGCCACGTTGTCCTCCTTGGCTGACTGGTCCGATTAGTACTGAGGTGAGAACGCCCTCCGTCGCAGACATCATGTCGCCCGGAAGGCCAGGTAGCACCTGCTGCCTTCTTGCGGTTCGCGGAACTCAACAGCCACGGGCGTGCCAACCTTGACGGTCTCCGGCAACGTGGGGTTGAGACCGTTGATGCGACCGCTTACCTTCGGGCCCTCATCGAGTTGCACTATTCCGACCAGGTACGGCTTGCTCCTGTCATAGCCCTCGTCGAGGGTGAAGGATGGCCCGACCGATATGGCCGTGAATGCCGCGAGCTTGCCCTTGCCCTTGACCTCCACCCACTCCATTGCGTCGCCGAAGCACTTGCTGCAGATTGGGTGGGGCGGCAGGTACATCTCGCCACAGGACTTGCACTTTGCCGCCATCAGCTTCTTCTCAGCCAAGTACTGGTAGAAGGAGGCGCTGCTGACCTCTCTCTGATCGTCCAACGGTTACCTCCTCTCATATATGTGGACGCCGCAACTCCCACCCGTGGCACCCACATTGTGCGTCATCGCGAGCCGTATTTCCTTGCCGGGCACCTGGCGCGGACCGGCTTCACCTCGCATCTGTGCCCATATCTCTACCGCCTGTCCCACGCCGGACGCACCGACCGGGTGCCCCTTGGACTTCAGACCACCGGACGTATTGATAGGCTTCTCTCCGTCGAGCGCCGTAAGGCCTTCATCGATCGCCTTGTATCCCTCGCCCGGTTTGAAAAACCCCAGATCCTCGGTCGCCACGATTTCCGCTATGGTGAAGCAATCATGGACCTCGGCTATCTGGATATCCTCGGGTTTGACTCCGGCCATAGCGTAGGCCTCCGCCGCGGCCGTCCTCGAAGCGAGGATTGTCGACATGTCCGGACGCTCGTGCAGGGCATGGTCGCTCCCCTGACCCGACCCAATGATGTACACCGGATTGTCCGAGTAGCGCCTCGCCAGGTCCTCGGCCACCAGCAGGACACAGCCCGCTCCATCGGTAATCGGAGAGCAGTCGAAGAGCCTCAGGGGCCAGGCCACTATCGGGTTGGCCTTCGCATCCTTGAGGAAGTCGATTTCCTCTTTCCAGTCGGGAAGAGCCTCTCCCTTCTGCTTGGCCTTCTCTACACGGGCCTCCATGAGATTGCGGATCGACTTGTTGAACTGGGCCTTAGGATTGAGAGCGCCGTTGCGATGATTCTTAATCCCGACCCTCATCAAGTGCTCCGGCGTCGCGCCATGCTTCGCCATGTACGCGGTAGCCATCGCCGCATACAGGCCGGGGAAGGTGAACCCACAGTAGCCTTCGTAGACAGCGTCGCTTGCAGCCGCCAGCGTGTCGGTCACGCGCTCCGTCGGCAGGGTGGTCATCTTCTCGGTGCCGCCTACCAGGACTACGTCATAGAAGCCGGAGGCGATGGCAATCACCCCTTCTCTTATCGCGACACCGCCGCTTCCACACGCATCCTCGACACGCGTTGCCGGCTTGGGTACCAGTCCCACCCAGTCGGCCATTATCGGCGCGATGTGGCCTTGCCCCTCAAAGAGATCACTGGAGAAGTTAGCCACGTACAGTGCCTCGATGTCCTTTGTGTCGAAGCCCTTGTCCACGGATTTCGCCATTGCCCTGAACGCGTCAACGAACAGGTCACGGCTGTTCTTGTCAGGAAAGGAGCCGAACTTGGACATGCCGGCCCCTACCATCGCTACCCCCCGCCGCAGTTTCCGCACCTTCTGGGTCATTGTTCCTCCTTGATTACAGTCGGGTATCGGAGTAGATTCAATTTCGCCCGACTTTCCCACTTCTGAACTGAGCCGAGACCTGTGCCGTCATCTCCAGAGCCCGGACGGACCCCTCTTCGGACACCGAGGCCAGTCCACATGCGGGCGTGATGAGGGACCGACTCTCAAGCAGACTGCGACTCACGCCCTTGTTGCTCAGACCGGCCAGCAAAGTCTCCAGCCTGACAAGTATGCCCTCCGGCGTCTGTTCATCGAGGGGCCCTTCCTCGTTCGCCACAACTCCCCACGCGATGATGCCACCCCTGTTCAGGAACGCCTGCACGTCCTCTGCATAGAGGGAAAGGGATTCGCCGTGATTCAAGGCATCGATGCTGAGGATGTCCACACACGTGCGCAAGAGGACCGACCAGTCCGTATTGCCGCAGCAGTGTATGGCCTTCAAACCCTCCAGACCCCCGAGTACTTCGTTCAGCAGCTCTATGACCTGCTCCGGCGACGTAGATACGTAGGCCGAACCCGCCGAGGAGAGATAGGGCTCGTCCACCGACATGATCGTGGAAGGGCATACCTTCCTCAGCGACCGCTCCTGCCAGGATGCCTTGAGCCGCAGGTGTTTCGCCACCGCTTCGACCATCACCTCATCGTAAAGGAGCGGCCGCCTGTTCTCATCGGTAACGGTCAATGCGAAGCTGAAAGGGCCGGTAATCTGGCCCTTCACAGCTTTCACCGGTCGGCCCTCAACCAGTCGAAGAAACGCCTCGAAACCAGCCGCATACTCAGGACTCATGGCCCTGGAATCGGTGTCATCTTCGATGTACGCAGCGTAGAGCTGCTCCAACTCGGAGGAGAGGTCTTTCGACGTGTCAACCCACAGGCTGTCGTCACCCAACACGATCCCAGGCAGACCCTCGCTGTATTGGGCGTACATGTTCTCCAGGTAGGACTTCTGCGGAAGTTGGGGCCAGGCGGGAATGTCGCTGAGGTGCGTCAGGACCACCGAGCATGCCTCTCGGGCGCCCGAGTGTGGCATGCTGCCAATCATGGTGGCCAGACCGCTGAACTCGAAGGACCCATCGCTCATTCCAGGTATTTCCCTATGAGCAGACCCAACTCCTCCTTCTTCTCAGGGGGGATCAGTACTTGCGCCGTAATGATAGCATCTCGGAGTGCAGTGGCGCAAGGACAGTCGCGATGCGACGGCAGTCTGACTACAGCTTTCCTGATTGTCTCCTTGGCAACATCCAGGCTGCGCATAAGGTTCTGTATCACCATGTCGATGGTGACTGACTCGTGGGTATCATGCCAGCAGTCATAGTCAGTAACGCAGGCAATAGATGCATAGCATATCTCGGCTTCCCGAGCCAGCTTGGCCTCCGGCAGCGCGGTCATGCCGATAACGCTGGCTCCCCACGACCTGTACAGATTGGACTCGGCCCTCGTCGAGAACAGAGGGCCTTCCATCGCAACATAGGTACCGGACGGATGTACCCTCGGCGCTCGTGCTTCTGTCTCATTGCAGGCTATCTGATAGAGCAAGCGGCTCAAGGCGGGACAGAACGGGTCGGCAAACGTGCAGTGGACCACGATACCCTCGCCGAAGAACGAGTTGACCCTGCTTTTGGTACGGTCGATTATCTGGTCCGGGATCACCAGGTCGAGGGGCTGTACGTCTTCCTTAAGGCTACCCACTGCACCGACAGAGATGATCCACTCAACTCCAAGCGACTTCAGCGCCCATATGTTGGCCCGGACAGGTATCTCCGTTGGCAGTATTCGATGACCCCGGCCATGCCTCGGGAGGAACGCGACCCTAGTACCATCGAGGGTGCCGACCATGATCGAGTCGCTCGTATCACCGAAGGGTGTCTTCACTCTGGCTTCTTCGACGTCCGAGAGCCCTTCAATGTCATAGAGACCGCTGCCGCCGATCACGGCGAGCTTCACTTCTTCCATGGGCTTACCACCTCGCTTCGTTTGTGGATTCCGCGACAGTGAGTAGGCGGCTGGTCAGAGGAAGGTCTTAAGCCGCTCCACATATGGTTCTCTGAGGACGCCCTCTTCCGTGACTATGCCGGTAACGTAGCAGTGCGGTGTGACGTCGAAAGCCGGGTTCGCCACGGCGACACCCTCGGGCGCTATCCTGAAACCCTGCACATGGGTGACCTCTTCAGGACTCCGTTCCTCGATAGGTATGTCTTCGCCGGAAGAGAGCGATAGGTCAATCGTGCTCACGGGTGCAGCCACGTAGAATGGAAGGGCGTTCTCCGCGGCAAGCACAGCCAGACCATACGTGCCGATCTTGTTCGCAACATCCCCGTTGGCAGCGATGCGATCAGCGCCAACCACGACGCAGTCTATCGCGCCTGATCGCATGAAGTGCCCGGCCATGCTGTCTGTGATCAGCGTCACGGGTATGCCTTCCCGCATTAGCTCCCAGGTTGTAAGACGTGCGCCCTGAAGCAGCGGCCTGGTCTCGTCGGCGAAGACCCTTATCTGCTTTCCCTGCTCCCTTGCCATTCGGACTACGCCGAGTGCGGTGCCATAGGCAGCGGTTGCCAGAGAACCCGCATTGCAGTGAGTCAATATCGTCCAACCGTCTCCTATCAGAGCAGCGCCGCATTCGCTCAGGCGGCGATTTGCCGCTTCGTTCTCGACTTCTATCCTGCGGGCCTCACTCAGCAGCGCCTCCTTAGTCTCGCCGACATCCCTGCCCGCGTGGGCAACTGCGCTCATTCTCTCCAGAGCCCAGAAG
Organism: uncultured Dehalococcoidia bacterium; assembly: GCA_964574685.1. Taxonomy (GTDB): domain Bacteria; phylum Chloroflexota; class Dehalococcoidia; order SZUA-161; family SZUA-161; genus CAZGDV01. Next base: position 32,975 of record CAZNOI010000027.1, read on the forward strand.
AGGTTGACGGCCGTCGGTCTGGACGAGGCAAGCGTGTCCCTGACCTCTTCCAGTCTAGTGAGAAGCTCCTCCGACGTCCTGACGCTGGTCTGCTGCGCCGCCAATGCGTATCCGTACGCGGCAGCGACCCCGATATCGGGCGCACCGCGAATGCAGAGCTTCCGGATAGCCTCGGCCACGTCCTCGCAGCATGACAACTCAGGGAACACCTCTTCGTGAGGCAGCTTCGTCTGGTCGATTATCCTGATTCTATCTCCGAGCCACTCTATTACCTTGAGATCGCTCATTTCGTACTGCTCAACTCCCGACCAGCTAGAACTCCATTATCGACACAACCTCATAGTCCTTGAGCTTCTCCCTTCCCCCCAGCGCCTTCAGCTCGATCAGAAAAGCCATGCTGACAACCTCGCCACCGAGCTGTCTCACAAGCTCCGCCTTCGCGGCGACGGTTCCTCCGGTGGCCAGCAGGTCGTCTACTATCAGCACTCTCTGCCCGGAACGTATGGCGTCCCTGTGCATATGAAGAGAGTCAACACCATATTCCAAAGCGTATTCCGCACTGACGACCTCCGAAGGCAGCTTCTCGCGTTTACGCACCGGCACGAAGCCGACACCTAAGTTGTAGGCCAGAGGCGCGCCGAGGATGAAGCCTCGCGCCTCGGCGGCCACAATCACATCAATGGCCTTGTCCCGGTACTTGTCAGTCAGATGGTCGATCACGTATCGAAACGCGGCAGGGTCCTGCAACAGGGGGGTTATATCCTTGAAGACAATTCCCTTCTTCGGGAAGTCGGGCACATCACGAATGCGGTCGACCAAATCCATTGCGAGACCTCTGAGGCAATGTGGACTGAGGGACTTCCTGGGAGATTATAGCAGCAAGGCGTACCCCGGCACCAGAGCCGTATTCACTCACCTAAAATGTTACCGGGCGGGTATGGTTCACTCAACTAAGA
>CAZNOI010000028.1:0-31919 GCA_964574685.1 uncultured Dehalococcoidia bacterium
TGCACCAAATGCGGCAAGGACAAGTGGCTCGGCTTCTGGCCCAGGAAATAGCGGTCCAGCGCCTGCCGGTTTCAGATGCTGGAGGCTAAGTACTCACCGTACTCAACCAGGCGCGCCAGCACTCTCGCCCCGGCCTCGGGGGTCGGGTACAGGTTCCGATTACACCGCGCAAGCTTCCTGTAGACCCGCCCGTTCATGCCGGAGCCGGTTACCCCGAGGGTGAAGATGACGGGCTTCCTATGCCTGTCAATCAGCTCCAGTGTCTTGTCGACACTGGCGAGTTCAGCGTCCTCTATCGGCTTCTTGATACTGTCTACGAAATCCTTCATTCGTGGTGGAGCCCAGCCGGGAAAGCCGGCCGCCATGCCTACACCGCCCACCATCAGAACTGCGTCCGTGTTCACGTCCTCAATCATCGGCCACAGGCAATGATAGCTGACGAAGTCGCCGGCGGGGTCGACCGGATTGCTGCGCGACCACCGACTTGACAGCACTGAGTCCAGCTTTGAGACAGTGTCTGCCGAGAGAGGGGGCAACTCCAGGTTCTGACGTCTCAGGGCGTCGGCCACCGTTACCGCCATTCCTCCGCCCATAGAGAGTACGGCCACCCTTCTTCCTCTGGGAAGGAACTGCCCGAGGAGCGCCGTGGCGGTTTCGACCAGCTCTTCCACCGTGCCTGCCCTGATGACGCCGGACTGTCTCAGAGCGGAATCGAAGACGCCTTCGGCCCCGGCGAGTGCAGCGGAATGCGAACGCGCGGCCCTGGAACCCGCGTCCGTACGACCGGATTTCATGATTACGACCGGCTTCCTTCTGGTGATGCTACGAGCTACTTCCAGAAAACGCCTGCCGTCCCGCAGGCCTTCAACATAGCCCAGAATGACATCCGTCCTGCGGTCATTGCCCAGGTACTCAAGGTAGTCCTCGAAGCGCAGACTCGCCTCGTTTCCGCTGCTGATGAACTTGCTGAACCCCAGTCCCATCTGATGTCCGTAGCTGAGCACCGACTGACCCGAGTTGCCGCTCTGGGAAATCAGGGCCACATTGCCCTTTCTGACGGGAGGGATGAACCCGAGAGTCGAAAAGCCGCTGTGGGTGTCCATAATCCCGAGGCAGTTTGGTCCGACGAAGCGAATGCCGCTACTCTCGGCTATCTCAACAAGCTCTCTCTCCAGACCGGCCCCATCTTCACCGGATTCGGACAGACCACCGGTTATGACTACGGCGGTCTTCACGCCTTTGCGACCGCAATCGCGCATCACGTCGGGCAGGTCGTGTGAGGGTACGGTCACTATGGCGAGGTCGACCAGGTCCGGGATTTCGCTCACCGTTTTGTGGGCTTTGAGACCCAGTATCTCCGGTTCGCTGCGGTTGACAGGGTATATGGTGCTGCTCCCTCTGCTGCTTAGCAGGCGGCTGAGCACGTTGTATCCCCACTTACCGAAGACGTTGGAAGCCCCCACGAGCGCAACGGACCGGGGGGCAAAGAGGCAGTCCACATGGTCTAAGGGTTTCATGGCTATTGGCCTCGAAGCAGCTCGTGTCTGCCCGAACTGCGCGTCGGTGCACGCATTCTATCACAGGCGATCCCCTGGATACATCCCGCCCACGGCGTACTGAGGGGACTACGCCCCGTCGCTTGATGAAGTCTACGATGGTCTCGTCTAGAATCGGCGAGCCCGATTGACAGGCTGGACAGACGATGGCTAGTGGAGGAGATCATGACGGGGCAATACGGGTACGCCGGCAGGATTCTCAAGGTGGATTTGTCGTCAGGCGCAGTAACGCACCTGGCAACAGCCGACTACATTGACAGGTTCCCGGGCGGAAGGGGAGTGGCCGCGAAAATCTACTGGGATGAAGTACTACCCTCTCCGAGGATGGGACTCTGCCACCGGCCTGCAGATCAGGACGAAGCTCAAGGAGTTGGGCTTGGACGATGTGGCAGATGATTTGGAGCGCCGGGGACTGGTGGCCGTCGATTGAAGGGGCTTCGCTGACCTCACAACTCCTGTGGCTGGTGAGCCGTCCGGGGTTCGAACCCCGCTGAGCAAAGGAAACTCGGCTGAACCGCTCTGATTCGCCGATGGATTCAGGGAGAGTTCGAGGATTCTAACGCCTTTCAGTGCCCTATCCATGTGCTGTCTCCCGACCTTCCCATCCACTGCTGCGGTCATACCTGCCAGATAGGCTTTGAGCCAGGCTTCTGGCTCAGAAGAGTGTCCATTGCCTCAGAGTTCTATCACGGCGCCGGCACCGCAGGGGACGGTCCTCTCAGGATAAAGGCTCTCGATCTGTGACATGTGTTGGGTGCAGTGGCATGCACATATCAGATCTAGGTCTCGTAGAAGACCCATGTCACTGAAGCCATGGAACCCGCCAATCAGTGCATGGACATCCCCGAAACCCGAGGCTGCTTTCATTATCGAGTCGACCCCAGGGTGCGAGCAGCCTGTGACCACAGCGTGCCCTTTCCCCGTGTTCAGGACAAGCGATTGCTCGATACCGGCGAGTTCGCCGGTGGAGCCGGCGTTGTTGCATATGCTGATCGGCTTCCGCACCCCGGCTACCCGCGCCGCCCGCACGCGACGACGCATCGAAGCCGGCACGAAGACTTGCGCCTGTGGATTCTCCTGGAGGAAGTCTCCGAGGCCTCCAGTATGATCCCAATGGTCATGCGAGATGAAGACAATATCGATGCTATCTGGGCTGAAACCGAGCCGGGCCATATTCTCGATAAGGGCGGGCCCATCATCCCCGGTGTCGAACAGTATGCGAGGCATGTCATCTCCGTCGACGACGCAGGCGAATCCCCACCCGGACTGCAGGTTCTCCAGAAGGGCCCTGTTATCGTAGACTATGGTTACCCTGATCGCCATCGCTCTTCTCTCTCGACAACTAGCGCTTGGCCACGTCGTAGCCATCCATGTGCAGTCGCAGGTTGTCCAGGGCCATCACGACCGGCTCATATGCCGTGCCCGAAGTCGGGTAGTAGCATGTATCAGTAAGAGCCAGCCTGTCGACAGGTACCTTCTCGGCTATGGCGAGGGCCAGACGATCGATCTTGCCAGCAACCAGCTCTTCTGAGAGAACCTGTGCGCCGATCAGGGTCCTGTTCCGACGATCGGCGATAAGCTTCAGGTTGATGGTCTTGCCTCCGAACATTCGACGACGGGTGGCCGTTGTGGTAACAAGTGACGATAGATCAATCCCTTTCTGGCGAGCCTCTCTTTCCGTCAAACCTACGGTACCCACCTGCAGCCCAAGAGCCTCCATGATGAAGGGCATTGTTGTACCCTGATAAGGCAGGGTATTCCCGAGCACCGCATTGGCTGCGGCTATCCTCCCGCCTCGAGCCGCACTGGTAGCCGTCTTGTAGAGCCTGCTCTCCTCCAGGATGCGGTCCCTGTTCTCACTGCAGTCGCCGATTGCGTAGATGTCCGGGTCGCTGGTCTGGAGGTACTCGTTGACAGCAATGGCGCCGGTGGCTCCCAACTCAATACCAGCTTCCTGCGCCAGTGCAGCATTCGGTCGAGAGCCTGTCGCAAAGACAATGAATCCAACTTCGAGGTCGCCTTCGGCCAAATGGAGCACCTTCCTGTCGTTGCGGCTTTCCACCCGGTTGACAGTACTGGATAGGTGAAGCTCTATGCCGGCATCTTCTACTCTCGCCTCAACCTTGCGAGCAAATTCCTCGTCAAGGTATGCTCGCAGGACTCTGCTGGACCTGCCAATCAGGTGGACGCTCCTGTAGCCCCGTGCCTTGAGGGCGGCAGCGATTTCGATGCCTATCTGTCCCACGCCCAGTATGGCCGCATCCGAATGCGTCTCCATCGCTGTCTGGAGTCTCTTGCCGGACTCGAGTGTAGTTGACAGGGCATACTCGCCTGCTCCATCGAGTCCTGCAATTGGCGGAACTATGGGAATCGCGCCCAGATCTAGAATCAGCTTGTCATAATCATACGTTGTGCCAGCCGCCTCCAGTGTCTTGCTGGCTCTGCCTATCTCTGAAATCCTCGTTTCGAAATGAACATTGATGTCTCGTTCCCTGTAGAACCTGGATTTGAAGACGAATGTGTCATCCCAGTCAGGCAGGTCTCCCCTCAAGACGAATGGAATCTCGCACGGCTGATTGCCTATCTCAGGCCTGTCTGTGAATATGTCGACAGTCGCGTCCTGGTCCAGGCGCCGAACCATGCTGGCAGCGTTGCTGGCGCCACCGCCACCGCCCACTATGCAGACACGCCTATTCATTCGAGGGATCTGGCCGGTGCTCTGAAAAGGGTTGCGAAGCCCCGTATCCGCAGCCCTGCACCTGACAGGCACCATAGCTCTGGCAATTCCACGTGTCAAGTCCCAGAGAGCCACCACGCTTCAATCCTTCGCCTGGCCCGCTTTGACACACTTGCACCGGCGGGAGAAAGCGCTCCGTGTTGCATGATCAGCAATCGGTCCCTTGACAAGGGGTGGTAGAGAAGCTATAATGAGAATGATTCTCATTAGCACGGTGTCGGGACATGGTAGACAGACGTTCAACCAAGCATAGACAGCTCATCTTGGATGTTCTGAAAGACGCGGATGGGCACCTGGGGGCAAAAGACATATTCAGAAGGGCTGTCGAGAGGGATCCCAGCATCAGTCTGGCGACCGTCTACAGGAACCTGCAGCTGTTCGAGGAGCTGGGGTTTGTGAACGGCAAGCGGCTGGACAAGACGCGCTGCTGGTATGAACTCAGACGGTCTGGCGACCACTGCGACGTGATATGCACGGCCTGCGGCCAGGTCATCGAATTCGAAAGTCCATTGATTAGGCGCCTGGTCGAAGAGGTGGAAGGGAAGGTCAAATTCACGGTGACAAAGGCCGTCCTGTATCTCGAGGGCTACTGTCAGCAGTGTGGTGATCGCGTGGACCAGGCGACGGTTGACCGTGAGGGGAGTGGCAAGAGCTGATGGAAGACAGGCTGAGGAAGCTCAATGTCGAAGTGACCACCGAATGCAATCTGAATTGCATAATGTGCATGAGGAAGGCGCTCGCTGAGGACACGGGTCACATGAGCATAGAGACCTACGAAGGCCTGTTACCCGCGCTGCCGACGATCCAGTCCCTAAACATCATAGGCATCGGTGAGCCGCTACTCAATGAGAACACCTTCGAAATGATCCGGCTGGGGAAGCGGAACCTGCCTGCCGACGGCAGGGTCAGCCTGACCACTAACGGCACCCTCATCGATGAACACGTTGCGAGAGAGCTGGTGTCCTCCGGCGTCGATGACGTTGTCATGTCAATCGATGGTGCGAAGGCCGAGACATATGCCGCGATCAGGGTGGGGGCACAGCTTGCCGAGGTTTTGCAGGGGATGCAATTGCTCAACAGAGCCAAGGCGGAATTGAACAGCTCGCACCCGGCGCTGGGTGTCGAATTCGTGGCGATGAAAAGGAATATCGAGGAATTGCCGGACGTGTTGGAGCTCGCGGGTCAAAACGGGGCGGGCTTCTTCATTGTGTCCAACGTCTTGCCACATACGCCCGATATCCAGGGAGAGATACTCTATGATTTCAACTCCGACGAGGCAATAGAACTCTTTGAGGAGGCCCGCCGGGAGGCCAAAGAGCGCAACCTGGAGTTCAGTTTCGACTCTCTCGACGTGGAGAACTACGCCAACGCACTCTTCGGCGTACCGCCATTGAAGGACAAACTGAGATCCGGCAAGCCGGAGTGGACTCAGATTCGGGGCTATGACAGTGACATAGGACGCAAGTTCGAACTGCTGGAGGAAACAGTAGCGAAGGCGCGTGCCAGGAATGTGTGCATGAGTTTCAAGAACCTGATCCCGCGGAACGGGAATAACCTCGGTCATGTTACGCAGGTGTTCGCTGAGGCGGGCAGGAAGGCGAGTGAGGTCGGTATCTCACTGGACTTGCCACCCGTGATTCCAAGGGCAAGACGCGAGTGCGGGTTCATCAAGGACAGAATCGCCTTCGTCAGTTGGGATGGCTACGTGAGACCCTGCAACAACCTCTATCATAGCTACAAGTGCTACGTGAATGGCAGGGAGAAGAGCATAACCGCCGTGACATTCGGTAACGTGAGGCAGGAAGACCTGTTGGACATCTGGCGATCAAGGGAATACCGCAGCTTCCGCAGGCAGGTGGACAGGTTCGACTTCGCGCCGTGCGGCGACTGTCCACACGCGGAGGCCTGTTTCGCACTGATGGCGCCGGTCTTTCGCAAGGACTGCTACGAATACACTCTGCCCTGTGGGGACTGTCCATGGGCCAGGGGAATCCTGCAATGCATGTAGGGAGCAGAGCCGACTCGGCAGGCATGTCGGCGGCCGCCCGAATCGGGTCGCTGAGCCAGGAGAGGAGCCATGGCATGTACACGAAGACTGTCAGCTGCGAGGTGGCCTGTCGCATGTGCGGCTGGAACACGGCTGGGACGATTCCTGAACAGCGGCCAGCTTCAATCAAGTCGATCATGGAGTTCGTGGAGCGGCACTGGCCCGAACATCAATGCATCGGCACATCGGGCGAGTTGCTGATATCCTGGCATCCTTCAGACGCTGAGGCTGAGTGAGGGGTAGAGAGCCAAACGCGTGACCCGCAATCTCGACCATAGGCGCGAGCAGTCAAATGGAGAGGTGAGCTGTGACGAGCAAGGAAATCGACAAGCTCTGTACTGATTGGCTAAGACAGAATTGCGGTGACGATACTGCTTCCAGGTACCGGGTCTACTCGATGGTGGTTCCATTGCTCAGCCCGCCAGATGTGGCCGAAGGGCTCGAAGGTCTCAAGGATGAGCTGTGCCAATGCTTCGGCCCTGAGGAATCGTTCGGCACTACTGACTATCGGGAGGCAAGAAGGAGACTCGGTCTGACGGAGGACGAAGCACGCGTCCCTGAGGTATTCATCAGAGCGTTTGAGGAAGGGTAGCCCTGGGCTCGCGAGCGGTCTTGACAACGAGCAGGCGCACCCGGAAGTGAAGGAAGTCGGGGTGACATGATGACGCAGATGCCAGGTGAAGGGCTCCAGGAGGAGCTTCTCCAATCGGATATGCCGGTACTGGTCTGTATCACTGCCAGAGAATGCGGTCCCTGTTTTGCACTTTGCCTGGTTGTGGACGACCTCGCCAATGAGTATCAGGGAAGAGCCAAGTTCATCAAGGTCGATACGACGAGAGCTCCGGAGGCAGCCTGTGTCGACGAGTATTCTCCCCTGCCGACTATGCTCCTGTTTTGGCGGGGCAAGCTACGTAAGAAACTCGTTGGCTTCCATACCAAAGGCAGCCTCATGAACCAGATCGATAGACTGCTTGAGGCAGGGCTGGACGCCGAGAGTGCAATCTCCGAAGAAGGAGGTCCAGATGGTTCTGGATGTGACTGACAACAGCTTCGATGATGAGGTTCTGAAATCAGAAGTGCCTGTGCTCGTGGATTTCTGGGCTCCTTGGTGTGGGCCTTGTTTGAGGCTCGGCCCTCTGGTGGAGAAGTTCTCCGATGAGTTCAACGACAGACTGAAGTGCTGCAGGCTCAACGTTGACGAGAACCCGAACACTGCTGCGCGCTACAAGGTGATGAGCATTCCCCTGCTTCTCTTCTTTAACGGGGGACAGAAGGTCGACGAAAGCGTAGGTGCGCTTCCCGAAAGCATGCTCAGGCCCAAGGTGGAGGCAATACTCTAGTACGTCCGCAAGAGAAGGGCCCTCAGTGCGGCTGTTGCGCTATCCGATATGCAGCTTCGAACGCTCGGGGACGTTTCAGACCGGCTGATCTGGATTCAGGAGGCGAGGAGGGCAGAATGGGAAAGCTGGCATTGGCATGCGAAGTCTCCTGCGAGCTGTGCGGTTGGAGAACCGGAGCCACGGTTTTCTGCAGCGAAGCAGACTCGTTCTCGGACATCCTGGCCTTTCTGAATGAGAGTACGCGTCAACATACCAGGCAGGGTTCGACCGGGAAGCTGATGGTAGAGTGGCACCCCGTCGGTCTGTCAGGCGACTGATATCGGAGGAGGCGTCATATGGAGGAACGAGACATAGTCATCGTTGGAGCCGGTCCCGCCGGTCTCTCAGCGGCAATCTTCGCCAAGCTCGACGGCTGGAGCACTATGCTCCTTGAAGGAAACTGGGCAGGAGGCCAGGGCAGCATCGCCTACACGGTGACCAACTACCCGGGTTATTCGCCCGGAGACGGCGGAGTCCTGATGGAGAGCATGCGTGTACAGGCGACATCTCCTCCCCCGGGCGGCGTCGGCGCTGAGTTGAGGTATGAGAAAGTGATGTCGCTCGAACCTGACGAGTTCGTGGTGACTACGGAGACTCAACGCTATCGCGCTGGATCCATCATTCTGGCCACGGGCAGCAAGATGCAGCAACTGGGCGTACCAGGTGAACAGGATTTCCTGGGCAAGGGAGTCAGCTACTATGCCAAGCGAGACCTGAACAGATTCAGTGGCAGGAAGGTCCTGGTAGTAGGCGGCGGCAACACTACCGCCAAGAGTGCATTGCTGGCCGGTACGGTCGCGGCTGAGGTAACGCTGGTGCACCGACGGCAGTGGCTCAGGGCTTACCCGGCGATGGTCGCGAGGCTTCAACGGGAAGGCGTGAGGATCCTGTACAACTCGGAGGTGCGGGAGATAGTGGGTACTGATAAGGTGCAGGCCGTCACGATGGAGGACAATCAGACGGGCAGGAGACAGGATCTGGCGGTCGACTGGGTGGTCATCTGCGTTGGGACAAAACCGGACCCGTACTTGGCACGTCAGGCCGGGATCTTGATGGATGGGGATCACGTACGAGTTGACGAACGCATGATGACCAGCAAGGTAGGTGTTCTCGCCTGCGGAGAGGTCGTTGGATGTGACCGCCACATAGTATCGTCGGCTGCTCAGGGTGCAGCCGCAGGGATGGCGGCGAGCGAATACCTCGCAATGTGCAAAGTCAGAAGCGGAGAGATGTTCGAAGGTGCCAGAAATGGCAAGTATGCGGACGAGTATGCGCACTCACTCGCCCAGTGAAATGTACAGGTGATACCTAGATGGGCATAGAGGTTGCCGACAGGCGGGCCAAACCAGCTTCGATCGATATGGCACGAAAGGCACTTGCTGATAGCGGGTACTCCGAGACCGTGATTGACCACTACCTGATTCCGAGGAACTTCGGAGCGCTAACCTACCTGAATGGCTACGGCCATCACAAGAGTGACTGCGGCCATTCGATGTGGATGTGGATCAGCGTGCGATACGGCGTCCTCAGAGAAATCGGATTTGTCAGCGACATCTGCGTGGGGGCTGTGGCGGCGGGGAGCATGCTCACTGAGATGGCGAAGAATCGCGACGTGCACGAGGCACTTGGTATCGAGGAGCCCGATGTCGTTGATGGCCTTGGAGGACTGCCACAGCAGTTCGCTCATTGCGCTGCTCTGGCGGTCGCTGCGCTTCGGGCCGCCCTGAAGGACTACCTGGCCACCGCGAAGGAGCCATTGATAAGGAAGTATGAGCGGTCAAGAGGCAGATGAGCGTGGGTAAGGATCACAGTCATGCTGAGCAGGTACTTTCCCGTTGAGGACCGTGATGAGCTGGCGGGTCCCTGCTATGGCGGGGGCGACATGAGCGCAAGCGTTGACCTGCACGTGCACTGCAAGGTCTCGAAGGCGATACCCTTCCAGATGGAGCAGTTCGAGCGAATGGTGGAACGAGCACACAAACTGGGTCTCTCCGGTTTTGCGCTGACCGAGCACTTTCACTCAAACGACTTCTGGCCCAGCATTTGCGGCCTGATTCGCCAGTACCCATATGCAGCCGGTGGCATCGCCGTCTCGCCGGGCTTCACGGTTCTCACGGGTGCCGAGGTCACACTGGCGGATCGTGCTGACGTCACGCTGATCGGGCTGCTCGAGAGTCTGGCCTGGCTCGACAGGCAATTCAGTCCCAGGCTTAGTGAAGGGGGATTCCCGTACCTCAAGGACCTGATCGAACCGGCGCATGAGGCGAAGCTGCTTATAATTGGAGCGCATCCGACCCGGAGAGCTAAGAGGTTGATCGACCTGGACGAGGCCCTGCTCATGCGCTTGGACGCCATCGAGGTGAACGGCAAGGACGTGGCCTCGGGACCAGCGGACGAAACGATTGAAGCGGGCGCTCGCCGGCTTGGCTTGCCGGTCGTCGGCGGAAGTGACGCGCATTATTGGCCTCAGGTTGGTATCGAGTATACTGTCATTCCGTGCGGAGAACTCACGCTCGACGAATTGCGCAGGTGCCTGGCCGGCAAGTGCACCTCGGCGAAGACCGGTCGGAACGTGCGCAGGATAGTACATACTTGCAGTGCCTATAAGCGGCGTTGCAAGGCCAGGCGGATTGAAAGGGGCATGCTCGATTCTGGGAAAATCTGTCGGCCAGCCTCCTTGATTTCGGTGGGAACCGAGAAGCAGTTGTTGTCCGAATCCTTTGACCATCATTCCGATCGCCCAGCCATGGCGCCGATCCGGATCACCAGCCAGGAGGAGCCAGGCTATGCTGTTTGATTCCGGAGTTGAGCGGATCATGAAAGACGCCGGTGTGACTTGGTGGGGCGGTGCCCTTTCTGGCCGTTGTGGCCTGCAATGTCTGGAAGCTCTGTTCTTGCTGTTCTCTGTGGAACACGGAAGAAGTTGTCAATGAGTACGGATGTCCAAGAAGCGTCCAAGCTTGCTGTGATTCTGAGTGTGTGTACGGTCCCGACAGTGCTCTCGGTTCGCGGATGCGAGGCCTCAAGCGAGCTGCTCGGGTTTCGGTACAGGGCCAGGCTGAGGAGCCTGGTTGGGCAGAGAGTGTGTGGTGGCAAGCCGGCCGCGGAGGCTGCACAAGCTGGTTCATCGAGTGACAGGTTGACGAATTGACGGAGGGTCGGCGATGTTGAGAACTGCCAGTAGATACCGAGAAGGCCTGCGCAGAATGAAACCGAATGTCTACGTGGGCGGTCAACTGGTTGACAGGGACGATCCCAGGATACAGCCCGGAGTGAATGTGATGTCGCTCACGTTCGACTTGGCACAAGAGGCCGAATGGAAGGAGGTCATTACAGCCAGGTCTCATCTGGACAACCAGGAGATAAACCGGTTCGCGCACCTTCCGCAGAACTCCTCGGACCTCATGCAGAAGCAGAAGATGATCCGACTCCTCGCTCAGCGCGTCGGTGGCTGCATACAGAGGTGCATGGGACATGATGCCCTCACGGCCCTTTCTATCTGCACCAGAGAGATGGATGATGACAAAGGCAGCGACTATCATTCGAGATTCCTCGACTACCTGCGTGAGTACCAGGCCAAGGACCTTGCAGCCGCATGCGCACAGACGGACATGAAGGGCGACAGGACAAAGCGGCCGTCGGAGCAACCTGACCCGGATGCGTATGTGCACGTGATGGATGAGTCAGACGAGGGTATCGTAGTGCGGGGGGCCAAGATATCCATAACCATGGCAGCGTACGCCGATGAGATTATCGTCCTTCCCACCAGGGCTCTGAAGCAGGATGACAGGGACTATGCAGTTGCCTTTGCCATCCCCGCGGACTGGGACCGGGTCCGCCTTATCACGAGACCTGTATGGTTAAGGCAGAGGAAGCTTATCCAGTGTCCATTTTGCGATTATGGGGTATCTGACTCAGTAGTGGTGTTCGACGACGCCTTCATTCCGAAGGAGCGTGTCTTCATGTGCGGCGAATGGGAATTCGGCAGAAGGATGGCGCTGCTGTTTGCGGACTCGCACCGACATAGTTACTCCGGCTGCAAGCCCGCTGTATCAGATATCCTTTGTGGAGCCACGGCACTGGCGGCGGAAGCCAACAATATCGAAAGGGTTCCTCATGTCAGGGAGAAGCTCTCGGAATTCGCCGGGGGTGCCGAACTGGCCTACGCTGCCGGTATAGCCAGCGCCCTGCACGGCGAGAAGACGGCCTCAGGCACGTACTTCCCGGAGGCCATATATGCGAACGTGGGGCGGAGGCTGATGGGCGAGACCATATACCACGAATTCAATCTCCTGACGGAGGTGGCCGGTGGCCTGTCCGTGACGCTGCCTTTCGAAGAGGACTTCTGCGGCGAGGACACGGTAGTGGACCTCGACAAGTATATTGTCAGGAATCCCAACTTGTCCTCGGAGGAATCTCACCGAATATGGCGGTTCGTTGAGAACGTGGCAGCCTCTCCGATGGCGCACTGGTATGCTATCGCCGGAGTTCATGGAGGTGGATCTCCGGTTATGGAGACAATAGCGCTGAACGCCGAGTATGACTACGGCACGAAAAAGGACATCGCAAGGTACCTTGCGGGCATCAACGACCACTTGGACCAATCCGGACTCCTGAATAGTGAGCCCAATCTCTCTTGAGTCGTCATATGAGGTCCGGCCAATATGACTCTGCTGGCTCCGAATCGGCAAGTCCCGACGGCAACCCCAGCCTGCGCTGCGATTCGAGGACATATATGAGTGAGCTTGAGCAATGGACCTGATGATACGCGGTTGGGACGATTTCGAGCGATACCTCCTAAACCATTCGCACGAGGCTGCTGAGGTGAGACTCATAGAGTCCCTCGTAGAGCCATCGATGAATGCGATAGACGTGGGGGCGAACGTTGGCGTCACGACGATGGCGCTATCGAGAGGCACCGGTATGCACGGTCAGGTATTCGCATTTGAACCACTCCCGAGGTACTTTCGAATTCTCGAATACAACCTGGCCGAGAACCGCGTGCCAAACGCGAAGGCGTTTCGACTGGCTCTTACCGACTGGCGAGGAAAGGTCGAGTTCTACGACAGGGACTTTTCCAGCGGGATTGTCTGGGCGGAAGGCGCGCCACAAATCGAGGTTCCGACTACCACGATTGATGACTTCGTGGATGAGGGTCGGCTTGATCGCTTGGAACTCATAGCAATGGACTGTGAAGGCAGCGAACTGATGGCCCTGAAGGGAGCGGAGCAAACCCTGCGTCTGAACAGCTTGAAGATTCTCTGCGAAATACACCACGGATTCCTGAGTAGCCTGGGGCAGTCCGTTCGAGATATCGTCGAATACCTGAAGGGTCTCGACTACCGAGTGCAGGCCCTCTCGGGTATGGAGATGGAATGCGCTGAGGGTATTGATGAAGCAGAGTATATACTCGCCTGGAAGTAGGAGGTCGATACCCCGTCCGCGGAATACCGCGGGCACGAGTATGTCTAGAAGGAGAGGGAGGAGGTGAGTAGCCATGCCGTGGTGGTACGGGCCCTACATCTGGCCTTTCCAGTTCCCGCCTGGTTACGGTCCATATGTTTTGAGCGGCGCGCCGGCCTCGAAAGAGCAGGAGATAGCCGAACTTGAGGAAGAGGAGAAGTGGCTACAGAGGGACCTCGATGACGTCAGGAAGCGGCTCCAAGAGCTTCGAAAGTGATGCTGCGAGGCTGTGCCTTGCTCAAGAAAGAGGATGTTGAACGACAACTCAAACCTGGTCGAAACCAATGGGGAGTGGATGAGCACAGCTCCTCTCGACTTCGATTCCGTCGCTTCCGCCTATGATGTCTGGTTCGAGGACGAAGGGCGGCTCATATTTGAGACGGAGATCAAGGCGTTCCGGCGGATACTGGTACAGCTTCCCACGCCCTGGCTGGAAGTCGGCGTCGGCAGTGGTCGTTTCGCAAAAGCCCTCGGTATAGAAACGGGCCTCGACCCCTCCATCAAGCTGTTGAGGATGGCCAGGCGACGAGGCATATGTGGCTTCCTCGGCGAAGGGGAGCGCATGACATTTGCCAGGGATTCCTTCGGAACGGTCTTTCTGATTGTAACGCTCTGCTTCGTTCGATCACCTCTCGCAGTTCTCCATGAGACATACCGCATACTGCGTCCCGGCGGGGCAATAGTACTCGGCCTGGTCTTGCGCAGCAGCCCCTGGGGCAGATTCTATTCCCGGAAGAAGCGGGAGGGTCACCGCTTCTACGCTCATGCCACATTCTACGACTACGATGAGGTGCTGAGGCTGTTGCAGCTAGCTTCTTTTCGGGTTGAGCGTGTCGTCTCCACTCTGTTCCAGAAGCCGGGTGAGGTCGATCACGTAGAGGATCCGCGAGAGGGATTCCTCGGTGATGCAGGCTTCACTATCGTGGTTGGCCGAAGACTTGAACCCGTGCACGGCACGTCGACGTACCTTGAACACCAGGTCGGTGAACCTCGGTTGTAAAGCCCTGGCTGTTTTGTGATGACGAGTCCCATATATGGCCCGGTCTCATCCTGGCGTTTGGGGAGATCTCTTGGAATCGACATGCTCTCGACCGAGAGAAAGTCGTGCACCTTCGACTGTGTCTACTGCCAGCTTGGAGATACGACCGAACCGATTGTCGAGCGAAGGGAGTTTGTGTCGATCGTTGACCTCGAATCATCCCTGTCCGGCGTCAAGGGACTGTCGGCCGACTATGCGACCTTCTCGGGCATGGGTGAGCCGACTCTGGCCGGCAATCTCGGGGAGGCCATAGAACTGGTGAGATCGACCCTGCGACTGCCTGTCGCCGTTCTCACCAATTCTTCTCTCATCATGAAGCCGGATGTCCGTCGGGATCTCGCCAGAGCAGATGTCGTTGCGGCCAAGGTCGACGCGCCAGATGAAGGCCTCTTCCGCCGAATCAACAGGCCGCTTGTCGACTGCACATTGCAGGATATCTTGAATGCCCTCGGCGCTTTCAGGGGGTCATACCGCGGAAGGCTTGCCCTCCAGGTCATGTTCATTGAGGCGAACAGTGGCTGCGCAAAGGATATAGCGGAAATCGCCAGAGCGATTCGACCGGATGAGGTCCAGATCAACACACCGCTGAGACCGTGCCCTGTTCGGCCGGTCTCAAGTGCCGAGTTGTCACGGATAGCCCGGCACTTCGGCAAGGTGCCGCCCGTCGTTACCGTCTACGAAGCGGACAAGAAGGATGTGGCTCCCCTGCATCTTCGGGAAACACTGCGTCGGCGACCAAGACTCTAGCCGCGGATTCGAAGATCAGGCGAACTAGGCGCCGTTGAACCAGCCATCGCGGTACCTGCGCCTTATCTTCTCCTCCGGATACGTTCTCTCGAAATCCTCTCGATCGAAGCCGTACCTGTAGTCATTGCAGAACTGGGACACCAGTTCGTAGGCCCAGTTGAGGTCCTTCATTCGTTCATTGTCCGTCCTGGCCTTGTCCGGGTGGGACTTGTGAGCGAGCCTTCTGTAGGCTTCAGTGATCTCCCGGAAGCTGGCCGTTTCCCCCAGGCCGAGCAGCTTCCTTGCTTTGTCCAGGTCTTCGTATCTTGCCATGGTTACTGACGTTCCATGCCCGGCGTATTCCGGACTGACGTGGAAGGCTCCAAATCCTGAGGTCGCGTTACTATCGCGGCATCGTCTGGGATGAGGCCAACTGCCTCACAGACTCACGCTTCAACCTGTGGTCGGGCAAGAGGCGGTTGAACCGGACGAGGAGAAGGTGGAAATGCACCTGCACGGATTGCCGGCGCCGCACTCGGGGCACACCACATCCGCGTCGCTATCAGACATCCTTCGCCTCAATTCGAAGCGCGCACCACAGTCCTGACACTGGAACTCGTAGATTGGCACTGTCTATTGTCCTTCCCTTGCCCGCCTTCGCCTCGGTCGTCGGGTAGAGCGCGATACGCCAAATCGAGCGGGCAATTCCATCCGCTGGTCAGCTCGAGACAAGCTGTATGTCCCGGTTCCTGCCTGGATTGTAGTTGCGGGGCCGCTATCATGTCAATGGTCTCTGCCTTATACCCCACCAATGCCGATTGGGGCCGCTGGCGAGATTGAGGTTTGACGAGCCATACGGGACCTCGTGACGAGGCAATTGAATAGCATACCCTGGTAAGGTATAATCAAGGTAGAGTGTAATCCTATCGGTAGTCTACATTCATTGGAAACAACGTGGTACCAACTCCTAACTGGAGGAAAGGGGGCCCGGAGCATCGTAGACCAGGGCCCCTTCTTGTTGGTCGTGGCAGTATCATGTTGCAGGCCGAGCTGTCACGAGAAGAGCTAGGTTCTGGTGGCTAGACGAGCGCACTTCGGCCACGCGTGGCCATACCTATTGGCTGTCCCTGCTGACAGCGCAGCGTTTGCACTGGAAAGAACAGTCGGACGCTCTCCGCCCCCGATTTCTCCTTCTTGGATTGTATATCCTATCAAGGGACCGTCGGAGGTAACCAATGCATGCGACAATACAGAAGCCGATAGAGGAGATACTGAGCTACTTCAAGGATGGTGAGAAGGTCTTCGTTGTGGGGTGTGACAACTGTGCAGCCAAGTGCCACTCCGGCGGCGTGCCGGAGACAGAAGCCATGGCCGCCCGGCTGAAGGATAGGGGGGTGAATGTGATAGGCTGGTGCGTCGCTCAGCCCCCGGGTGTCTCACTATGTAAGCTGGCGAACACCAAGAAGGTTCTGGACGAACAGTATGGCGATCAGGTTAAAGATGCCGATTCGTTCCTGGTTCTCGCCTGTGGCCAGGGTTTCCACACAGTACTGGACGCTACCGAAGGAGGTATGGTCCACCCCGGGTGCGACACGGTGTTCGGTGGAGAGACCGTTTCGGATGACCTTATCAACGAGTATTGCTCACTTTGCGGCGAGTGCGTCGTTGAATATACTGGCGGCTTGTGCCCGGTGACGCTCTGCGCCAAGAGCCTTCTGAACGGCCCCTGTGGCGGAGCCAAGAACGGCAAGTGCGAAGTCGACAGGAACAGGGACTGCGGCTGGCAGTTGATCTACGAGAGGCTCGAGGCGTTGAAGCGCCTAGACCAGATGCTGGAGTATATGCCTCCGAAGGCGCACAGCAAGTGGAGCAGGCCTCGCAGCCTGAAGGTCGGGACCGGAGCGGCTACCTTCTCCTCGCTGGCCGGCGAACAGACCGTGGTCAACCGTGACTAACATATCTGCTTTTCGAAAGGAGCTAGGCATGAGTAACTTGCAGCATGCCCTGCGCAATGGAGGTTTTGCGGTCACCGGCGAGATCGGTCCGCCGAAGGGCGTGGATCTGGAGAAGTGTCTGGACGACGCTGACAGGCTTCGAGGAAAGGTGGTCGCCATCAACGTGACTGATCTGCAGAGTGCTGTCATGAGAGTGGGTTCCATGGCAGTCTGCGCCAAACTGGTTGGCAGGGGGCATGAACCCGTATATCAGCTCACCTGTCGCGACCGCAATCGACTTGCACTGCAGTCCGACCTGCTGAGCGCATGGGTGCTTGGTATAAGGAATGTCCTTTGCCTGACCGGGGATCACCCCGTACTTGGCGACGACCGCAACGCCAAGCCGGTGTATGACCTGGACTCCGTCCAGTTGCTGAAAGCTGCCAGCAGCCTCAACCTTGGACAGGACATGACCGGCCATGAGCTTGACGGCAAGCCAGGACTGTTTCTAGGCGCCGTCGTAACCCCCACTGCGGATCCGCTGGAACCCCAAATGATCAAGATGCAGAAGAAGGTGGAAGCAGGAGCCAGCTTCTTCCAGACCCAGGCCGTATACGAACCGGACAAGTTCGAAGCCTTCATAAGCCGTGCTCAGCGCTTCAACGTGCCGGTGATGGTGGGCATAGTCTTGCTCAAGAGCGCTGCGATGGCCAAGTTCATGAACGAGAACGTGGCCGGCATAAACGTACCTGACAGCATCGTAAAGGAGATGCAGGAGACTCCCAAGGAAGACCGAAAGAAGAAGGCGGTGGAAATCGCGGCTCGGACAGTCCGTGAAGTGCGGCCGCTTTGTCAGGGCGTCCACATCATGCCGTTGGGTTGGGACGAACTGGTGCCGGAAATCGTGGAGCAGGCGGGGCTGAGCTAGCGGGGCAACAGGCAACGCGTTCTTGAAGGTCGCTCGGGAAAGGGTTGAGGTCTGAACGTGAGCCGTCCGGGGTTCGAACCCGGGACACCCTGATTAAAAGTCAGGTGCTCTACCGCTGAGCTAACGGCCCATGCCATGTCGATTGTAGTTGGCCCGTTTGAGGGTGTCAAACGGCGTCTTGTCCAATGACGAGGGCACACCCCTGCCCGCCGGTTGACAACCGTTTTCCCGCACGGCTAAAATGCTGGCGTTCGAGTGAGCAGTCCATAGCGCGAGAGAAGTCGTCCCCTATGCACCTCAGTCTCGATATCGATACCGGTGGGACTTTCACCGACGGGTTCCTGACCGCCGACGAGCGCGTCGAACTCATTAAGGTGGAGACGACGCCGCACGACCTGACGGTATGCTTCCTGGACTGCATCGAGGAGGCGGCCCGCAGACTTGACCTTACGGTCGAGGAGCTGCTTTCTCGCATGTCCATACTCCGATACTCTACAACCGTCGGAACGAACTGCCTGCTGCAGCGAAGGGGCCCCAAGCTGGGTCTGATCGTAACGCACGGACATGCTCAGGACCTCTATGCCGAAGGCGACGCAGGATCGGAGTCCCTTGAGACGCTTGAGTCCATAGTCATGTCTGGCATGAGGGTTGAGGCGAAGGAGGCCGTCGACGGCGACGGCAATGTAGTCGAGCCTCTGGATGCCGAGTCGCTCCGAGGGGTGGTGGAGAACCTGCTGGATTCCGGCGCTCTCGGCATTGTGGTCTCCCTGAATAACTCGGCGGTGAACCCCGGCCACGAGTACACGGCCAAGGCGGTCATCGATGGGGAGTACCCGCGACACTATCTGGGGTCGGTCCCGGTGCTTGTCGCCAGCGCCGTAACGGCACACACGGGCGACCATGTCCGGACGAATACTGCGCTTCTGAATGCCTATATCCATCGCGACATGGTACGCTATCTCTACAGGGCTGATGAGTTACTCAGGCAGCGAGGGTACCGCAAGCCTCTTCTGATAGCTCACTCGAGTGGGGGCGCCGCGAGGGTCGCGAAGACGACCGCGCTGAATACCTATAACTCCGGCCCGGCTGCCGGACTGATCGGTTGCAGCAAGATCGCCAATGACTTCTACGGGATCGATGATTTCGTCTCGGTGGACGTCGGAGGCACCAGTGTCGATATCGGCGTCGGCACTGGCGGTCGGGTCACCGCTGAGAAGGAGCCGCTTGTCGAAGGACTTCGGATCGGCCTGCCGATGATCACGCTCGGAACTGCGGCCGGCGGAGGCGGGTCCATTGCGAGGGTGGACTTCGCTACGAATGCCGTAACAGTGGGTCCCGAGAGCGCCGGGGCACTGCCGGGCCCCGTGTGCTATGACCTGGGAGGCGTCGAGCCGACGGTCACCGACGCTGACCTGGTACTGGGTTTCCTCGACGAGGGCTATTTCCTCGGTGGCAGGAAGAAGGTTGTCAAGGAGAAGGCGAGAGAGGCTCTCAGCAGTATGATAGCTGGAAGCCTGGGTATCCCTGTGGAGGCGGCAGCCTGGAAGGTCGTTCAGGCCACGGAGGATGACGTAGCCCGTCGAATCGACGAGCAGTTGAAGGCCGGGGGCATCGAGGCCGGCGGACTGACGATGTTCGCGTTCGGTGGTGGAGGCGGTCTTCGCTGCTGCGGGTATGCTTCACGCCTTGGCATTCAGAAGGTTATTGTCTTCGGCTACAATGCTGTGGCCAGCGCCTTTGGCGCTTCAACGATGGATGTGCTGCATATCTACGAGCGCCCGGCTCGCATCACGCTGAGGTCTGCCTCCGGGTCCTACCTTGCCGCCGAGTGGAAGGAGTTCAATAAGGCTATTGCCGATATGGTTGCCAGCGCGAAGCGTGACATGCGGGGCGAGGGCTTCGCGCCGGATACCCTGTCCTTCACGCTGGAGTTGGGAGTGCGCGCGAAGGGCGGATTCCGCTGGATCGAGTCTCCGCTGGTCTATCTGGAGCAGGAAGACGAAGCGAGACGCCTGGCGGACCTGTATGAGGCAGAGTCCGGCGGCGATTCCGGCGAGATGCTGATAGAGAGGGTGACCCTCAAGGCGGAATGTCCTGTCCCTCACTATCGAATGCCCTCACACCTGATTCAGGGTCAGGACCCGGGTGCTGCACAGAAGGGCGTCCGAGAGGTCTACTGGGGAGAGGGCTACATCGGCACGCAAGTATACGAGCGCGACAGGCTGCAGGCCGGCAACAGGGTAGAGGGTCCGGCTATTGTTGAGGCTCCGGATACGACCTATCTCGTCTATCCCGGCTGGGCCTACACGGTGGACCAGTACCTGAACGGGCTTCTGGAGGTCGTACGGTGAAGGTAAGGATAACCGAGTACCTTGACATCGACCTCGACAGGGAGTTGTGGTGCTGCAACAGGTGCGGCTCGGAACTCGGGCCCGCGAGAGAGAACTACAAGCATTTCACTCTCGTGTATGACCGTGACCCTCGGGAGGTACACAAGCCATACATCGAACCCGAATCCAGCCCGCACGGGCACACTTGCAGCCCCGATCCGGAGTGGTGCAGGATACTCGAGTTCTATTGCCCCGAATGCTCGTCGATGTTCGAAGTTCAGTACCTGCCGCCGGGGCACCCGCCGACGCACGATATCGAACTGGACGTAGATGCGCTGAAGAAGAGGCATTCCAGCGCCGGCTAGAGGAGAGGCATCAGAAGCCACCAATGGAAGCCACGATAGACATCGACGTAGGAGGCACCTTCACAGACTGCCTCGTCGTCTATGGTGACCGGATCGCCAGGGCGAAGTCGGCCACCACCGGCTACAACCTGAGCGTCGGTTTCCGGAGGGCTGTGGAGGATGCAGCCCGTCAGTTGGATTTGACGCTGGCCGAGATACTGCAACGTACCTCGGTGATTCGCTATTCCACAACCCTGGCGATGAACACCCTCATACAGCGCTCTGGACCCAAGCTGGGTCTCATCACTACAGCCGGGCAGGAGCACATGCTCCTCGTAGGCAGGTCGCGGGCATGGGCCGACGGCCTCCATCCCAGAGATCGCAGGTACATGTACCTCGCCAGGAAGCCCGTACCACTTATCTCGCATGATATGACCGTCGGCCTGCACGAGAGGATTGACTGCTTCGGCAATGTGGTGATCCCGCTGCAGAGGGAAGAGGTGCGCGACAAGATACAGACGCTGGTTGACAATGGTGCCAGAGGCTTCGTCGTATCCCTGCTCTGGTCTTTCATGAATCCAGAGCACGAACGCCTGGTGAGAGAGGTTATCCAGGAGGAGTACCCTGATCGCTACCTCGGGAACATGCCGATTCTTTTGTCCAGCGAGGTACAGCCCAAATGGCATGAGTACCCGCGCACCAACGTTACGGTCCTGTCAGCCTATCTTCACACGGAAATGACGGAGCAGCTTTCGGCCCTCGGCGAGGAACTGCGGGACTACGGCTACGGGAAACCGCTGAGCATCATCAACAACGTGGGCGGTGTGGCCAAGATATCCCGGACCAGGGCAGTTGACACCTTTGGGGCGGGGCCCATCGCTGGGCTGCTCGGCGCCAACTGGATCAGCAGGCTGTACGGCTTCCCCAACGTTCTGGTGACCGACATGGGAGGCACGAGCTTTGACTACGGCGTCATTGTGGATGGGGCCTGCCGCACATATCAGGACTGGCCTGTAATCGACCGCTGGGCGACCGAGACCTCCATGGTCGAGGTCAATACGATCGGGGCGGGCGGCGGATCGATCGCATGGGTCAACGAGCTGATGGGCAACAAGCTTGAGGTGGGGCCAAGGAGCGCGGGCTCGAACCCTGGCCCGGCTTGCTACGACCTCGGCGGGACAGAGCCGACTGTGACGGACGCCGATGTTGTTCTGGGGTATGTGAATCCCGACAACTTCCTGGGCGGCAAGATGAAGCTCTCCAGGGAGAAGGCCCTCAAGTCTATGGAGGGACTGGCGGGAAGGCTTGGGCTCAGCCCGGTCGAGCTTGCCTCCCATATACGCACGGTGGTAGGCGCCAACATGGGCAACACGATCCTCAAGGAAGTCGTCATGAGGGGCTACGGTCCCGACGACTTCGTCGTCTTCGCATACGGCGGTGCGGGGGCGACCCACTGCGCCGACTACAACAGCTATCTCAAGGCGCCGAAGGTGGTTACGTTCCCCTTTGCCAGTGTGTTCTGCGCGATGGGTGGAGCTACCCTCGACCTCAAGCAGTGCTATGAGGCTTCCAAGCATGTGATACTGCACAGCCCCATGCGTATGCCGCAGTACCTCAGCGATTGCTCCGAATTCAATTCGATTGTGAACGGTCTCAAGGAGATCGCATTCCGGGATATCAAGAGCGAGGGCTTTGATCCAGAGCAGGCCATTCTCTCGCTCGAACTCGACATGAGATACGGTGACCACCTGATGCTTACGCGGGTGGCTTCCCCGCACGTCTACCTGCAGGGAGAAGACGATGTGAAGGCTGTCTGCGATGCCTTCACCGCCATACATCTCGCGCGCTATGGGGAACTGGCGGCGCTGCCGGTGACGGGAATCAACGTGGAGAACTTCTACCTGTTCGCCTCTGTCCCGTTGTCCAAGCCGCAGTTGCCCAGGTTCGCTATGGAAGGAGAGAGCCCGGAAGGAGCACTTCGCGGCACGCGACCCGTCTACTGGAAGGAGTACGAGGACTTCAAGGAGACCAGCATCTACGGTGCCGATCTCCTTCGACCCGGTAACCGCGTCAACGGCCCTGCCGTGATGGAAGCCAGGGATACCACCATAGTGCTGCCGCCCGGCATGAGGTACTCGGTCGACGAGTACTTGAGCGGGATCATGGAGAGCGCATAGGAGAGGCCATGCCTGTCGATGAGGAAGTCCTGGCCCGAGTTCGTCCCGAGGAGCCCTCGGACCTCGAGCGGGAGTGGGTGGACAAGATCGGGGTAGACGAGTACTCGGTATACCTGATGAAGCTTGAACTCATCTGCGAAGAGGGCAAGCAGAACATGGTCATGACCGGCCTCTCTCCTGCCATACAGGGCATGGACTGCGGCGTCGGAGTCTACACTGCGGCCGGAGACCTGGTGGCGGCATCTGTGGGTACCTACCTTCACATATGCAGCGGCCAGGTGCCGATCAAGTATATTCTCAAGCACTACAAGGACGACCCCTCTGTGGGCATACATGAGGGCGATGTCTGGTTCTGCAACGACGTTCTGTACGGCGGCTTCCACAACCAGGACATGCTGAACATCGTGCCTGTGTTCTATAAGGGAGAGTTGATAGCCTGGGTGGTCGCAGCGGCGCACGAGCCCGAGACAGGGGCCACGGAGCCGGCCGGCTACGTTCCGTACGCGAAGAGCAGGTACGAGGAGGGAGTGAAGGCGCCTCCGGTACGGGTCGGGTCCAACTACCGCATCGAGGGCGATTTCTTCGATTTCTTCTCCAACATGCTTCGGGACAAGGTGACCCCTCACGACATGAAGGCCAAGGCCGCCTGCTGCTTCAAGATGGCAGAACGGCTGGTTGAGATAGCCGATCAGAAGGGCGTCGGCTTTCTTGTCGGGCTGATGCGCAAGTCCCTTGAAGCGGTGTACGAGGCAGGCAGACAGCGTATCGCCGGTCTGAACGATGGAACATACCGCCACGTCATATTCTTCGACCTGCAGGGCAAGGAAGAAGCGCTGGGCTGCGTTCACATAGCCCTGGTCAAGCAGGGCGAGACCCTCACCGTCGACCTGTCGGGCAGCTCTCCGCCCACGATGTCATTCCTCAACAGCAAACCTCATGTGGTGAGAGGGCTCCTTGCGGGGCTCCTGATGCAGTACCTCTTCGCCGATTTTCCGGTCAGCACCGGCCTGCTGGCCCCGTTCCAGTTCAAGGTACCGCCGGGCACGATCGCCAATGCCCCTGACGACCGCGCCATGTCGGGCTCGATGCGCATCACCGCACCTGTAGTCAACGGAGTGATGGTCTGTCTGGCCAAGATGCTGTTCGACAGCGATTTCCATGAGCGGGTAACCTCGCCGCCAGCGATGAGCGGAGTCGGCCTGGCTGCCGGCGGCGGAGTCGACCAGTACGGGGGCATAGTAGTCGGCGCTTATGGTACGATCATCATCAATGCCTGCGGCGGTCCGGCAACGCCCGTCTACGACGGTATGGACGCGGGTCAGTTCTGGTTCTCCGGCTACGCGGACTGTCTCGATGTGGAGCATGGCGAGGTGCAGACGCCGGTGCTTCACCTGTTCCGCAACATCATGATGGACCAGGGTGGTGCCGGTAGATTCAGGGGCGGGTCGACCGTGTGTCAGGGCTACGTCTTCCACAATGCACTGGGCCCGTCGAGGTTGATCTTCAATACCGCTACGTCCAGGGTGCCGCACACCGCCGGCCTGATGGGAGGCTATGCCGGCGGGATCAACCCGTTCCTCGAGATCAAGGACACCGACTGGAAGCCGATATTCGAGAGCGGCGGTGACGACGTACCAACGACTTACCACGAGCTGGCCACCAGCCCGAAGGCGAACTACAGGGCCACCCAGTTCGTATCAGAGGACTTTTTCATGAACGGCGACGGCGTCGCCTGCGGCTCGGGCTCGTCCGGCGGCTATGGGGATGTCCTCGAGCGGGACCCGCAACTGGTCATGGACGATGTCAGGAAGCGCATCACCTCCCATTGGGCGGCCAGGAATGTCTATCGTGTGGCCTTCGACGAGGAGACGCTGGCCCCTGACCTTGAGGCCACGGAAGAGCTTCGGAAACAGGAACGAGAGCGCAGGAAGAGCCAGGGCAAGCCTTACCACGAATTCATGAAGGAGTGGAGCGAGAAGAAACCCTCGGATCATATACTGCGCTCATACGGGCCCTGGCCCGACGGGATCGCCTAGGATGCCTCGAAGCTCGAGGGAACTGGTGCGGGGGCTGTTCGCCTCGAAACCGGTAGACCGACCACCCTTCATTCCCCTGCTGGCGGCTGCTGTGGCCGATTTCATGCAGGTCCCGGTGCAGCGCCTGTACTCCGATCCTACAGCCCTTGCGAACTCCTTGCAGGCATGCCAGCGGCTGTTCAAGCATGACGCGGTGGCCCTTCTCTGTGACTCCACACTTGAGGCCGAGGCCCTTGGCTGCGAGGTGGAGTGGGATCCTGAAGGGCCGCGCGTAGTTTCGGGCCTGGACGTATCAGTGGGATCTCTGAATTCTGAGGGCATTGAGTCCCAGGGCAGGGTCCCCATCGTGCTGGAGGCCGCCAGACGCCTCCTGATGACCATTGGCAAGGAGGTCGCTGTACTGAGTATAGTCACGGGCCCGGCAGCGCTCTATTGGCATCTCAGGGGCGGTGGTGAGGTTGACGCATGCTCGCCGGACGATGCAGAGTGGCCCGACGCACTCGGTGCCTGGGAGAACGTGGCCGTCTCCATGGCCAGGGCCTATGGTGAGTTGAAGGTCGACGGACTGATCGTCGTCGACTCCGCGCTGGGATGCCTTGGCTCAAGTCGCTTCCAGCAGCTTGGTGCGGCCTTCAAGACGCTGCACAACGTGACCGCGTTCTACGACATGCCGCTCATCGTCCACAGCACCGAGCTGCCGCCGGAGGCGGTTGCCGACCTCGCGGCTCTCGACGCGGACGGGTTCACAGTCTCTGATCTCCCCGAAGGTGAGCGTCTGCCTGCGGGCAAGATATGCGGCATTCGCGTACCACTGTCGCTGTTGTCGAGGAGCCTCGAGGATATCAGTGGCGGAGCGAAGGCGGCCCTCGAAGCGGCCGGCTCGCGGAACGTATTCGTAACCACTGAAGGGCAAGTGCCCGCTGGTACACCGGCCGCGAACCTGCACAGTCTCGTCCAGGCGATAGCAGCCGGTTCGTAGCATGTTGTATAATGTGCACGGACTAACCCCGGCACGGAGGTACCGATGGCGAAGCTGACCGATGACATGAAGGAGTTGCTGAAGAACAACCAGGCGTTCATCGCCACAGCTACTTCGGATGGCATACCGAGCGTGGCGCCCAAGGGAAGCACGCGGGTTGTGGACGACGAGCACATAGCCTTCGCGGAGTCCGCCGGCAAGCGCACCTATGACAACGTAAAGCACAACCCGAAGGTAGCTATCATCGTCGGTGACATGGGCCAGTTGAAGTGCCTCCGATTCTCGGGATCAGCCGAGTTGGTTACGGAGGGCCCTCTGTTCGAGAAGTTTGAGGAGAGGATGAAGAAGATGGGCGCCCCCGCTCCTCAGGCCGTGGTTAACGTGACTGTAGAAGAGATATACGATTGCGGCTCGCCCGGCTTCGGCAAGAGGATAGACTAGTCCGGCGCTGTCGTTCCCCCGGTTGGCCCCCATGCGCATAGGCCTGATCTCCGATACCCACGTCCCCGACGCGGTGGACCGGATACCCCCGGAGGTCTCCAGGGCATTCCAGGGCGTCGAACTCATACTGCATGCAGGGGACATCTACATAGCCTCCGTGCTGGATGAGCTCGAGAAGGTCGCTCCCGTTCTGGCGGCCAGAGGCGACGACGACTATGCACTCCGGGACCCAAGAGTCAGCGAAATCCAGCGCATCACGGTTGAGGGCGTCAGCATCTACGTGATACACTCGTCGCAGTACTGGGCGCGCGACCTCATAGTGAGGCCGGGCGAGCACGAACTGGATGCGGCCCCTGGAATCGTGGTGTTCGGCCATACCCACCGTGACCATCTGCAGAGGGTGGAGCGATCGCTGCTGGTCAATCCGGGCAGTGCGACCCTGCCTCAGTACCAGATGAGGCTCGGCACCGTGGCCCTGCTCGACGTGGATCAGGGCGAGGCGAAGGCGCGCATAGTGGAGTTGGATTCGGTAGCGGCTTGAGGCGGGACGGCGTAGCTACCATGTCAGAAGAACGATCCCCGGAATCGAGACAGGCGATCTCCAGAGCGCGAGAGGCCAGGGAGCGGGCCGCGCAGCAGCGGGAGCGCTTCTACGATCTGGTGGAGAGGGCGCTGGACGGACTCCCGGAGGAGTTCAGGGAGAGGCTGGACAACCTGGAGATCGTGGTCGCGGACTGGCCCTCGCCGTACCAGCTCGCCCGAACGGGTATCAGGAACAGGTTCGGGCTGATGGGTCTGTACGAGGGCGTGCCTCATATCAGACGAGGCCATGGTTACGGCATGGTGCTGCCGGACAAGATTACCGTGTTTCGCAAACCCATAGAGTCGCGGTGCCGCTCTTGGCAGGAAATCGAGTCCGAGGTGCAGCGGGTAGTGCGGCACGAGATCGCCCATCACTTTGGCACGAGCGAGGATACCCTCCGCACCATCGAGGGCGGATGGCGCGAGCGAAAGCGAGATGAAGGCCGGTAGGCGTCGCGGGCACATTCGGCTTCGCTTGACAGCCGGTAGGGCATTTGATATTCTCCGAGATGCGAACGACCGTTCCATCAGGGGCGTTCGTTTGCTGTTCGGCGGGGATATAGCTCAATTGGGAGAGCGCCGCGTTCGCATCGCGGAGGTCGGGGGTTCGAATCCCCCTATCTCCACCATGCCCCTGTAGCTCAGAGGATAGAGCAGCGGTTTCCTAAACCGCGTGTCGGGTGTTCGAGTCACCCCAGGGGTACCAGGAATGCCTTTTCAACCACCTCCCACAAGCCTTGTCATCACCTCGTCTATGTGCTCGAAGATCATTGCCGTGAAACGCGAGTATCGGAAAGCCTTCGGGATTGCCATATTCTGCGAAGCAGAGCTGTCGACCGTCTTCCAGCGCTATCGTGCGGTCGATTGTTGCTGCTGGCTGCCGCATTCTGAGGCCTCCGAGGCCGTGCTCGCAGTGGAGGAAAGATGAAGGTGCCCTAACCCAAGCCCTCGACCCTATCCGCGAAATCGGCCACCACAGCGTCGAACCGGTCCAGGTTCAGGCCCGATATCTGTCGTATCTCCAGCCGGTCGCCTATGCCCAGCTCATCCAGCAGCCGTTTCGCCTCAAGGACCCTGCGCCCGCCCCAGTATCCGCCGCCCTCGTAGGTGCACTCGTCATCGGGACAGCCGATGACCAGAACGCCGTCGGCACCGTACTCGAAAGCACGCATGATGTCGATAGCCTTCAGCTTGGCCACGCACGGGATGCCCACCAGGGCCTTGCCAGCGTGCTTCCCCTTCGTCGATTGCCGGAGATCGGTCACGTCGTAGACGTCGAAATCGCAGTACAGCACGAGGATGACAGGGCCGCCGTTCCGCGACCTGGCCTCGTCGATGGCCAGCCTGATTCTCGGCTGGACCTCGGCGACCCCCAGCATTCGGAATGCGATGGCGTCTCCGGGACAGGCCGGATAGCATATGCCGCAGCCCTGGCACTGGTCGAACCTGATGTCGATGCGGCCGTCGCCGGTCAGCACGGGCACCTCGTAGGGGCAGACGCGCACGCAGTTCAGGCAGAACGCGCACTTGTCCTGTATCCACTCTGCGCCGGCGCCGCAGCTCATGCACCGGCGCGCCTCACGCACTGCCTGCTCGGGAGTGAATCCGCTCTCTATCTCGTTGAAGCTCGTGATTCGATCGGCAACCTTCAGCAGGGGCAACTCCTGCCGCTCCTGCCGCTTCACCAGGGCTCGTGTCGTCTCGTCGAGTTCACCGATGGTGACCGGTTCCTCCTTGTCCGGGGGCGCCGCGCCGCGCAGGTAGGCGTCGACCGACCTCGCGGCCTTCCGAGAATGGGCCATGGCCTCTACAGCCGCGCCCGGCCCCTTGATTATCTCGCCTGCCGAGAAGACGCCCCTGCGATTAGTCATGAATGTCCTGGGGTCGATACGGAGCAGGCCCCGCTCAGTAAGCTCTATCCCCATGTCCTTCAGATAGCCGAGCGTCGAGCCCTGGCCTATCGCGAAGATGACCGTGTCGCCCTCCGCTATCCGAACGTTCTCGTCGTTGTAGGTTGGACTGAACCTGCCCGCCTCGTCGAAGACGGTGCAGCACTCGCGGCATTCGAGACCGCAGACCTTTCCCTCTTCGTCAAGGGAGACACCGGTCGGGCCCCAGCCACAGAAGTCCATCTCGACGCCCTCTTCGACGGCCTCCTCGATTTCCCAGGGCGAGGCAGGCATCTCGTGCGACTTCTCCAGGCAGACGATCCTTACCTTGCCCGCGCCGAACCGGACCGCCGTGCGGGCTACGTCCATAGCCACGTTGCCGGACCCGATTACGACCACACTGGCTCCCGGCCTGATGAGTGATTCCCCTTGCCGGGCGGCGCGGAGAAACGGCAGCGCCATCAGCACGTCACCATGCTTCCTGTTGGCGATGGGCAGGTCTCGGCTCTCCGAGAGACCCATCATCAGCATGATGGCATCATAGCCCTGTCGCTCGAGGTCATCGATAGTCATGTTGACGCCGAGCTCCATTTCGGTCTTGAATTCCACGCCCATTGCCCGGATCGCGTCGACATCCTTCCTGATGGTCTCCAAAGGCAATCTGTAGGACGGTACACCCCAGCGCACGGCCCCGCCGATGTCCTCGGAGTGCTCGAACACGATCACGCTGTGTCCCGCCAGCGCCAGGTCGTGCGCCGCAGTGAGTCCACCGGGGCCGGAGCCGATTACGGCTACCTTCTTGCCTGTGGGAAGCGCTGTCTCTTCCTGCGCGTAGGGATTCGGGGCGTTCTCCATCACGTAGCGCTTGAGCCCCCTTATGGACAGGGCGCTGTCAATCGACCTGCGCCTGCAGTCCTCTTCGCAGGGGTGGGCGCAGATGGTGCCGCAGATTGAAGGCAGGGGGTTGTCCCTCCGGATCAGGCCCGCAGCCTCGTCGAGCCTGCCCTGGGCCGCGAGCGCAATGTAGCCCCTGACGTCCTGATGAATCGGGCATCTGTACTGGCAGGGCGGCATCACCACGCGTCCAGCGGCGGCCTTCACCGCAATGCCGTTCTGTATCATCCTCATGACCTTTCGCTGAGACGGGCAATCCGGCTGAACACCCGCCTCCAGCACGATGATACAACTCAATCGCGTGGCTAGGCAAGCTTCGAAGGCTCATACGGGGTTGGGGTAGTCAGGGTTACTCGTGGCAGGCGCAGTTGACTTCGAAGTTGTGGGCGTCGTGGCAGTCCAGGCAGCCTATGGTGCTGTGGCTCGTGTGCAGGCTGTCGGTGCTGTGGCAGGACGTGCAGTCGTCGCCGCTGTCACCATGTCCCACGCCGTCGCCGGACGGCTGGTGGCACGGGTGCATACCTTGCGGTTCTCAGCCGAGAGCAGGCGGCTGTCGCTAGACCCGCCCGCTGAGGCCAGGGGATCGGGGAGGTTCACGGAGCCGCTGTATGTACCCATGACGGCGGTGGTGCCGTGCGCCACGTGGCAGCGGACACAGCCACCGGGCAGGTCTGTGTTGTGCCGAAAGGTGAACACATCATCGCCCGAGTGAGTGTGACCCGCGCCCGTACCCGCAGAGTACCTGGTGTGGCACTGCGAGCACCATTCGTCGAGAGGCTCAGGCACGTAGGAGGTATCGCGGTAGTCCCGGCCGGTGCCGTTGCCGGCATTATAGGTGATCTCGTAAACGGTAGTGCCGGACTCATCGGGCACGTCGACCGGGGCGATCGTTCCCTCGTCCTCAATGCCGTCCGGGTTGCCCCTGAGTATGCGGTCTTTGCCGTTGCCGTGTGGATTGTGACAGTCGCCGCATGCCAGCGAGACAGTGACGCCGAAGTCGGCTGCCGCGTTGATCGGCCCGCTGCCCCAGATGGTGCCCGCAGTGACTCCGTCCGCGACATGTGCCGAGGTAGTCGATCGGCTTGTCGCCTTGCCGGTCACGTCAGGATCCATGACCGCTCTGACGAATCCTCCCCCGCGCAGGCCTGCTCCGGGCGTGCCGTAGGTGGCGCCGTCGAGTTCCCCGTCGACGACATCGGTCTCCGCTCCGGTGCCGTCGTGGCAACTGAAGCAGAAGTCACTCTGAGTGGGACCGATGGTCAGCAGCTTGGAGGCCTGTGCCGTGTGCGCCCTGTGACATCCGGCGCACGAGTCGGCGCCGGTCTGGAAGTTGTCCTTGTCGTGGAGGTCGTTGTCGGCCAGAGCCGGCCCTGCGAAGAGCGCGAGGGCAAGCAGTGCCGGGAATAGCGGTAGAAGCCGGTACAAGGGTCTCATCGCGCGAGTGCCCGAAGGTAGAGTCTACACGAGACGGGCGCACGAGGCAAACGCATCGCTTCACATAACTTCCCACAATCCCGAAGCTGCCTCTACTCCGCCTGCCTGAGGTGCTCCGTCAGCTCGTCGAAGCCGGGCGGCATGACGCCACCGAAGGGCATGAGAGCGGGCGTTGGGTATCTCATTCCGGCCTTGTGCGTCGCCTCCAGCCCCTCCGCTATCGCCTGTGCTCTGGCTGCGGGAATGGCGAAGGCTACCTCGTGGTCCTGGGCCTGGGCCAGAGCGCGGTCGCCGCCGCCGGTGAGGATGAACTGGCACTCGCCTGTCAGCATCGGGACGGTGATCTCGAAGCCGCAGGCAAATCCACCTGCGCTGTTCGAAACAAGAGGGTCTCCCGTGGCGTACATGGCGGCCTGCACCAGCCTCGACACCTGCGCCGGGTCGCCGTAGACGACGATGACGTCCGGTTCGAACTCGGCGCGCTGCACGGGCGCTATCATGACGTGGGTGTACTTGCCGACCTCCAGCCGGGGTATTGAGCGGGCCATCTTCGCTCGCGTGTCCTGGTCGCTGACCCAGAAGGGCACGTTGAAGCCGCCTTCGAGAAACCTGTCCTTCGCGGGCAGCAGGCCCAGGGTGAGCGACCCGAGCGGACACAGCATGTCCTCTTCGGCCATAGCGACGACCCACCCGTGACGCCGGGCCAGCGCGATTCCCTGGCACAGCGTGATGCAGCGCTTCATGTCCCGCTTCGGCATCCTGGTCTTGTCAGGGATCTCCTCCGCGGAAGCGGCCATCCTGACTGCCACGGGATAGGTCTGAGGGCGGATGTATGCGTTCAGGGACTGTCCCACCTTGATCATGTCGGTTGCCATGTCCTGCCTCCCCTCACAGCGTGATTGGGCACGATTCTATCACCGGAGCAGGTGTTTGGACAGGCTGCCCGGTACCACCTTAATCCGTGAGTTGGCTGGCTAGTGTGAAGCTGATCAGCTTGTGATAAG
>CAZNOI010000029.1:0-27052 GCA_964574685.1 uncultured Dehalococcoidia bacterium
TTCTTAGTTGAGTGAACCATACCCGCCCGGTAACATTTTAGGTGAGTGAATACGCCATGAGATTCAGCAGGCCGAATCTGTTATAATCCCGTCGTCTTCGTGAGGTAGCAACAGTGACCGAGTTCCTTCAGGGGCTCCTCCTGGGCGCCGTACAAGGAATAACCGAGTGGCTCCCGATTAGCAGTGAGGGAGTCAACACCCTCATCCTCATCAACTTCTTCGATAAGCCAGCAGGCGAAGCGATAGCGACCTCCATCTGGCTGCACATCGGGACACTCGTAGCCGCGATAGTCTACTTCCGGGACCAGATAGCCGCCCTGCTGCGGCACGTCCCCCGCTACGTCCGAGAGAGGGCCGACTCGAACAGGCCGGGTCCAAATACGCTCATCACCTTCCTGATCGTCTCGACTATACTCACCGGTATCATAGGCGGCCCGATTCTCTACGTTGTACTGGACCTCGACCTCGACGAGGAGCAGCTTAGGTCGGGTATCCTCATGGCCGCAATTGGCTTCCTGCTGATCATTACCGGCGCGGTACAGAGGATCGCCCACAGGCGAACAGCCGGCACCAAGCGAACGCCAGGCCTGAGGGACAGCGTATTGCTCGGGGTTGTGCAGGCGTTTGCAGTCTTCCCTGGACTCAGCCGGAGCGGCCTGACAGTCTCCGCACTGCTCTTCAGGTCGTACGCTCCGGACTCCGCCATCAGGCTGAGCTTCCTCATGAGCATACCGGTCATACTGGCTGGAGGAGTCGGGATCGCTTTGCTGGAAGATGTGGACTTGGGGCTGATGGCAGCAAGCAGCGTCTTTGCTGCGTTCGTGTTCGGCCTCCTCACGATCGGCGCACTCCTGAGGATAGCGAGACGAGTGGCGTTCTGGAAGTTCTGCATTCTGCTCGGGGCGCTCAGCTTCATACCGCTCATCGTGGAGCAGTTCTGAGGCTAAGGTGTCTCAGGAACAGGCACCTTCACTGCACGCACACAGCACGCGGGCAGGTAGCTGGTCAGTTCGAAGCGCCTGGTCATCTGGAACCTGAGGATACTGAAGCCCACGTACTCGAGAACTGCGAACAGCTCCGATCTCTCGATTGGAACGTGGCCGGCAAGCTCATTGAGGATACCCAGCGAATGAGGAAACAGCGCATCTTCGAAGGAGAACACACCGCCCGGTTTGAGAACCCTGTGCACCTCCCGGATCACCTCGCGCCATGACGCAATGTGGTGTAGGGCCCCAAACAGGAAGACGGCATCGAATGAACTATCCCTGAAGGACAGGCTGGAAGCGTCCTCGCAAAGCAGTTCCACGTTGCCGTTCCTGATGTCTCTGGCCCATCTCTGCGGATTATGGATATAGTACCGGGCGTACTCAACAGTCCAGAGGTCGATATCGACACAGACGAGACGCTCACAAGGCGTGTATTGGTTGATCAGGAAGGCCCCGGCACCCTGCCCACAGCCGATTTCGAGACACGTATTAGCAGCCGGCAGGTCAATGCCCGAGAGCACCCTCGGGGCCTCGAATCTCCTCTGGAAGTAGGCCCTGAGATGGCTGAAGTTGAACGATCTCTCCAGTGACTTGAGCCGCAATGTGCCGTCCCTCACCGGGATGTCTTGGGCAGAAGATAGCATCCTCACGAAGGCTTTTCAACACGGGGACGGCCGATTGCTCACGTTCAATTCAGCTTGACACCTAATCTGGCATTCTATAGACTTGGCCTTGGGACTGAAGTTGAAGCAAGAGCATGAAGTGCCCGGCCTGCCATAATCTGATGATCGTGGTCGACCACGAGGGTATCGAACTCGACTATTGTGTCGAGTGTGGCGGCGTATGGTTCGACTCGGGCGAGCTGGAGATGCTGTTCGAGACGATGGAGCTCGAAGGCACCCCACTCTCCCTCGACAGCCTCCTGACGAAGCCGGAAGCTGATTGCGACGAGAAGAAGCGCAAGTGTCCGATATGCGGGAAGAAGATGCACAAGGCCACCGTGGGCCATACCCCGGAAGTGCTCATAGACGCGTGTGGCCTCGGCGACGGCCTGTGGTTCGACAAGGGCGAGGTCGGGCAGCTAGTGGGTCAGCTCCCGCGATCAGGTGCTGAGACTGATTCCCAGGGCAAGGTTGTATCATTCCTGGGCGAGGTGTTTCAGTCGAGGGACTAGTCGGCGATTGCGGTGCGCCCTGAGTCGGGGCTGTGCCTGAAGATTCGGAGGTCGTAATGATTGCAGTCTGGGTCATCATCGGTATCGTTGTGGTCCTGCTCCTGCTGTTCGCGGGTACGTACAACAGCCTCGTGAATCTGCGCAACCAGGTCAGGAATGCATGGGCGCAGATAGACGTCCAGCTCAAGAGGCGGCATGACCTTATTCCGAACCTGGTCGAGACGGTCAAGGGCTATGCCGCGCATGAGCGGGAAACTCTGGAATCCGTTACCAATGCGCGTAACCTGGCGCAGGCAGCCGTGGGAAAGGGCGTCGGCACGCAGTCCAAGGCAGAGGCAGACCTGTCCAGCGCTCTGGCCAGGCTGTTGGCCGTCGTCGAGAACTACCCGGACCTGAAGGCTAACCAGAACTTCCTTGCGCTACAGGAGGAGTTGACATCCACCGAGAACAAGATCAGCTTCGCCCGGCAATACTACAACGATTCGGTACTGAACCTCAACAACAAGGTGCAGATGTTCCCGTCGAACCTTGTGGCCGGGGTTACCGGCTTCAGAGAGGACGAGTTCTTCGAGGTCCAACTGGAGACCGAGAGGGCAGCCCCTGAGGTCAGCTTCACCTAGAGGTCTGAGAGTCACCCGTGTGGGAACAGATTAGGTCCAATCAAGTCAGGTCCGTCGTGCTTGTGGCGGCGATGGCCGTCTTCTTGCTGGCCCTGGGCTACGGCCTGGGATATGCCTTCACCGGCAGCGGCATCGGCGGCCTGATCGTAGCCCTGATTATCTGGGCGATAATGAACCTGGTCGCATATTTCCAGGGCGACAGTATCCTTCTCGGCCTCGCCAGGGCGAAGAAGATATCGAAGGGGGACCACCCGAGGCTCTACAACGTCGTCGAGGAGATGACGATCGCCTCGGGCCTAGGCAAAATGCCGGACATATACATCATAGACGACCCGGCGCTCAACGCGTTTGCCACAGGCCGCGACCCGAACAAGGCGTCGGTCGCCATCACATCCGGCCTGCTGGAGAAGCTGAACCGGGACGAGCTTCAGGGCGTCATCGGTCACGAGATGGCGCATATCAAGAACCGGGACGTCCTCCTCATGTCGTTCTGCAGCGTGCTTCTCGGGACCATCGTGATGATCTCGTGGTACGCCATGCACATGATGTGGTTTGGCGCTATGACCGGGGGTCGCAGGTCCTCAGGCGGAGGCGGGGCCGGCCAGGCCATAGTGCTGGTCGTAGTCATCGTGTTGGCGATACTGGCGCCCATTTTCGCTCAGCTAATTTACTTCGCGGTCTCCAGGCGGCGCGAGTACCTTGCCGACGCCAGTTCCGCCCTCTACACACGATACCCGGAAGGCCTCGCATCGGCCCTTGAGAAGATCGGTGGTTCGAAGCCGGAACTCAAGTCCGCCAACAAGGCCACGGCCCCTATGTACATCGCGAACCCGTTCCGACAGAAGGGGCGGGCTGCATCCGACCTCACAAGCACTCACCCGCCTCTGTCGGAGCGCATCCGTATCCTGCGCTCGATGGGGGGAGGAGCCTCCTTCGCGGACTACGAAGCGGCGTATGAGACGGTGCACGAAGGAGGTCGCGCTTTGGCGGCGTCCACCGTATCAAGCGTCGGCGCGGTAGGGCTGCGCGGTCCTTCGCCGGAGGCGGCGCGGGAACCCGACCGCCTCGAGCGACATCGTGAGGTCTCGGACGTACTGTGGCGGAAGAATGACTATCGCACGATCGACTGCAAGTGCGGGACGCGCCTCAGAATACCACCCGGCCTGAAGGCCAACCGGGTCAAGTGCCCACACTGCGGGACGGTCCATAACGTGTAGGGACGATCGACCAGGGCCCTCACCCCGATCAGCGTCAGGCCTCAACGTTCTCAAGAGTTCGCTGTATCAACTCGGGCATCGCGGGATGTATGTGCAGCCCCTGGGTCACAGCGCTCGAATTTGCTCCGATAGCCATGTCGTCGATGACCTCCTGGATCAGAACGGGCGCATAGGGACCCACGATGTGGAAGCCGAGGATCGCTCCTCCCTTGCGGTCCACGATTGCCTTGGCGAAACCCTCCTCCTCCATCATTGCCTCACCCTTGGCGGTTTCGGAATACCTCGCTACTCCGACAGCGACATCATGGTGCTTGGCCGCCTCTTCCTCATTCATGCCCACCGAGGCGATCTGAGGGTGGGAGTAGACGGCGTGCGGTATGGCAGAGTAGTCCATCTTCACCGGCTTCTTGCCAGTCGCATTGTGCCACGCGACCGCCGCTTCCCGGTTCGCCACATGCAGGAACATGTGCCTGCCGTTGGCGTCTCCCGGAGCGTAGATGTCCCTTCTGGTCGTCATTATGTGCTCATCAGCCTTGATGAAGCCTTTGTCGTCTAGCTCTACTCCTGTGTTCTCGACGCGCAGCGTGTCGGCATTCGAGATACGGCCCACTGCCAGGAGGACCTTCTCGACATTCACTTCGCTCTCCCGGCCGGTCGCAGCGTGCTTCGTCAAGACTCGCACGCCGTTACCGTCCCTGCGGACCTCCTCGACCCGGGTGCCGGTGTGTACAACCATTCTTCTGCCCAGTTCACGGCGCAGCAGTTCCGATACCTCAGGCTCCTCCTGCCGGACAAGCCTGTCCGTCATCTCGAATATCGTTACATTTGCGCCCATCGCTTCGAAGAAGTGCCCATATTCCACAGCGATGTGACCACCGCCGACTATGGCTACGCTCTGCGGCAGCCTTGTCAACTCAAGCACGCTCTCGTTGGTGAGGTAGTCAACTGAGTCCAGACCCCTGATG
This sequence comes from uncultured Dehalococcoidia bacterium, assembly GCA_964574685.1. Taxonomy (GTDB): domain Bacteria; phylum Chloroflexota; class Dehalococcoidia; order SZUA-161; family SZUA-161; genus CAZGDV01. The sequence continues at coordinate 4,963 of CAZNOI010000029.1, forward strand.
CCGGGTATGAGGGGACGCGAACCCGATGCTACGAAGACCCTGGTCCCCTTGATCCGCTCGCCGTTGACCTCGACAGTGTGGTCCGCGACGAAGCGGCCCTCGCCCTCGTATAGATCGAGGCCCTCCAGACTCCTGACCTGATCCTTCAGTGGCTCCTGGGTGGCACGCCTGCCGTCCCTCATGCGCTTCATTATCGCCGCGAAGTCGGTACCCTTAATCTCGACATCGATACCCAGCTTGTGCGATTCGCGTATCTCCATCACCCTGTCTGCGGCAAACACCAGCACCTTTGAAGGTATACATCCAACATTCAGGCAAGTGCCGCCATAGGGCCCTCTGTCCACCATGGCCACGCTCAGGCCCTGAGCCATCGCGGCATTCGCGATGAGTGCGCCGCACCCGGAGCCGATCACAAGCACGTCGTATTGCTTCATGTCAGGACTACCTCCTCGGCTGAGGCCCGGTCATGCCTAGCTGTCTCATTACTCGGACTTCGTCTCTTGCGGCCAACGACGCAGCATTCGGCGAAGCACGATCGGGGTCCCTATGGCGGTGACAGCGGTCACGACGACTATCCCTGAGAACACGTCCACCGGCACGGCCCAATCACCCTCATTCAACCCCCTCTGCATGATCACCATCGCAATCTCGGCTCTCGGTATCATGCTGACTCCGAGCAGCGCGGCGCCCGTCAATCCTATGGGCAGAATGGCGGGAGTTGCGGTTCCGAATATCTTCCCAAGCACAGCAACGGCGAGAAGAACGCCGCCGATGCTGAGACCCGAAACCAGTGATCCGGGGTCTATATTCAACCCGATTCCAATGAAGAAGAAGGGCGTGAAGAGGTCGTAGAGGAGGCTGAAGGGAGTATCGACCTTCACGGCATCGGGATCGCGACTGAAGACCAGGCCCGCGAAGAACGCGCCAATGGCGACGGAGAAGTCCAGGAACCCAGCTAGAGCGGCGATTGTCAGCCCCGAACCAGCGACCATCAGGGTCCGCCCAGGCGCGGGCTGCATCTTCGAGAACAGATGCGTAAGATGGCGCTCTATGTACCTGGAGAAGATGATGCAGACCGCAGCGAAAGCGGCCATCTTCAGCAGCAGGAAGCCGAGCTCCCTGCCCAGCGCTATGCCAAGTGACGCTTCGGCGCCCTCCCTCAGCAGGGGGACAACCGAGAACAGCAGGGCCATCAGTACCATCGCGGATATGTCATCCATCTCGGCAACATCCACCAGCATCTCACCAACCCGTGACCGAGTCGCCTTTGCCTCCTGCCAAACGCTCACGGATATGGCCACGCTCGTGGCTGTGAGAGCGACGGCAACAAACAGGCTTGGAATCTGATCGAGGCCGAGAAGGTAATAGGCTGCGACATAGCCCAACACCCCGCTGAACGCGATGTTGCCCGCCCAGATGAGGCTGGCGGCCTTCAATTGCCGCCTCAGCCCTTCGAGGTTGCTCTCCAGGCCGACCCTGAACAAGAGGAACACCACTCCCACAGTGGCCATGAACTCGAAGATGCCGCCGATCTCATCCGACATGAAGGACCACTGCTCGTCGCCCACTCCAAGAAGCAGTCCGAGGACAAGGAACCCCACCAGGGACGGTACTCCGACCCTGTATAGTCCCGCCCTGATGAGGATGGAGAGTATGATGATCCCGCCCAGTATCAGGATGACTGTTGGGAATATGTCTTCGATACCCGTCACGACGGTCCACCCTGCTTTCGAATGCGAGCAATTCTACCACCGGCTTCAACGAGGGGTCAATCATAAGCACGCGTCAATGCTTGACATGCGATACATGCAGGACTGATAATCCCTGCTGACGGGCGGCCCCGCGCTCGCTGTCATCATCCCGGAGGTGCGAGATGGGCAAGGGTAACTCGGGGTTCTTTGCCAACCTGGTCAGGGCGATCCTGGTGCTTCTCTTCGCGGCGGCCATCTATCAGGAGATGAGCAAGCCTCCCGAGGAACGCCGCTGGCACGGCAAAGTGGCCAATCTTGTCCCCTACGACTTCCGCTTTCCCACCAAAGAACGTATTCGGCAGCGCTTGTGGAATCCCGACGACGAGCGCATCTTCACCGAGCACGTATTCGGCGTTGGCTGGGCGATAAATTTCTACGCACTGCTCGACCGGCTCGATATGCTGGGCGACGAATCGAAGAGCCAGCAATCCCCTGAGTCCCCGGAGGACATGCCGGACCAGATCCCGTAGGTAAATGCATTGACAACACCCGCCCTGATCTGGGACCTCGATGGGGTCATCGCCGACACTGCCCCGTTCCACCTGCGATCATGGCGACTCCTCGCTGAGGAGAACGGCTTCACCTTCACTGACGAGGATTTCCGGCGCGGCTTCGGCAAACGCAACCCGGAGATAATCCAGGAGACGTTCGGCCCGGGCTTCACGGACGCGGAGAGCGAGCGGCTCAGCCGGAGGAAAGAGGAGTTGTTCCGCGAGCTGGCCGGGGACTCTGTACGTCCGTTTCCGGGCGTCATCGAGCTGATGCGCTCACTGGAGAGCGGCGGATGGAAACAGGCTATAGCCTCCTCGACTCCCATAGAGAACGTCGAGCTTCTGACGACTGCTCTGCGGATCGCCGACTTCTTCGAGGCAGTCGTTTCCGACCAGGATGTAGTACACGGCAAGCCGGACCCCGAGTGCTTCCTTGCCGCCGCTCAGAGACTGTCCGTGCCCGCGAAGATGTGCGTAGTCATAGAGGATGCGGTGGCCGGCGTGCAGGCGGCGGTGAGGGCGGGAATGAAATGCGTCGCAGTCACCAACACACGTTCGAGAAATGAATTGGAGGAAGCGGACCTGGTAGTGGACAGCCTGCAGGGTGTTGACGCGGAGGTTCTGGAGTCACTCCTGAGACCGGAAGGCTAGCGCCTGAACAGTCTCAGAAACCTGTCCTCGTATTCATCGAACAGGCCCCATCTGTCCAGCTCGGTCTTGAGAGTCGAGGGGTCTAGGTCTCCCTTCGCCGCTTGCTGGAAGAGTTGCTCTATCGACAGGCGCGCGTCGGCGGGAACTCCCCTGCCATCCACACTGAGAAGTCCCTTGCTGCCCATCTCGAACACATTGGAGCGTACTGAGTTGCTTGTCATCTCGAAGATGAACTTGAGGAGTGAGACATCCCAGAGGTCGTCGACGCCCTTCACTATAGCGGAGAGGGTGCCGCCCTCTCTGTCAAGGTCCGCCTGCAGGTGGCGCACGACCGATTCAAGGTCCAAAGTGACGATGTTCATCTCGCTGGGTTCATTCTTGTACCCGTAGAACAGACCGGGGGCGTGCGGGCCATGCTCGCCCATAACCATCTCGAGGTATCTCCTTGCGTGCTCGCTGAAGCCTTCGAGGTTCAGGAGGTACGCCGGAGTCACAACCCTGGGCCGTTCGGCCAGCACTCTGCCCTTCCTGACCACCGTCTCTTGCTCGCCTTCGAACAACTCCCCGTATGTAGGTTGTGTGACCATGTAATAGCTGACATTCGTGGTCCCGAAAGTGGCAAGCATCTGCTTCGGGGCCCTCAGCACCTGCGTGTTCAGTATCGCCTGTTCTATTCTCTCGTCGTCAGAATCACTCATGCTTTCGACCGCTCTACACCATCACGTATGGAGTTCCACGACGTCCCCATCCTCCAGGACATAGTCCCGCTTGACGCGCTGACCATCGAACTTCCCCGAGCCCCATATCTGGGCGTACTTAAGATTGGCCAGGAAGTCCTTGTGCACCGATTCAGCGGCATCCTCCAGAGTACTTCCCCTGTCGAGTATAACGGGATCATCCATGTCGGCCTTCTTGCCAGGCGACTTCGTGTATACGCGTATTATGTCCAGTATATCGAATATCGCCTTCCCGATAACCGCCAGGCTCGCGTCGTCAAGAACGGAAGCGTACGCCACCGGAATTAGGCCCTCGCAGCGCGACCGCAGTCGCTCATACCGTTCTCCTGATTCATCGAGGTCCCCGCGCGAGCCGATCACCATGGCACGACGCTGAACAACACCTATGACCATCTCGTCATCATCGTCTTCATCGATCACTCTCACCCTCATGGCGGCAAGCTCCCGCAGCAACTCCTCGAACTGTGCGACCGGGTCTTCCGCTAGGTCGACCAGAAGCAGGATCGCGTCGGCGTTCCGCAAGAGGTGTGCGAACCAGGGTCTGGCGTCACGATCTGTTATCGGGGGCATATCCAAGAGCTGTATCTGTATGTTCTCAAATGGCATCATGCCCGGCAGAGGCTCCTTCGAAGTGAAGGGGTAGTCGCCGATCTCGGGGGCGGCCTCCGTCAATGCTGCTACCAGCTCTGACTTTCCGACGTTCGGGAGCCCCACCAGCACGATCTGGCCTGCCCCCTCCTTGCGGATGTTGTAGGCGCTGCCCCGTCTCGCCACGGTGCTGCGCCGCTGCGCTTCGTCGGAGAGCTTGGCGATCCGGGATCTGATATCTGCCCGCAGCTTGTCAGTGCCCTTGTGCTTGGGCATGACAGCGAGCATAAGCTCAAGGGCCTCGACTTTGTCTTCAGGAGTCTTGGCCTGCTTGTATACTCTCTCGGCTTCGAAGTACTTGGGAGGTAAGTTAGCCGGCATCCTCCGCCTGCCACGTCACTTCGTCAGGGAATCGCTGCCAGCTCCTGCTTGTACTCATCCAGGAGTCGCATGTACTGCCCGTCGAGTTGCGCCAGCGCCCTGCGCAACTCCTGCTGGAACTGCGGGTGGGATTCAACATTGATCCTGGACTGCGCCGGATAGCCCTGCTGCTGCATTGCCTGGCGCAGCTTCCCCTCGACCTCTCTCTTTATCTCCTCCTGGGCCTGCTTCCTCTGCTGCTCGCCTTCCTCCTCGTAGTGGCTGAACAGACGCCTGACCTTGGTGCATACGTTCTCAACCGCCACCTTGTCCGCCTTCAGGTCTTTGATCGCCTCCATCGCTTTCTTGCTAGACTTTCGGACGGCCTCGTTCCTCGGCAGTTCGATGTTCCGCATCAGCACGTCCAGCGCACCGGCGATGACCTCCTTGCGAGCCATATCGTCGAACTTGCCGACCTCGGTCCCCAGGTCCAACTCGTCCTTCAAGTGCAGCCCGGCCAGCCTCTCCCCGTCGGGACGGTACTTCCACCGCCGCGTATCCTCTTCGGAAGCCTTGCCCAACCGGTCGGCCCTCTCCATGGCACGCTCGAGAGCCGTCTTCATTTCATCCATGCTTACCTCCGCTCCCCGTCATTCACTCCCGCCGCTCGATCCCGGCGACCATCCTGTATGCTCATTTTATCACCCGTGTACACGTGGGACAAAGGGACGCACCCAGACCGCTCCAAGTTGACACGTAATCCGGCGCATGCTAGGCTAGCCTGGTGAGTACGGGCCGCAAGACCAACGCTCAACCCTTCCGCGGCCTTCGCTACAACCTCGAGCGGATCGCCGACCCGTCCACCGTCGTCACACCCCCATACGACGTCATCTCCCCGGATCAGCTCCCTCGCTACTATGAGAAGAGCCCTTACAGCTTCATCCGGCTGGAGTTCGGCGAGGAGCATGCCGGCGACACCGAAGACGACAACAGGTACACCCGCGCGGCCCGGACGCTGGACGAGTGGATGAGGCAAGGGATTCTAGTCAGAGAAACTGAGCCCTCCCTCTACGTACTGGAACAGCGCTTCGTCCTGGACAGCTCAAGGCTCAGCAGGTTCGACCTCATATGTGCCTTCAGGCTCGCCGAGTTTGAGACCGGCCGCGTCCGGCCTCATGAAGAGACGGCTTCGAAAGCATCGGAAGACCGCCTGAGGCTGATCAGGGCCTGCAGGGCCAACCTGAGCCCGGTAATGGGGCTCGTTTCCACGGCGGGGGGTGAGTTGTTCCGGCTGCTCCGGGATTCGGCCACAACAGAACCAGTCATGACAACCGAGGACGAGCGTGGCGTGGAACACCGCCTCTGGGTGGTCTCAAACCAGGAGAGCATCGATGGCATTTCAACCCTGCTCGACGACAGGCCAGTGTACATAGCCGACGGCCATCACAGATATCAGACCGCGCTCAAGTACCGGAATGAGAGACGTTCCGCCGCCTCCGGCGATGACACCGATCAGCCCTTCGATTTCGTCATGATGAGCATCATGGACTCGAACGATCCGGGGGTCGTTGTGTCGCCCACCCATCGCGTCGTGAGAGACATCGAACTGGACAGGCTCGCCAGTCTCGAGGCATCCTTGCAGCCCTACTTCGAGACCATAGAGGTGCTGCCCAGGAGCCCGGACCTGGACCGGACGGCTGGTGACTGGCTGCTGGCGCTCAACGAGGGGCGGCCCGGTGAGGTCCGCCTCGGGCTCTATCGCCGTGGTGAAGCCGTCCTTAGGTTGCTTCGGTTGAGACGCGATGCCGACCTCACATCCTTCATGGCCGAAGATGAACTTCGAATATGGCAAGGCTCGGACGTTGTCCTGGCCCAGCGAGTCGTTATCGAGCGGGCGCTGGGACTGGATACACCCGACAAGCTGAGCGAGCACGTGAGCTACACCCGCGAGGCAGTGGATGCCATTGCCGCTGTGGACTCAGGAGACTGCGAACTCGCAATACTGCTTTCTGCCATCGACGTCTCGACGACAGTGCAGACGGCCGACGCCGGGAAGCGTCTGCCGCAGAAGTCCACCTACTTCTATCCCAAGACCCCGGCAGGTCTAGTCATCAACCCGCTCTGGTAGAGCAGCACGACCTGCAATCGTGACAGTCAGATCACAACTCCGAAGAGGCGCCTGACATTCGCCGTTGTCGACCGGGCAACCTCTGCCTCTTCCATGTCCTTGACCCGGGCGACGGCGCTCAGGGAGCGTATCGTATCCCTGGGCCGCGCCTGGAAGCGCTCTTCCCTCCCATAGGTCACCGGTGAATCTGTCTCCAGCAGCAGGTTCTCCAATTGAGCTTCCCTGACGGCGCGCCTGTGCTCGTCGTGGTACTCGACGGCGGGCGTCGCCGATATGAGGTAGCCCGCGTCGAGTATCGAATGCAGTACACCGGAAAACCCGGTGTACCAGTGGAAGACCGCCTTCCTCAAGCCGGAGGCCAATACGATGTCCAGGCCGTCCTTCCAGGCGTATCTTGTGTGGATGCTGGCAGGCTTACCGGACCGGTGCGCTATATCCAGGACTTCACGGAACACTCCCTGCTGCCGGTCCTTCTCGACGAGGGCCCGCACCTTCTTGTGGTAGTCTAGGCCCACCTCGCCGATGGCGAAGGCGGCTTCCAGGTTCGCCTCGATCTGCTGGAGCACCCTCTCCGTCTCCGCCCTGTCCATGCGGCCCAGGTTCCACGGATGGAGCCCCAGCGCAGGGTAGACCAGTCCCGGATGCTTCGCTGCAAGCTCCAGAGTCCGAACGTTGGACTCGTAGTCCTGGCCAACGGCCACGATGGCCGCGACGCCGGCTTCGCGGGCCTCTTCCAGAGCAGCCTCGACGTCTTCGATCTCGTCCAGGTGAGCGTGGGTGTCCACCAGACACCCGGTCTCGTTGTGCAATGCCCTTCTCCTCAAGATAGAAAGCTGGGTTGAGCCCGTGTCTCAACCCAGCGTGGTTGTCGACTATTCGAGTGCTCTAAAGGGTTGGCCCGCCCATAAGTCCGTATTTCTCGATGTTGCGGTCGGCCACCGCCTGGATATGCTGCACTTCGGCTATCGGCTTGCCTTCCTTGTCGAAAAGGTGCCTGAACCGTGTCTGTGGCTTCAGGTACTCCTCGACCGGCACCCTCTTCGGGATCTTCTGGACGCGCTGCTCTCCATCTTCGACCTCGTAGAGAGGGTACAGGCCCGTGTTGACCGCGAGCCGGGCGATATCCAGCGTCTTCGAGGGGTCGGTACCCCAGCCGAGCGGACAGGTGACGTGCACCTGGAGGTACTTTGGCCCCCGTATGCTCAGCGCCTTCCTCACCTTGCGGTCGAGGTCATGTATGTAGCCGATGGAAGCCGTGGCTACATAGGACACGCCATGGGCAACGGCTATCTGCGGCAGGTCCTTCTTGGGCCGGATGTTGCCGAGTGACACGCGACCCGGCGGGCTGGTCGTCGTGCGGGCATAGTGCGGCGTGGCGCCGCTGCGCTGAATTCCCGTATTCATGTACGCCTCGTTGTCATAGCAGATGTAGAGGACATCATGCCCGCGTTCGAACATGCCCGATATCGCGCCGAAACCTATATCGAAGGTGGACCCGTCGCCTCCCTGAGCGATAATCCTCACGTCGTCGAGCTTGCCGGTGATTCGGAGTGCCGCCTCTATTCCGGAAGCCACTGCCGCCGTGTTCTCGAACAGCGAGTGCAGCCAGGGCACCTCCCAGGCTGACTCGGGATACTTCGAGCTGAATACCTCAAGACACCCGGTGGAATTGACCACCATCACATCGCGACCCGCCGCCCGCAGGACAAGCCGCGCCGCCAGGGACTGGCCGCACCCAGGACACGCCGTGTGTCCGGAAGAGAGGAGATGGTCAGCGAACTTGTCTCGTACAGCTACCTCAGGCATTTACCCCCTCCAGTTCCAGGTCCTCCCGCAGCGCCACAAAGCCAAGCTCGGTCCGACCTGACTCGGCCTCGTCTATCGCGTCGTGGATGTTTTCTGTGGTCACGTCCCGGCCTCCGAGACCGATCACGAAGCCGCTTATCCTTGGATTCGCCGGGCGCCCCTGGAACGTTGCTCGCAACTCCGTCGCCAGCGGGGCTCCCGCCCCCAGCGAGATGGCCTTCTCCATGACCACCACGTTTCGAGCCGGGCTCAGGACTTCATAGAGCGCCTCAGCAGGGAAAGGACGGTAGCATATCAGCCGGACAAGGCCGACCTTCCGCCCGCCGGCCCTCATTTCATCAATGGCTTCCTTGATGGTGCCCGCCATCGAGCCCATTGCCACAACTATGGTATCTGCATCTTCCACCGAGTACTTCTCGAACAGCCCCCACGAGGTGCGGCCGAAGGTGCTGGTGAAATCCCTCGCCACGTCCTCGACGATCGCTATGCTCTTCTCCATCGTGTACTGGATCATGTAGCGCGTTTCCATGTACTTGTCCGGTTCGGCGTAGGCGCCTATTGTAAGGGGGTTCTTCGTATCCATCTTGTATATGGGTTCCATGGGCGGCAGGAACCTGTCGACCTCCTCCTGGGACGGCAGGTCGACTATCTCATATGCGTGAGGCAGGACATACCCGTCTGCGCATACCATAACAGGGAGCATGACGCGATGGTCCTCGGCTATCCTGTAGGCCTGAAGCAGCAGGTCGCAGGTCTCCTGGTTGTTCTCCGCGTAAAGTTGAAGCCAGCCTGCATCGCGGATCGCCATAGAGTCCTGCTGGTCGTTCCAGATGTTCAGCGGAGCCGACACAGCCCGGTTGACGCATATCATGACCACAGGAAGCCGCATACCGGCGATATTGAAGATTACCTCACTCATGAGCAAGATGCCCTGAGAGGAACTGCAACTGAAAACACGTACTCCCGTGGCCGAGGCACCTAACACGAGAGATGCCGCCGAGTGTTCTCCTTCGACATTGACGAACTCGGCCTGAAGGTCGCCGTCGGCGACTATCTGCGATAGCTCCTCCACTATCAGGGTCTGTGGAGTTATTGGATAGGCTGAGACGACCTGCGGTCTGCACAGTGCGGTCATCTCGGCCATGGCCCGGGCCCCCTGGAGCATTCTCCCCTTAATCATTCTTCCTCACCCTCCGGGATCATCTCGATGTCGTGTACGGGGCAAACGCTGGCGCATATCCCGCATCCCTTGCAGAACTCCTCATTCGAGTAGTAGGTGTTCTGACCCGTGCCGAATACGCAGCCCTCGGGACAACTGAGTGCGCATACTCCGCACCCAACGCACTTCTCGTGGCGGAAGCGCGGTTTGCTGGCCGTGCGCCAGCTTCCGGTCTTATTCGCTCTGCTGCCTCCGGGAGGCGCCACCGTACCGAGCGTGATCTTCATGAGCCGTTCTCCCTCTTCTTCACCTCTTCATAGGCTTCGTGCAGGGCCTTCAGATTGCTCTCGGCGGCCTTCCCCTTGAACCTGGTATTGATAGAGCGCTCCATCGCCTCCAGACTCAGCTCACCGGTGGCGGCGATGAAAGCACCGATCAGAGCCGTATTCACGCGGTCTGCGCGTCCCATTATCTCTCTTGCGATGCGCGAAGCCGGCACCGTAATCACTCTGGCATCGGTCTTCAGACTCAGGTCGGACGGCTTCTTCGTATGGTTTATCACGGCCATCCCATCGGACTTGAGGCCGGCCACTACATCGTAGCCGCGCAGAAGGGTGGGGTCCTGGACAAGCACATAGTCGGGCTTGTATATCTGGCTCCTTACATGGATCGGCGTATCGCCGATGCGAACGAACGCATTCATGGGAGCACCCATTCGAGCAGCACCGAACGTCGGGAATGAGAGCGCATACTTGCCGTCTTCGAAGGCGGCCTGCGCCAGTATGGTGGCTGTGGTGATAGCTCCCTGGCCCGCCCGGGCATGAACGCGGATTTCCTTCATCATCGGCTCATCCCCCCGATCTGTTGCAGTTGTCCCGGCGAGCAGTCCGACCTAGTTGCCTACGACTATGTTGAGCAGGCGGCCCGGAACGTAGACGGCCTGCTTGATCTCCTTGCCGTCTGTGTGGGCACGAACACGCTCGCTACTCAGCGCCGCGTCGCGCGCCTCGGCCTCGCTGATGGATACAGGGACACTGACCTTGTCCCGCAGCTTGCCGTTCACCTGAATGACCAGAGTGAACTGCTCCTCCGCAACGAGTGTGGCATCCCACGAAGGGAAGTCCTGGCTGTGTATGCTGTACGGTCGACCCGTCCTCTCCCACAGCTCCTCGGCCAGGTGGGGCGTGCTCGGAGCCAGCATCAACAGCAGACCGTCTATTGCCTTCCGCCAGGCATCCGAGTCGTGCACGGAGGCGGTCTCCTTCAGCCTGCCCAGGTAGTTAGTGAACTCCATCAACGCCGCCAGCATGGTGTTGAACCGGAACCTCTCCATGTCCTCCGTGACCCTCTTGATCGTCTTGTGAGTCTGCCGCCGCAAGGCAGCCTCATCGTGGCGGGTAATCGGAGGCAGGTCGGGCCTGCTCTGCTCCTCCAGAACCAGGCTCCAGATGCGATTGACCCATCGCCACACGCCGCTTATGCCGCTGTCGTCCCACCCGCCGCCCTGGTCCCACGGCCCGATGAACATCAGGTATCCGCGTACCGTGTCAGCGCCCATCCTCGCAACGTACTCGTCCGGATTGACCACGTTGCCGCGCGACTTGCTCATCTTCTGGCTGTGGAGAACAATGGTACCCTGGTTGAACAGGCGAATGAACGGCTCATCGAAGCTGACCAGGCCAAGGTCGCGGATGGCCTTGTTGAAGAACCTGGCGTAGAGCAGATGCATGACGGAGTGCTCGGCTCCGCCCGTGTACTGGTCGACGGGCATCCAGTATTCCAGCCTCTGCGGGTCAAATGGGCCTTTGTCATAGCCCGGGCTCGTATATCGCAGGAAGTACCAGTTCGAGCACATGAAGGTGTCCATGGTATCGGTCTCGCGGCGCGCCGGCCCCCCGCACTTCGGGCATGCGGTGTGTACGAACTCCTCGCAGGTGGCGAGAGGTGACTCGCCTGTGGGACGAAAGTCGGCGTCCTGAGGCAGCAGGACCGGAAGGTCCTTCTCGGGCACAGGCACGGTCCCGCACCGGTCGCAGAACACGATGGGTATGGGTGCCCCCCAGTACCTCTGACGGGAAATCAGCCAGTCCCGAAGGCGGTAGCTCACCGTCCGCCTCCCGATGCCCTTCTCCTCCATGTAGTCCGCGATGGCCTCCCAGCCCTTCTCGCTGGACAGACCATCGAAGTGCCCTGAGTTGACCATAGTGCCAGGCCCTGTATGGACCTGCTCCAGAGCCCCTCCTGACCACCCATCGGGTGCTATGACCACCTTGATGGGAAGCCCATAGTCAAGAGCGAACTGGAAGTCACGCTCATCGTGCGCCGGCACAGCCATCACTGCACCGGTCCCGTAGCTCAGCAGCACATAGTCGGCGATCCATATGGGAACCTGCTCACCGTTCAGCTTGTTCGTGACATAAGCGCCCGTGAACACCCCCGTCTTGGCCTTCTCGGTCGACAGCCTCTCAATCTCGGTCCGGCCTCTGGCTGCGGCCACATACTGCTCGACCTTCTCCCTCTGCTCCGCCGTAGTAATCCGCTCAACGAGAGGATGCTCAGGGGCGAGGACCATGAAGGTCACGCCAAATGTCGTGTCCGGACGTGTGGTGAAGACCCTTATCTCACGCTCATCCACACCCGGTACGTCGAGGCCGAACGATATCTCGACACCCGTGCTCTTGCCGATCCAGTTGCGCTGCATGGCCTTCACCCGCTCGGGCCACTCGATGCCACGATACTCGAGCAGTTCGTCGGCATACCTGGTGATCCTGAAGAACCACTGCGCAAGGTCTCTCCTGGTCACAGCGGTACCGCAGCGCTCGCAGGTTCCATCTTCGAGTACCTGCTCATTGGCGAGCACAGTCTGACACCTGGGGCACCAGTTGGCCGGCGCCTTGTCCCTGTACGCCAGGCCTGCCTCGTAGAGCTTGAGGAAGAACCACTGAGTCCACTTATAGTAGTCCGGCATACAGGTTATGACTTCCCGCCGCCAGTCGTAGATCGCGCCGAGGCTCTTCAGTTGCAGGCGCATGTTGTCGACGTTCTGCATCGTCCATGTGTACGGGTGAATGCCCCGACTGATGGCAGCGTTCTCGGCCGGCAGCCCGAAGGCGTCGAAGCCTATGGGGTGCAGGACGTTGTACCCGCGCATTCGCTTGAACCGGGCGTGAACGTCGGAGGGGGCCATAGCATACCAGTGACCGATGTGGAGGTCACCGGATGTGTAAGGGAACATCGTAAGGGCATACCATTTGGGCTTATCAGAGGCCTCTTCGACCTCGTGCAACCGATCAGCTTCCCACCTGGCCTGCCACTTCTTCTCGATCTCGGCGGGGTCGTATTTAGGAACCATATCAATCTTAGCTCATCATACCACAAAAGGATTGAGGCTGCCAGGGATATGCGAACCTATGACACCATGCTCAGCTTTGGTATAATGCATGCGCGACAACTTCGCTGTTGTGCCGGCGGGAGTTGACCGGAACTCATGGAAGAGTACCTCAGGTGCACCGAGACCATCGACTGCGATGCCCACCCGATCAGGGAGAAGGCACGGGAGTTGACGTACGGTCTCACAACCGACGAGGAGAAAGCAATCTCGCTGTACTACTTCGTTCGAGACCAGGTCAAACACAACCCCTACGCGCCCGTCTTCATGCCGGACCGCTACAAGGCGAGCACGACTCTCCAGGAGGGCAACGGCTCGTGCCAGCAGAAGTCCGTGCTCCTTGCGGCGCTCGCGCGCGCGGTCGGCATACCATCCCGCATCGGTTTCGTCGATATCTACGACCATCTCATCTCCGACAGGTTCCGGGAGATGGCCGGAGGCACGAACCTCCTCTCGTTGCATGGCTACGCTGAGCTGTTTATCAATGGCAAGTGGGTGCATGCCAGCCCCGCCTACGACATTGCTGCGTGCAGGAAGCACCGCTTTGTGCCGGTGGAGTTCGACGGCGTGAACGATGCAAAGGACTCCGCCTACGACCAGGATGGAAGGCAGCACATCGAGCACGCGAAGGACCATGGCACCTTTGCCGATTTCCCTCTCGATTGGATCAGGGAGTATACGAGGCAGTTCGTCGCCAGCCTTGGTCTGGACTTCGACGCGCTGATGGCTATGGGCGACCAGATACGTGAGGAAAAGGCCGCAAGTCGGCAGGACACGGCGCCCCCGGAGACCACCTGACAGCCCGAGGAGGAACCTAGAGTGTGGGATAGCGAGAAGAAGCTGGTGCTGGACGCCGCACAGCGGATGTGCGAGGAGGAACTCGTAGTCGGCACTTCCGGCAACGTAAGCATGCGCCTTACCTCAGCCAACGACAGGCAAATGCTGGCGATCAGCCCTACAAGTCGACCCTACGACACTATGGGAGTTGAGGATATTGTCATCGTCGACTTCGAAGGCGAGCGCGTCGAAGGTGAACAGACGCACTCAATCGAGACTATGCTCCACATCGCAATCTACAGAGCACGGAAGAGCATCAACGCGGTCATCCACACTCATCCGGTCTTCGCCGGCACAGTGTCGGTAATGGGGCGGGACATACCTTCGATTCTGGATGATCAGGTCACATATCTTGGCGGAGAGATCAGGCTGGCCCCCTACGCCCTTCCCGGCAGCCTGGAACTGGCCGAGAACGTAGTGAGCGCGCTGGGGCCCAGGAATGCAGTGATACTGGCCAATCACGGGGCCCTCGCCGTCGGTAGAGACATGGCAGAGGCCTACACTCACTGCCGGATGCTGGAGAAGACGGCCCGCATCTACATCTACGCACTGAGCGCCGGAGAGGTGACGCCGCTGCCCGCACAGGCATACGAGTTGGAGCACGCCTTCTTCATGATGCACTTCGGCGAGGACCAGTAGACCCCCTGAGCTACCGCAAGCGGTAGCACAGGTACACACTCTAGCCTCCGGGCGAGACCCCGTTCCTCTCAATGACTCCACGATACCAGAGCGCGCTGTCTTTGGGGATGCGCCGCTGGGTCTCGAAATCGACCCACACGATGCCGAACCGCTCCGAGTATCCTTTGCTCCACTCGAAGTTGTCCATGAGCGACCACGCGAAGTAGCCGGCCAGCGGGACACCCGCCTGCACGGCCCGATGAGCCTGCGCCAGGTGGTCTCCCAGGTAGAGTATGCGACGCGTATCTCGGATTCGGCCCGTTGTGTCCGGCCCGTCCGCGTAGGCAGCCCCGTTCTCTGTTATGTAAACCCTATCCGGCTTGAAGTCGGCATGTACGCGCACAAGCACGTCATGGAGACCCCGAGGGTATATCTCCCAGCCGATATCGGTCCGCTCAGGCTTGGTCGGCGGCCCGTCTGCCCCCTGTCTGGCATCCGTGGGATCACGCAGGACTGCCGGCGTGTAGTAGTTCACGCCGAGGAAATCGGTCTGTGCTGCGATCGCTTCAAGGTCGCCCTCTCGGACGAAGTCGGGTACACGGGAGGGCAGACCGCCGTTGCTGACATACGCGTCGAGCATGTCAGCCGGGTACCCCCGACCGTAGAGCGGGTCGAGATACCACCTGTTCAGACTGCCGTCCAGGATCGAGGCGGTCGCAGTGTCGGTACGATCACTGCGAGTGTCATAGACGGGGACGATTGTGGTCACAATTCCGACCTCGGCACCGGGGCTGTTCCTCCGAAGCACCGGCACGGCGAGGCCGTGGGCCAGCAGCATGTGGTGCCCGGCCCTTAGACCGACAGCGAGATCCTGAAGGCCCGGCGCATGTATACCGAGCTGGTGGCCAAGCGTGACAACAGTCCAGGGCTCGTTGTGCGTCGCCCATCGCTTGACTCGGTCGCCTATGCTGCGCGTGATCGCGCCGGCGTACTCGACGAATGCGTCGGCTGTCGACCGAACGGCCCATCCGCCTTCATCCTGCAGGGACTGTGGCAGGTCCCAGTGGAAGAGCGTGACGAAGGGCTCGATGCCAGCGTCAAGCAGACCGTCGACCAGACGGTTGTAAAAGTCCAGACCGGCCTGGTTCACCGGCCCGCGACCTGCCGGGAGAATTCGAGGCCAGGAGATCGAGAAACGATAGGCCTTCAGGCCCAGGCTCTTCATGAGGGCGATGTCGTCGCGCCAGAGGTGGTAGTGGTTGCAGGCTACGTCGCCCGTGCTGCCGTCCTCGATCCTCCCCGGAGTGTGGCTGAACCGGTCCCAGATCGACTCCCCTCGTCCGTCCTCATTCCACGCCCCCTCGATCTGGTATGCGGACGTGCCTGCTCCCCACAAGAAGGACTCGGGGAATTCGAGCTTTGAAGCTATGGGAACACCGTCCGAGTGGAGTTGCCCGGTATGGCCCTAGTCGACGGCCGCTTTCGCGGACTTGAAGATCTCCCAGGCTTCCTGAGGGGTCTTGTTCTCATGTATGATCGCGCGCAGGGCCTTGATCATGGCCATCGGGTGCTCGCTCTGCCAGATGTTGCGACCGAGGTTGACGCCGACCGCGCCTTTCTGCATCCCATCGTGGACGAACTCGAAGACTTCCTTCTCGGTATCGACCTTGGGGCCACCGGCCATGACGACCGGGACAGGGCAGCCGCCTGTCACCTTGTCGAAGTTCTCGCACCAATAGGTCTTGACTACACGAGCGCCAAGCTCGGCAGCGATGCGGCTGGCCAGGGCCAGGTATCGGGCGTCCCTCTTCTCCAACTCCTTGCCCACGGCGGTCACGGCCATCACGGGGATTCCATATTTCTCGCCATCATCGACCAGCTTCGCAAGGTTGAGCAATGATTCCTTCTCGTAGTCGCTTCCAACGAATATCGAGATGCCCACAGCGGAAACATTCAGCCTGATCGCCTCCTCCATCGAAGTGGTCAGTCCTTCATCAGCCAGGTCATGGCCGATCACGCTGGTCCCGCCGGAGACCCTGAGTATTATCGGCTTGGCCCTCCCCGGCTCGATAGAGCTGCGAACTATGCCCCTGGTGACGAACACCGCATCGGCATAGTCGACAATCCCCTCCAGCGTCTTCCTGGGGTTCTCGAGCTTCCTGGTCGGGCCCTGGAAGTAGCCGTGGTCAATGGGCAGGAAGAGGCAGTGCCCGTCCGGCTGTATAAGGTTTGACATTCGGTTGGCCATGCCCCATTCCATATTCATCGTTGAAATCCTCCCTGTTGCACGTTCCCAACTAGTCTATGGGGGAGGCTGGTGATTAGTCAAGGCTAGGTTAAGAACCGGGTTCCCCGGTTAGAGTCGGGGATTGAGATAGCCTCTGTGGCAGGCGCTCCCATGGTCGAGGTGGGCAGTCAGCTACATCTCCCTTATGACTCCCACCACCCTGCCCTGGACCTCGACATTCGCGGGGTCAGCGTATATCGGCTTCATCTGCGAGTTCGCCGGCTGCAACCTGATCCGAGACTCCTCACGGTACAGTTTCTTGAGCGTGGTCTCGCCCTCGGCCTTCAACCAGGCCGCGACCATCTCCCCGTCGTCGGCGGTATCCGCCTGCTCCATCAGGACGATGTCCCCATCGTTGATGAGAGCATCTATCATCGAGTTACCCTTCACCCGGAGCGCAAATACTCCCTCACCACCCTTCACCATTTCCCTGCCTACCTCGACCTCGTCCAGCGCCTCTTCATCCCAGGTGTCCGAAGGTGGTATCTGCAGCGGCTCGCCGGCGGCGATGAAGCCCAGCACCGGCACGCGGACCGCCCTACCCCTGCCCTTCTCCAGCAGCTCAATACCTCTCGAGACCTCACGATCGCGCCGGAGAAATCCTTCCCGCTCCAGAACCTTGAGGTTGTAGTCCACAACAGAAGTCGAGCTTATTTCACATCCCCTCTGGATATCTCTCACGGTCGGTGGGTAGTCGCGCTCCTCCAGGAAGAACCTGAGGAAGCCCAGGATGCGCTTCTGTCTGGCAGACAGTGTAGCCATGGGTCACACCTCTTCCATTTCGAACTCTTGTTCTAGAGACAGAACGTAGCACGATGAAGGGGCGTTGTCAAGACCTGGTGCAGGGGTAACGAAGAAGGCGACCCCATGGGTCGCCCTGTGGTTCTGTTTTGGCGGGCGCCATCTGCAAATGAGGCGATGCTGGAAGCCTAGCCGGATGGGAAAGCCTGGTTGAACCTTCTCATCAAGCTGGACTTGTGGCGAGCCGCGTTGTTGCGGTGGACTACGCCCTTCTGTACCGCCTTGTCAAGGGCCACGATAGCGGTCTTGACAGCTTCCTCAGCGGCTGCCCGGTCACCGTTTGCGATGAGCTTCTCAGCCTTCCCCATGTGGGTCTTAAGGGCCCTGGTCGTCGAACGGTTACGGACACGCCGCTCTGCGATCAGCCTGATGGACTTCTTCGCGGATTTCGTATGAGCCAAGCTCCACCCCCCAACAGCATGGCATGTTACACCATTCCCGCCTGTTTGTCCACAGGTTGCGGCACGGTCCGCCCCGAAGGTATAATCCTCTCGTATGGCTCAGGTGAACAGGTTCACGGCAGTACTCCCGGACACCGCTGATGTCAGCGGCGATGGGCATTTGCTCATAGGCGGTTGTGACTGTGTGCTGCTTGCGGAGGAGTTCGGGACACCCCTCTACGTATTCGACGAAGCCACCTTGCGCGGTCAGTGCCAGCGGTTCCGCGACGATTTCGAGAAACGGTACACGCGCGTCGGCATCGTCTATGCGGCGAAGGCACTGCTGAACAGAGCGCTGGCAAAGCTGATTATGGAGGAATCCCTCGGGCTGGACGTGGTCTCAGGCGGTGAGTTGAGCATCGCCAAATCCGTTGACTTCCCGATGGAGAGAGTCTACTTCCACGGCAACAACAAGGGCCGTGACGAGATCGATC
The DNA here is from genome assembly GCA_964574685.1 of uncultured Dehalococcoidia bacterium. Taxonomy (GTDB): domain Bacteria; phylum Chloroflexota; class Dehalococcoidia; order SZUA-161; family SZUA-161; genus CAZGDV01. The sequence goes on from CAZNOI010000029.1 coordinate 23,439, forward strand.
TGGCCATGGCCGCCGGTGTCGGTCGTATCGTCATCGACAACATGCACGAACTGGAACTGGTCGAGAACGCCGCGGCGTCTTCAGGAGTCACGCAGCCGGTTCTTCTCCGGCTCACGCCCAACATCGATCCGCATACGCACCGTCACACGACCACGGGGGTGGTCGACAGCAAGTTCGGTTTCGCCATCGACACCGGCCAGGCTCAGGAGGCAGTGGCGGGGGCAACAGAGGCCCCACATCTGCATCTCATCGGGCTGCACGCTCATCTGGGCTCACCGATCTACTCAACTCAGCCATACGAGGAGGCGGTGGCAGCCCTACTTCGATTCGCAGCCGAGATGGCCGGCAGATACGGCCTGACTCTGCAAGAGTTCAGCCCCGGCGGTGGGTTCGCGGTACAGTACACGCTCGACAGACCGGCGCCGACAATCGCCGACTACGCCGAAGCCATTGCGGAAGCGACCAAGAGTAATTGCAGTGCACTCGGCATGGAGCGGCCGCTCCTCACGGTCGAGCCCGGCCGTTCAATCGTTGCCCGCGCGGGGGTTGCCCTGTACAGGGTCGGCGCCATCAAGGAGGTGCCGGGCGTACGGAAGTACGCTTCCGTCGATGGAGGAATGGCCGACAACATACGGCCGGCGCTCTACGACTCGCGGTACGAGGCCATACCGGTGCGTCGTATGAATGAAGATGATACGGAGAGAGTGACTATCGCGGGCAAGTTCTGCGAGTCCGGTGACATACTGGTCAGGGACGCCCAGCTCCCGGACCTGGAAGCCGGCGATATCCTGGCCCTGCCCGTCTCCGGCGCCTACTGTCTCCCCATGGCATCCAACTACAATGCTTCCCTGAGATCTGCTGTAGTCTTCGTTCGGGACGGAAACGCGCGGCTTGTTCGCCGGCGCGAGACGTACGAAGACCTGATGCGGAACGACCTGCTTTGACCCCTGAAGACACACGAAGGTCGTAGAATCTGCCTTCTACGACCTTGCGGTGTTCCTGCCCCCCGCAGGAATCTCTATTACAAGAGACCGCTCACCGCTACTTCCACGACAGGAAAGAGCGGCGCTTCCCCATTTCCTCCGTATACTGCTTCGAATCCTCCTCGTCGACAACGTTGGCATGCGGGTTGTCCGAGAAGTCCGTAGCGATCAGGGTCAGCTTGACCTCCTGTCCAAGGTCGGGGTCTGTACCCAGGCCGAATATGATCTGAGCATCCGGATGTGCGTAATGCCTCACAACGTCGGCTGCCTTGTTCACCTCGGCCAGGGAGAGGTCGTTCCCCACGATGTTGAACAGGACACGCTTGGCCTTCTCGATCGAGAAGTCGAAGAGAGGGCTGACCAGCGCGGCCTGGGCCGCGTCGACGGCTCGGGCGTCGCCGTCGCCGTGGCCGATGGCAATCCATGAGTAGCCGGCATCCCTCATTATCGTCCTGACGTCGTTGAAGTCCAGATTGATGTGTCCCGTGAGGGTGATTACCTCCGAGATGCCCTGCACGCTCCGGAGCAGGACATCATCCACCATCTTGAAGGCACCTTCTATGGAGATGTTGGAATCGCAGGTGCTCAACAGCCGCTCGTTGGGGATGACTATTATTGTGTCGGCCCGTTCGCGCAGCCTTACGATTCCATCGGCGGCCACGCCGGCCCTGTGTGAGCCTTCAAAAAGGAAGGGCCTGGTTACGACGGCAATAGTGAGAATTCCGAGTTCCTTGGCGGTCTCTGCGACGACCGCCGCTGCCCCCGTGCCGGTGCCGCCTCCCATCCCGGCTGTGATGAACAGCATATCGGCACCCTGGACCGCCTCGGCTATCTCATCACGGCTTTCCTCTGCCGCCAGCATGCCCATCTTGTGATCGCCGCCCACGCCGAGCCCCCTGGTCAGCTTGTCGCCGATTCGGAGACGGACCGGGGCGAGGGACTTGACAAGCGACTGCGCATCGGTATTGATGGCAACGAAGTCTACACCGCGCACGCCGCCGTGGATCATCCGGTTGACCGCGTTGGAGCCGCCGCCTCCCACCCCCACCACCTTGATGTGGGTGAAGTTGCCCTCAACGAAGTCGAGGTCGTCTGTGTCGCGACCCAATGCAGTCCTGATGACCATGGTCCACCCCTGAGCTTCTAGATACGCTCTGCAACCCGCAACCTGGCGCTTCGGCTTCGGGGATTGCTTTCGATCTCGTCTGGACCAGGGCGTATCGCCTTCTTCGACATGAGCTTGAGGCTCTGCTGGTGACCACACCTGCACTCGGTGACCTCCGGCGGACAAAGGCATCCCTGTGACTCCCGCCGCAGGAACGTCTTGACCAGCCGGTCCTCGAGCGAATGGAAGCTGATGACCACGAGCCTCCCGCCGCTTCCGAGCAGTGATACGGCCTGCCTCAAGGCGGAGTCGAGGTTCTCCAGCTCCTCGTTCACCGCTATGCGCAGTGCCTGAAAAGTCTTTGTAGCAGGATGGATTCGTGTCTGCCCGCCGCCGACCACGCGTTGAACAAGGCCCGCCAGTTCCAGAGTGGTGTTGATCGGCCGGTTCTCTACCACCGCTCTCGCCACACGCTTGCCGCGCCACTCCTCACCGTAGTCCACCAGTACTCGGGCCAGGCTCTCCTCTGGCCACTCGTTCACTACCTCGGCAGCGGTTACCGCCTGGCGCGGGCTGAACCTCATATCGAGCGGTGCGTCGTGTTGGAAGCTGAAGCCACGACCGGTATCTTCGAGTTGGAGCGAGGACATGCCAAGGTCGAAGATGATCCCATTCACAGGCCTGAAATTGAAGCGATCGGCTATGCTCTCCAGATACTTGAAGTTCTCATTGACGAGCGTGACGTCACTGCCGTAGTCCTTGAATCGTTCCCTGGCTATCCGTACAGCCAAAGGATCGGCGTCGATGCCCAGCAACCGACCCCCGGGGGAACTCTCCTCGATTATGGCGGCGGCATGGCCACCCCCGTTCACGGTGCAATCGATATACCTGCCGCCTCGCTGGATGTCGAGCGCCTCGATGCTCTCCTGCAGGAGTACAGACTCGTGGCTCAACTCATATGTCATCGTCACATTTCCACCGCCTCAGATATCTGCGCCGCGTTCTCAATCACGAACTGCTTCTCATTCTCCCAGAGCTGTTTGGACCATATCTCGAGATGAGTGTAGGCCCCTATCAGTACGACCTGGTCGCCAATGCCTGCGTACTGTCGAAGTATCGGGGGAAGCACAACCCGACCCTGGCGATCAGGCACCAGGTCGAAGGCACCCGAGAAGACGAGACGAGCAGTCCTTCTCGAGTTGAGGTGCGTAGGCGACGTGGAAGCGAGGCGTTTCGCCACCTTTCCCCACTCCTCCATCGTGTACACCAGGAGGCATTTGTCGAAACCCCTGGAGACAACCAGGCCACCCCCGAAGCTCTGTCGCAGCTTCGCGGGAATGGCTATCCTCCCCTTGTGGTCTATTCTGAGTTCGTATTCCCCTACCAGCATCCACTGCTACCCACTTCTCGCCACAATGACCCACTTTTAGCATATCGACCGATGGTTGTCAATAGCGCCTCAGGGCGCTGTCCCTTAATCCGTGGATTGTCCGGGAAACGGCACTGAGGTGAGGCAGTTTGTGATC
>CAZNOI010000030.1:0-26271 GCA_964574685.1 uncultured Dehalococcoidia bacterium
CATCATAGCGGAGGACTCTAAGTCAATGTGTTACTGTTTTCGGGGGTAAGGTCACGGGTACCCCGAGAAGCAGGTGACACTCCTGTTGCCTGAGGGTCTTTCGGAGCACATCGGCAGTATCCAGTCGCAGTTCGGGCCGGTGATGGACTGGTACGTGGGCCGTGGCTTCGTGAAGGTCGAGCCTCTGCCGGAGAAGATGCGGATAGGGGATGTTGACATAACGGTAATACCGGTCGACCGTGTCATCCAGACGGCCTATGTCTATGCCTTCCAGCAGGGCGGGAAACGCGCCGTCTATGCGCCGTGCGACCTCAAGCCGTTTCCCGAGAGCCGCGAGGAGGTCCAGGACCCCGACCTTCTGATCATTCAGCCGGGCATATTCGAGGACGGACTTAAGCACGGATTCCAGTACCCGGCAGACCACATCTCACGGATGACGCTGTACACCTTCGAGGAGACGATGGCGCTGGCTTGGCGCATCGGTGCGAAGCAGGTGCTGTTCGTGCACCTGGAGGAGTACTGGAACCGCGGCCACGACGACTACCTGGCCCTGGAGAAGGAGCACCCCCACATCCGCTTCGCCTGGGATAGTATGGTGGTGGAGGTGTGAGGAGCGAGGAGCATGTCACCTGACCCCTACCTCGTGATTGCGAATGTGCCTGGGTGTGAACATGCCGCTAGGTGGCCCCTGCTTCAAGCTCCGCCACATACTCATCGAAATCATCGTGGTACATCCAGCGTGCCCCCTCGTTGACGTTCTTCCGTCGGAGGAGGGCTCGCCATCTGCTGATTATGGCCGGGTTGGGGTCGACGATCGTGATCTGCTTCAGCTTCCGGTTTGCGAAGCCTGAGAACAGCGATTGTGCCAGTTGATCAGCTTCCGGCAGCGAGTAGCCGCAGATGACTAGCTCCTCGGCTTCGTGCAGGTACTCGTAGGCCTTCGTCCACAAGAACCTGAAGAGCTCTATGCGTGTGATGGGCTTGGTCGGCAAGGGCGGTAAAATGAGCGGCGACGAGTCCTCGCTCGGGGATGGTGTCCCTTGTCGTGAGTACCAGACGGATTCAATCCAGTGAGTCCCAGCGTTTGCGTTTGAGCTAGCCACTATCTTGGAGAACTCGCTCTGAGAACAGCGCCAGTTCACTGAACCGTGGAGCTTCACGAGGAGCGGGTGAGGATGGCTATGTCTGCGTCTGGCGCTATCGGACTGCCGCTCCTTGATGCGATCGAAGTATACACGCGAAGTCTCGAACCTGTTCACTAGGTGCTTATCCAGAAGCTCATCATAGTTGAAGGTCACCACTCTATCTCCTTGAGCCTCTATGTCCAGTTCATGTGGAAAGACCGTCTTCGCGAGTTTCTCATATGGTCGTGATCCACGCTCTCGGGCTCTCCGGAGCACGAAACAGATCAAATGCGAGACATGGTTCATGTACTCGGACTCGCGAACTGCCCCCCTTCGCCGGTGGGGATGGATCCCATCTATGAACTCCAAGTGCGCCATTTGCCGCATTATTGCTTCCTCGAGGCCATAGTGGTCCATGGATAGGTGATCCTTCCAGTGGTCGTAGATGAACCCTTTCGCCTCTTTAACCCAGGCTGGCCGTTGCACGTCGAGGTTCATTAGGGACTCGCAGAAGTGAGAGTCGAGGGGTGTCTCCTTGTGCTTCGCATCTGAGTAGGTTTGTGATGCGCCAAATGAGGCGCCGGCACCTAGGACGAACAAGCGCTTGACTGGGAACCTGTTCTTGTGGCTCTTCATAGCGTAGTATACCTTTCGTCTGGCATGCAATTCTACAGCTTGCCTCGCAGTCGGTCAACAGGAGCGGGCGTGCCTTGTGAGGGGTGTCGGCGACGGTGGCGCGGCCGCAGGCCCCACTTGCAGGGGTCAGGTTACCTGACCCCTACGAGTTGCGATCGCGAGGACTAGCTGCTCAACTGCTGCTTAGGTCTAGCTGTATGTCCGTGGTGTCGGCTAAGGTTTGGCTTGCGTGTGCCCGCGGGTACGCGCGACCATGACCTCAATGCGCAGGCGAAAGGCCTGCTCACCACGTCGTCTTGCGCTGCCACGACTCTGGCAGCCTGATCGAATGAGATGGTGGAAGGTTGCTCGCGCTTGGTGACCGTCGGCTGCAGGTAGATGATGTGACAGTCCCGCACTATGTTCGCGAGTTCGATCTGTCGCACGAGTCTAGTGGTGCCTCTTGTTGCTCCAGCCTTCATCTTTGAACGAAGTGCGATTGGGAGTGAGACGAGCTCCATCTTCTCAAGCAACGCGAATAGGTGCAAGTACTTCTTCTTCTCTCTTGTGCTCCCGTATATCTCCGTCAGTCCGCCGATTAGGGCGGGTAGTCCTGCATTGACAGCCTTCGTCAGGTATCTGTCCTGTGGGTCACTTCTGGAGGCCACATCTGTCTTCAGTTCAACGAGGAGAGCCTGCGAGTAGTCCTCTGCGACGGCTACGTAATCGATCTTGAAAGACATGTTGGTCTTCGAGTGAGGCTGGATGGTGGCGATGTGGACAGGGAATTCAGGGATCAGTTCTGGCCTCAGCTTCAAGCCGTACTTGTGCTCCAGTATCTTCTTTAGATACAGGCTGAAGAACAGGTCGGCCCGTCTCTCCAACTGCCAGTCGGGCAGGTGCCTCCAGGTGTCCATGCGGTTGAACAGCTCATCGATGACGTCCATGTGGGTCCTCCTTCGATAGACTGCCACAGCAACTTTAGCACTAAGCTCGTACACGTGCCATAGGCGGATGGTACGGGTTGGGGCAGTAGATAGTAGTAGGAGGACCTGATTGTCCGGTCCATTGGAGGCTGCGGTAGGGTCAGGTGACCTGACCCCCTCTACTGGACAGCCTTGATCAGCCGTGGCACCTCGCCCGGCTCGGGGAAGCGGCCTGTGTTGTGCCTGGAGAAGATGTTCTTGCCGTCCGCAATGACGTCGAAAGAGCCGTCGCTCTTCTCGATGAGGGCGGCGTCAACGCCCAGGTCTCTCTTCAGTTCTTCGGCCACACCTGTGGCTTTCGGCCCGAAGTTTCATATCCCGCAGTAGTGTATCTCGACCTTCATATTCCTCCTCCTGACATCGGCTCAGGTGCCTGCGTAATGCTGGAAAGGGATAGCTGCGTCCTTGAACCTCCTCACGAGCGTCCTGTCGCCCGTGACAAGCGGCACGTTCAGTTCGCGAGCGCGCGGGCTACGAATTCGCAGTCGCAGGCCGGGCAGCCGCTGTAAGCCGCCAGATGCAGCACGTCGGCTGAGCGCACGTCGTACTCGCCACCACTCATCAGCAATTCAGCCTTCGTAGTTGCATTTCGAAACCATTATTCATGTTATCTGAAGCCTGTCAAACGGCAGGGGAGATAAGAAGGCAGCATCCGCTCCCGGCGTCTTCAACGTATACAAAAGGGGCGGGGCCTCAAGCCCCGCCCCCGAGAGTGAGGAGGTGAGCGGGTAGTCTATGCAGGGTTGGCCACGCGCCCAACGAACAGTACGGCGTCGGTCTGGATGTCCCGGATCAGGAAGATGAACGGGTTGTCGATGGTCATGGTGGCGATCTGCGGCATTGAGGTCAGGCTCATGGGTACCGCGGTCGCGGCCGCGGCCTCGGTGCCCTTCTCGTCCACCGACACGAACGCCTTGTGGATTACGTCCGAGACGAACAGGTCGCGGCCTCCGGTCATACCCGAGAAGTCGGCCTGTCCGGCGTCGAACGCGGCTTCCATTCCCATACCCTGCAGCGTCTCGGCCAGACCGAACGTGGAATCGAACTCGAACTTCGGCATGCTCAGGCCGACCTGCCTGGTAGCCATGCTCTGTATGATCGCATCCACCGTGGCTGCATCAAGGTTGTTCTCGAAGGCCTCGAACTCATCGAGGTCGGGTAGCAGGATAACCATGGACAGCTCGTTGCCGTCGTAAGGCAGCTCGACCGCCCTGTAGGCGTCTCCCTCTCCATAGCGGAACCTCTCGCACTGTTGCATCATCGGCACGGTGACCTCGCCGCCGTCGAGCAGGCGGAAGGTGCCGTCCGCGGTTGCCGCATCCTCGAAGGGGTACTCCCACGCCGCGTTGAAGTAGATGGCGTTGGTGAGGACGAGCCGTGTCAGGGCGTCGATCGAGTTCTGTGGCAACAGGTCCTCGATCCTGCCCTCGGTCTGCTCCTCGACCCACTCGTTGATGGTGACACGGGACTTCTCGGTCTCGTTGACGAAGTCCACTATCCTGAGACCCGCGCCGTAGTTCTCCGCCAGCGTGTCTAGGAACTCATCCAGGAAGCTGTAGTCTTTCTGGCCCCATATCGCTTTCACGATGTTGAGCCGGAAGGGCTTGTCATCCTTGCCCTCCGCCTCCTCGCCGCGCTCTGCCAGCTCAAGGTCGAGCCAGTTGAACGCCGGGTGAAGCCGGTTCTGCGGTAGGGTGAAGTGCAGCGTGTCCGCCATCTCCTGCGCGGTCTCGCCCCTTGCACCTGCGTAGGTCATGGCCAGCGCCGCTGAGATGCTGTACGGCGAGTAGAGGAGGTTGCCCTCCTCGTCCTTGAGCGCCCTGTAGAGGTCGAAGGCGAACTCGCTGTTGCCGTCGACCAGTTCGGAGATCTCGGTCTGGCCCGCGTCGGGCGAAGTGTCGCGCGGCTTGTCCGACATGACTACGGCCCCCGCGACGTCGGCGCAGCCCGATACGCTGACGGCCAGCAGGACCATCAGGACTGTGATCAGTAGCTGCTTCATTGTCTGTTCCTCCTTTCCCTTCGTGCCCTAGCTACTGTGCTAGCTTTCTGCTGCGGGGTTCATCATCCTGCCCGAGAACAGCACCGAGTCTGTCTCTATGTCCCGGATCATGAAGATGAACGGGTTGTCCAGCCTCAGCTCCACCGCCTCAGGCGACCCGGACTCCTTCATGATGACCGCTGTGGCGGCAGCGGCCTCGGTGCCCTTCTCGTCCACACTCACGAATGCCTTGTGCAGTACCTCGGAGATGAACAGGTCGGGTCTGCCGGTCATGCCGGAGAAGTCGGCACCGCCGCCGAAGGCGATGGGCATGCCCAGGTCCTTGAGCGTGTTGGTCAGGTTGAACTCGGCGTCGAACTCGAATTTGGGCATGGTCAGCGCCACCTGCCTGTACTCGATTTCGCCGAGCATTTCCGCAACGCGATCGGCGGTGAGAGAGTCCTCGAAATCGTTGAACTGACCCGCATCCGGCATGAGGACGACCATCGAGGTCTCTTCGCCCACATATGGCAGCTCGACCGCCACGTAGCCGTCCCCCTTCGCATAGCCGTACTGCTCGGAGCGGAACATCATGGGCACGGTGACGTCGGTGCCATCGACGAGGCGGAACTTGCCGTCGCAGGTCGACTCATCCTCGAACGGGTGCTTCCACGATGCCTTGAAGTAGATCGCATTGGTCAGGACGAGCCGGGTCGACGCGTCGATCGATCCCTGAGGGATCAGGTCCTCGATTCGTCCTTCGGTCTGCTCTTCGACCCACTCGTTGATGGTGACACGGGATTTCTCGGTCTCCTTGATGAAGTCAAGCACCCTCAGTCCGGCGCCGTAGTTGACGGCCAGCGTGTCGAGGAACTCATCCAGGAAAGTGTAGTCCTTCTGGCCCCATATGGCGTTGACGATGTCCAGTCTCAGGGGGTCGCCTTCCTCGTCCTCCAGCGGCTCGCCGCGCTTCTTCAGCTCGAGGTCGAGCCAGTTGAAGGCCGCATGCAGGTCATCCTGCGGCAGGGTGAAGCGCAGGGTATCCGCCATCTGCTGCGCGGTCTCGCCCCGTGCGCCCGCGTAGGTCATGGCGAGAGCGACTGAGATGCTGTGGGGGGAGTAGAAGAGGTTGCCCTCCTCTTCCTTCAGCACCTGGTAGAGGTCGAAGGCGAACTGCCTGTTACCCTCGACCAGTTCGGAGATCTCTGTCTGGCCGGCGTCAGGGGAGGTGTCGCGGGACTTGTCTGACATGACCAGAGCGCCGGCCGTCTCCGCGCATCCCGACAGGCTGACGGCAAGCAAGACCATCAGGACCGTCACGAGCAGCTTTCTCATAGTGGAATCCTCCTTTCCTACCCAACAATAGAGACGAAACGGGGGGCGCGGAGGTTCCATCAGGAGAAGGCGGCTCTTGAGTATGAGAAAGGCTAACGCTGCTCGAACTGCGGCGGATAGGGTACAATGCCCGGCTTATCCCGAAGTGCGCCGGGAAGGCTTCGTCTGGTACCTGCTCGAAATCGGTCACGGCCTCGCTTCCAGTAGTCAGGCGCATGTCAGGCTCTCCAATCGCCGCGCTCCACAGCCCCGGGGTTATCGAATCGAAATGAGCTGAAGACAAGCCCGCTGACGGCCGGATGGGAAAGAAGGATATCTTCCTCCTCGGCGTCACGCTCGTCCCACTGGCGCGATATGTACAGTGCGGCGGGGCTGTTGCACAGGACGGGCCGGTATGCGTACTCGATCTGGTACCGGAGCCCGGGCATGTTGTGGCCGTCCAGGTAGTTTTGAAGGTAACCGTAACCCCTGTGCATGGGCCAAAGCTGGTGCCACATCGAGGGACACTGCGAGGAGTTCTGGTTGATCATCAGGTCGTCAACCACCTGCTGCCGGACCCACTTGCGCCACTCCAGCGTCCAGTTGCCCAGCGGCGGGCCGATGATGTCGCCACTGGGCACGCCGACAGCCAGCCTGACGCCGACCGGCAGTGCGGACCTCAGCTCTGTGAGGAACAGAGTGAGGTAGCCACCGAGCAGGCCACGCCAGGGCTGGAGATCGAAGTCCTCCCTCAGGATATCGCGCCCGTGATCGGCCAAGTATTCCCTTCGAACAGGATCGTTGAAGCCGAACTGGTCAGCGAAGTCGGCGGGCCGCGACTGAGACCTGAGGCATACGAAGAGACCGTCGAAGTCATGCCCGTGGAGCAGGTCAAGATAGCGCTGGCGGAAGTGCTCGCGTACCTCTGGGTATCCGAGGCAGAGCACGCCCCACTGCCGCACCATGCCCGACCGGTCGATCATCGCGTATTCGGGATGGTCTTTGCTGAATCCTGTCTGGCGGGCGTAGTGCTGGTAGTGCATGGCGTTATGGTAGCTGACCTCTCTAACCTCTTTCGGCGGAAGCGGCCAGCCTTCGTCGAACAGGGTAACGTAGAGGTACGCCAGCATACCGGCCTCGTGACACAGTCGAGGGACTACGCGGAAGTCATCCCAGTCCACCGTCGTCTCGTGTGGATTCGAGCGTCCATCTCCGCAGTAGAAGTGGCCGCCGAGCACTGTCCGGCGCTCTCGCCACAGCACAGCGGACGCGCCCAGGTCTCGAGACCAGCACTCCACACGCCTTGCGACCGCTTCAGGCGTGTCCAGTTTGCCATCGCCTTCGCCGAACAGGAGATGGTCTCCCCATGAGACACTGACCAGGTTTGTGGGGCTCTTCGACTTCACTTCAGGATAAGGTGGAGTTCCGATGCGACTTCAATTCGAGTGTATAGGGGAGGGGCCAAGACTGTCAATGCGTTGCGGGCGAAATATCTGGGCTACTGTGGCCGTGAGGCGCACTCCGGGGTTGGGGGGTTGGGCTGGTCCTCGGCCAGGATAGGGATCTCAACGACCAGATTGGCGCCGCCATCGGGGTTGTTGCCTGCATAGAGCCGGCCGCCGTGCTCCTTCACGATACCGTAGCAGATGGCCAGGCCGAGGCCTGTGCCCTTCCCCGCGTCCTTTGTGGTGAAGAACGGGTCGAATATGCGGCTCAGGTTCTCCTCCCGTATGCCGGGGCCGTCATCGATGAATGATATCTTGATGAGATCACCTTCGCGATGTGTCTTGACCGTGAGCTTGCCTCTCGCGTTCGATTCGCTCATCGCCTGCTCGGCGTTGTTGACTATATTGACGAACACCTGCTGAAGCTGATGAATGTCTGCCATTATCTCCGGCAGTTCGAAGTCCAGGTCAAGCGAGATCTCGATGTTGTTGACCCACATGCGGTAGGTATGCAGCTCGAGGCTCTTCTCGACTATCTCATTCACGGATACGGGCCTCTTCTCCGGCTTGTGCTTGCGCGCAAACGAGAGAAGATTACCGGTGATTCGCGTAGCCCGCTGTGCCTCCTTGAGTATGGTATCGACATCCTTCTTGATGGACTCATCCATATCCTGCTTGCATCCGAGTAGCTGAGCGAAGCCCTGAATGGCGCTGAGAGGGTTATTCAGCTCATGGGCGACACCCGCTGCAAGCTCGCCCACTGCCGCCAGACGACCAGCAAGCTGGAGCTGCTGCTCCATCCTGCGCTTCTCCTCTTCAACGCGTTTGCGCTCGGTTATGTCGCGCGCTATACCAATGACCTCGGCCCTTCGGCCCTCGCCCGTGGGATAGGTCGAGACCTCGATAAATACCCTCCGGCCGTCCTTTCGCACGATCTCCATTTCCAGCGGGCCGGTGGGCATGCCGCAGGCGTTCGCCTCTATCGTCTGCATGACGCCGTTCAGGTATTCCGGCGGCACCAGGTCAAGGCGCAATATGCTGTTGCCCGTCAGCTCGTCCTTGACGTAGCCTGTCAGCCACTCCGCTGCGCGGTTGACGTAGAGAAGGGTTCCGTCGATGGCCATGGTATAGATCGCATCGGGGCTGCTGTCGAGGTAGTGCTTCAGCTTCTCTTCGGACCTGCGCAGGGCGTCTTCCGCCTTCTTCTGCTCGGTGATGTCCGTGATAATCGCGATGGAGCCGGTAACTTCACCGTCCGGGCCCTTCAGGACGCTGAGCGACAGGTCCACATCTACGAGTTCGCCGTTCTTCCGCAGTATCCGGGTCTCCAGATGGTGCTGCCTGCCCTTGCGCCGCACGTCCTCGGCGCGTATCCGGTGCCACTCGGCAACCGGATAGAGGGCGCTGACGGGGAGCATGTGCAAGTCCTCGCCGCTCCGGCCCAGAAGCCACTCGGCCGGCTCGTTCCAGGCCACTATGCTCTCATTCTCGTCGGTTACCGTGATCGCGGAAGCGGAGTTCTCGAATATGGTCCGATACTTCTGCTCGGCGAGTTGGAGCTGCTCCTGCGCCCGCTTCCTGTCCGTGATGTCCTTGATGATGCCGATTGAGCCGACGATTTCTCCGTTCTCCCCTTTGAGCATGCTCAGGGAGAGGTCGACGTCGATAGCCTCCCCATCCTTGCGGAGCATCCTGGTCTCGAGATGGTGCTGCATGCCCTTCTGACGGATATTCTGGGACCTGATTCTCTTCCACTCCTCTCTGGGGTACAGCGACCTGACCGGCTTCATTTTCAGGTCCCCGGAGGCCATGCCGAGGAGGGATTCCGCCAGCCTGTTCCAGATGACGATCCTCTCGTGTTCGTCCGTCACCGTGATTGCCACAGCGGAGTTCTCGAAGAATGACTTGTACATAGTGTCTGTCAGAAGGGGTTGAGCCAGGCTGTCGTCGGGCGCTATGGAACACGCGACGGCTGCGCTGGCGCGTTTCGCCTTCTCCTTCGTCTTCGTTCCCATGCCTCCCCCTCGCAGGCCCCGGGTGCTATTCGAGAGTGGGCGGGTAGTCGTACCCGACATCACAATAGCACGTTACCATACACGCGAGCGCTGCTACAATGGACATTTCGAGTACCTGGTGTTAGGAAAATGGTACCGTTGGACGTTGCAGGCAAAAGGGGGATGAGAGCAGTACTAAGCGCGCCGACGCAAGTTCAAACGTGTCGTGCAAGCCGGGGGGTGGCTACGTGCGTGACTCCTTGAGCCGTGATGCAAGCATCGGAAGCACCTGGAAGAGGTCACCCACCAGGCCGTAGGTGGCGATCTCGAAGATCGGTGCGTTGGGGTCCTCGTTGACGGCAACGATGACATCCGAGGTCTGCATCCCGGCCATGTGCTGTACGGAACCGGAGATGCCGCATGCTACGTAGACCTTTGGGCACACTGTCTTGCCGGTCTGGCCCACCTGATGCGAGTAGGGAATCCACCCTTCGTCGACAGGCGGGCGTGAGGAACCGACCGCCGCTCCCAGGACATCCGCCAGTTCCTGGACCAGCGCGAAGTTCTCGGGTTTGCCCAGGCCTCTGCCTCCGGAGACGATTATCTCGGCGTCATCGAGCTTGACCTTCTCTGACAGGTCCTCGATGAAATCGAGCAGTCTTGTTCTGGCGGTCACGGCCTCCTTACTGAAGTCGACCCTGACCACTTCTGCCTTCCGGTCCGGGTCGGCGCTGTTCTTCTTGAACACGTGCGGCCGCACAGTCGACATCTGGGGGCGCTTGGCCTGACATACTATGGTGGCCATGACATTGCCGCCGAACGTAGGTCGGGTCTGAAGAAGTAGGCCGGTCTCCGGGTCGATATCCAGCCCGGTGCAGTCGGCAGTCAGGCCGGTGTAGAGAATGGACGCCACCCTCGGGATGAGAGAGCGCCCCATCGCTGTGGCCCCCGCCAGTAGTATCTCGGGCCTGTACCGCCGGACGAGGTCTACCATGAGAGCAGCGTAGTAGTCCTCCTGATGGTCGGCCAGCGCAGGGTCATCGGCAAGATAGACCCTGTCGGCGCCGTGCGCGGCGAGCTCTTCCGTTCCCTCGACGTTGTGACCGAGGCAGACGGCCGCGACATGCGTGCCGAGCTTGTCGGCGAGCTTTCGGCCCTCGGAGACCAGTTCGAGAGAAACGCTCTTGAGCTTGCCGTGACGCTGCTCGGCGAATACCCACACGCCGCTGTGGCCATCGGTCGCTTCCTGCTTCACCTCTTCTATGATTACGGCCTCGAAGCCGCACACATCCCTGCAGGCACCGCACAGGTTGCAGCCCTCGCCGATTACAGCCTTCTCATCGACTATCTCAATGATGCCGAATGGGCATGCAACTACGCACGAGCCGCAACCGGTGCACTTCTCCTCATCGATGTGTATGGCCATTGCAGTGTCTCTCCTTGCAGATCGCTCAGGCGGTCTCGTTCAGTATGGCGGCCAGTTGGGTTACCTGCTCTTCGAGGCTACCATCCAACATCATGCTCTTGCGCTCGCGCTGCGGGAAGAATATCCTGACGACCCGGGTCGGGGAGCCCGACACGCCTACTCTGGCTGATTCTATGTCCAGGTCTTCAGCCGTCCATGCAGCGATCTGGGCCGATCTGGCCTTCATGGAGCCTCGAAGCGATGGCACTCGCGGCACGTTGATTTCTTTGACAACCGTTATGACCGCCGGAAGCGGTACTTCGATTGACTCGTAGCCCTCGTCGACCATGCGCTGCACATTGATAAGGCCGTCGGCCACCCCGTCGATACTGCTTACATAGGCGACGAAGGGCAGCCCCAGCATCTCTGCCATCTCGGGGCCCACCTGACCGGTATCCCCGTCGAGTGTCTGCTTCCCCAGGACTACCAGGTCATAGTCGGTAAGCTTCTGCAAGGCCCTGGACAGCACGTAGGCGGTGGCCCATGTGTCGGAGCCGGCGAAGGCCCGGTCGCTCAACAGGATCGCCTCGTCCGCACCGACGGAGACAGCCTCTCTGAGTGCGGCCTCTGCCTGTGGAGGCCCCATCGAGAGGACGGTCACCTTGCCGCCGCACCGCTCCCGCAGACGGACCCCTTCTTCGATCGCGTACGTGTCAAACGGGTTGATGATGCTCTCGACCCCGTCACGTACCAGGGTATTTGTCTCGGGATGGATCTTGATGTCGGTTGTCCCCGGGACCTGCTTGATGCAGACTACCACCTTCATGGAATCAGCGCCTTTCTCTTGAGCACTTCCAGGGCGACGACGTTTCGCAGGACCTGATTGGTGCCCTCGTATATCTGGTTGATCTTGGCGTCGCGCATCATCTTCTCAACCGGGTAGTCGCGCATGTAGCCGACTCCCCCGAAGACCTGCACCGCGTCGGTGGTGACCTTCATCGCCATGTCCGTGGCGAACACCTTGGCCATTGCCCCTTCCTCGGAGTAGCTCTTCGCGCCGCTGTCGACGGTACGGGCCGTGGAGTAGACCAGGCACCTCGCCGCCTCGAGATTGATGGCCATATCGGCAATCATATGCTGGACCGCCTGGATCGCCGATATGGGATGGCCGAACTGCTCACGCTGTCTGGCATACGCTACCGAGGCCTCCAGGGCCCCCTGAGCCAGTCCCACGGCCAGCGAAGCCACTCCCGGCCTCGATGTATCCAGTGTCTTCATAGTGACCAGGAATCCCTGTCCTTCCTTGCCGATGAGGTTGTCCTTTGGCACCCGGCAGTTGCGGAACACCAGCTCGCGGGTGGCGGAAGTGCGGATGCCCATCTTCTTCTCCTTCTTTCCGAAGGTGAAGCCGGGCGTATCCTTGTCGACTACAAATGCGCTGGCGCCTCGGCTGCCCTTGGCCGGGTTGGTGAGTGCGATTACGGTGTATATCTCCGCCTCACCGCCATTGGTCATGAACTGTTTGGTGCCGTTGATGACGTATTCGTTGCCGTCCAGAACTGCAGTTGTCTTGATAGCGCCCGCGTCACTGCCGGCGCCGGACTCAGTCAAGGCGAAAGCGGTGAGCTTCTCCCCGGCTGCGATGGCTGGAAGGTACTGCGCCTTCTGGTCGTCATTGCCGTAGAGGAGTATGGGCATGGCCCCCAGCGCGTCGGCAGCGTACGTAAGCGCCACACCGCAACAGGCGCGACTAAGTTCCTCGACAGCCAGACAAAGGGAAAGACAGCCCTCGCCAAGACCTTCATATTCCTCAGGCACGAATATCCTGAACAGGTCGGCATCGGCCATGTCCTTGATCAGGTCCCAGGGGAACTCCTCCGTCTCGTCAAGCTCTGCTCTCACGGGCAGTATTCGCTCTTCGGCTATCCTGCGAGCGATGCTCCTGACAAGCTTCTGCTGTTCGGTGAAGAAGTACTCCAAGATGCTTCTCCTTGTTGTCCGGCGTTAGGATAGGGTAATTTTAGCTGTTTTCCGGCACTATTCAAGCCTGTGTTGGGCAGTGCGAGCCGGTCTGCTGGCGTTCGAGGGGAATGCAACCGGTGAGGTTGAGTGAGGAAGCCTGCCAGGGGCCGGGTCTCAAGCTGGTACAGCAGCGCACAGGCGTACTGGTGTACCAGCTAGCTGTTATACATGCGTCTAACGATGTCTTCTCCCTGCGTGACGATGCGATGGATGATGTCCTCAGCGCTGAGGACGTCGTTCACAAGGCCGACTGCCGGGCCGCACGCCACTACGCCGGCGTCATGGTCGTTGTGGAAGAGCACCTTCTGCAACGCCTCCCCTCCGATGAGAGACAGGAGTTCCATCATGGTGATGCCTGTCCTCTCCAGCTCCAGGACCTGTTCGGCGGCAGCGTTTCTGCGAACCCTGTAGGCCCGATTGAGTGAGCGTTCCACATGAACGGTGTCAGTAGCCTCGGTGCGGACGAGCCACTCCTTGAAGCCGTCACTGGCGGGGCACTCCCTGGAGGCCATAAGCCTCGTGCCAATCTGCACGCCCGAGGCGCCCAGAGCCAGTTGGGAGACGAAGGCGCGACCATCCGCGACACCGCCTGCACCTATAACCGGTATCGACAGGCAGTCCAAAGCCAGAGGAATCATTACGGACAGCGGCAGGTCGTCCAGCCCGGTGTGGCCTGCAGCTTCGTAGCCGACCAGCGTCACTGCGTCGATACCGACCCGCTCGGCGGATAGCGCGTGCCTCACCGTAGCGCACTTGTGGAGCATGATTACGTTATGCTTCTTGAGGCGCTCGACGTACTCTGCAGGGTTCATCGCCGCCGTCTCGACGACACGAATGCCTTCGTCGACCAGCACCTGGATGTCCTGGTTTATCTTATCGGGATCACGATGGATCAACGCGACATTGACACCGAACGGCTTGTCCGTCAGACTCCGGCAGATTCGGATCTCCTCTTTGAGCTCTTCGCGGGAGAAAGTGACAGAGGATATGAGTCCGAAGCCCCCGGCATTTGATACAGCCGCCGCCAGTCTGCCGCCGCTCAGATAGGCCATGGCGCCGCCGATGATGGGGTATCGGACTCCGAGGAGATCGGTCAACCTGGTCCTGAACATGCATTGTCCTCCGGCTCCAGTCTGCACTAAGAGGATAGGGTAGCATCGGCACCGGCGACCGTCAAACTGGGCCCCCACCCGGCAGGGAAGGGGCCGGCGATTTGGGCCAGTCAGACCTCTGAGCATTCAAACATCTGAACAGGCAGACATCTAGAAGGTGGAATGTTCAGATGTCTCGCGGGGCTGAAACACTACTCAGGCGATTTGCACCTGAAGAGCCGCGGTTCGACGATCAAGGCCCTGAGATGAGAATCTGAGGGTTTTGGCGGCTATACCTGAGCGTTTACAATGGTGAGTAGAGCGGCGCTCTGCGAGCCGCCGGCCCAAGGTCGACGCACCAACAGAGAGCCCACTGGGAGAGGAGGTAACAACAGTAGAATCGTTGGTGGTTGTGGGACTCGTACCCGGTGCGGATCAGTATGGACCGAACAAGATGCAGATGCCCTCTGGGGTGGCGCACACAGTGTGGAAGTACAGGTGACGCGAGGGGGGGGTATAGGTGAAGGCAGGCCTGGGCGCATCCAGGATAGCGGGCTGGGGATGAAGAACTGTGTGAGATATGACCGGCACAAAGTGAGAGGCAAGCACAGAGTATTCTTGTGTGGAGTATAGAGCCAGTGGGTCTGTCTTGTGTGGTCCGGCAAATTGTGTTATTGTGCAGTGTAAGCTATGACGGGAGGCGGGAAGTGTTCAGATGCAAGGAGTGCGGAAAGGAGTTCGACGACTGGCACGCTCTGGGCGGTCATATGAGGACACACTGGGGGAAGAGGAAGACCGCTGAGAAAGGCGAGGTCAGCGCGAGGCGCATAGAGAGTGGGGATCGGACGCGGCTTGCCGAGGCGCTGGGCGTACTGAGCGAGATGAGGCCGGAGGAGGCGTGGCGGATCGTTGTGAACTGGATCGTGGACATGCACTCACAGCTTCGGGAGAAGGATGAGCTGATACAGAGCTATCGGATGAGACTCAACGAAAGCGAATCGCGGGTCAGGGCCGTCCACGGGGACCTCAAGAAGCTGCAGGAGGCGCTGAGAACGGAGGGAGAGCCAGGGAACTGACCACGACGCCCCGAATCCATCTGAGAGCCTGCAGGCCGGGCCACAGCAGCGGCCCGGCATCTTCATGTCCGCTGGCTGACGAGTTCGACCAAAACATCACCATGACAGGGCCTGGGCTTGCACCAGCATCCCAGCCTCTTGCCGCGCAGCTCGGGCAGCGCATCGAGCAGTTCGCGGTTGTCCATTATGTGATTCCGGTACGCTTCCAGCCCGGTAGCCCGGTCGTATTCCGCCTCAGGGTAGGGGTTGTGCCATTTCGACTTCGGAAAGAAACCTCTCGGTCCTGTGTGGAACTTCCCAATGTACACATCGTCGGGGTTGTTCATCGGATCGAAGTCCGGGCAGTTGTCGATGTTGATGACGGTCGTCATGTTACCCTCCAGGCATGATTACGACAGCTTGATAGGATAGCAGCAACCGCGACTGCAGGCAAGACACTTCGTTCGTATTTACAGAGAGGACGGCCATCAGCTATAATGCTCGCTGTGAACAGATACAGGACGCACGATTGTGGTGAGCTTCGGAAGGAACACGCAGGCCGGGAGGTTACACTCTCGGGATGGGTGAACCGCAGGCGGGACCACGGCGGCCTTGTCTTCATCGACCTCCGCGATCGATACGGCATTACACAGACGGTCTTTAACCCTGAGATATCCAAGGACGCTCATTCCATAGCCATCCAGTTGCGGAACGAGTACGTCGTCAGGGTGAAGGGTGAAGTCTCCATCCGGCCGAGCGGTACCGAGAACAGGCAACTCGAAACCGGGGATATAGAGCTGGTCGCCGGCGAAGCTGAGATACTGAACAGGTCTGTCACTCCTCCCTTCTACATCAACGAAGACGTCGAGGTGGAAGAGCCGCTACGCCTGAAGTACCGCTACCTGGACCTCAGACGCGAGCGGATGCAGCGCAATGTCATACTCCGTCACCGAGTCGTCAAGTTCATGCGCGACTTCCTGGACGACAAGGGCTTCCTAGAAATTGAGACGCCTGTTCTCATCAAGAGCACGCCGGAAGGCGCGCGGGACTATCTTGTCCCCAGCCGGGTACACGCGGGCAAGTTCTACGCTCTGCCGCAATCGCCACAGCAGCTCAAGCAGCTCCTCATGGTATCCGGCTATGACAAGTACTTCCAGATTGCACGGTGCTTCCGTGACGAAGACCCCAGGGCGGACCGACAGCCGGAGTTCACCCAGCTTGACCTGGAGATGAGCTTCGTCGACGAGGCGGATGTCCTTGACCTGATGGAGGAGCTGTTCACGAAGCTTGTGGAGACCATTGTGCCCGACAAGAAGCTGACCAAGCCGTTCCCCCGTTTCACCTATGCCCACGTGATGGAGAAGTATGGCAGCGACAAGCCGGATATCAGGTACGGTCTTGAGCTGGCCGACCTGTCCGACATATTTGTGGAATGCGAGTTCGGCGTGTTCCGCTCGGTTCTCGCTGCGGGTGGGAAGGTGCGCGGAATGGCAGCTCCCGGCTGCGCGGGATACTCGCGCAGTCAGTTGGGCGAACTGACCGACTTCGTGCGGGCGCGTGGCGCCAAAGGCCTCGTCACGATGGCGCTGGAGGGCGGCCCGAATGAGAGCCTCGACGATCTGACCATCGAGAACGTCAAGTCTGTCGTGGCCAAGTTCCTGACTGTTGAACAGGTGAAGGAGGTGGCAACACGGCTGGGCGCCCGTGTCGGTGATCTTCTGCTCATAGTAGCGGATGTGCCGAAGGTGGTTGACAACGCCCTGAGCGGCCTGCGTGCCGAAATGGCCGAGCGATTGGACTTGGCTGATCCAGATGCTATGGCCTTCTGTTTCATTCAGGACTACCCGCTGTTTGAGCTGAACGACGAGGGCGCGTGGGAGTCAATGCATCACCCGTTCACCTCGCCGAGGGATGAGGACCTGCTGCTGTTGGACACCGATCCGGGCAGTGTTCGGGCCCGGCACTATGACTTCGTGTGCAACGGGTCGGAGATATCGAGCGGATCGATCAGGATTCACAGCTGGCAGATCCAGGAGAAGGTATTCGAGATACTGGGCTACTCGAAGGAGGAGACTGAAGAGAGGTTCGGACACCTTCTGGAGGCGTTGGAGTCCGGTGCTCCACCTCACGGCGGCATTGCTCCGGGCATCGACCGCTTTATCATGCTTCTGGCGGGTGAAGAGAACATCAGAGAGGTCATCGCCTTTCCCAAGACGCAGAGCGGTTTCGACCTGATGTTGGACTCGCCGTCCAGCGTTTCGCCCGAGCAGCTCAGGGAGTTGCACCTCCGCTTGATGGAAGAGTGACGCCCTCTGACACCTGGTTTGGAAGGGTTCCGAGACCGGAACAGCGTATGATGATGGTATAATTGCCCGAGCAGAGGAAGAATGAAGGTAACCAGGGAAGACATAGAACGCAGACAGGTGGTCCTGAACGTCGAGGTCGAGCCTCACGAGATGGACGAGGCGGTCAAGAAGGCCTATCGCAGGATGGGGGCCCAGGCGTCCATTCCGGGATTCCGCAAGGGCAAAGTGCCGCCGGCCATACTGGAGCAGTACATCGGTAGGGAGGCCATAGTCGAGGATGCCGCCGAGCATCTGCTTCCCGAGGTCTATGAGCAGGCTGTCGAGGAGCAGGATATCGACCCGGTCGCGAGGCCGCAGGTCGAGATTGTCCAGGTGGAGCCGCTTTCTTTCAAGGCGACCGTTCCAGTGCGACCTACCGTGGAGCTGGGTGACTACGATGAGATCAGGTTGAACCCCGAACCCGTAGAGGTCACGGACGAAGAGGTCGGCGAGGTTCTTGAAAGGCTGCGCCAGGCGCAGGCCCCGTGGGAACCGGTCGAAGGCCCGGCACAGCTTGACGATATGCTCACGGTTTCCGTTCAGGGCACCGTCGATGGTGAAGTCGCCATCGATGAGGAGGACGGTGTATACCACATGTCGGCGGAGACGCCGGGGGCGCTGCCCGGCTTCGCTGAGCAGTTGGTCGGCGTCGAGAAGGGGGAAGAGCGCTCTTTCACGTTGACCATACCCGAGGGCCGAGGCGAACTGGGTGGCAAGGACTGCGACTTCCGGGTGCAGGTGAAGGAAGTCAAGCGGAAGAGGTTGCCCGAGTTGGACGACGAGTTCGCGAAGAGCCTGGGACGTGGTTTCGAAACGCTGGAAGCCTTGAAGGAAGAGCTTTCAAAAGGCATAGGGGGCAAGAAGGAGCAGGCAGCCAGGCAGGAACTGGAAGAGCGGGCCATCAGTGCTCTGGTCGACATCGCGACTGTGGAGTATCCGGAGGTCATCGTCGAGGGCGAGCTGGAACGCCTCGTGGAGGAGAACAAGAAGGGTTACAGTGACCAGGAGGGCCTAGAAAGGTACCTGGACAGCGTAGGCAAGACGGAGGATGAGTTCAGGGCCGAGCTGAGACCTCTGGCGGAGAGGATAGTCGTTCGATCACTGGTTGTCCAGGAGTTCGCCGCTCGCGAGGGCATCAAGGTGGACGCTGACGAAATCAGCGCAGAGATTGAGCAGATGTCGCAGTACGGCAGTGACGACTCGTTGCGGCAACTGTTCAGCACACCACAGGCCCGCGTCTCACTTGGCAGGAACCTGTATATGAAGAAGGCGATGGACAGGCTGCACGAGATCGTGACCGGCGGGGCCGAGTCGGCAGCCGAAACGGCCGAAGCGCCGTCAACCAAGGAAGAGGAGGTCGAGAAAGATGCAGAATCCGAGTAGCGTGATACCGTTCGTTATCGAGAGCAGCGCCAGAGGAGAGCGGGCGTTCGACATATTCTCGCTGCTGCTGAAGGAACGCATCATATTCCTCGGTATGCCCATCAACGACCAGGTGGCGAACCTGGTCATAGCGCAGTTGCTCTATCTCGAAAGGGAAGACCCGGACAAGGATATCAGCCTCTACATCCACAGCCCTGGTGGAGTGATCAACTCGGGGCTGGCGGTATACGACACGATGCAACTGATCAGGTGCGACGTATCCACGATCTGCGTGGGGCTTGCAGCCAGCATGGGCACGGTGCTTCTCTCCGCCGGAGCGAAGGGCAAACGTTACGCTCTTCCCAACGCCACGATTCACATGCACCAGCCGATGGGAGGCGCTCAAGGTCAGGCCGCCGACATAGAAATCGCGGCCCGAGAGATACTGAGGCTGCAGGATGTCATACGCAACATACTCGTGAAGCACACGGGCCAGCCAGTGGACAAGATCATCCACGACACCGATCGCGACTACTACATGAGTGCGGACGGCGCACTGGAGTATGGCGTAATCGACGAGATCCTGAGAGGGCCCGAAGCAGAGAAGAAGGACTAGAGGCAGAGAAAACGGCCTAGGACTGATCGGGGGAATCGCTCTCCAGCATTCCCTCGATTTCTTTCGTCAGCGAATGGGCGCGGATCACGTTGCCTTCCGCATCGACAACATTCCCGCTCTCGGTGCGTATCTCCCCCTCGGCGAATGCCTTGATGGTGGCGGCTATGAGCGGCTGCTCTCTCCTGACACCTTCGGCCCGGATGAGCCTGAAGAGCCGGTTCTGTTCCCCCTGCTCCTCCTGTACCTGTCGAGCAGTCATGCCCTCGATCTCCGCCCATAGCGGGTTATAGCCGTCGCCGCGTATCGGGAACGCGCAGTAGGTGACGGGCGGCCCCATGTCCAGTTCAGGAGTTACCAGATGCATCATGGCTCCGGTCTCCGTAGCTCTCGACTCTATCAGCTCCCAGATAACCTCGCGCCAGGTGCCCTTCGGTCCGCCGGGCAACGCCGGATGGAGGTTGACCATGGCGAACCGCCGGCACATCTCCTCGCCCACGATCAGCATGTAGCCGGCGAGTATGCAGAGGTCCGGGTTGAACCCGGACAGAAGCCGCATCACCTCCCTGTCGTAGTCAAGCCTGCAATCTTCGATAGATGATGCGCCCCTGCTGTCCCTGAACCTCCTTGATGACAGGCACACAAGAGGTATGCCGTATGACTCGACCCTGTCCAGGAAGATGTCGGTCTGCTCGGACTGGCCGCGCTCCCGATTGCAGAATACGAAGTCGATTTGGGCCCGGATATCGCCCGCATCGATGCTGCGCTTGATTGTATCGAGAAGTGACAGCGACCCTTCACCGCGGCCCGTCGAGAACCAGCCGACCCTGTACATAGCTTCTAGCCCCTGCCGAGCCGCTTGAGAAGCCGGTTGCGGATATTGTAGAAGTGGATGATGACGCTCGTCTTGGCGCTGTACACCTTGCCCTGCCTCAACGCCGAAAGAAATTCCTCAGGTGTTTCGAAATCCGGCATCTCGATGCATGTCTTACCTATCTCCGTCACCACGTGGGCGTCGCTCCCCGCGGTGCCAGGGAGACCGTTTGTTCGGGCCAGTTCCAGGGCGCGCCGCCCGTCCCGCGAGAGGAAGGTCCGGGAATTGGCGATCTCTATCATGTCTACCAGAGGCAGCACCCTCCTGAGGGCATTCGGACGCAGCTTCGAGTGAGGCCGGAACCTGTCGCATGGGTGGGGGATGCACACCAGAGCACCCTGCTCGCGCATTCTGAGTATGGTATCCTCGGGGGACAGGTGGGGTGGTATCTCCTCCCGCACGAAGTAGCCGATTATCTCTCCCTCTCTGGTAAGGACCTCTTCGCCGACTATGACCTTGAACGGTGCGATGCGCTCGACTTCGAGGGCGCCGGAGATGCGATCGTGGTCGGTGACTGCCAGACAGTTGATACCTTCGTCGATGCAGTGCTGGACTATGCTATCGGGGCGGGACGTGGAGTCCTTAGAGTGGCAGGTGTGGACGTGGAGGTCCGCCTTGAGCAAGCCCCCGCACCCTTGCCCCTAGGCCCTTTCCACGTAGCTGCCATCGCGAGTATCGACGCGGATCACTTCACCGGTATTGACGAAGAAGGGCACCTGCACGGTGACCCCCGTCTCCAGGACAGCAGGCTTCGTCCCGCCGGAAGAGGTATCCCCCTTGTGCGCCGGACCGGTTTCGGTGATTGTGAGTTCCACTGTAATAGGGAGCTCGATCCCCACGGCTTCTTCACCGTGGCGGGAGATCATCAGGTTCATACCTTCCTTGATGTAGTTGAGGGCGTCCCCCAACTGGTCCTTACTGAGCGGCGTCTGCTCAAATGTCTCGTTGTCCATGAAGTAGAACAGGTCGCCGTCCTGGTAAAGGTACTGCGCCGACTTCTGCTCCACGCGCACTCGATTGAACTTCTCTCCTGCCTGGAAGGTGCGCTCGATCGTGTGTCCGGCGCGAACGTCCCTCAACTTGAGCCTTATCTGAGCGCTGCCTCGACCCATTTTGATGTGCTGGTAGTCCAGTATCGTGTAGAGCTGGCCGTCCAACTCTATCGTTATGCCCTTCCTCAACTCTCCCGCATCGATCATTGGACTACCTCCATGTCTTCTCGGCCCTGGTCAGCGGAATAGTCTTTCCGTCCTTGAGCAACACCGTATCCTCGATACGGACTCCTCCCCAGCCTGACAGGTAGATGCCCGGCTCTACGGTGAACACCATGCCGTTCGATACTACCGACTTCGAACCCGGACCGAGACGGGGCTCTTCGTGTGCGGCAAGGCCGACGCCGTGGCCCAGCCCGTGACCGAAGGCCTCCTCATATCCCGCCTGCGAGACAACTGTCCTCGCCAACTGGTCTGCCTGCTCTCCGGTCATGTCCTCCTGAATCGTTGCCAGCGCGGTCTCCTGGGCCCCTAAGACTATATCATAAATGCGATGAAAGGTGCTATCTCCAGAGCCGAGGCACAGTGTCCTTGTCATGTCGCTGCAGTAGCCCTCCACGCGAGCACCCAGGTCGATTACCACCGGCTCGTCAGCAGCGACAGGCCTGTCAGAGGGCCTGGTGTGGGGCAACGCGGCGTTCGGGCCCGAGGCAACGATGATCTCGAAGGGCAGGACCTCGCTACCGTTCTCTCGGAGGTATCTCTCAAGCCTCCAGGCAACCTCCCGCTCCGACAGGCCGGCCGCGAGATTCGGGGTTACCTCGTTCAGAGCGGCGTCCGCCAGCGCAGCCGCCTTCCGCAGTGATTCCAGCTCTGAGCTGTCCTTGAACGCTCGGAGTCCGGCCACAATGCCGCTGGTGGGAAGAAGGCTCACGTTGCCCCCGGCAGTCGACAGGGCCTCGGTGAATTCGCGGTAGGTCGAGTATGTCAGGTGCTCCTGCTCAAACCCGATACGCTCTGCGCCAACGCGCGCAAGAACAGGAGGCAGCCAGTTGCCCGCCGCGCCCACGACGCGCACGACTTCGAAATCGGGGGCCTGCGCCCGCGCCTGCTCGACGTAGCGGAAATCGGTCGCCAGCACAGCCGCCTCGTTGGACACCAGCAGAAAGCCCGCCGAGCCGGTGAAGCCGGAGAGGTAACGTCGATTCTCAGGCTGCGAGACGAGAAGGGCGTCCAGTTCCTCAGAGGCGAGGCGCTCGCGCAGGAGACCCAGGCGGTCCGGCATGGAGCGCTAGTCCTCCCGTGCCGCCAGGAGATCGAGAGCTGCAATGTAGCTGCGCCAGCCGAAGCCGGATATCTGCCCCAGAGCGATTGGGGCGACCACAGAGTGCTGACGGAACTCCTCACGGGCGTAGATATTGGACAGGTGCACTTCCACCACAGGCAGGCGCGTGTCTGCGAGGGCATCCCGTAGAGACAGGCCGTAGTGAGTCAGCGCTCCGGGGTTAATGATGATGCCGTCGGCCAGGGCCGAGTTCCTGTGGATGAAGTCTATCAGGTCTCCCTCATGGTTCGATTGGAATACTTGCAGGTCGACGCCGAGTTCGCGTGACCTTTCCTCTATTCTCGAGTCTATCTCTGCCAGCTTCTGGTCTCCATATACGTCGGAGTCGCGGGATCCCAGCATATTGAGATTGGGCCCGTGCAGGACCAGTATCTTCATTCGTCCTCCCCTTCGGCATCGCCCCTGGGATGGGCCGCCAGGTACGAGCGGCGAATCTGGTTCGTGGTGACGTGTGTGTATACCTGCGTTGTGGAGAGCTTCGCGTGGCCGAGCAGGTCCTGCACTACTCTGAGGTCGGCTCCTCCGTCCAGGAGGTGCGTGGCGTAGGTATGGCGCATCATATGGGGATGCACATTGCCCTCCATGCCGGCGCCTCGGGCGTACCTGCGTATGATCCGCTGGATGCTGCGCTCGGACAGCCGGCCACCGTCGCGGTTCAGGAACAGGGCGCGCGTCGTCTTCTTGCCTGTCAGCTTGACCCTCCCCTGATCGAGATACTCCCGCACTGCCTGGGCTGCGGGCCTGCCTATGAGGCCGAGCCTTTCCCTGGAGCCTTTCCCCCATATCCTCAACTGACGCGAAGACACGTCCACGTCCCCGGTGTCAAGGTGCACCAGTTCGCTGACGCGCAGACCTGCTGCATAGAGCAGTTCCAGTATTGCCCTGTCCCTGACGGCCTGCGGTGTCGATGCGTTCGGAGTCTCCACCAGTCTGGAGGCCTCTTCCCGGGTGAGGAACGAAGGCAATCTCCGCTCCAGCTTGGGCGCCGATAGGTTCGCCAGCGGCTCGGTGCTTGCCAGCCCATGACGGACGAGATAGCGGTAGAATGACCGGAGGGCGCTGAGCTTGCGGCTGATGCTGCCTCTGGAGAAGCCGTTGCCCTGCAGGCGGCCCAGGTATCGTCTGATTATCGACCTGTCGACGCCGTTCAGGTCGTCGATACCCTCCTCCGCAAGGTAGTCAAGGAATGCCCGTATGTCCGACGTGTAATTCCGCACCGTCAACGGCGAGACACCCCGCTCTACTTCGAGATGCCTTATGTACTTTCCAAGCAGCTCTCTCATCTTACTCGGCCTCGGGAACCTCGCCCCTGTATTCGCAACCGGTGCACTTGGCCTTGCCCCTGGAGAGCGTGAGCAGATCCCCGCACTGCGGGCAGGCCTCGGGGAGAGGCTTGTCCCAGACGGCGTACTTGCATTCGGGATAACGGGAGCAGCCGTAGAAGACGCGGCCCTTCCTTGTCCGTTTCTCGACAAGGTCTCCGGTGCAACCCTCTGCGGGGCATTTCACTCCCACCGTGACCAGCACGGACCTCGTGTTCTTGCACTTCTTCGCCTTGTCGGGGTCACTGTATCCCGTGCAGGCGTAGAACCTGCCCCAGCGCCCCGTCTTGATGACCATGGGCCTGCCGCACTTCTCGCAGAGTTCATCGCTGGGCTCATCGGCGCTCCTGGCGGGTCCCCCATTGTCATCGATCGAGCGGGCATTGGTACAGCGGTTGGCCTTGTCCGGATCATTGTAGCCGGTGCATGAGAGGAACTTGCCTCTCCTGCCCCAGCGTATGACCATGGGCCGACCGCAGACTTCGCACACCTCTTCCGTCGGCTCGCTGATCTTCGGAATGGACTGGTTGGCTGCGGCAACCGTCTCCGAGAAAGGACCGTAGAACTCATGCAGCATCGGCACCCATTCCATCTCGCCGCCGGCTATGCGGTCCAGCTTCTCCTCCATTTGAGCGGTGAAGTCGACATTCACGATGTCCTTGAAGTGCTCGCTCAACAGTCCGGAGACGACGGTGCCGAGTTCGGTCGGTTCGAGCCTGCCGTTCTGACGCTGCACATAGCCTCGCTCTTGGATCAATGAGAGAGTCGGCGCATACGTGCTGGGGCGGCCTATGCCGAGCTCCTCCAGCGCCTTGATCAGCGTGGCTTCCGTGTAATGCGGGGGCGGCTGCGTGAAGTGCTGCCTGGGGATGACCTCAAGCATCGTGAGGGATTCGCCCTTGCTGAGCGGTGGCAGCGGTCTCTTCTCTTCCTCGTCCTCATCCCTGCCTTCCTGATAGAGGGTCAGGAAGCCGGGAAACGAAAGGACCGAACCCTTGGCCCTCAGCAGGAAGGTCCTGTCGGAACGCTTTGGGGTGGCCTGTATCTCGGTCGTCGTAGTGTCGATCTGGGCCGCCGCCATCTGGCTGGCGACCATTCGCATCCATATCAGATTGTAGAGTTTCGACTGGTCCTTGCTGAGGTACGGCGCGACCTGGGCGGGCTCGCGCAGCACTGATGTGGGGCGTATGGCCTCGTGCGCCTCCTGGGCCCCCTTGGCCTTTTTCGTGAACTGGCGCGGCGATGTGGGCAGGTAGGCCTTCCCGTACTTCTCGCCGATGTACTGTCTGGCCTCAGACACGGCAGCGGGAGTCACCCTTGTCGAATCGGTACGCATATATGTAATAAGGCCCACCGGACCTTCCTCGCCCAGAGGCAGTCCTTCGTAGAGCTGCTGCGCGATCGCCATGGTATTCTTGCCGCTCAACCGAAGCTTGCGCCATGCCTCCTGCTGCAGTGTGCTCGTTATGAAGGGCGGCGCAGGCTGGCGGCTGGTCTTCTTCTGTCTGACTCCCGAGACGGAGTAGGTCGCTGTCTCCAGTTCCGCGGCAACATCGCGGGAACTCCTCTCGTCCTTAAGGTTGATCTTCTCGTCGCCATTGACGGCGGCCAGCGTAGCGACGAAATGATCGTTCTTGCCACTCTTCTTCGCCAGCTCGACATCGATCGACCAGTACTCCTGGGGCACGAAAGCTGCGATCTCAGCCTCGCGGTCGACTATGAGCTTCAGGGCCACTGACTGCACCCTTCCTGCCGAGAGGCCCGGTCTTACCCGCTTCCACAGCAGAGGGCTTATCTTGTACCCGACCAGCCTGTCCAGTATGCGCCTCGCCTGCTGAGCATCGACAAGTCGCGAATCGATGGATCGCGGATGGCCGAAGGCATCGAGAATGGCATCCTCCGTGATCTCGTGGAATACGACGCGCTTGAGGGGCAGCTTCGAAAGCTTCGCTGCCTGGACAAGGTGCCATGATATGGCCTCGCCTTCGCGATCCGGGTCTGTGGCAAGGTAGACCGCCGACGCGTTCGAAGCGGACTCCCTGATCTCCTTGACCAGCTTGCTCTTGCTGCGGTTGACCACGTACTTCGGGGTGAAGTCGTTCTCGACATCCACTCCCAGGGTCTTCTCAGGGAGGTCTCGAACATGCCCCATCGAGGCCTTGACCGTGTAGTCCTTGCCCAGAAATCGGCCAAGCGTCCGGGCTTTGGCCGGCGATTCCACGATTACCAGCTTCCTGGCCATACTGCGTCCATTCTCCAATCGAGTTGCGGCTTCTACCGTCACGATACACTACACATAAAGAGCATAGCCCGTCAAGGCCCAATGTCTCTACCTTAATCCGTGGATTGTCCGGGAAACGGCACTGAGGTGAGGCAGTTTGTGATC
>CAZNOI010000031.1:0-22153 GCA_964574685.1 uncultured Dehalococcoidia bacterium
TCTTAGTTGAGTGAACCATACCCGCCCGGTAACATTTTAGGTGAGTGAATACGGCGCTCGACAACCTACTCGCGATGTGTTATCATTTCATATCGTCCCGGCGTGACCGGGAAGCTTGCTGAGCTTATTGCCAGACCTTAGAAGGGGGACTCGACATGGAGCAGCGGCACATGGTGGATATCCCCATCGGGACCACGGTGAGGAGTGCCAATCGGGCACCGATTGACGGCGACTACGAGTTCGTTGAGCACGTTGCGTCTTCGGACTGCAGGCCAACTGGAGCCGACACAAAGATCCATCTCGGCAGAGGCCAGATGATGCCCAGGTGCCCGAAGTGCGGCAAGCGTGGTATCTGGAAGCTCACTGAGATCAGCTTCGATATACCGCCCGAGCAGAACGTGACCGACTGGGTGGTCAAGACCGTCCGGGGGGACCGACCTGACCAGCCGTACCCGGCGGGTTCGAAGAAGTAGCCAGCCTACGCGTCTGAACAATCGCGGCTACGGCGAACGCTACATACACTTGAGAATGCCTCTTGCCCACGGGCAGTCCCCACAGGGTTCCGTGTATTCGTAGCAGTCCTTGCGGAATACGGGGGCCATAAGCGCGAAGCACCCTTCCTGGTGCGGGCAGTCTCCGCAGGGCGCGAAGTCGAACCTGTCGACATTCCTTCGGAATGAGCGGTATTCCCGCGAGTTCCAGATATCCATGAAGTCACGTTCTCTGACGTTGCCGAACGTGACCGCCGTGACGCTTTTCTCCCTTGCATTCACATAGCACACATATGAGTGGTACAGGTTGTTGCAGGGCCGGACATAGCCGTCCCAGCTAATGAACGCGGTTCTGTCCCTGATGAAGCCGCACTCACGGTCCGCCTGTGGTATCAGGGGCGGCAAATCGAGGTCTATTCCATGGCCCTTGGCGCGACGGGCAGCCTCTTCGAATATGCTCTCCACGCGTGCGATCTCGGCTCCATCGCGCGGTATGAGGTTCTTCAGGCTCATCAGGACGTTCTGCTCGCGGGCCTTCGCCACGGTCTCTTCCAGCAGCTCAAACTTCTTGCCCATACTATCGTCATAGCCCCGCACCATGTTCCGCTGCGGTTTCGATGACCGGAGCCGGTCCTTCAAAGGAGGGACGCCGAAAAGGGCATTGGCATAGTTCTCGACGTCGGCCGTCTCGAAGTCCATTTGCAGGTTGCGATGACTTGCCTCGGCCTTGGCCTCCTCGAACAGAGCTATGGCCTTGTCCGAGTTCTTGTCGTAGAGGACCTGCTCGCTCATCTCGGGCGTGTGCGGAAGAAGGTTACTGACTATCATGAAGGTAGCACCATGTTGCGCCGCCAGGTCGACGACGTCAGGCAGCTCCTCGATATTGTCCTTCATTGCCACAAACTCGAACCCGAGGAGGGGGCTCTTGCTGTCGTGCTTAGCCCTGCTCGCATTGAGTAGGTCGATGTTCTTCAGAACCTGCGCGAAATCAGCGCCGTCCCTGATACGGTTGTAGGTTTCGGCAGTAGCGCCGTCCACCGAGATTACGATGTCGTCGACACCCGATAACACCATATTGTCGGCGATCTGCTCGTCGATGAGACTGGCGTTGGTGGTCATACTCAGTGTGCTCGCGGCTGGAAGCTCCTGCTTCGCGAGCCTGATCATTTCGAACAGGTTCTCGTTCAGCAGAGGTTCGCCTATGCCGATGATGTTGAGGTTCTGTAGTAGCGGGAGAACAGGCAGCAGGGCCTTGAAGGTGTCGAGGCTCATGTCCCCCGACTCCTCGTTCCAGACCTTGCGGACACACATGCCGCACTCGAGGTTGCATCGGGTTGTTACCTCGAGGTTAAGCTTCCGGGGCGGGTCTACCGACATACGAATGTTCCAGGTGTGCGGATCGCAGGGGAGAGGCT
Organism: uncultured Dehalococcoidia bacterium; assembly: GCA_964574685.1. Classification (GTDB taxonomy): domain Bacteria; phylum Chloroflexota; class Dehalococcoidia; order SZUA-161; family SZUA-161; genus CAZGDV01. The sequence goes on from CAZNOI010000031.1 coordinate 1,907, forward strand.
CCCGGGGGTCCCTACACTAGGTAAGATTGTATCACTCATCGAGCACAGCTTCAACGTTCGAAGAAGTGGTCCGCTTTCCCAAGGGAAGGGGCTCGCCTACAGGACAGACGAGCCCCCGTGAAAGCGTATGGTATTGTCCGGCTTCTACAACCTGCGGCGAACCAGGTAGGAAGCGAGGAACTTCCTGTCGACGTTCGGCGTGCGGTAGAGCTGGAAGATCATTGAGTCCCGGTACATCAGTTCGATCGGCCAGCCCTCTTCCCGCTCGATGCCCCTGGCACCCATGAGTTCGATGCCCTTGCGGCATGCATCGATTGCCGACGGGGCAGCCATGCGGAATGCGAGTATGGCCCACTTGCCCTGCAGGGCCTCCTCATCGCCGGCGTCATAGAGCTTGTTGGCCTTGGCTGTGAGGGCCCGAGAGGCCTCGGCGTTCACCCACATGTCCGCGATTGGGAAGTGTATTCCCTGGTACTCGATGAGGGGATGGTCCCACCTGATGGTGGACTTCGTGTAGTCGACCGCAAGCTGTATCGCGGCCTCACAGACACCGACCGCCTGGAATGCCTGGTTACACATGTGCTTGTTCATGCCGTCGACTATGGCGTACAGCCCTTTTCCTTCCGGGGATGCCAGGTATCTCTTGTGTACCTTCAAGTCCTTCATGAGAATCTCGTAGCGCGCGCATCCCCATCTTGCGCCCATGAGGTCACCCTCACGTCCGCGTATAATGCCGTCCCAGTCGTCGTTGACGATGAAAAGGGTCAGGCCGCTGGTCCTCTTGGTGGTGTCGGTCTTGAGCAGCGCGAGGTGCCACTGGAGGCCGACAGGACCCGGGCTGCACATTGCCATCCACCATTTCGGGCCGTTGAGGACGTAGTGGTCGTCCTCTTTGACGGCGCTGCCCCGCATGCCGCCCATGTCCACTCCGGATTCAGGGTCAGTCGCCCAAATCGTGCAGAAGCCGCCGTCGAGCGTGCGCTTGTAGTACTCCTTCTTCACGTCTTGGTCGGGCGTCCAGTTCTCCAAGATGTGGCACCAGGGCTCACCGTAGGCGAACGCGTCATCGAGCCTGGGGGTGTAGCCGATCTTCCCGATCTCAGCCGAGAACAGACCGCACTGGTAGAGGCTCCAGCCGGGTCCGCCGTACTCCTTGGGTATGATTCTTCCGTAGAATCCCTGCTCGATTATGGACTTGTTGAGGCCGTAGTAGACGTCGGACATCTCGGTCATCGCGAGGACGCCACCCAGCCTGTCCAACTGCCGCCTGTTGGGAAGCCACCACTCCTCGATGATGTCGCGGGCCTTCTCGAGCTTGTCATACATCTCGGGAGTCCACTCGTCAGGGTGGTCATAGGGGTCGTAGATGTTCAGTTTCATCAGGTCCTTTGCCATTAGGACGCGCCTCCTTGCTAATTGCCTTTCCGATTGGCCCGTAGCACCTGCCACGAGGTCTGACAGGTTCAGACAGTCAACACAGTTTACTCGCTTTTGCTATGCGGGTCAAGTTGCGTTCCCGTGGCGGCGGCATCTGCCCCCGAGCGACCCTAGCTTGACACCGACCTGGCAGCTTGGTAGACTGCCCCAAGTTGGCCGCGAGTAGCCGAGTATGAGCCTTTCCGAGTTCCTCGAGGTATTCTTCCTGGCTGCCACACCGATCGGCGAACTCCGGGCCGCCATCCCCGTAGCCTTACTCGATCTGGATGTATCATGGCCGCTCGCTTTAGTGGTCGCCTATGCAGGCAACCTTCTTCCGGTGCCCTTCCTCTTGCTACTCCTGGGTCCCGTTGCTGGTCTCTTCAGCAGGTTGAAGCTGTTCGCACGAATCCTGGAATGGGTGTTCAGAATATCCAGGAAGCGCGGGGGCGTTGTCGAGAAATACGGCTGGCCGGGGCTGGTAATGTTCGTGGCCATGCCGCTGCCCGTGACCGGAGCGTGGACGGGATCGATAGTGGCCTTCCTGCTGGGGATGCCTTTCAGAAAGGCGATGCCTGCGATCATGCTTGGCGTGTTCATTGCTGGCGTCATCGTGACATGCCTGACCAAGCTGGGCTGGGTTGGAGGAGTCGTGGCCGGTGTGGGGCTTTTCGCGCTGGTCATCGCCAGGACGTTGCGTGGGCAACGGGGTACGCGACCGGCACCTTGAAGTGATCCCGTTTGCCCGGCGCCTCCCCGACGGTGTAACATAGCCGGAGGGGATTAGTGGGATGAGTATGAATATCATAACGGCCGTGCGCCGGAATCACGCACTGGAACATGCCACGATCGCCGTGCTAATGTCGAGACTGGGACCGAGCATCAGGCTGATGGGCAGGGCGGCGCCGGATGGGTTCCACGTGGTCGGCAACGTCTCAGAAGAGTCGGTCGCTGATGCGGCCCGTGAAGGGCTGGCCAGGCTCAAGAGCGGGGACCACAGCCTGGCGGTATCTCCTCTGTGTGGCACGAACCTGGCGGCGGCCGGCCTTCTCGCAGGTATAGGTGCGCTGCTGGCGATGCGCCGAAACCGTGGCTGGGGCGGCTTGCACGAGGTAGTCCTGGCTACGACCGTCGGGGTAGTGCTTGGGCAACCGCTCGGCAGGAGAGTCCAGAAGCACCTCACGACATCCCCCGAGGTTGAGGGGATGAGGATTGTCGGCGTTACGTGCACGAAGCGCGGCAAATACACCAGCTACAAAGTGAAGACTGAGCAAGGCTGGTAACAACCTTTGCTCAGTCTATGCGCTCCCCTTCTTGAGCCGAATCCACGAGACTAGCTGGCGAGCAGTTCCTTCACTTTCGCCATGAAAGGTGGAAGGATCTTCTTGTAGTCGCCGACCACTCCGTACTGGGCGACCTTGAAGATGTTGGCCTCGGGGTCCTTGTTGATGGCGATGATGTTCTTGGAGCCCGAGCAGCCGGAGAGGTGCTGGCTCGCCCCTGAAACACCTACGGCGATGTATAGAGTGGGTGTAACGATCTTGCCCGTCAGGCCCACCTGTATTGTGGTCGGCACCCAGCCGGAATCACAGGGCGGCCTTGTAGCACCCATTGCGCCGCCGAGCATGTTGGCCAACTCCTGAATCTGTGCGAAGTTCTCCGGCCCGCCTATGCCTCTACCGCCACAGACCACGACTTCTGCATCCTCGAGCTTGACGCCTTCGACCTCGGTCATCTGGCGTTCAACGAACTTGCCTCGTACTTGACCGGCATCTATGCCGGCGTCGAAGTCGACAATCTCGCCCTTGCGGGAATCGTCCCTCGCCAGCGGCTCCTGGGACTTGGGTCTGACAGTAGCCATCTGCGGCTTCGTGTTCTCGCACACAATAATTGCGACGGCATTGCCGCCGTACACCGGCTTGGTCATCTTCATCAGCTTGGTGCTGCTGTCGATAGCCAGATCAATGCAGTCGGTCGCCAGGCCCGTCTCAAGCCTGAACGCCAGTCTGGGCGCGAGGTCCCGGCCAATGGAGTTCTGTCCCATGAGGAGTATGTTCGGCTTGATCTCCTGGCAGAGCTTCGTCGTGGCCATCAGGTAGGGGTCAGTGGCGTATTCCTTGAGAAGAGGGTCCTGAATCTTGTATACCTTGTCGGCCCCGAATGCGATCGCGTCCTGTGCGGCGCTGCTCACATCGTCCTTCAGCACGGCAGCGATCAACTCCTCTCCGAGTTCATCTGCCAGCTTTCGGCCTATCCCGAGCAACTCCGTCGAAACGGAGGCGAGTTTGCCGTCTACGCATTCACCAAGAACCAGGACTCCTTTGCCTTCTGCCATCGATAACCTCCTTAACTCTGGTGAGGATCTTCTAGATAAGCTTGACCTCTCTGAGCTTCATGGCGAGCTTGACCGCCGTCTCCTCCTCGTTCTCACCCTCGATAACCTCGCACTTGGCCTCCCGAACCGGGATGAAGAGCTCAAGCATCTTGGTCTTCGACCCCGCCGCTCCTATCTTCGAGGAATCGGCTTCGATGTCGGATGCGCTCCACACGGTGACCTTCTTCTTGCCCGCAGCCATGATGCCCTTGAGTGTGGCGTACCTGGGCTCGCCCACCTCGTTGCTGACGGTCATAACAGCCGGCAGAGGGACTTCGAAGACCTCGAAGCCGTCCGGAATCACTCGCTCCACCTTGGCCCTTCCGTCCGCCGGCTCAATCTTCTGCACCGGTGTAACGCTCGCGAGACCCAGAAGCTCAGCGAGGCCGGAGCCGACCTCTCCCATGTCGAAGTCTCCAGCCTGCCTCCCGCAGAGTATCAGGTCGTACTCACCTATCTTCTTGATCGCCTGGGCCAGCGCGTAGGCCGTGGCTGAGCTGTCGGAGTCGTTGAAAGCTGCATCGTTTAGCAGGAAGGCTTCGTCAGCGCCCATAGCCAGTCCATGCTTGAGCACCTTTTCCGCCGACTGCTCGCCCATGCTAAGGAGCCTCACCGTCGCACCGCCCGCGTCCTTGATGCGAAGCGCCGCTTCGACTGCGTTCTCATCGAAGGGGTTCATCACGGGAGGGTTGTCCTTCGCCGGTATGGCACGCTTCGCCACCGGGTCGATGCTGAAAGATGAAGCAGGTGTTTCTGGATCGGGTATCTCCTTGACACAGACAATGATGTTCACAGCCTCTCCTCCTTAATGGGCATGAAAATGGCTCGTGTCCGGGTCCTGGGGGAAACAAACCTTCGACAAAGCCGCATATCACGATAGCATAGCCATTCTGGAGTGTCAAGGAAACGTAGCTGTGGAGGCGTGGCGCTGTCGATTGACAAGGTCGATGGATTCGTGTACGCTTTCCGCACTCGAATTGCGGGGGTATACCAGTGGCCGCCGGTGAAGCCAGGAGCAACAGGAAGCCCTCAGAGAGCCCATATAGGGAACTGCTGGCAGTCAGTCGCGTATCGGCGGCGGTGAGTGGCCTGCGCGATCTCGACGCGATACTGGAGGTCGCCCTGGATACCGTTCTGGAAATACTGAACGGGAGTATAGGGGGTATCCTTCTGATCGACGAGCATTCGGAAACCCTTTCGTACCGGGTGCACCGGGGTCTCTCGGGCAAGTATGCCGGTGAGATGCGTTTGAGGCTTGGCGAGGGCATAGCCGGCCGTGTGGCGGAGACGGGGAAGGCAATTCTTGTGGAGGATCTGGCGAACGATGCGCGTGCGGCCCAGCCCGACCTGGTGAGTACCGAGGGACTTCGCGCCTTCGTGAGTGTGCCCCTGCGCTCCAAGGATGCCGTGCTGGGAGTGCTGAACGTGGCGAGTGTCGAGCCACATGGTTTCACCAGGGATGACATGCACCTGCTTCATGCGATCGGAGACCAGGTTGGGGTGGCCATCGAGCAGGCCGAGCTTCAGGAAAGGTTGAGGAAGGGAAGGGAACGCTACCAGAGGTTGGCTCAGCACATCCTGGTGGCACAGGAAGAGGAAAGGAAGCGGGTCGCGAGGGAGCTGCACGATGAGACGAGCCAGACTCTATCGGGGCTGGCCTTGAGTCTGCAGGCGCTCGTGGTGGTGGCCGAGTCGTCGGAAAGGCTGGACAGCGAGTTTCGGGAACAGCTCCGGAAGGCCCAGTCGCTCGCCGTGCAGGTGAGCAATGAGGTAGGAAGGCTGATACACGAGCTGAGGCCGACGCTTCTGGACACTCTCGGTTTGGTGCCGGCTATCCGGCGCTATGCGGAGGATATGCTACCCCCGATAGGCACAAGTGTTGTGGTCGAATCAAAGGGGAATGTGCGTCCACTGGCGCCCGAGGTCGAAGTCGGGTTGTTTCGAATCGCACAGGGTTCAATAGGCAACATAGCCAAGCACTCAGCGGCGAAGAGCGCCTTGGTGTCCCTCGAATACAAGCCCGACCGTCTCATTATGCGCATCGAAGATGACGGCAACGGCTTTGACGTGGCGAGGCTTACCGGTGTAGACGACAGGGGCAGAGGGAGCGGTGTGTTTGGGATGAAGGAGCGCGTCAAGCTGATGGGCGGGAGCTGTAACATACAGTCGGAGCCGGGCAAGGGCACCAGGATCAATGTGACGCTACCGCTCGCAGGGGGCGTTGACATTGCAGAAGATCAGGGTACTGGTAGTTGACGACCACACAATCGTGAGGGACGGCATTTGCGCGCTGCTCGCGCTGGCGCCTGACGTTGCGGTCATTGGCCAGGCGTCAAACGGCCGTGAGGCGCTGGACATGGTGGCGAAGCTGGCGCCGGATGTCGTGCTCATGGATATTGCAATGCCTGTGCTCGGGGGGCTGGAAGCGACCAGGAGGATATGTCGTGAATACCCCGACATACGTGTTCTTGCGCTCACCCAGTATGTGGACAAGGAGTACTTCTTTCCTCTCATAGACGCCGGGGCATGCGGATTCATCTCCAAGACCGCGGCGTCGTCTGAGTTGACCTACGCTATTCGTCATGTGCAGCGGGGCGAGTCCTACCTGTCCCCCTCGGTTGCGAAACTGATGGTCGAAGACTATCAGCAGGGGCTGGTATCCCAAAACAGGAGGGATTCGTATGAGCGGCTGACTGACCGCGAGCGGGAAGTCTTGAAGCTCGTCGCCGAGGGCTATACCACTCAGGAGATAGCAGATACCCTTGTTCTAAGCCCCAAGACCGTCGAAGGTCACAAGAGCAATCTGATGTCGAAGCTCGGCCTCCACAACCGCGTCGACGTCGTCAAGTATGCAGTTCGTAAAGGCATAATCGACGTCTAGGTTCGAGGATCAGGTGAAACCCCTGGCTCCGGACGAAGGCGCCTCAGTCTCGTCCTTCATCACCGACCGGCCCGCCATGTAGCTGGTTCCCTGGCAAGGGATAACCCTTGGGTCCGCCGGGGGTATAGTCCTCCCTCTTTCGGGTTGACCACCGGATTGTCCGAAGATGCTGGTCGGTCTAAGGTGGGATAACACCCGAGCCCGAATGCGAAAATCGGAGGGGCGAAAGGAGGGGAATGTGGAGACAAGAGGAAGGATTCTGATAGTCGATGACGATGCCGGCTTCTGCGAAGCGCTGAAGACGGCGCTTGAGTCGGAGTCATACTCCGTCTCGGTGGCGGAGAGTCGAGCGTCAGCCCAGGAAGCAGCTGGCGTCAAACCGGACGGGATCATACTGGGCACCATTGCGCCCAGGGGAGATGCCTATCTGCTGCATCGTTGGCTCAGGAAGGCGCAAACTTGTCGGAATGTGCCGATGATTGTGGTGGACGCACCCGATGATCAGCGTCTGGTCAGGGGATGGACCCGGCATGAGGGCGTCCGAATGGAGGCCGACGACTACTTCGTCAAGCCGGTGGATGCTCGGGCCCTTCTGCCTGTCATCGCCAAGATGCTGGACATGGAGACGCGGAAGATACGGGTGCTGGTTGTTGACGATCATGCGATTGTCAGGGACGGCATACGAGCGCTCCTGGGCGTTCAAAGGGACATACAGGTTGTCGGTGAAGCCGTAGATGGCGCGGACGCCGTCAAGAAGACACGGCAGCTCTCGCCGGACGTAGTGCTGATGGACATCGTGATGCCCAACATGAACGGCCTCGACGCAACCCAGGTAATCAGCAATGAGTTCGACCGGACCAAGGTCCTCATGCTGAGCCAGTACGACGACGAGCAGAACGTTGCGGCGAGCAGCAAGGTTGGCGCGTACGACTTCATCCCGAAGGGCAGCGCGAGCACTCATCTCCTTTCCGCCATCCGATCACTCAGCTAGTTGACAGCACGGTCATCGCAGTAACCGCGGCGCGTGCGGGACTCCTCGATTCCCCCCGCACGGGATTATTCACCGGGCATCTCCTGCCTGTGGCAGCTTCAGGAGGGCTGAGCAGTTGGAGACCGTCACAATTACCCTGGACGGCAGAGAGGTCAGCGGACAGCTAGGCACAACGGTGCTGGAACTGGCACGAGAGTCCGGCGTCAGCATACCCACTCTATGTCATGATCCCGACCTGGTGCCTATCGGGGCATGCAGAGTCTGTCTTGTGGAAGATGAGCGTTCCGGCAGGCTTCTTGCTTCGTGTGTGACCCCGATTGAGTCCGGAATGGTCATCGACACGCGGTCTGAAAGGGTAATTGACCGGCGCAGGACCATCGTGAGCCTCATGCTGGCAAGCCACCCGGATTCGTGCATGGTATGCGACAAAGGGAACCGTTGCGAGCTCAGAGCCATTGCCGCTGACCTCGGCATCGGCTTCGTTGGCTTCTATAGGATACCCCAGCCCGCAACCATCGAGGAGGTCAACCCCTTCATCGAGAGAGACCTCTCCAAGTGCATACTGTGCGCGAAATGCATCCGCGTGGACCACGAAATCGTGGTGCAGGGCGCAATTGACTACATGGACCGTGGATTTGCTTCCAGGCCGGCCACCCTGAACGACCAACCTCTGGAGAAGTCGGAGTGTTCATTCTGTGGTGCATGTGTCGCGGTTTGCCCGACTGGTGCACTGATGGAGAAGGACCGCGTCTATGGAGGCACTGCCCAGCGGAGCGTGCCGACCGTATGTCCGCTCTGCGGGTGCGGCTGCCCGATTGTCCTGGAAGTGAAGGGCGATCAAATCATACGAGTCCGCCCGGACCGCAACCGGGCCGGAGGAAGTCCCGCGCTCTGTGTGAGAGGCAGCTACGGGTACGACTTCGTCCAGAATTCCGACAGGCTCAAACGACCTCTAATCAGGAACGGGAATGGTTTCGAGGAAGCCAGTTGGGACGAGGCTCTAGCCCATGTAGCCTCCCGGTTGGGGCAAGTCATGTCTGAGAAAGGTCCGGACGCGGTGGCCGCACTCGGCTCCACCAAGTGCACCAACGAGGAAAACTACCTTCTACAGAGATTCGTCCGAGAAGTCCTGGGCACGAACAACGTCGACAATGGTGCTCGACTGTACAACACGGCCAGCTATCTTGGATTGGGGCGCACTCTCGGGTTCCCCGGTACAACGAGCTGTCTTCGCAACGTCGAGGAGTCGGAAGTGATACTTGTGGCCGGGGCCGACCTGGAGAGTTCGGCCCCCACCGTCAGCTACGCTGTTAAGCGGGCGGTAAGGAATCGAGGCGCGTCACTTATTCTGGTTGACCCGAGGCTGACAGGCCTCTCGCGGTTCGCTCGGATTCTGTTGAGACCCCGGGTCGGGACGGACGTTGCCCTCTTGAACGGCATGGCGAAGGTGATTGTAGGTGAAGGTCTTACCGATGACGAATTCGTCGCCAGGAAGACAGACAACTTCGAGGCGTTGAAGCCGGGTCTCGATACGTTCAGCCCCGAGTACGTGGAGCGGGTGACCGGGGTGACGGCGAACGACGTCCGGGATGCCGCACGACTCTTCGGGCAGGCAAATCGGGCGTCCATCGTATTCGGCTCCGGCATTACCCAGCAGTCGCGGGGAACGGACAACGTGATTGCGCTGGCGAATCTGGCAATGCTGACGGGCAACGTCGGCCGAAAGAGCGGCATCTACGTGATACAACGCGACTGCAACAGCCAGGGTGCCTCGGACATGGGTGCCATTCCAGACCTGCTTCCGGGATACAAGTGCCTGGACGATAGCAGCGCCCGGTCTGCCTACTCCGCCCGCTGGGGAGTGGACCTGCCGGATGGCCCCGGCCTGACCTATACAGAGATGGTAGAGCGGGCAGGAACGGGTCAGCTTCGAGCAATGTATGTTGTTGGTGAAGACCCCGTCTCCGTTCTGCCGCAACCGGAACTCGTGGCAGGCGCACTCCGGGAGCTCCAATTCCTTGTTGTCCAGGACATGTTCATGACTGAGACGGCGAAGCTGGCTGACGTTGTGCTTCCGGCATGCAGTTTCGCCGAGAAATCCGGGAGCTACACCAACTTCGAAGGCCGTGTCCAGAGACTTGAGCCCGCGCTGGAGCCCGCAGGCGAGAGCCTTCCTGACTGGGAAATCATACTCCGCCTCGCCGAAACCATGGGCAGGGGGATGCCATACGTATCTCTCGGCCAGGTGACTGAGGAGGTCGAGGATATGGTCCCACTGTGCCGGCCCTGGGGTGGCGGTGATGACGTGACTGGTGAGGTAACCCACAAGGGCGGCAGGGCCGCCGAGGTCCAGGCAAGGCGACTGTACAAGGGGCAGTTCCCATCCGGTTTCGGGCGGTTCTGCCCGGTTGAGTTCGCGATACCGGATGCAACAGTCGATGGCTATCCCATTACTCTCGTGACGGGCACGGAATCGGCGTGGACGAGTGGTAGCTCGAGGGGGGCCTGGTCGGCAAGATTGACGGAGTTCGGAAAACCGACGCATTTGCAGATCGGCGAGACTGATGCCCGTGAACTGAGAATAGAAGACGGGGATACCGTGAAGGTGGTATCGTCTTCCGGCGAGATAGCAAGCGTTGCCAGGTACGTGAGGACGCTCCCGCGCGGGGTAGTCTTCATGTCCTGCCCGAACCCTGGCAACGGGGTCAACAGCCTTTTCGGGACGGTGCTCGACCCACTGTCGAAGGCCCCGGCAATGAAGGCCTGCGGAGTCAGGCTGGAAAGGGTGTGATGCGATTGGCTGCTTCGTATCCGACAGTGAGCCTGGAACGCATTGACGAGGTCATCGAGTCCCATCGAGCAGAGCGCTGGCCTTTGATACCTGTGTTGCAGGACATTCAGAGCGATCAAGGCTACGTACCGCCAGAGGCAATCGATCATATCGCCACGGCCTTCGGGCTCTTCCCGGCGGAGGTGCAGGGGGTCGTCAGCTTCTACGAACAACTCCACACTGCACCTCGCGGAAGGAATGTGGTCAAGGTGTGCAGAGGCACGGCCTGCCACGTGCGGGGCGGCAAGACCATTCTCAAGCTGGTGAAGCAGAATCTCGGTATTGACGAGGGTGAGACCACAGAGGACCTCGAGTACACACTGGAGACAGTTGCCTGTATAGGAGTCTGTGCTCTCGCCCCCAACCTCGTTATCGGTAAGGAGACGCACGGGAACATGAACCCGAAGAAGGTGGCGCGGCTCTTCAGCAACGGAAAGGACGGCAGGTGATATGGAGGGCCGTCGCACCGTCCTTGTGTGCCAGGGTACCGGCTGTTTGTCGGCAGGCTCCGGCGCTGTGTACGAAGCTATCGAGAGGGAGATCGAGCGGCTCGGGCTCGTGAACGCCGCCGTCGACTTCACAGGCTGCCACGGCTTCTGTGAGCAGGGCCCAAACGTAGTTGTAGAGCCGGACGGCATCTTCTACACGAGAGTGGAAGCCGAAGATGCGGCGGAGATCGTGTCTTCGCATCTGCGTGATGGGAAGCCCGTGGAGGGGTTGTTCTACCGCGACCCCATAACGGGCGAGCCTGTGCCGCGCTACGCGGACATAGTCTTCTATGAGCGCCAGCAGAGAGTCGTTCTCCGGAACTGCGGCCACATCAACCCGGAGAGGATAGAAGACTACGTCGGTCGGGGCGGATACAAGGGCCTGGAGAAAGCATTGCTGCAAATGACTCCGGAAGAGGTCATTGAGACCGTGGCGCTCTCTGGGCTCAGGGGCAGAGGTGGAGCCGGGTTCCCCACGGCGCGCAAGTGGGGCTTCTGTAGGAATGCCGCCGGCGAGCCCAAGTACATGATCTGCAATGCGGACGAGGGGGACCCCGGCGCGTTCATGGACCGCTCGATTCTCGAAGCCGATCCCCATGCTGTGATCGAGGGACTGACCATCGCCGGTTACGCTCTCGGCGCCTCCGAGGGCTACATCTACGTCCGCGCCGAATACCCTCTTGCCGTGAGCAGATTTCGTACCGCGCTGGCTCAGGCGGAGGAGAGAGGCTACCTTGGCAGGAACATACTGGGCTCGGGGTTCAACTACTCGATACACGTGAAGGAAGGGGCCGGCGCGTTCGTCTGCGGCGAGGAGACAGCCCTCATCGCGTCCATTGAGAGCAAGCGGGGAATGCCGCGTCCCCGCCCACCCTTCCCTGCACAGTCGGGACTCGACGGCAAGCCGACAATCATTAACAACGTGAAGACTCTGGCTACTGTTCCTGTCGTGATCGAGCGTGGCGCTGAGTGGTTCGCAGGTCTGGGAACGGAGAGCAGCAAGGGTACGGCGGTTTTCGCGCTTACGGGCAAGGTCTCTAATAGCGGCCTGGTAGAAGTGCCGATGGGGACACCACTTTCAACGGTCATCTTCGAGATTGGCGGGGGGATACCACGCGGCAAGCAGCTCAAGGCTGTCCAGACCGGTGGCCCATCGGGCGGCTGCATACCAGTGCAGTTCCTTGATGTACCGGTGGAGTACGATGCTCTGGCTCGTCTCGGATCGATCATGGGTTCCGGCGGCATGGTCGTGATGGACGACTCCACCTGCATGGTTGAGATCGCGAGGTACTTCCTCAGCTTCACTCAGGCGGAATCGTGCGGCAAGTGCGTGCCGTGCAGAGTCGGGACCAGGGAGATGCTCGAGATCCTGACGCGCATCACGCAGGGCAAGGGACGTGAAGAGGATATAGACACACTGATCGAGATAGCGAATACGGTAAAGGAATGCTCGCTCTGCGGTCTGGGCCAGACCTGCCCCAATCCTGTGCTTACAACTATCAAATACTTCCGCGATGAGTACGAAACGCATATCAAGGAGAAGAAGTGCCCGGCTGCGGTCTGCGACGCCCTCATGGTATCGCCGTGCCAGCACACATGCCCTGTGGGGATCAACGTGCCGAAGTATGTAGCCCATATTGCAGCCGGCGAGCACTTGGACGCCGTCGAGACCATCAGAGAGCGGAATCCCTTCCCCGGCATCTGCGGGCGCATATGCCATCATCCCTGCGAGTACAGATGTAGGCGCGGGGAGCTCGATGACCCGGTAGCGATACGAGCATTGAAGAGATTCGCCGCAGACTGGTATTTCGATCACGCGTCGGAACTGCCTGCACCTGAGCCGTTCCACAGAACCAGACCGGAGCGGGTCGCAGTGGTGGGGGCCGGGCCAACGGGTCTGAGCTGCGCCTACTTCCTTGCAATGATGGGGTACGGCGCCACGGTGTTCGAAGCCCTCCCCGTCGGCGGAGGCATGTTGTCGGTGGCAATACCGGAATTCAGGCTCCCTGCAACCGTCATAGAGAGCGAGATTGACCACATCGCCGCGAGAGGAGTGGAGATACGGTACAACTCGCCTATCGGGATCGGTACGACTGTCGAGGATCTGAGGAAGGACGGCTTTGATGCGGTATTCATTGCGGCCGGCGCTCAGCGGAGCCAGAGGATAGGGATTCCCGGAGAGCTTGAGGACGTCGACAGCTTTCACTACGGGCTTAGGTTCCTGCGCGACGTGAAGGTCGGCAAGCCGGTAGCCGTCGGACGAAGGGTGGCCGTGATCGGGGGTGGGAACGTAGCGCTCGACGCGGCACGCACTGCTGTCAGATTGGGTGCCGAGCAAGTTGATGTGTATTACCGCAGGTCCAGGGCGGAGATGCCGGTAACCGAGGTCGAGTTTGATGAGGCGGTTGAAGAGGGGATTCGATTCAACTTCCTTGTGAGCCCGACCAGGATAGAGAGCAGGAACTGGAAGGCAAGCGGCCTGACATGCACACGAATGGCCCTGGGAGAGCCGGATGCCGGCGGCCGGCGAAGGCCGATGCCGGTCGAGGGTTCGGAGTTCGCCGTCGACGCCGATACCGTGATAGCCGCGGTGGGCCAGGCGCCGGACCTTTCCTTCCTGCCGCCTGACAGCGCTCTGGAGCGAACGAAGTGGGAAACGCTGGTCGTGGATGACAACCGCCTGTCGACCAATGTAAACGGCGTTTTCGCAGGAGGCGACTTCGTGAGCGGCCCCGGGATGGTCATAGACGCTATTGCGGCGGGACGCAGGGCTGCGTTGGCCATTGACAAGTATCTGAGAAACGATACATCCAGGGTGGAGCTGTACGACCTCAAGGTTAAGCGAGACAGCAACGGGAAAGGTGAGGCCGAAGACCTGGACGATACCTGGGAAACGCAGCCACGGGTTGCCATGCCCAAGCTGTCCCCCGAGCGCAGCAGGTGCACGTTCGACGAGATCGAGAAGGGTTTCACAGAAGAGGTGGCACTGCTGGAGGCCCGGCGGTGCCTAAGGTGTGATCTGGAGGCATGAAGCCGCCCGGGGAAGCCGGACAGGAGGCTGAATATGAAATCGATTACCAGACAGAAAAGCCTGGATGAGATAGAGCACCTGCTTTGCGGACTTGACAGGGCCTTCATTGTCGGTTGCGGGACCTGCGCGACCATGACGAAGACCGGTGGCAGGGATCAAGTAATCGAGATGAAGGACAGGCTTCAGGAGAGGGGCAAGATGGTCACGGGCTGGACGGTGATACCCACAGCCTGCGACGAGATGACGAGGGCGGCGCTCGCGGAGACCGACGGTGCTGTTCGCAGTGCGGAGTGTCTACTCGTGATGTCGTGCGCTCTCGGAGTACAGAGGGTCGCCACCTACATGGAGAAGCCGGTGCTACCTGCACTCGACACTCTCTTCATCGGAATCGAGAATGAACCGGGGCACTTCCACGAAGCGTGTGACCAGTGTGGCCAATGCCTGCTGGGCTACACCGCCGGCATCTGTCCGATAACCGCCTGCCATAAGGGACTGCTCAACGGGCCGTGCGGCGGCACGAACAACGGCAAGTGTGAGATCGACAAGGAGAAGGACTGTGCCTGGACACTGATCTACCGGCGGCTTGAGGAACAGGGAAGGCTGGACCTGATGAGGCACTACCAGCCTCCGCGCAACTCCCAGGTCTCGCCTCGACCGAGGTTGACAACAGTCACTTGAGGAGTGGGACGATGTTAAACGGATTCAGGACGGCGCTTGACTCCGGCAAGTTCGTGATAACGAGCGAGATCGGACCCCCCAAGGGGACGAACCTCGATAGCATGCGACATCACATAGACCTGCTCAAGGAGGTTGTGGACGCAATCAACGTCACTGACCACCAGAGTTCGGTGATGCGCTATCCGTCGATCGGCGGCTGCCTGGAGATCAGGGAGCAGGGCGGCGAGCCGATCCTGCAGATGACGTGTCGCGACCGCAACCAGATGGCTCTCCAGGCGGAGCTACTGTTCGCCTGCTCTCGGGGTGTTACCAATGTCCTCTGCCTGACAGGGGATGCCGTACCAGTGGGCGATCACAAGCAGGCCAGGGGCGTCTTTGAACTGGACTCGGTGCAGTTGCTCAGGGGGATAAGCCAGATGGAGTCCGGGAAGGACATGGGCGGAAACGACCTCGACGGTGGCGTAGAGTTCTGTGCGGGCGCCATTGTCACGCCCGAGGCGAAGCCCATCGAACCCCAGTTGATTAAGTTCGAGAAGAAGGTGGAGGCCGGGGCTGAGTTCATACAGACCCAGGCTGTCTACGATATGGAGAACTTCGCCCGGTTCATGGAATACGCCCGGCAGTTCGACGTCAAGGTACTGGCCGGCATCGTACTGCTTGTTTCAGCACGGATGGCCCGATACATGAATGACAACGTCCCCGGCATATTCGTTCCCGACAAGCTTGTAGAAGAGCTCGCAGCCGCCCCCAAAGGCGAAGCCATCAAAAAGGGCATCGAGATAGCGGGCCGCATGATATCGGAGCTGAAGGAGAACCGCGTCTGCGACGGTGTCCATATCATGGCTATCGGAAGGGAAGAGGTAGTGCCGGAGATACTGGAAGCCGCCGGGATACGTCCGGCATCCTGAGCCGCCGCTAGCTGGGGGCTTCGACGGAGCGCTTCAAGGCCTCGTAGCCGGACCTCATCACCATCTCGTGGTTCTTCTCGAGGATTCTCCTGATGATGGGAATGTCGCTGAGTATCCTCATGACGCCCGCAGTTGGGCTGACATTCCACCTGATACTGACAGCGCTGCCCCCATCGGAAGGGGCAAGTTCCAGCCTGCCTGCACCTACCAGGTCACCCGATGACTTGAACTCGATTAGCTGAGGTGCGTGATAGGAGACAACGGTGAGCGTGAAGCGAGACGTGAGAGGAAGAGGGCCGCGGACCTCGCAGTCGATCTTGAAGGCCGGATCATAGACAGGTCCGGTGATACGAACCATAGCTTTGCGGTAGTCCGGCCACCAGGTCGGCCACGCTTCCACATCGCTCAATCTGGGCCACACTGCATCCACGCGGGCTTCGAAGCGCCATTCATCCGAGAAATGGAACACGGCCTTCCGTCCAGTTCGTGGTGTGAGTTGCGCCTGACGGTCGTTCTGTGCGTTCGTCGCCCAGGCCTTGCATTGGCTTACCCTCCGGTTATCATATGTAGTTATTCAGCCCCTTTCAAGCGTTGTCTTCTCTTCTGTCGGGCACAGCCGGAAGGCAGCGCGGAGGCGTGAGGAGGTGGTTCTCCGTGATCGAACCTGCCCATAGGGCTCCCTGCCACAAGTGCGAGAACCTGCTGGAGTTCAGGAGGAGCGACAGGGAGCCGGCCCATCTAATGGAAATAGGCCAACCCATTCACTACGCCAGGACTGCGACGTCGGACAGGACGACAACCGGGCGCTTCTTCCAATGCCCCGACTGCGGCCAACTCTGGGAGCTTGTGGAGGATTCGAGCCTCGAAGAGACTACTCCAGCCGGTCTGCACACATACCTGCACTTTCTCGATATCATCCGGTGATGCCGGGAGCGCAGTCCGGACAGCGGCGGTCAAATAGTGCGTGAGAGCTTGCCGCCGAACGGCTCTTCCAGATTCCACTCGTGACCGTGCTGCGAGATCCACTGCTGCAGCACGGGTCGAATCTTGACCATGTTCTCCCTGGAGCGTTCGAAGGCCTCGCCCCAGGCGGCGCTGACTGTGAGGGTGGATGTGAGGGGCTGGAAATCCTGGAGCATGCGCTTTCGCGCTTCGAGCGTTGCTTTGTCATCCAGTCCGGCCAGGCTCGGCACATTGGTACGCCAGTGCTGCAGGAGCGGCATGAGGCCCTTCTGCTCCTTGGTTTCCGCATCCCGCGCCTTGAGAAGGGCTTCGACCTTCCGAGCGAACTGGGGAATGGCCTCGTAGGATTCGACACCGCCCAGGCGGATCCAGACATGATCTCCCTCTCGCCTCATCAGGCGCTCGGCCCACATCTTGAGGAAGCCGTTGACTTCTTCTTCGGGTATGTAGTGCTGGGAGACGTCGGGCTTGGCCGGGATCAGAGCAAGCAGCTTGGGGAGCAGGTCGTACAGAAGCGCCGGGATTCTCACGGGCAACGGCATGATGGTGAGCGCGTTCTTCTCGTACCGCAGCTCGCGTGATCTGCGGACTTCTCGCAGCCTCGGGTCCTCGATATGGGTGACGTCAGCTTGCCCGTCCAAGGCGATTCCCCCCTAACAGGCGTATTGTACGTGAACAGAAGGTCGAGTCCAAGACTTTGCCACGGTACTATTTTCCCAGTTGGGCGCGTCCAAAAGGCCTATTGTACCGTTCGGCGAAGCTGTGCTACATTGGGCCAAGACAGGCGGTCTGGTCCAAACTCTCCGAAAGAGGCCGGCCGTCAGGAGAGTTGAAGAGTGGAAGAGTCCGCAGGAACGGTCCTGGTGGTCGACGACGAGGAGCCGATCAGGCGAGTAATCTCACGGACACTGGAACAGGCGGGCTACCATTGCACACAGGCGGGGAACGGCCAGGAGGCGCTGGAGAAGGCGTCTTCTGAGGAATTCGACGTTGTCCTTCTTGATATCAAGATGCCCGGTATGTCCGGCATTGAACTGCTTCCACAGCTCACGTTTGCCAATCCCGACATCTGCGTCGTGATGTCGACGGCCGTGAACGATACGCAGACAGCGGTTGAGGCGATGAACCTTGGAGCCTACGACTATATCCTCAAGCCCTTCGACCTGGACGCGCTCAAGATGAAGGTCGATAGAGCGCTTGAGAGGAAGGCCCTCCTCGAAGAGAACCGGGACTTCCGCCTTCAGCAGGTCGAGCACAGGTACGAGGCGCTGGTCGGGAACCTTGCTGATGCGGTCATCGGGCTGCACCGGGGGCTGGTGTCCTGGTGTAACGACCAGGTAGAAGGGGTGCTCGGCTACACTCAGGATGAGCTGACCGGAACCGACGCACTCGCCCTCTTTCCTGAGGACGTAGACGGCCGCCAGGCAATGGCGGTCATGGAAGAAGGCATCAGGGAGAAGGGCCGGGTTCACGGCAGGGTGCGTGCCAGGCGCAAGGATGGAGAGGAGATCTACATTGGATACTCCGCCTCTGCGATAGAGGGGAAGGAGCCGATGGAGATCATGGCTGTTCTGCGTGACGTAACGGAGGACAAGGACCTCGAAAGCAAACTGCAACGTTTGCACGAAGAAATGGAAGCGCTGTCGGGACTCCTCCCCATCTGCGTCAGTTGCGGCGGGTTCAGAGACGACGCGGACTACCGCAAGAGTGTCGAAGACTGGCTGAAGGCGAACCCGGAGTCGAAGTCTTCGACCTCACTCTGTGTCGAGTGCGCCGGCAAGGAAGACGGCAAGCGCGGGAAGAACCGGCGACAGTATCAGACCCGGTGAGAACACCCCAGTATTACTTCGGCGAATACCTTTGCCTCCCCTGTCCGCTGTCGAACTGAGCGACTGTTCCCCCGGAGTCGCACGGATTTGACCTGAGTACCCGTGATTGTATACTGTGAGTCACAGCTATGATGCCGGCAATTGGAACGAAGCCTGGACTACTTGGATGGAAGCGTCGCCTTGGATGACCAGTACTACATGAGAAGGGCTCTTCAGCTCGCCAAAAGAGGTCTGGGCAGGACGAGCCCCAACCCGATGGTTGGAGCCGTCATCGTGCGAGACGGCAGTATCATTGGGGAGGGATATCACAGGCGATACGGTGGCAAGCACGCAGAGGTAGAGGCTCTCGAAGCGGCGCGTGGTGAAGTAGAGGGCGCAACCCTCTACGTCAACCTTGAGCCCTGCTGTCACAGGAACAAGAAGACGCCACCGTGCTTGGAAGCCATTCTGGCCCGGCGCTTCGGGAGGGTGGTGGTAGGGACGCTCGACCCGAATCCCGCCGTGAAGGGCGGCAGCGTAGCTGAGTTGCAGCGCCACGGCATTGAGACGGTGGTAGGGGTGCTCTCCGAGCAATGTGAGAGACTGAACGAGGTGTTTTTCACCTACATGCGAAGGGGAACTCCCTACGTAACGCTCAAGTGGGCCCAGACTCTGGATGGCAGGATTGCGACTCCCAGTGGCGACTCGAGATGGATCAGCTCGCAGCCATCGCTCAGGCTCGCGCACAGGCTAAGGAGCATTCACGACGCCGTGCTCGTAGGCGCAGGGACGGTGGTTGCGGATGATCCGGAGTTGACCGTGCGCCTCACGAAGGGACGCAACCCGGTGAGAGTTGTCCTGGACAGCACGTTGCGAACGCCGCTGGAAGCCAGACTGATTCGGGACAGCGCCGGAGCAAAGATCATTCTGGCCACGACCGACCGTGTCCACTCGGCAAGGGTTGAAGGGTTCAGAGGGCTTGGTGCGGAAGTCGTCGTGGTGGGGAGCGACTGCAGTGGCAGGGTGAGCCTGCACGAGTTGCTGGAGGCCCTGGGCCGGCGAGGTATCAGCTCGATTCTTGTGGAAGGTGGCTCTGCTGTAGCCGCCTCGTTCCTTGGCGCAGACCTCTGGGACAGGCTGGTGGCGATATTATCGCCCAAGTTCGTCGGCTCGGGGACGGGGGCCGTTGGCGACCTCGGAATAACCGCGATGGAAGATGCACTGCAGTTCAGATTCGAGGGGGTCCGCAGGAGCGGCAACGACGTCGTCCTTGAGGCCCGACCGGGCCGGTAGGGCGAGAGCCTGACAGCAGCGGCTCCATTCGACCTCATTCAGGTAGTTTCGTAATGCTGCCTGCCTGCCGGTCTTACTGCACAACGCTCGCCATTTCCCTTCATTGCCTGTTAGAACTGATTTGCTGCCGAATGTGAATGACTTGAAGCTCGCAGGACAGGACAGACGGGCGCGTACGAGGAAGTACCAGTACCCGACTTGACAGGTCTAGGTAGTTGTGCTAATATTCATACACGGAGCCACAGAGGCGCCGAATCCCTCGCGAGGAGGTGCGGCATGAGGCTTCATGCTACATTGGGGGTGTGGCAGGTTGACAAGTAGGGCCCTGCCGGAAGGCGGGGCGGTTCGGGTTCGAGCCTGGAACCAGACCTACGGGGCCGTGAGTTGAGAGTAAGACGCCCAGTTCGGTGGTGATCACCGAGAGGAGACACCGGGCTCGAGCAGAAGAAAGAGAATAGGTCCACAAGAGGAGGGCACCCCATCGGGTGCCCTCCTTCTGCATATGCCGACCAACATGACAGCGGGCAAGAGGACGTGTCAACTCAAGTGAAAATGTTACCGAAGAGGGGTTGTTCACTCATTTAGA
>CAZNOI010000032.1:0-20858 GCA_964574685.1 uncultured Dehalococcoidia bacterium
TACAGCTCATCCCCCGAGAAAGGAGGTATTGTCCGATATGTCCTGACCCAGTACAGGTGTTGAAAACGACTTCATGACATAGTAAAATGTGGCATCAATCGGGAGCACTGATTCAGAGGCATCTGAATGCGGAAGCTACTGGAGCGATTGAAGCCCTAGTTACAGCACCTTCTGTTGGAGCTGTGGTTCTTCCGGATGTCCTGTCTTCGGTGCTCGTTTTGTGTTTGGAAGGCGATGACATCAACTGAGGCAGAGGGCTGATGAATTCGATAGCCCCGTTGAGGCGTCTTGCGGCCGTCGCAGTCGTCATAGGCGCTGCACTCATCGCGACAACCTGCCCGGCAATCGCCGATGAAATCACCATCACCGGCGTCTCGGTCGATGATGTCGGAGAAACCGGAGCTACCATAACATGGTCGACGAACATGCCCGCCAGCAGTTCGGTGAGCTATGGGAATACGACCTCGCTGGGCTTCACTACCTCTGAAGCTACCCTCGTCGAGGAGCACGCTATCACCCTGGAGGGGCTGGAGCCGGGTACGAGGTACTACTTTGAAGTGCAGTCGTCGACTGGCGACGGCAGTGCGGCCACCGACAACAACGGCGGCTTCTACTACGCGTTTCTCACCGATGAGATACCCTCCGCCGGTGACGGGCTGTTCATCAGCGTGGTCGGCATGACGGCCGTCTTCGTTGTCCTGGTAGTAATCATGGGCTTGATGATCTGGATACAACGCCTGTTCAGTGATAAGGAGACGCCGCCTGGCTCTGGGGCACTCTTCGCTCCAAACGCCGAAGTCAGCCTGTCTGCGGGACGGACTAAAGCTTCCTCTCCTGCTGGAGAAGAAGGGGCGGACCTTGATTCAGTGCTGCGCACGATAGGGGTCGATGTGGAGCACAGGCCCTCGGACCACGCCGAGGTGGCAGCGATCGCCCTCGCCGTGGCCTCACATATGAAAGAGCGGGGGCTCGAGCTTCACGGACGTCTCACCATAGGAGATATTGAGTACCGGGTATCGGTAGGTCCGCCGTGGGACTTCCCGGTTCCTGTTGTTGTGGACGATGAGAGGTTCTGGGCCAGCCTGGACGGCCGGGGTCTGCCGGTCGGAGGAGGAATCACGCCCTTGCGGGCCGGGAGAATCGGAGAGCCCGAGCGCGGTCAGAGGTGGCGTTCCGCATACCCCATGCCGATAGGGCAGCAGTGGGACAGGCGCGGGTGGTCCAGACGGCGTTAGCCCAGTAAGAAAGGGAGCATGAACGGAGTCACACCGGTGTCATGGATATAGGCAACTTCTGGGAGATATTTGCCGGCTTCACCGATCTGTGGGATCGGCCTGACATCCTAGGCATGATCGCAATAGGCCTGGTCCTTATATTCCTGGGCATAGCGAAGAAGATGGAGCCGCTTCTGCTTGTGCCCATCGGTATCGGTGTCATTCTGGCAAATCTGCCTCTCGGCGAAGCTGTCATCCAGGCAACAGGTGAGGAAACCAGCGGCTTTCTGTACTACTTCTACCGATACGCCTTGTTCAACGGCATCATCCCCCTGCTGATCTTCCTGGGGTTGGGCGCACTTACGGATTTCGAGCCTCTGCTGGCAAGACCTTCTACCTTCCTGTTGGGGGCAGCAGCGCAGTTTGGGGTATTCGTGGCCCTGGTGGGAACGGTATTGCTCGGTATGCTCGGCTGGGATGCGTTACCGTTCAATCTCAAAGATGCTGCTTCGGTCGCCATCATTGGGGGGGCCGAGGGTCCCACCACGATTTACGTCGCCGCCAAGATGCAGCAGATAGGGGCCCATCCCAGTACGTTCGCCGCGGTTGTGGTGGCCTGCTACTCTTATATGGCGCTGGTTCCAATAATCCAACCGCCCATCATCAGGGCCCTGACAACCAAGAAAGAGCGTATGATCAGAATGCCCTACGCCGAGCGCCCCGTGTCCCGGAGGACCAAGATCATCTTCCCGATTGTGTCCATCATCGTCTGCGGTCTCTTCATCCCAAGAGCGGCACCTCTAATCGGGATGTTCATGTTCGGCAACCTGCTGAGGGAATGCGGTGTCGTTGAAAGGCTGGCAGGTGCAGCCCAGAATGAACTCATGAATATCGTGACGATTCTCCTGGGTATAACCGTGGGCTCGACCATGATAGCTTCACAGTTCTTCACCTGGAGCACTATCGCGGTCTTCGGTCTCGGCATTATCGCGTTCGCTTCAGCAACGGCCGCCGGCGTCCTGCTGGGCAAGCTCATGTGCGTGATGTCCAAGGGGAAGGTCAATCCAATGATCGGGGCGGCGGGTGTATCAGCAGTCCCGATGGCAGCCCGTGTCGTCCAGAACATGGCCACACAGGAGGACCCGGGCAACTTCATACTGATGCACGCTATGGGGCCCAACGTAGCAGGCGCTATTGGGGCAGCCGTCGCAGGCGGCGTGCTTCTATCACTGGTGACCTAGGACGAGCGCCTTGGTCAGGCTATACAAGCACGGGTTCTCTCTTCCTTGCCCCCTGCCGCCTCTTCTGCGGGCTCTCCGGCTGGCCCTGATGCTCAACCGCTACACTCGACGCCGGCACGTACATCCGCTCGACATACTCCCTCATCATGCGCTTGGCGCAGAACTGTGGACCGACAGTGCGTATGGCCTCCTTGACAACGTGTATCCAGCCATGCGGCACCCCGTCACGAGTCCGGTTGTAGTAGAGGGGTATTATCTCCTCTTCGAGCAGGCGGTAGAGCGATTCGGCGTCACAGCAATCCTCGTCATAGGGGTCTTCGAAGGGTTCTTCCCTGCCAATCGCCCACCCGTTCGAGCCGTTGTAGGCCTCGCGCCACCAGCCGTCCAGGATGCTCAGGTGGGGCACGCCATTGAATGAGGCCTTCATCCCGCTGGTTCCGCTCGCTTCCTGCAGGCGTCGCGGAACATTCAGCCACACGTCGATTCCGTGCACAAGGTACCTGGCAGTGAACATGTTGAAGTCCTCGACGAAGGCTATCCGACCACCGAACTCGCGGTCGGCTGCCAGCGAGTACACATGGTGGAGCAACTCCTTGCCCGGCAGGTCGGCAGGATGCGACTTGCCGGCAAAGACGATCTGCACCGGCCGCCAGGGATCATTGACTATCTTCTTCAACCGGTCGATGTCGTGGAATATCAAAGCCGGCCTCTTGTATGAAGCGAACCTGCGCACGAAACCGATTGTCAGTACACCCTGGTTCAGCAGCGATCCCATTGCGGGGACCTGCTCAGCCGCCAGGGCACCTGTCTCCCAGCCCTTCTGTACCTGATCGTGGATGATGCTAAGGAGCTTCCTCTTCATCAACTGCCTGGCCTGCCACAACTCATTGTCTGGAATGTGTTGGACCGCGTCCCACATTTCGAAGCCATCCTGTCTCGTCCACCAGTCCGCACCGAGGTATTCGGCGAATAGACTGGCCATGTCCGGGGCGACCCAAGTAGGGGCGTGCACCCCGTTGGTGATATGAGTTATCGGCACCTCATCCTCGGAAAGCTTGGGCCAGAGACTGTGCCACATCCTTCGGGATACGACACCGTGAAGCTCGCTGACTGCGTTCCTATGATCGGAGGTTTTCGCCGCGAGAACGGTCATGTTGAACTTGCCGTCATCATGACCGTCAGTCTTTCCGAGCTTCAGCAGTCGCTCCCGGTCCAGCCCCATCGATGCCCAGTGGGGCTTGAGATACTTCTCAACCAGACCGTCGGGGAACACATCGTGTCCCGCTGGCACCGGCGTGTGCGTCGTGAACACGCTGGTTGCCCGAACGTGACGTTCGGCTTCACCATATGGCAGCTTCTGCTCGACGATTTCTCTTATGCGCTCCAGGGCCATAAAGGCTATATGACCTTCATTGGCATGCCACACTGAGGGCTGGATGCCCAGCGCCCTCAGCACGCGCACTCCACCAATTCCGAGGATCACCTCTTGCTGGATGCGCACTTCGGGATCGGCAATGTACAGGTGTGAAGAGAGTGTTCGGTCCTCAGAGGAGTTCTCCTCTATGTCCGTGTCGAGCAGATACACGGGTGTGCGCCCGACCTGGAGCTTCCAGACCCCGATGTGAACATCCCTGTCCGCCAGCCTGACGCTTACTACGGGCTTCCTGCCGTCCGCTGTCAATATGGGCTTTATGGGCGCTTCGTAGAAGTCTATGTGCCTGCTTATCTCCCCCTGCCAGCCGTCCGGGGATATTCTTTGATGGAAGTAGCCGTGCGGGTACATGAAGCCTACACCCACCAGCGGCAGGCCGATATCGCTCGCCTCCTTGCATATATCTCCAGCAAGGATGCCGAGTCCGCCTGCATAGATTGGCAGGGAGTTGTGTATGGCGAATTCCATTGAGAAGAACGCAACAGGACCGCTCAAGCCTTCCGGGTAATTCGTCGTGAACCAGGTCTTCTCAGCGGTCATCGCCTTCTCGTACTCGGCTACAACGGAATCGTAGTGTTCGAGGAAGGCCGGGTCCGCCGCCGCCGATTGGAGCTTGTATGGGCTGATGTCCCTGATCTGTTTGACCGGATTGTGTCCGCTCAGCACCCACAACTGATAGTCAAGCGCGCGGAAGAGGTCCCTTGCATGCGGTCGCCAACTCCACCAGAGGTTCATCGCGAGCTCGTCAAGCCTGCTAATGCATGCCGGAAGTTTGGGATTCAGCGCCTCACACCCACCGGCGTGTTCTCGTCTATTCTGGACCGCGTTTACTGTCCTGCTCATATGCTCACTCTCCGGGCTGGTAAGCCTGTACCACGCCTCTGCGGATATCCTAGGCCCGATAGTACCGGCCCAGCAATCGCCTTTTGGTACTGCACTGGGTGGTACTTTGTTACTTGCTCAAGGTTCTCAGTCACTGCAAGTTGCGGCAAATCGTCCACCCGTCTATGATTGTGATGTCCAGGCCAAGCCCGGCTGTCCGCCGCATGACTCGCGCTCCCAGGAGGTAGACTTGGCATCCCCGCTGGAAATCATTGACGAAGTGATCCGAGAACACAGGCATATCAGCGAAGACATTGGAGTGCTGAATCGCGGCGTGCCCGACGAGAGAGCGCGTGACAGCCTGGAGAGCGTCCAGGCGGAGCTGATACCGGGCCGTTCACGGTCTCTCCGAGAGCTCAAGGACAAATTGACCGCCGACCTCGACCGGCTGAATACAGGTCTCGACAAACACTTCACTTACGAGGAAGAAGCTCTTCCCGAGCTCCTTGGCCCGCTCATGATGCGGGCGCTGGAGGTCCAGCACCGGCAGATATCAAGAGAGATAGCGGAGACCAGAGCCATTGTGGAGGATATCGAGGCCGATGTGACCGACAGGGAGCAGCATCTGCGAGAGGAAATGCGGATCAGGAATGGGATCATCGGCTTGACTCAGCTTGTCGAGAACCACGCCACAACGGAGGAGAAGATACTCGACATGCTCAAGCAAGCTCTGCAGGAAGAGGAGTAGCGGGGCTCAGCCCTGCGGAAGAATGCAGCCCGGATTCAGAATCCCTTTCGGATCGAACGCGTGCTTCACCAGACGCATCAGATCCAAACATCTGGAGTCGACGAATAGGTCGAGGTCGTCCACCCTGATCTTCCCCACACCGTGCTCACCGGTCATCGTTCCGCGCAGCCTGAGGGCTTCTTCATAGACGGCTTTCTTGGCCTGTCTCACCCTGTCTTCGCCAGCATCGAGCAGGTCTCTCATCAGAGTGGGGTGAAGATTGCCGTCGCCCGCGTGTCCGCAGACGGGAATGACCGTGCCGAACTCCTTCGCAATCTCATCGATTGCATCCATGAGCGTACACAGGCTGGCCGGAGGCACTGCCACATCGAGAGCGTCACAGAGGTCACGCTTGAGC
Source organism: uncultured Dehalococcoidia bacterium (assembly GCA_964574685.1). Lineage (GTDB taxonomy): Bacteria > Chloroflexota > Dehalococcoidia > SZUA-161 > SZUA-161 > CAZGDV01. The sequence goes on from CAZNOI010000032.1 coordinate 5,855, forward strand.
GCCGGATATACATTGCTCCTTATTCGGAGTACACGCTCCTGCTCCTTCTTCGTCTGTCCGATGATGGGCTCCAAACACCCGTAGCGGCGGCAGACTCCCTCAATCGACCTACACTGGTAGTTGACATCCTCCTCGCCCCTGCCATCCAGAATCACTATCAGGTAGGCTGAGCCGTGGCGGCACGGCCAGTCCAAGTTCACATGCGCAGCGGCCAGTTCGGCCAACTCGCGTTCGATGTATTCAATCGCAAGCGGCAACACGCCGCTACGCAGCAGGACAGGAACCGCCGAGAGGGCGGACCGGCGAGTCTTGAACGGGACAACCATGGTCCGTGTACAGGCAGGACGGGCATGGAGTCGGACTGAGACCCCCGTAATGACACAGAGCGTCCCTTCGCTGCCTACGACAAGATGCATCAAGTCAAGTCCTGTGTTGTCCTTAATCAGCTTCCCACCAAGGGTCAGCAACTCGCCCGACGATAAGGCGATTTCCATTCCCTTCACGTAGTTCCTCATTACGCCATACTTCAGAGCACGTGCGCCGCCCGCATTGCAGGCCACGAGTCCGCCGACCATCGCACTCTCGTCGCCCGGGTGGGGAGGGAAGAAGAGGCCCTGAAGTTCAACCTCCCCCGTAAGCTCACCCAGAGTCACTCCAGCCCCTACCACTGCCATGAGATTGTCCTTGTCAACGTGCAGCGACTTCAGCCTTTCCGTTGAGAGGACTATGCCGGGGAGCGTGGGGACAGCTCCCCCGCAAAGGCCGGTGCCGCCTCCTCTGGGAAACACAGGAACGGCCTTAGCGTTCGCAAGCCTCAGGATCTCCGCCACTTCGGTGGCGTTGCCGGGCTTCACTATCGCCTGGGCAACAGCTGCCTGAGGTCGGACGGGCGGGCCGGTCTCATCTGCAAGGTAGTCGACTATGCGCTCGTGTTCGGTAGCCACGAAGTCGCGTCCCACGATCTGGGTCAGCTGCCCCAGCGTTTCCTGGTCAACAGGGCTATCCGAGTCCGCTCTCATTTCCCCACAGGCCTTCCCTTCTCCTGTTCAAGTAGGCTGGCGCGACTATCAGGCACTGCTCCTCCTGAGCAGAGTCCGGTCGCGCGGCAATCTCCCAGCCATTATAATCGCCGTGTCAGGATGCTGTCACAGTCCGGTAACGGCTTAGGAAGACACTCGGAGGCGATTCATACATGGCCGACGATACACTTCTAAGGGCCTTGTTGAAAGCGGGTCACGGCCCGCGAAGGATGCTGGCGTCCGCCATAATGGCCGGTGAGGTGATGGTCAACGGAGTGGTGGCGCTTGACTTGCGCCGGATTGTGGATTCCGAAGTGGACCTGGTCACGCTCAACGGCCAGCCTCTCTCACTGAGCCCAATATCCGGACTGTACCTCATGCTGAACAAACCCCGAGGCGTGCTATGCACCACCCGAGACGACCGAAGGCGCACGAGCGTGACCGACCTCCTGCCTCAGGAGTATCGGGATATCCGGCTTCACGCAGTGGGACGCCTGGACAGAGAGAGCAGGGGGCTGCTGTTGTTGACCAACGACGGCGCCCTCACGCAGAAGCTCACACACCCCAGATTCCGCCACGAGAAGGAATACCGCGTCGCAACCAGTGGCCGACTGGACCGCGAAGACCTCGGCCGATTGCGGAAAGGGGTGGCGCTGGACGATGGCATGACCAGCCCCGCGGGCATAGAAGAGATTCAGTCATGTCCGCCGACTTACCGCATCATCATACGGGAAGGAAGGAATAGGCAGGTCAGGCGCATGTTCGCCGCGATGGGCCGGACGGTAGTCGACCTGCAGCGTGTCAGAATTGGCGGCATCAGTCTGGGCGAACTGCCTGAAGGGACTTCTCGGGAACTGACCGAGCCTGAAATCGCGACTCTGACCGGCTACGAGTCTGCAGACTGATAGAGGGGGAAGAGCTACTCGTCAAGGTTGCGGCTTGTATTCGAAGACCTCGACTTCGGAGAATGTCGCGTCCCCACGTTTCGAGACAGCCGTGGGGGACTTGTAGACCAGCTCAAATTGCTCCAGGGCCTCCAAAGGTACCGGGCTCACAAGAGGATCAGTCCCCACAAGTCTATACTCAGGGTTGTCATCGACAAACGACTGAGCGGCAGAGTAGCTGTCGAAGAACTCCTCACTCAGGGCTATCTTAATGGTGTTGCCTTGCCTGTCCTTCTGAGTTCGGAAGGTCATGGCCCTGATCCGGTGTCTTTCGTCTGCACGGGCAGCTTCATCGGGGTCCCACTCTTCTGCTCCGAAATTGTACAGTCGTGAGACCATGGCTCTATAGTATGCCGGGTAGTAGACTCTGACGGGCTGTCCCTGCTGAGTATAGACAACCTCGTAGAAGTCCGATTCAGCCCTGTCAGCAATGATCGCCATTGCATAGAACTTCCATGAAGTCAGTACCTCCTGGTCACCCACACGTACGAACTGGCCTGTTGACATCAGGTCATCGATCACTATGTACTTGCTGCCATACTTGTCGAGCAGGTCGCTGCCCTCGGCCTCATCCTGCGCCGTGAAGAAGCGGGCCGCCCACGGCGCGCCCTTCTGGCCGGAGGGATTAGCATTGGGGATCCGCTTAGCAATGTAGGTGATATGGTAACCGTAGTCCCACCAACTCATCACACCATATGCTGTCTCAGGATACTGGAACTTCTCACCTGGGGACGGTGTCTCGTAGTTGGCGTAGTAGTAGTCCTCGTCCTCGAACGGAGGCGGCGTATTCTCCCGCATCCAGACCAGCGCACTGTGCCAATCGTCGGTAGGCCCTCTGAGTTCCTGCGCCCATGCAAGCGACATGTCGATGTTGTAGTAGAAGCCGAAGAAGAAGATGATGACCAGAGCAATCGCCACGTAGACGTGCCTCCACACCGGTCTCTCAAGCACGTTGCCACGGCGCTGGACCTTCCGAGCCTTCTGCCTCGCCGCCCGTCTTTCCTTTCGGGTGAGTGCCCGCTTGGCCTCCTCTCCCTTCTGAGCGGATGCAGCCGCTTGTACCTTCTGCTCCTCCTCTCCCGTCCGGCCCGCTCCTGCGACACGGAGTAGAAGCCACGAGGCATATGCCACCAAGATGGCAACATTGGCCGCCGAATAGTACGCGAACCGACTGAGCTTCCAGGTAGCGAGCAGGAGCACGATAGTCCAGATGAAGAGAAGCACCTTCTCCGGCTCGCGCTTGGAAACCACAATCCAGGCCAATGGGATGAGGGCAATCGGGGCGATGACGCGACCAGTGGTGAAGTATATGTTCGCCCTATCCCAGTTCATCGCCTGGACCTCGGATATGGTCCCCTTGGCCGCCGTGGGCGCGAATATGCCGAATCGGCCGACAACGTCAGACAGCAGAGATGGATCTACAAGCCAGAACAGCAGATAGCCGATCCCGAGCCCGCCTGCAAGCACGACCGGGAAAGACCAGCGAGGCCATCCCCTGTGGGCGAGGAAAGCCGACATGATCCATACTCCGACAAAGGCCACGAACGCGACCGCCAGAGCCGCCATATGCTCTGGGGACCCCAAGTACTGGGACGACGTGCCGGCTACAATCGGCAGAGCAACAAGAGCTGTGACGGACCCCGTGAAACACAGGTAGTCCACGGACCTGCCCCTCAGATGGTCGACCACCGACTGGACTACGAGGAAGATGAATAGTATGAAGATGAACACGCTCGCGCCGAGCCAGCTAATCATGTAGCACCCCAGCGCCAGTCCGGCGACAACCGACAGAAGCAGTGGTCTCTTGACAAGAAACCAGTCCCTGCTTCTGAGGTGCTGCCATGTCAGCCCCCTCGACGAAGCGCTCTTCAGGGCCACCACGAACATCAGCATGAAGAACAGGCTCAGCAGTATCTCAGCGCAGTGCTGATCGGTGAAGCCCAGGAGTGTCCTCAACAGGTACTGTCCCGGCAGAACGGCCATCAACCCCGCTGCAATCAAGCCAAGACGCTTGTTGAACAGGGCGCTGCCCAGGAAGAACATGACGACACACGCCAGGGCTCCCAGGATCGCCGGGTAGTAGGCCCCAATAGTCTCTACGAGTTCTCTTGAAGGAGAGCCGCCGCCAAACACCCAGGCCATGAGAGCGATGATGAACGGGAAGAAAGGAGCGACAGCCACGCTCTGCCCTCTGTCAAAGTGCCCGTAGGGATCGAACAGGCTGCGGTCGGGGAAATGGTGGAGCATGTTCTCCACGCTGCGCATCTGGAACCACGGGTCGTTTATCTGGAATCTGACCCAGTCGTCGGGAAAGACGTTATCGTAGGCGAAGTAGATCCGTATGAAAAGAGCCGCTGCGAATACGATGAGCAACGCCATCCCGAATAGGAGTGTCGGCGTGGCCCTGATCGAGAAACGCGACAACTGCATCCTGTTTCTCAGCGATCCGCCATCTCGTCGAGCCGGCGTCACACGTTCCCGGGCTGCCGGCTCGCAGTTCGGCATGATTTTACGGGGTTGCGAAGTCGAATGCAAGCTTTGGCTGATATTGCTGCGCCGAGCTGCAATTTCCTGTACAAAGCCTACCACAGCCACCGAACCCGCTGCTATAATACCATCTGCCGATGTTCACCCACCTTCATGTCCATACCGAGTTCAGCCTCCTGGATGGTATGTGCCGCATCAGTCAACTGGCGGCGCGCGCCAAGGAACTCGGTATGCACTCACTGGCAGTCACCGATCACGGTGTCCTGCATGGTGTAGTAACCTTCTATCGTGAAGCCAGACAGGCGGGACTGAAACCGATTATCGGCTGCGAGGTCTATGTCGCGCCCAACGGAAGGACGAACCGTGCTCCCGCAGACAAGTCGCCACAGCACCTGGTCCTCCTCGCCAAGGACCAGACCGGCTACAGCAATCTACTGAAGCTCGCTACAGCCGCCCAGTTGGAGGGCTTCTACTACAAGCCACGCGTGGACAAGGCGCTCCTGGAGCAATACAGCAGCGGACTGATAGCGCTGTCCGGATGCCCCAGCGGCGAGATTCCCCGGCTGCTCCTGGAGAACCGCACGGAGGAGGCTGACAGGGCGGCTCTCTGGTACAGGAACGTATTCAGCCACTTCTACCTCGAGATGCAGAGGCACAGTATCCCCGAACTCGACACCATCAATGCCGGTCTGGTCGACATGTCTCGCAGGCTGGACATGCCTCTGGTTGCGACCAATGATACTCACTACATCAATCAGAGCGATGCGTATGCCCACGACATACTCCTCTGCGTACAGACGAACAACACGATATACAACGACAACAGGCCGAAGATGGCCGATGACTCGTTCTATCTGAGGTCACAGCAGGAAATGGAGTCGCTGTTCGCGGACGTGCCGGAAGCCATCGAGGCCACAGAGAGGATTGCCGACCTCTGCAATCTGGAGCTTGATTTCGGCCGGCTACACCTGCCTGAGATCGAGTTGCCGCCCGGCAAGTCCGCCGATGACTACTTGGTCGAACTCAGCTTCCAGGGGATGGCCATGCGCTACGGCGATCCGCCCGAAGAGGCCGTGTATCGGCTCAAGTATGAACTCGATGTAATCAGACAGACAGAGTTTGCAAGCTACTTCCTCGTGGTCTGGGATCTCATATCTTTCGTACGCGAGAGAAAGATACTATTCGGAGTGCGAGGCAGCGCCGCGGCAAGCATGGTTCTCTATTGCCTGGGCATCACGGACATCGACCCGTTGTCTCACCGGCTCGTATTCGAGCGCTTCCTCAACGTAGAACGCAAGGAGATGCCCGATATCGACCTCGACTTCCAGGATGACCGCCGTGACGAGGCGATAAACTACGTCGCCAACAAGTACGGCCAGGACCACGTAGCTCAGATCATCACGTTCGGCACAATGGGAGCGCGCGGGGTCCTCCGCGATGTGGGTAGGGCACTCGGAATGCCCTACGGTGACGTTGACCGCGTGGCGAAGATGGTGCCGCCGCTTGCCTCATCTATCGCGGAGGCTATGGAGACCAACCCTGAGATGCGCAGCTCCTACGCCAACAGCCAGAATACAGCTCACCTGATCGACGCGGCCTCGAAGCTGGAGGGCGTGGCTAGACACGCGTCCACCCACGCAGCGGGTGTGGTCATATCAAGGGATTCCCTCATCGACCACATTCCGTTGCAGCGTCCGGGCAAGGCGGCAGACCAGGCCATCAACATGACCCAGTTCGCGATGGACGATATCGCGTACATCGGCCTGCTCAAGATGGACTTCCTCGGCCTCATCAATCTGAACATCCTGGAAAGGGCCAGGCAAGCCATCGCCTGGCACCGGGGCATCGAGATAGACCTGCACAGCCTCCCCCTCGATGATCAGAAGACTTTCGAACTCCTGTCCGCGGGAGAGACCACAGGCGTGTTTCAGCTTGAGGGAGCAGCAATGCGCCGTTTCATCAAGGAACTCAAGCCAACACGTTTCGGCGATATCGCCGCAATGGTGGCGCTGTATCGGCCCGGTCCCAAGGAGCATATCCCGACATTCATAAGGGCAAAGCACGGGCTTGAGCCCATACGCTTCCCTCACCCAACGCTGGAGGAGATCCTCCGAGAGACCTATGGCGTAATTGTGTACCAGGACCAGGTGCTCCTGATCGTCCAGGCTTTCGCCGGCTACGGCCTGGGTGAGGCCGACATAGTACGGAAGGCCATGGGCAAGAAGATCCCCGAGGTAATGAGGAAGGAGAAGCAGCGTTTTCTGTCCGGGGCGAAGACCAAGGGCTTCTCCGAGGAGCTGGCGGAACAAGTGTGGGCTCTGATCGAGCCGTTCGCGGGCTACGCCTTCAACAAAGCCCACAGCGTCAGCTACGCCATGATTGCCTACCAGACCGCGTACCTGAAGGCCAACTACCCGGTTGAGTTCATGTGTGCACTACTGGCGAACCACATGGGCCAGCCAGAGAAGGTGGCCACGGCGGTTGCCGAGTGTGGCCGCCTCGGGATCGAGGTGTTGCCACCAGACATCAACCACAGCCTGGAGACCTTCAGCATTGAGGCGAATGACGGTGGATCAGCGATCCGGTTCGGACTCGCCGCAATCAAGAACGTTGGGGAATCGGCCGTCCGGCCGGTCATCGCTTCCCGCGAGAAAGACGGTCCCTTCCGGACCATCGACGAGTTCTGCCGCAAGGCAGAACTCGGCAGCATGAACAAGCGAGCCCTGGAAAGCATGATCAGGGCAGGCGCATTCGATTCACTCGGTGATCGGGGGGCACTTCTCAAGAGCATCGACAGGATAATGTCCCTCGCCCAGGCGGAGCAGAGACTTCGACAAGCGGGACAGGCCACGATGTTCGACCTCTGGGGACAGAGTGTCGAAACGCCCCTCCCCGGTCTCGACCTTCAGGGATCAGATGTATCGGCCAACGACAGGCTCAAATGGGAGCGGGATCTGCTCGGCGTGCATTTCTCGGAACACCCGTTCGCCCGCGTCTATCAGGAGTTGGCCGATGAGGTCGATGTCTTCTGCGGCCAGGTGACCGAGGAAATGCTGGGACAGGTGATTATCACCGCGGGAACCATAACCTCTCTCAGGCAGGGCACGACGCGCGAGAGGCGACTCTTCGTCAGCGCAGTGATAGAGGACTTCGCGGGGAGTGTCGAGGTAACAGTCTGGCCTGATGTCTACGACCAGACCAGGGAGATATGGCAGCAGGGCAACACAGTGGTGCTCAAGGGAAAGGTCAAGACAAGAAACGACGCCGTTCAACTCACGTGCCTTCGCGCCAGCCTGTACCAGCCGCGCGATGGTATTCGGCCGACGGCAACGCCTGGGCAACCGGCAGACCAGGACAACAACCACCACCAGGTCAGAATAGAATTCAGGACTTCTGGCAATGAAGCAGCCGACATCGAGCGTCTGGAGTTGGTCCTGGATGCGCTGAAGCAGTATCCGGGACAGGACGCGGTGACAATCTCCATAGTCAGTGACGATGGCGTGACCAGGCTTTCACCCGCCGGTCTGACCGACTATACGCCTGAGCTTCACGGGCACTTGTCTTCACTCGTGGGTGAAGGCGCGATATCGGTCCTTGACCTTGGCCAGACTTAGGGACTAGAAGTGCCGCTAGACGCCCGCAAATCGACTCCCTCCAACCTCAACAACGCCTTCTTCAGTTCGATTCCACCCGTGAAGCCACCCAAGCACCCACTGCTCGTGACGACCCGATGACACGGGACGATGACGGGAGTCGGATTGCAGCCCAGAGCCAGGCCTACCGCCCGGCAGGCTTTCGGTCTGCCCACACGCCCCGCAACCCAGGCGTAGCTCCTGACCTGCCCGAAGGGGATAGAGCGCGTCGCATTCCACACGTCCAGTTGGAAGGATGTCGCCCCGGAAGAATCGGTCGCATCTCCGAATTCGACAGCTTCTCCTACAAAGTATAGCCGAAGTCGGTACGGCAGGTCACCGAAAGCGCTCTCAGCCTCATATTCGCCGTGCGCGCGGGCAATTTGAAGAGCTTCTTCTCTGGTCCGCTTCGGCAGGCCTACGAAGCTCACGGTTGCACCCTGCCCTGCGAGCACGAGCCAGCCGAACGCGGTCTCGGCAAGTGCGTAGAATCGCATCATGCCCGACGTATTCTCCAAGGCACGTTCCTCACCCGTCCACTTTACCTGAAGGCCGTGCAGGTCACAAGACTGCAGCCTGACCGCCGCGCGAATCAAAACGCAACCGACTTCCCCAAACCTGTGCGGAACTTGTGTTTGTCGGCCAGTTGTGTTATGATTTATCGAAACCGGCTGAAGGGAGGTCGCACAGGAGTTACTGACCCGTTGGAGGTCTGGATAACCTAGGCGATGGTTACGGAGAGGGAAAAGGCACTCGAACTGGCAATAGGCCAAATCGAAAAGCAATTCGGCAAGGGCTCCATTATGAGGTTGGGGGAGTCCGCGGGTCGAGTGGCGATAGAAGCCATCCCCACGGGCTCGCTCGCACTGGACTTGGCGCTCGGCATTGGCGGTATCCCCAGAGGCCGCGTGACCGAGGTATATGGTCCGGAGGCTGCCGGCAAGTCGACGCTCTGCCAGCACATCATGGCTCAGGTTCAGCGGTCAGGAGGTATGGCCGCTTACGTTGACGTTGAGCACGCACTTGACCCCATCTATGCCTACGCCTGTGGCGTTAAGTTGGAAGACCTGCTCATTTCCCAGCCGGATACGGGTGAGCAGGCTCTCGAGATTACCGAAGCACTGGTGCGCAGCGGTGCTGTCGACGTAGTAGCCGTCGACAGTGTGGCAGCACTGGTACCGCGGGCCGAAATCGAAGGCGAGATGGGCGAAGCCCACGTCGGATTGCAGGCCAGGCTGATGTCCCAGGCTCTACGCAAGCTGACCTCAGCCATTAGCAAGACTCGCACCTCAGTGGTGTTTGTGAATCAGCTCAGGGAGAAGGTAGGGGTGTTCTTCGGGAATCCCGAGGTCACGCCGGGCGGCAGGGCCCTCAAGTTCTACAGCTCGGTCAGAATCGACCTCAGGAAGGTGGAAAACCTCAAGGTCGGCAACAGGGTGGTCGGAAGCCGCATAAGGGCCAAGGTGGTGAAGAACAAAGTCGCTTCTCCATTCCGGGTGGCCGAGTTCGACATCATGTTCGACCACGGCATCAGTAGAGAGGGTGACCTTGTGGACCTGGGTGTCGAGATGGGCATCCTGAAGAAGAGCGGAGCCTTTTTCTCCTATGGGGAGACTCGTCTCGGCCAGGGGCGCGAGAACGCCAAGGACTTCCTCAGAGAGCACGATGACATCGCCTCTGAAGTCGAGCGCCTCATCCGCGAGGCTGCACAAGCAGCGAAGGAGTCATTCACCCTGCCACCAGCGCCTACAGGCGAGGGGTAGACCTCACCAGCATCCTCCTCCAACACGCGCATCGGACTCGATTCAACCTGTCCTCCGTGCCTGAGTGCGCGCACTCCACGCGAGAACCATGCATGTGGTCACAGCTATCGCTCACCGGGGACGCAGTAGTACCTGCGGTGTCTATGTAGACGGCGAATTCGCTTTCAGGGCCAGCCTCTCGCTGATTGCCGAGTCCGGTCTTCGCGAGGGCCGGGACATATCGCCGCAGGAACTGGAGGAACTGAGACACAGAGCAGTCCTCCAGAATGCGATCGATGCCGCCGTGAAGTTCCTCGGCCCTCGTCCCAGGAGCGAAGATGAGATCCGGCGCAGGCTCAGGAGGAGCAAGTTCGGCGACCATACTATCGACGAGGTCGTGGGAACGCTTCGGGCGCAGGGATTGATCGATGACGTCGCCTTTGCGCGCTTCTGGCGGGACAACCGCGAGCGCTTTAGGCCACGGGGTCGTCGGATGCTGGAAGTGGAACTCAGGCAGAAGGGGGTCGCATCGGATTCCATTGCCGAGGCGCTCGAAGGGTTGGAGGACGAGGATGGTGCCTTGAAGGCGGTCCGAGCAAAGTCGGGCTCTCTCAGAGGGCTCGACTACGCAAGCTTTCACAGGCGCGCCGGTGATTTCCTGAGGAGACGCGGCTTTGGCTTCGAGCTGGTCAACAAAACCATCGACCAAGTCTGGCAGGAACTCCACGAATCGGAGCCGGACTGTAGCGATAGAGGAAGGGTTAGGACATGGAGTACTGGATACTGATCCCCGTCATAGTCGTGGCACTCGCCCTCGGACTGGGCGCGGGCTACATCATTCGCAATATGGTGATGGCGAGGAGTATACACCTCGCTGAGAAGGACGCCGCCAACATACTTGCGGACGCTCAGACCAAGCAGAAGGAAATCCTGCTCGAGGCAAAGGAGGAGGGAATACGAATCAAGGCGGAGGCAGAAGCCGAGCTGAAGTCCCGCCGCGGCGAGATCAACCGGCAGGAGAGGCGTCTCACCCAGAAGGAAGAGAATCTCGACCGTAAGATCGAGAACCTGGAGAAGCGCGAACGGAACCTCGGCAGCAAAGAGAAGGAAATCGAGAAGTCGCGCATGCAACTGGACGAATTGAAGCAGAAGGAGGTCCAGCAGCTCGAACTCATATCGGGCATGTCAACCTCCGAAGCCAAAGAGTTCCTGCTGTCGGCGGTCGAGGACCAGGCGCGTGCCGATATGGCGCAGCGCATACGTGAGGTGGAGGCTCAGCTCAAGGAAGAGGCCGACCAGAAGGCAAGAGAGATCATCTCATTCGCCATCCAGAGGTGCGCCGCCGACGTCGCGTCTGAAGTGACGGTGTCCGTTGTGCCTCTGCCGTCGGATGACATGAAGGGCCGGCTAATCGGTCGTGAGGGCCGCAACATAAGGGCCCTGGAGAGCGCAACAGGCGTCGACCTGATAGTCGACGACACGCCGGAATCCGTGACCATCTCATGCTTCGAGCCCGTCAGGCGCGAAGTCGCCAGGGTCGCGCTGGAGAGATTGATTCTGGATGGCCGAATTCATCCGGCCCGCATTGAAGAGGTCGTGAACAAGGCGAAGGAGGAAGTTGAGGCGACGATAGTCTCAGAGGGCGAGCAGGCAGCGTACAAGGCGGGTGTGGTCGGCCTGCATCCCGAGATCATCAAGCTGCTCGGTCGTCTCAAGTACCGGTACAGCTACGGTCAGAACGTGCTGGCGCACAGTCTTGAGGTCTCGTACCTGGCGGGAATGATTGCCTCCGAACTGGGTGCCGATGTAACGATCGCGAAGACAGCCGGGCTCCTCCACGACATCGGCAAGGCAGTCGACCAGGAGATCGATGGTCCGCACGCCGCGGTCGGTGCCGACATCGTTCGCCGCCTTGGGAAGTCACCCGAGGTAGCCCAGGCCGTGGCCGAACATCACGGCGAGACCGAATCCATGAGCGTACACGGCTTCATCGCTTCGGCGGCGGATGCAATATCCAGTTCCCGGCCCGGAGCGCGGCGGGAGTCCGTCGAGCAGCACCTCAAGCGTCTGGAGGCCCTGGAGGGCGTCGCTTCGAGCTTCCCCGGCGTGGAGAAGTCCTTCGCCATACAGGCGGGACGCGAGGTGCGCATCATGGTGAAGCCTCAGGATATCGATGACCTCAGCGCTGTGAAGCTGGCGAAGGACATCGTGAAGAGAATCGAGGAGAGCCTCGAGTACCCCGGTCAGATAAAGGTCACAGTCATAAGGGAAACGAGGGCGGTGGACTACGCCAAGTAGGTCTTCCCCCTGACATGGAGTCGCTTTGCGCATACTGATGGTCGGAGATGTGGTCGGCAAGCCGGGAAGACATGCTCTCTCGGAGTTGCTGCCCGGCGTCCGAGAGAGCAACAGCGTAGACCTGGTGGTGGCGAACGGTGAGAACGCCGCGGGCGGTATAGGGCTCACCCCTGCCACCGCTGAGGGCATGTTCTCCGCTGGCGTCGACGTGATCACCTCAGGGAACCACATATGGCATCACAAAGAGATTACCCCATATCTGGAAGATGAGCTGCGTATCGTGCGTCCTTTGAACATGCCACCCGGTGTTCCCGGTCACGGCTACGTGATTGCGCATAGAGCAATGATCGTGAACCTGCTCGGCAGGGTCTTCGTAGGCCACTACGATTGCCCCTTCAGGGGAATGGACCAGTTGCTGGAGGACGTGGCGGACAGGCCGTCGATCATACTGGTCGATTTCCATGCCGAAGCAACGGCCGAGAAGGAAGCGCTCGGGTGGTACCTCGACGGTCGCGTTACGGCCGTCGTGGGTACACACACCCATGTGGGCACAGTGGATACACGCGTCCTCCCGCGAGGGACAGCGTATGTAACCGACATCGGTATGGTAGGCGCTATGGACTCAGTAATCGGCGATGACATAGACGGTGTGCTCCATAGGTTTCTCACAATGATGCCCCACCGCCTTTCAGTTGGCGCCGGGGACTGCATATTCAACTCGGTGCTGATAGAGGCGGAAAACGATACCGGCAAGGCCACAGGCATCCGCCGGATCGACCTGGAACTTGCCACCCATGAAGGCTGATCTCCATATCCACACCACGGCATCGGACGGCAGGCTCAGACCCGGCGAAGTGCTCCGGGCAGCCGCCGGACTGGGTGTCGAAGTGATCTCGATAACCGACCATGACTCGGTTGAGGGCATCTCGGAGGCCCTCAGTGAGGCAGCGGGGTGTCCAGGTGTCATCGTGGTCCCTGGAGTCGAGATCAGCACAGACGATCAGGCCACCGAAGTGCACGTACTCGGCTACTATGTCGATCATTTGGACGTGAACTTCAACAGCCGCCTCCAGGAGCTGCGCGACTCGCGGTTCGAGCGAGGTCGCCGAATGGTGTCTAAGCTCGCCGGACTGGGTGTCAAGATCGATTTCGACAGGGTGCTGGAACTCGCCGACGGCGGAGCGGTCGGGCGCCCCCACGTTGCTCAGGCGATGCTGGAGACCGGACACATCGACTCGTTCAGGGATGCCTTCACACGCTACATCGGTCGCAACGCACCGGCCTACGTGCCACGGAAGAAGCTGACGCCTGCAGAAGCCGTGATGGTCGTGGTCAAGGCGGGCGGCCTGCCCGTGCTTGCTCACCCTGCAGACACTCCGCGCCTTGATTCGCTGATACTCAGCCTTGTGAAGTCCGGTATGGTAGGCCTGGAGGTCTACTATAGCTCGTACGCTCCCGAGGTCGTGTCGCGCCTGAAGGCCCTGGCGAAGAGGTACGATCTCATCGCCACCGGTGGAAGTGACTTCCATGGCATCGATGACGGCGTTGGCACACCAATCGGCTCTGTGGATATCCCGAGGGAAGAGCTTGAGCGCCTGATGTCGATGGCACGATCGAGATTGGAGGCAGGCAGATGACGCTGGACTCACGACAGATACAGGAGATCATCCCCCATCGCTGGCCGTTCCTCCTCGTGGACAGGATAGTCGAGTTGCGGGAAGGCGCGGGCGCCGTGGGTATCAAGAACGTCTCGGCTGGAGAACCGGTCTTCCTCGGGCATTTCCCCGGCTTCCCGATATTCCCCGGCGTTCTCATCATAGAAGCCCTGGCCCAGGTAGGGGCGGTGGCCATTCTCAGCCTCGAAGAGTACAGGGGCAAGATTGTTCTCTTCGCAGGGGTGGACAGCTTTCGCTTCCGTGAGCCGGTGCAACCCGGCGATACGGTGCGACTCGAGGTGGAGCTGACGAAGAGGAAGGGGCCAATCGGCAAGGGCAACGCCAGGGCGACAGTTGATGACAAGGTGGTGGCTGAGGGCGAACTGACGTTCGCCGTCACGGACAGGAGCGGTCAGGCATGAAGTGTGCCCGCCACCCGGACGTAGAGACGAACCTTACGTGCGGCAAGTGCGGCACGCCCATCTGCCCCAAGTGCCTGGTCCAGACGCCGGTCGGGGCCAGGTGCCCGAAGTGCGCCAACGTGCGCAGGCTCCCTGTGTACGACGTGTCAACGACCTACTACACGAGAGCTACAGTTGCAGCGCTTGGCGGCGGGGCGGCGCTGGGCGCGATATGGTACTTCATCCAGTACTATGCCTTCGGCGGATGGTTCCTGTTCCTGATAGCGGCGGGTGTGGGCTACGCCGTCGGGGAGATAGTCAGCAGGTCAGTGAACCGAAAGAGGGGTCGGGGCCTGCAGGTGGTCGCCGCCGGCGGTGTGATAACTAGCTACATCGTAAGGAGCGTCATCTTCGCTCCGAACGTGGGGTTCCAGGATATCTTCGTAGACGTGTGGGGTCTGATCGCGGTCGTAATAGGCGTCGTGGTGGCGGTGAGCCACTTCCGCTGAGTGCGCTCATCTTGACTTGCACCGGGATTCGACCTAGAATCCAGAGACGAGGGCCTTTAGCTCAGCAGGTTAGAGCGCAGTCCTGATAAGACTGAGGTCAGTGGTTCGAGTCCACTAAGGCCCACTTTAGCTTCAGTTTTCGGATGCTTGGCCGAAAATGAATGCCTCTAGACCTCAGTCTTTACGGGGCCTCAGCTTCCCCTAGACCTCAGTCTTTCCCAAAAACCAGACCTCAGTCTTTCCCGAAAGAGGTCGAAGGCTTTTGACCTTACCCCGTAAGTAGTAGCACCGCTCTCTAGAGTCCAGCCACTGTTCCA
>CAZNOI010000033.1:0-20226 GCA_964574685.1 uncultured Dehalococcoidia bacterium
CAAGCTGATCAGCTTCACACTAGCCAGCCAACTCACGGATTAAGGGTGAATACGGGGTCTTTACAAGGCAGGATGATTTGGTTATAATGACTACCTTCGAAGCGGGAGCAGGTGATCTGTATCTGGCTCTCGGTCTTTTTTAGTTGGCGGAGGAAGGGTAGATGCCCCAGAAAGAAGTCTTCCTTACACGTGAGGGCCTGGAGAAGCTGAAGGCCGAGCTGGACCACCTTCAGGCGGTGCGACGTCCCCAGGTAGCCGAGCAGATATCCAGGGCAAAGGAGCTCGGCGGCACCGTCGACAACGCCGAGTACGACGACGCCAAGAACGAGCAGGCGTTCGTCGAGGGCCGCATACTCACGCTCGAGAAGATGATTCAGAACGCTGTGATAATCTCCGAGGAGCAGTCTGCTTCGGGGCTTATCGAGCTTGGCTCGACCGTTGTCGTGAAGCACAAGGACGGCGAGAAGGATACGTATACAATCGTGGGCAGCGCGGAGGCAGACCCGGGCCAGTCGAAGATATCCAACGAGTCGCCCGTCGGTATGGAGCTGATGGGCAAGCGCGCAGGGGACAAGGTCAAAGTCGAGACGCCGGCCGGTATAGTAGAGCTCGAGATCGTTGAAGTCAAGTAGCCTTCCCCCTCGGCGAAGCCTACTCGCCCGGGGCCCATGAAATGGCTAGCAGAAAAGACACGCTCACCCGGGGACGGCTCGATAAGCTAGGCAGGATTCTCGACCAAGGAATAGACCCCTATCCCCCCAGATACCACCGCACCCACACCGCCGAGGAAGCCTCCGCCCTCTTCGAGGCTGTAGAGGGCACCCGCGAAGGACCGGAAGTACAGGTCGCAGGCCGCATAACCGCGGAGCGCGGTATGGGCAAAGCCACCTTCCTCGACATCCGCGATGGCTCGGGCAAGATCCAGATCCACCTCCGACGCGACACGCTCGGCGACGAGAAGTACGAGTCCCTTCATGACCTGGACATCGGTGATTTCATCGGCGTCACCGGCAAGCTCTTCAGGACCAGGACCGGCGAGATCACCGTGCAGTCGTCCGATTTTGAGATACTTTGCAAGTCCCTCCAGCCCCTGCCGGAGAAATGGCACGGTCTCACCGACACCGACAAGCGCTACAGGCAAAGGTACCTGGACCTGATAGCCAACCCGGAAGTCAAGGACATATTCATTACCCGCAGCCGGCTGGTGGCCTCTATACGCCGGTTCATGGACAGCCGGGGCTTCGTCGAAGTCGAGACCCCTGTCCTCCTGCCCGTGGCGGCGGGAGCCATGGCACGTCCTTTCTCTACCTATCACAACACGCTGGAGCAGCAACTCTACCTGCGCATCGCCCTCGAACTTTACCTCAAGAGGCTGATTGTGGGCGGATTGGACAAGGTGTACGAGATCGGCCGCATCTTCCGAAACGAGGGCATCTCCATCAAGCACAACCCCGAGTTCACCATGATGGAGAGCTACGAGGCCTATGCCGACTACAACGACGTGATGGACATGCTTCAGGAGATGGTGTGTCACATCGCCGGCGATGTGCTGGGGTCGCTGCAGGTCGCGCACGGTGAGCATGCTATCGATCTGACCCCGCCCTGGCGCAGGGTCCAGCTCAGAGATGTGCTAGTCGAGAGGTGCGGGGTCGATTTCCTGGCGGATGAGAACCGCAGCATCAGCGGCCTGCGCGAGGTGTCGGCCCGGCTGGGCGTCTCTCTGGAGGCTGATATGAGCTGGGGCCGCCTTGTTGACAAGCTGTTCTCCACATTCGTCGAGCCGACGCTCATCCAGCCGACCTTTGTCGTCGACTACCCGGTGGAGATATCGCCTCTGGCCAAGGGGCTGCCGGGAGAGCCCAGGCTCGTTGAGAGGTTCGAGTGCTTCATCGGGGGAATAGAAGTCGGCAACGCCTTCACCGAGTTGAACGATCCTATCGAGCAGAGGAAGCGCTTCCAGGAGCAGGAGCGCATGCGCGAGGAGCTTGGAGATGAAGAGGTGGAGCGCCTCGACGAGGACTTCCTCGTAGCAATCGAGCATGGCATGCCGCCGACCGGCGGGCTGGGGGTTGGGATAGACCGCCTGGTCATGGTCCTGACTAACCAGCAGTCCATCAGGGAGGTCGTGCTCTTTCCGCAGTTGCGCGCGCCCGTGGGCAAGCCGCTGGATGACGGCGAATCGGAAGAAGAACAGCAGGGCGCCGTACAGAGGAACGTCTAGTGCTCAGCATCCAGTTCTTACGCCAGAACCCCGACCTCGTCCGTGACTCGCTGGCCAGGCGCGGTGAGTCAACCGACATCGGCGATGTGCTGCGCCTCGACGAGGAGCACCGCGCTATGCTGCAGGAGGTCGAGAGCCTTCGCGCTCGGCGGAACGAAGTCAGCAAGGAGATCGGCAAGATGAAGGACAAGCCCACCGATTTGATGACAGAGATGAGAGAGATCGGTGAGCGAATCAAGTCGCTCGACGAGCGGATATCTCAGAATCAGGCACAACTCAATGACCTGCTGCTGCGGCTGCCCAACATCGTGCATGAGCGCGTGCCTGTGGGGGCCGATGAGACCGCCAATGTCCGGGTACGGGCCTGGGGTGAGCCGAAGAAGTTCGAGTTCCAGCCGCTCCCGCACTGGGAGATCGGGGAGAAGCTTGGCATCATCGATTTCGAGAGGGGCGTCAAGCTGTCCGGCAGCCGCTTCTACGTGCTGAAGGGTCTGGGCGCCAGGCTTCAGAGGGCTTTGATATCCTTCATGCTCGATCTTCATGAGTCGGAGCACGGCTATCTGGAGATGTATCCCCCCTTCATGGTAAAGGAAGAGTGCATGTACGGATCGGGCAACCTGCCGAAGTTCGCCGATCACCTGTACCACGATGCGGAGGAGGACTTCTGGTTCGTGCCCACGGCCGAGGTACCGCTGACGAACCTGCATCGCGACGAGATACTTGAGCCGGGTACCCTGCCGCGGTATTACGTAGCCTACACGGCCTGCTTCCGGCGGGAGAGGTTGTCGGCGGGCAAGGATACGAGGGGAATCAAGAGAGGGCACCAGTTCGACAAGGTGGAGCTCTACAAGTTCGTCGAACCCTCGACCTCGGATGATGAACTCGACAAGATGGTCTCGGACGCGGAGACCGTTTGTCAGGGGCTGGGCCTTCCATATCGGGTGCTGCAGTTGTGCAGCGGCGATCTGGGATTCAATGCCACCATGTCATACGACGTAGAGGTCTGGGCACCCGGCTGCGGTGAGTGGCTGGAGGTAAGCTCTTGCAGCAACTGCACCGATTTCCAGGCGAGGAGGGCGAACATCCGGTACAGGCCGGCCACCGGAGAGAAGCCTCAGTTCCCTCACACCCTCAACGGCTCCGGGCTTGCTCTGCCCAGGGTGCTTATAGCGGTCCTGGAGAACTATCAGAAGGCGGACGGTACGGTCGAGGTCCCCGAGGTCCTGCGCCCGGTAGTCGGCGCCGATGTCATCGGCTAGGGGCGGACGCGCATCTCATACTTCGTGTCGCCACCCTCTTCCCACACGAGGAACTGAACCCCCTTGCCGGCTGTCAAATGCTTCTCGCTTCTGCTTCGGAGGAGCTGGAAGTCGGCGGTCTCCAGGAATGACCTCAGCACTTCTATTCTGGATTCCAGTTGCGTGTCGCTGGAGCCGGTCTCCAGGTAGCGGTCCACCGCCCGCTTGAACTCCTGCCTGGCAGTCGTCTCGATGCAGTGGTCGAGTGTGGGAGTGAGTTCGATTGTGGTCATGACGTGGCCGGTCGACTCCTGTGCAACACGACTTCGAGAATGGTCTCCATCTCACCCGCCGTCGCCGGGCGCTTCATCGCCAGCAGGACTTCCTCCGCGTTCACTTTGAGGAATGTCTGTGTCAACAGGCTGTTGTGCCAGGTCAGAGACAGCGTCCCGTCTTCCAGGAACGCGCATGTAGCTTCCTCACAGGCACCCGAACTCTGGAACCACCAGTACCTGTATGCATCCACCTTCTCATCCCACCCGAAGATGTACAGGGTCTCTGGGGTGGAGCGGACACCTGTCTCACGTATCTGTCTGAAGTGGCACTCCGGCTGGATCGCGTCGAAAAGCATGTGGCTATTGTAACAGCCGGGCTGGGGGTGAGATACTTGCTCGCTAATCGTCAGCAAACCAGCCCAATCGGCATCCGGTGCCTTCGGCGCAGATTCGGTTATCATAGACGACGAGGTAGAAGGCGCAGGGGGCACGCAGGACCAGAATGGCGCTTCGGCTGCCGAGTCTGACTCAGGGGGCGGCTCCAATCCGGTGGTTATCGTGGTGCCGATAGTGGTTGTGGTCGCAGTCGCCCTGACGCTGGTGATAGCCAGAAGGCGCAGGGCAACCGGATGACAGGCGAGTGAACCAGAACGGTGGCGTATTCCAGTGTGTGTCCGGAGGCCGAAGTGCCATAGTCTGCGCTTCGGCCTCCAGCATCTGCTTTGTACAGAGACAGCTACTTCAGTAAGCCGATTCCGGCTTCCAGACTTCCCACACCTTGCCTGCCAGGTCCGGCCCCGGCTTCAGCGTCGGCTTGCCGGGCTGCCACCCGGATGGGGTGACCTCACCCGTCTCGCGGACGTGCTGGAACGCCTTGACCTGGCGGATCAACTCGGCGACATTCCGGCCTACCGGCGGTGTGAGCACCTCCATTGCCTGTATGACTCCGTCAGGGTCGATGAGAAAGCGTCCGCGAATGTCCACGCCTGCATCCTCGTCATACACGCCGTAGACTCTGCCAACACGCCCGCCGGCGTCCGACAGCATGGGGAAGGGTATGCCGCCGGGCACCATCTTGGACAGCTCCTCCTCCTGCCATATCTTGTGCGTGAAGCGGCTGTCGGTGCTCATTGACAGTACCTGGACCCCAAGGGACTTCAGCTCGTCGTACTTGACGGCAACTGCCGACAGCTCTGTCGGTCACACGAAGGTGAAGTCGCCGGGGTAGAAGCACAGTACCACCCACTTGCCCTTGTAGTCGGAGAGCTTGATGTTCTTGAAGCCGCCTTCGATGAATGCGGGTAACTCGAAGTCGGGTGCTGGCTTTCCTACCTGTGCCATTGTCTTACGAACCTCCTGCTGAACGTCGGTCGCTTTCTCCCTGCCCTCACTCGCTTCCGCGAGAATCGGGCCCCTGGCTGGTTTGACACATTGGTCTTTGGGTTCTGCCATCCGGTCCTCCTTTCTTCGCATTCCGGCCCCGTGTGTCGGGCGGGTACGCGCCTGTCGATACATGCGCGGAATGCTCTGTGGCATCCCACGCCGCAGACTTAGCTCGTCTATGCCCGCTTTGCCAGGGGTCGCTGCCTCCAGATTTTGGGCCCTCGGCCAAGCGTTGTATGATTGGGCCATGCAGACGCGGCTTCGCGCAGGACTGAGGAAGGAGTGCATGTAGTGGATAGCATAATAGCAGAGAAGATGCATCTCAAGTACGAGCCTGTATCCATAACCCTGAGTGATGACAAGCCGGATAAGGCCGTGGAGTTCAAGGAGGGCAAGTTCGGGTGCGTTATGTCGCTCCTGGCTGCGGCAGTGAAGGGCAGGCCGGCGGCGGCGAGCAGAGCCACGGTCGCCTGTCCCGGTGGCGGGACGGGTCTCGGGTTCGGAAATCAGTATGCCAACCTGCCCGGCGGAGTGGGCGTCTTCTGCCGGTTCCTGTCCACGGGCAATGAGGGGGACGAAGCAGGGATGCAGACGACCGAGATGATCAGGCCCTTTCTCACCGAGGAGGCCTACGACAACTTCCGCTATGGAGAGCGCTATCTCAAGACCCCCGAACTGGTGGAGAAGTTCGTCAACCAGTTGCCGATAACAGATGTACCAAACGAGTACGTGCTCTTCAAGCCTCTCAGGGATATCGATCCCTCGAAGGAGGAGCCATACGTTGTCGTGTTCCTTGCCGATCCCGACCAGCTTGCGGCACTCGTCGTGCTCGCCAACTACGAGCGGGATTCCAGCGAAAGCGTGATAATACCGCACGCGGCGGGATGCCAGGCCATCGGCATCTACCCGTTCAGAGAGACGCAGTCTGACGTGCCGAGGGCCGTCGTCGGGATGGTGGACATCTCGGCGAGGGTCCAGATGAGACGCCAGCTCAAGGACGACCTCATGAGCTTCGCGGTGCCATACGCTATGTTCCGTGAGATGGAGGGGAACGTGCCCGGCAGCTTCCTGGAAAGGCGGTCCTGGCACGACCTTATGAGGCTCAAGGGACTGGAGAGCTAGCGGAAGGCCCGACTTCACAAGCCGGGCCCTCATGCCGCCTCCACCACCCCTCCGCCTAGGGAACCCCTGCGACTGTAGGAGCGTTGAGAATACCACCGAATACCTGCCATGCAAGCGCTGACTTGGCCACCAGACTAAGAATCATGTATCCCTTTTCGCCGACCAGGTAGTCCTTCCACGGGCCCACCTTCTTGTATTGGAGGATCATATTGATGGGGAATGCCAGGAACAGCACGAAGAGCGTGGCGAGTATGAAGTAGACGAACGTCGGCACGGCCTCAGTTGACGAGGCCAGGGCGCTGAAGAAGTACCAGGCTATGATGCCCCAGGGCACGATGCCTGCGATGGACCCGAAGATGAAGGATGTCCAGTCCGTCTTCACAGTTGTCTGATTCTGCTTCTCCATCACGAGACCAAACAGGTTCATCGTGGCCGTGAGTGCGAAGAGCATGATGAGATTGGGCGCGTCGAGCACTCCGCTCAAGATGCCTATCAGTACCACCATCAGCGAGGCGCTCAGTGAGTATTCGTACCATCGGACATAGTTAATTTCCTTCTTGAGGTTGCGCACGTACCATCCGAACGTGAAAGGTGAAGCCATAATCAGGTGAGCCGCCGCTGATATCAGCAGGAAGACCCCTACCAGCGGGGCCACTCGAAGATCGTAGAGAGGTTCCGTCACCGACGCGGGTGCGTCCGCCCCCGGCAGCCACTGCAGAAAGGATGTTGTTATCGTCACGGTCGTGTCGTTGCTCAGGACGAATACCGCCGCCGCCTGGCCCAAGTGCAGTACGCACATCGCCAGGTTCCAGCGCTGCAGGGCTCTGAATCTGGACTCGTTGCCGGTAGAGGCTTCCTCCATCTTCTCGACCTCCTACGAACGGATATGCGAACCGCGTCGCTTCTCACGAGGCAGGATAGGGACTCTCTTTGCTGTCGGGCAGGTCCGTCGGGAGGAAGTACGCGGGCCACACAAGGCCATCAAGCAGCGCAGTCT
This sequence comes from uncultured Dehalococcoidia bacterium, assembly GCA_964574685.1. Taxonomy (GTDB): domain Bacteria; phylum Chloroflexota; class Dehalococcoidia; order SZUA-161; family SZUA-161; genus CAZGDV01. The sequence goes on from CAZNOI010000033.1 coordinate 7,237, forward strand.
GAAGGGAGAAGAACGCTGCGCCCGCAACGGCGAGCCAGTATGCAACGCCCGAGGCTGTGGGACTCAGCAGCAGGAGTCCAAGGAGCAGTGCAACCGAGCTTAACCCCACTATCGCCAGCACGGAGCGGATAGTCATCCAGAGAACGCCGCTCGGGCGGCGAAGCATGAGAAAGGTCAAGGGCATCCACATCGCGGAAGGGAATAGGATCAGAGCGTACAGTACGAAGAAGTAGCTGAAGCCGAAGGTGTCTCCCACCATCATCCGAGCCGGGTCGACTCGGAACAGGATGAAATATGTGAATGCGAAGTAGCCCAGGGCCGCCAGGGGCATTAGGGCCGTGTAGAAGGGCTTGAGTCTCGCCGGCACATCTCCCCAGAACCGGTCCCGGTTCTCCGGACTCTTCAACAGACCGTGAGCGTAGCTGCCAATTACCGCCACTCCTCCAACCACGTTCACTATGCCGAGCGCGATCTGCTCACCTTCCATGGAGGTCCTCCGGTGACGCGGTCTGTACGCTACTCATGTCCAGTAGTCCCTGCCATCGCAGTGCGCTGTGGCTGTATCTATGTCCGAGAGTTCGGGGGGATAGGGCGCGAAATAGGTCTGCTCCCGGAGGTCCCGGGCGTCGAACCTCAGAATGTGCGACTTGAGGATGTCCATGGGCACGCTGAGTGGGAGAAGGCCCGCTCGATATGACTGCAACTCCCGCATGAAGAAGTCCCTCTCCTCGGGTGACAGCCTGTCGGACAGGGTCCCGAAGGCGCTCCTGATGGTATCGACGTTCCTGGCACAGGTCGGCGCCCTGGCCATCAGCCTGCACAGTTCCTGCCGGTATGCCTCGATGACGGCGGGATCGTTGCTGTCGCTGTATTGCGCTGACAACCCGGCGAGCGTTCCCGCCGCTTCCCTGTTGTGGGCCTCGAAGAGCAGCCGGTTGCGCCGCTGGAACTCCGACAGGCTCTGCGGAGAGGCTGAGTCCCTGACCTGCCTGAACCAGGCGAGGGTGAAGACCGCCGTAAGGAAATGATCCTTGATGCGCGAGTTCCTGAGACGGCCCTCGTCTTCCACCGGCAGAAAGGGGAATCGGTCGAGTACGGAACGACCGAAGAAGCCCGGCCCGCCGCGTTTCGATGTTGTCTTGTCCGGCTGTACGAAATAGACCTTGGCGTCCTTGATCCCGCTTGTCGGAGAGCGGTTCTTGAGGATGAAGCCATCCACCGCTGCGAGTGAAGAGAGAAAGGAATTCGCGAATCCGGTCATCTCTTCCGTAAGGTCAAGACCGGTCGCAGGTTGCATAAGTCGCAACACGCCGGACTGATTCACAATTCTGAGTGGCTTGCGGGGGATGCCGAGCCCGATCTCCACCTCCGGACAGACGGCAACGAAGTCGACGAACGGCATGAGATTGCGAACGATGTGGCTGGTCACCACCTGGCCGTCCCAGCGGCAGTGCTCGAACTCCAGGCACTTGCTGACCACTATGGAGGGTCTTGGTCTCGGTTTGGCGGTGACCTCACTCATGGCTGCATCTCCGTATTGCGCCTGTGGCGATCGGGAAGCAGTCGCCCTCGGTGGCGGTCAGTCTCCGGAACCTACTAGAGGCAGTTCCTTGTCCACACGAAAGAACGCCACGTACTTCGCCTCGTAGTTGGATTCGGCACAGGTGCCGCAGCGACGCCTGCGCAGCGAATCGATGAATTCCGGGTCTACCTCTTCATGGTCCTTTGTGAGGTACAGCCTCTTGCCTTTGAAGCCGGGGCCGGACTCCATGAAGATATAAGCCGCGTGTGGGTTCGACTCAAGGTTCTTGTGAGTCAGGCGGTCACCCATGATGAAGACCGCCGTGTGATCGTCTGTGAAATGGGGCCTGGCATACAGGGCCGCGTCGACCTTGCCCTCGGCATCAGCCGTCGCGAGGACGCCAGTCCCCGTGTTCGCCTCGAAGTACTCGTAGAGCTTCACCGGCGCACCTCCGTGAATCGTTTAGGCTCTCTGAACTATCGTACATGTAGGCCATCAAATTGTTATTGAATACCCCGCCAAGTTGTTGCATAAAAATCACATGTTGTCCTTGCCGGCAGCATCATCCAGCGCCGATACCCTGCGGACGTACTGCTTCATATCGAACTTGCGCGCCAGGCCGCCGGCGCTCATGTAGCGTACCTTGCCGAATACCGGCCTCTCTGCCCAGGGTCTGTCGTGTTTGCCGAAGCACCAGGCGACACCGGCGAATCCATTCGGGTCTCGCCCGTCGAGTTCGTACTTGTTGTTCAGATGGAGCGCCAACCGGAAGGCCTCGGACGGATCAGCGGTCCATTCCAGCATCTTCTTGCCCCAGTACATCCTCATGTAGCCGTGCATCTTGCCGTTTCGGACCATCTCCAGTTGCGCTGCATTCCAGTACTCATCGTGCGTGCGGGCATGCTCGAGGTCGTCCAGGGCGTAGTCGTACTCCCTCCCATCCTCCGAGTGCTCCTGCAGGCTGTTCCGCACCCATGCGGGAAGACAGTCGAATGAGTCATATCGCGGGTTGTAATTGACGAAGTTGACGGCCAGCTCTCTCCTGATGACCAGCTCTTCGACATAGGCTTCGGCCCCCGGGCTGCCGCTTTCCATCACGGCGAGGTATACCTGAAGAGGGGATATCTGGCCGAAGTGAAGATATGGCGACAGGTTCGATTGGAGGTCTAATCCGGGGTCGTTCCTGAGGTCTCCGTACCTGTCCAGTCTGGTGTCTATGAACTCTCGAAGCCTTCGATCGGCCTGGGTCGCGCCGCCGCGAAAGCCGGAGACCGTCTGGACAGAAGCGTCGATCCCGAGGGATTCGAGTGAGTCCGTAATGTCCGCGAGGTTGAGCGATGGATGGTCTACTTCCACTGCCGACAGCCTGGGCGCGGCGGACTCCATAGGCCGGACGAAGTGGGCTAGCTGCCGTGACGCCTTCGGCCTGAATGTGGCGGCGGAGTACTCCTCCTTCGCTGAGGCAATCTCAACGGGCACTACGACGTCGCTCTCGACCTGGACGACGTATACGTCCGCTTCCCGCGCAACATGCTCTCTCCACCGGCGCTGAATCCGGGTATAGCCACGGTCGGTGACGACCAGGCAGGCATTGCGGGCAAGTGCGACTGCCCCTGTTTCGGGCGACTCGCGTGCAACGAGCATTCGTACGCCGCGGTCGGCAAGACCCGCCTCGACTTCCCGCAGGCCGTCTACCATGAAGCGGTAGTGCCTCTCGTTGGCCTCCGGGTAGGAGCCTGTGAGGCCGAAGTACACCAGCAGCGGCCTGGATATGCGGTCGGCTGCGTCTATGGCGTATTCGAGGGCGTGGTTGTACTCCGTCCTCTGCGAAGCCTGCATCCAGTAGAGTGCATAGGCGCGTTGTTGGAAGGGCTTGCTGTTCAGGGGCTGAATGCGCGCATGGTGGATCCTTGAGTCAGAATCCATCACTGATTGGACCATCCGACGCCACAGATGGCGCGGCTACGCTCACCGGTCCGCCAATTGTCCGGGGCGGGAGACCGTCGGGGACTACTCTACCTCCTGGGCCTGAGGCCGGACTTCTTGCCCGAGAGGGCAAGGATGTTGATGACCGCGGCGCCCGCCCAGATTACGAAGAATACCCAGAGCCAGCCGCCCCATCCAACCGACAGGCCGATGATCCAGAGGATGAAGAACACTAGAGCAACAAGCCACAGGACCTGCATGCCGCCTGTACCGCGCATAACAGCACCTCGATGATGAGTCGGTTACTTTCTGGGCCGCTTGCCCCTGCTTCTCATGAATCGCTCATAGTCGTCCAGCAGGTCTATCTCGCCGGCCCAGAACTTGGCGATCAACCAGCCACCGAGGACGAACAGAACGACAAAGAACGCGTTGAGAGGGCCGAACCAAACCCAGACAACACCTATAATCAGCCCCGCCAGCGCGCCCCACAGCTTTACATTCGTCATTATGCCAGCCCCACTAACGAACTGCCAGGTGCCTGCTCTCCACAGGCTCGTACTTCGCCCTGACGTCCACCGCTCGTACTGCCAGTCCGGTCAACTGCTCTACGGATTCCCTGACCTTGGCCTGAATACCCTCGCTCAGCTCGGGCACATTGGCACCCAGTGCAACCGTGGCCCGGCAGGAAATCTCGATGCCGCCCGATTTCGACTGCAGCCCGCACTTCGACTCGCGGACCTCGCGGAATGTGGCAGCCGTCTTCTCGGCGAGCTGGCAGACGCTGTCCCTGTCTATGGTTGCCATGCCGTCCTGTGTCGTTCCTATGAGCAGTGAGACAGGACGGCGGCGCGGGACGATTTCTACCAGGGCCAGAACCAGAGCCAGAAGCAGAACTACAATTGACACTGCGATGATGGCGGCTGCGGTACCGCCTGAGGCATCAGCGACCCACTCCAACTCGGACTCGAAGCCGCCACCGAGCACTCCGGCTCCGCTCACTTCAGTCGCCACCAAAAGCGTGATGACGGCTGCGGCTATCACGGCCAGAGCGAGGGCTATCACCAGCAAACGATTGAAGATCGTCACTCGTGCACTCCTTTGGGCACGGTTACCCCGGTGACGTCTATTCCACCTTGCCGGGCATCCGCTCCGGGAATTCGATACCTACGATCGATACATTGATCTCCTTGGTGACCAAGCCGGTCATCTCGCGAAGCCTGTTGGCCACTGTGGCACGCACCTGGTCAACCACGTCGGGGATACTGAAGCCGTAGACGACGTTGAGCGTCAGATCCAGGATAGCCTCCTTCTTGCCTGCCTCGACCTCCACGCCTCTGGAGCGTCCTTCCGTCCCGGCCAGGCGCTCGGCCAGGCTCCGGCGAATGGAGCTTGTGCCGAGACTGGCAACGCCGTCCACTTCCCTTGCTGCGACGCCCGCGATAGACGCGATCACCTCGTCGTCAATCGCTGTCTCGCCCGGAATCGAGCTCTTGCTGGGCAACTGCTGCTTGGTCTTCTCTTCGGCCATAGTGGGCCTCCCTTCCCAAGTGTTCTCGGTATGCTGGTTGAGAGGACCGCGTACTCAGACGGCCCGTCTCCGAAGGACGAAGCAACCATACCAGTGGAGTATCAAGAAGTCATAAAGTGAAGGCCGCAAATGTGGAAAAGATGTAACAAAAGTCGGGGAAAGGACTGTGTTCTGGGTCAGTGGTACTTGCGGTAGGCGCGCTTCCAGGGCTCCCTCTTGTACGCGAGGTAGTCCCGGACAGCGGCCTTGAGGGTGTCGGACGCGAGGAGGGCGCAGTGCTCGCTCTCTTCCGGAAGGCCGCCGAGTGCTTCCAGGAGGTCCTTCTGGCTGATCCTCGCGACGTCGGAGACGGATTTGCCCCCGGCCATCTCGGTGGCCATACTCCCTGCGGCGATGGTGGTACCGCAGCCGTCGGTCAGGAACCGGGCTTCTTTCACGGTACCGTCCCTGACCTTCAGCCAGACCTGCATCGTATCGCCGCAGGGCCCGGTGACCGAGGCGAACCCATCGGGGTCATCGATACCGCCCAGGTTGCGGGGGTTCTGGGCATGGTCGATCACCGTATCTGAGTATTCTTCCAGCAATACGCGCTGGATCTCCTCCAGCGCCTTCTCGATCTCAGACGACACTGGACCTGTCCTATGCTCTGGCCGACACGGACTCCAGAAAGGCGTCGGCGAGCCCGCTCACGGCCTCGGAGTCGTATCGCTCGATGTTGCCCTCGTCGCAGAGCTGTGCAAGCTCGGGGTCTATGGGCAGTTGTGCAAGCAGCGGTGCTCCGGCAGCGTCCGCCATCTCCTTGCCCTTGCTCTTGCCGAACAGCTCCAGCTTCTTGCCGCTGTCAGGGAGTGTGAGGTAGCTCATGTTCTCCACAACGCCGATTATCGGCACCTGCATGTGGCGGGTCATCTGCATCGCCTTTCTCACCACCATCGCGGCCAGTTCCTGCGGGGTGAACGCGACGACCACGCCCTTCACCGGCAGCGACTGCATCACGGTCAGAGGCGCGTCGGCTGTGCCGGGAGGAAGGTCGACGAGAAGGTAGTCCAGATTGCCCCAGAGAACGTCCTCCCAGAACTGGGTGATGGTCTTGGCGATCAGCGGACCGCGCCAGATGACCGCATCGTCCTCGTGCTGGAGAAGGAGGTTGATAGACATGACCGAGATACCGGTCTTCGAGAGCGCGGGCATGATGCCGGTCTCACTCCCGGCGGGCCGGCCTGATATGCCGAACATACGTGGTATGCTCGGTCCCGTGATGTCCGCGTCGAGTATGCCGACCTCGTGACCCCGCCGGGCCAGCGAAAGGCCGAGGAGCGAGGTCACCAGCGACTTGCCGACGCCCCCCTTGCCGCTCATCACAGCTACGACAGCGCCGACCTGGTTGACATCCCTGGGTCTGGCCTCCTCGAACGTGACATCGACTTCGCCTACGTCGGGAAGGGCCCGGACGGCTTCGGCGGCCTTGTTCTTCACCCAGTCCTGGGCGTCCGCGTGCAGTGCCGCATCCGCCAGCGTGACACTCACCGTCTTGTCGCTCGTGGAGACGGCCCTTATCAGGTTCAGCCTGTCCAGGCTGCGCATCGCGCCCGGCACGAGCACCTCGCTCAATCTCTCTCGGACATCATTGTCGGTCGGCAAATCGAATCCTCCGGGTAGTGAGATAGGGGTCTTCTGATGACGGGAAGCCGGCTCCACTACAAGTATAGGTCACCTTCGTTGCGGAAGCAATACACTACCAGGGTATGCTATTTCCCGCTAGCCTCTCACCATCTTCGTGCCGCACTTCGGGCACGCCTGATCGTAGCAGGGGCTGCCGGCGCGGTGCGGTGACTTCGCGCCACAGCTCGGGCAAACGCAGTTGCCGCCCGGGCCTGCCCCGGGCCTGCTGCCGCCCATCCTCCCCTGCCCTCTGCCGCCTCTGCCCAGGCCTCTCCCTGAGCCGGGGCCTCCGCCTCCCGGCGGGCCTGTTCCATCTCCTCTCGGCATGGTCTCACCTCCTGGGGACTACTTCCCGCGGCTCTCCAGATCATGGAGGCGGCGCAGGACGTCGTTGAGCTGCTGCGAGAGCATCTCTGTCTGGGACTTGAGCGCCTGCAGTTCCCCGGTAAGGTCCGGTGAAGGCGCTGACATCCCCGGGCCCATGGTCGGCCCCATCGGTGTACCCGGCCCGGGTCCACCGACCATTCCGTGGTGGGCCTGCACGCTGGCCTGAGACGACGGTTTGAGCTCGCCGGACTTGAATCTGCTGATTGCGTCGCGTACCGGGCCCGACACGCCCGTTATCAACGGGATGTCGGCTGCCTGGAGGACCTGGAAGGCGTTCGGCCCGCAGTTGCCGGTCAGCACTGCCTGCACGTCCTTGCCGACCACTGTCTGCGCGGCCGCGATGCCGGCCCCGCCGGAAGCAGCCTGACTGCTGTTCTCCACGGCCTCGAACTCCATGGTATCGGGGTCGACGACTATGAAGTACTGGCATCTGCCGAAACGGGGATCGACCTCGTCGTCGAGTCCGGGGCCGGTGGATGAGATAGCGATTCTCAAGTACTCACCTCCTCGTGACACTGGCATAGGGCAGGTATCGGGAAGCCGAAATACCTACCCTGAGCCGGATTGCCACTATTCTACTACGATTCTGTCTGCTGCGACTCGAGGTCCTTGATACGAGCTTCGATCTCCTCGAGCTGCGCCTTGACGGCGCCGGCCTCCTCTCTGAGGTAGTCGATCTCGGTCTCAGGGCTCATCGAGGGCGCATAGGCCGGTGCGCCGGCATATGCGGGGCCGAGCCAGGCGGGAGAACCGCCCCAGTAGCCCCAGCCGCGCCCGCGACCGAAACCACGGCCCATGCCCCAACCGCGCCCGCGACCAAGGCCGAACCAGCCCCGCCTTGCCACGGGCTGGTAGCCGGGCCTGACATAGCCCGCGCAGTAGCCCATACCACGGCCGGTCATCGGGCCCTGACCCCAGGGACCTGTTCCATCGAGAAATGGCATCAGAATCACCTCCTTTCGCAAGAGACTGCTCGCGGGCAACCTACCAGTTGCCGCCTCGCCTGCCGCCGCCACGGCCTCCGCCACGTCCGCCACCGCGCCCGCCGCCGGGGCCTCGTCCGAAGCCGCCGCCTCTGCCGCGTCCAGCGCCCATACCGGCGCCGCGTCCGCCGCTGCAGCGACCTCTACCCCAGCCGGTCATCGGCCCTTCACCCCTGGGCCCGGTTCCATCACCGAACGGCATCCTGATCACCCCCTTTCCCTGGGTATTTCATATCGTCTGACTACTGCCTCTTCATGGTGAGGAGCCGCACGCCGGTCATCTGCCGGAAGGTCAAGCCCTCGTCGACCTGGCGCAGCACCGTTTCGGTGTCCGCCACTCTCGTCCCCGATATCACGTCCGCACCGTACTCGAAGAGCACGGAAGACAGCGGGGTCGTCGGCCCCAGCACAATCACATATGATTCCTTCGGACAGAGCGCCAGCAGTGCCTCGATGGAATGGTTGACGAATGCACTGCCCGTGATCGCGATTACATCGGCCTGCGGGATGACTCTCGCAGCCTCTTCCTCGCCTAGGTCGTCCTCGCGTGGTGCTCTCTCTATCACCCAGGTCTCGGCCGCCGCATTGCGAATCCTGTCCACGAAGGGGAAATGGCCCACTACAGCTACCTTTCTGCCTCTTCCCGCTTCGCGGATGAGTTCCGCGGCATTCAGGTTGATACATCTGGTCTCGTCAACGTCCAGGAGGGAGTTGACCGCAGCCATGCCTACGGCCGCCTCCAGCGGATTGGTGGAGTATGCAAGGCTGACCAGCTCCGCCGACGGCTTTCGGCAATAGACCGCCGTGTCCAGTACTGTGCCCGGCGCATCGGAGTGTCCCGATTCGTGGGGTGTTGATGCCAGACCGCACTCATTTGTGACCACTGCCGTCCAGTACCGGCCCTGGCGGACGTCCGAGACCGCCCCGTTGGGCTTGAGCGTATTCAGGATATCATCCAGTATCTTCATGGCTGCTCATCTTCCACGTTGTCCCGGTCCACGGCCTCCCCTGTGACGGCCCTGATGTCGCCTGCCGAACCCCGGCTCCGGCTGTATGTTCGGGCTGTTGCAGGAGGGACAGATCAGCGGGGGGCGCCTGACCATGTCCTCGAAGGGCACGTCCCACTCGTGACCGTCGCTGCGACAGAGAAATCTGCGTCTCGCCATCTCGAAGTTGCCGCCCGCGATGCGGATGGCCTTGCCGTTGAGAAGCGCGTCGGCCAGCTTCCGCCGGGCGGAGCCGAGGATGCGGTGGAAGGTAGGACGGGAAACGCTCATCTGGGCGGCGCAGTCCTCCTGCTCGAAGCCTTCGAGGTCCCTCAGCCGTATGGCCTCGGCTTCCTCGATGCTGAGAATCACTTCCTGCAGGGCATTGGAGGGTACACCCGAGGGCTTGAAGTATGTCACCTCCGGCACGAACCCAACCCTGCGCCACTTCGGTGGTCTCGGCATGTTGTCTGTGTACCCCTCGCGATTGATTATGAACCAATGTCCATAATCAACTATAGCACCGGTGTCAAGGGTTAGTCAACTCCTCAGGGATGAAGTCTTGACTCGGCCCTTGAGAATCGGCTATAAGGCCGACGAGGCAGGGCAAACCAAAACTAGGAGGTTGGAATATGGGAATCAAGGCGAGGAAGGGAGCGGCGGTGGCCGTGCTGATGTTACTGCTGGTGTTGACAATCGTGTTATCCGGTTGTGGCCCTTCAGAGCTGTGTAATAGGTCCGGCTACGCCTCGGGCAGCGGCTTGATTGACCCCGAAGCAACATCTTGGACACTGCAGACGAATCCGAATGCGAATAAGGACTGCCACGCCAAGTTCAAGCTGGAGTATGGGTACGTCGATTACTCCATGTCGAGGGATGCGGATGCCGTGGACCCGCGGACAGGAATAGACGGTAGTGATCCAGCATCTGGTACGCTATACACTGAGTTCGGCACCAGTTGGGGCTATTTTCCGACACCCTCTTCGAGAAGAGTGGCCTACGAGGAACACGGCGACACCAAGTACAAGTGGGTAATGGAGTTGGACCAGGGAGCGAAGAACGAGCCAGCCAATCCGACAATGTACTACATGAGAGTAGTCGCTAACGTTCCAGAGGATGCCGGGTGGTATCAGGTGTGGACGAAAGGTACCATCGATTACAGTACGTATGAACCCGATGAGGAATAGGCAAGGGGCGGGATCAATCCCCGCCCCCGCTCAGTATCGCTTTTAGCTGACCTCTAGAGGCCGATGATGAGCACACTGACGGTGTTGCTGATCGGGATGCCGCCCAGGTTGTGGGTCAGGCCCAGCTTGGCGTCCTTGATCTGGCGCTGGTCCGCCCTGCCCTGGCACTGGAGGTACATCTCGTACAGCATCCTCAGCCCGCTGGCTCCGATGGGGTGCCCGAATGACTTCAGGCCGCCGTCCGGCTGGACTGGCAGGCCTCCATCCAGGTTGAAGAAGCCGGACTCGATGTCATCCTTGACCTTGCCCTTGGGGCTGAACTCGAGGTCCTCACAGGTGACCGCCTCGGTGATGCTGAAGCAGTCGTGCAGCTCGGCCATGCTGATCTCTTCACGCGGGTTCTTGATGCCTGCCTCTTCATAGGCCATCTGGCCCGCTCTGACCGTAGCCTTGACGGTGGTGAAGTCGTAGTCGGCCCGAAGCTCGCCCTCGCTGGGACATACCGATATCTGCAGCGCCTTCACGTACACCGGGTCCGGCCGGAAGTTCTTGGCTTCCTCGGCCCTCACGACTATCGCCGCCGCAGCACCGTCGCTGACGCCGCAGCAGTCGAACAAGCCCAGCGGCCAGGCAACGATCGGTGCGTTGAGCACCTGCTCGATCTTGACCTCGCGCTTGAGGTGTGCCTTCGGATTGAGCGTTCCGTTGTGATGGCTCTTCACGGAGACCAGACCGATCATCCGCTTGCCCTCTTCGGGTGTGAGCCCGTACTTGGAGAAGTAGGTGGTGGCCATGAGCGCGAACATGCCCGGCGCGGTGCGGTCGGGATACCTGTTGGAAGGAAGGCTCTGCTGGTCGGGCAGGCCGCTATACCCCGAGTCCTTCAGCTTCTCGAAGCCGACTGCGAGGCACATGTCATAGGCTCCGGATGCCACTGCGTAGCACGCGTTCCTGAACGCGTCGGAGCCCGAGGCGCACGCGTTCTCTACTCTGGTAACAGGTATGTACTGCAGCTTCAGCGGGTCGGCAAGACAGCGACCGTCGAAGCCCGAGACCCAGGTGCCGCCCCAGGCCGCCTCGATGCTCTTCGGGTCGATCTTGGCGTCGTCTATCGCTTCCTTGGTTGCCTCGACAATCAGATCGTTCTTGCTCTTATCCCAATGCTCACCGAACTTGGTGCAGCCCATTCCGATTATCGCGACTTTGTCTCTGATGCCTTTGACGCTCCCCATTTACCCTCCTTGAGAAATGGCTGTTCTTGGTATTCCTGTCAGCAACGTATGGGTGTGCACTTCCACCAGTAGTTGTGGATGCCTTCGTAGAAGTGGACCTTTCTGAAGCTTACTTCGACCGGCATCCCGGTCTTCACGTCGTCGGGGTTGCGATCGACCATGTTGAATATGATCCTGCCGCCCTCCTCGAAATCGACCGCCGCGATTGTGGACGGCGGGTCGATACTGGCGGCCAGGTTGTCGTGCGAAAACGAGGTGATGGTCGCCTTCTTGTGTGCGAAATCGTAAGTCTGGAAGTCGTCCTGAGTCTGGCAGATCACGCACACGCGCTGTGGAGGGTACTGCGGAGTGCCGCAGTTGTTGCACTTCAAGCCGTGGAGAGCCAGGCCGTAGTTCTGGTCTCTCCAGAGAGCCGGCACCGATATGTGATTGATTGGAGGCCGTGGGGGCGGCTCAGTGTCTACGAGCCCGCGCCAGACCAGGTAGCGGTTGTAGGGAATTATCGTCTTCGACTCGAGATGGCGCTTGATGCCTCTGCGGTCCTTGACCTTCTCGATGCCGTCGGATGCCTTCATGACGACGGCGTCGCAGCCGTCGCCGTAGGCGACGCACATCAGGTTGTCGCCGGCCTTCGCGTCCTCCAGGGCTGCGACCAGGACCATGAGTGCGTTGGCGCATCCGGTGTTGCCCACGGTCATGTACAGGGGGTCCTGTATCTGGGCCATGGGATCGAACCCCATCTTGCTGGCGGCCATGCCGAGCAGTCGGGGGTCTGGGGCATAGATAGCCGCCTTGGCTATGTCGGCGGTGGTCAGGTTCACCTTCTGCAGGGCGGCCGCCACTGTAGGTGGCACGGCCCGCATGTAACCTGCTTCCCTGACGAATCGCTCCTCCCAGGAGCGCACGAACACGTCCTGGTCGGAGCGCCACTGGTCATGGAACTCCTGGAACACGGAGTGTCCGCCCAGTATGTCAACGGCCGTCCCTGCCTTCGTGACAAGGAGCGCGGCTGCGCCATCGCCGAAGGCCATCTCTTTGTCTCCCTTTGGGGCGCCCAGTCGGGTGTCAGCGACCGTTACCAGCACGCAGTTCGCCGAGCCGGCATCTACAGCATCGGCGGCCGCGCGGAAAGCATTGAGACCTGCCCTAAGGGACCCGCCGAAGTCCGACGTGAGGATCTCCTTGCCCAGGCCCAACGCACCCGCCACTACTGATGCGGAGAGCTTCTCCTTGTATGGGGACGTTGTAGAGGCGAAGTAGAGGCGATCGATCTTCTGTGCATCCTGCCCGGTGAGGCAGTCCCTCGCGGCTGCAACGGCCATCGTGATGCTGTCTTCATCGTAGCTGGCGACGGCCTTCTCGCCGGGGATGGGAATCATGCTCTCCCATGCTTTCTGGATGTCGGGACGATTGAGGCGATACAGAGGTATGTAAGCACCATATGATGCAATCCCTGCCATTTGCCCTCCTTATTGAAACTTTCCCGAGTCATTATATCATTACGTTCGGGCCTCCACAACTCCGCGTATTCACTCACCTAAAATGTTACCGGGCGGGTATGGTTCACTCAACTAAGA
>CAZNOI010000034.1:0-19072 GCA_964574685.1 uncultured Dehalococcoidia bacterium
GGCCCATCATGGTCCTGAATCTGACCCTGTCTGCTATCTGCTGTGCCCTGCGAGTCCTCTCATCGACTGTAGCCATGATTGCTCTCCCTTCTGTTATCGTCCGGAAGTTGCCTCCATTCTAGAGGCACGACGGGCGGTGTATGTGACTTTTGTCGCAGGAGGGATGGAGGCCGGCGGCGCTTGGTCGAGGGGGATGGCAGGGAGCGTCCGCTCCCTGTGGTGGGTTCCGCTTCGCTGCACCCACCCTACACTGCGGCTGTGTTGACAGCAGACGAGGGTCGGGCGTAGGATTGTCTACGACAAGGACGTCGCCTAGTTGCAAGTGGGATGAGCAGGGGTCGCAAGCAAAGTAAGACAAGAAAGTTCACACCTAGCGGAGGTACTGCAGGCGGAAGCAGCGCATGGTTTCGGTTGCCGTTTGTGAACGTACGCAGAATACCGAAGAAGGCTATGGGGGTGCTGGGTGTAATAGTCTTGCTCTTCCTATCGCTTCCGGCCTTAATGTACTCTGTGAATAGCCCTGTGGGTATAGCCGAAGGCGCAGCACTGCGAGGCGATGATCCGTTCTCGACACTACTCGAGGTGACAAACGATGGATACGTGCCTCTGGCAGACGTCGAGTTCTCGTATGTAATGAGGCTACTTGAGACCGATATGGGCGGTGTCATGGAGAACTGCGAGGCGTCCGATCCTCATTTCATACCGGTGTTGGAGGCCGGCAAGACAACGACGATTAGCGCTGGGTTTCACGGGTTCGCGGTAGACGGGGTCGAGTTTGCCGATATGGAGGTGGTTGTCACGTATACGTGGAAGTGCGTGCCTTGGCGATGGCGGGGCGAGCGTACGCAGCGGTTCAGATTCGTGACCGTGGAAGATGGGAGTGGAGAATTGCGCTGGATGAAGAAGGCATTGTCTGAGTAGTGCAGTCGACGCTCCTCATTGCCATCCGGCGTTGGTTGTTCCCACGCGCCCGCCCAGGGGCGCTCCCCTCCCGATCCCTCGGTGCCGGGGTCGCAGGGAGCATCCGCTCCCTGCAGTGGCGGGTTCCGCTTCGCCTCACTCATCGTGTGCGGCGCGGTAGCTGCCAACAGCTACCCCAAACAATACCCCAAAATCATCGCTCTGCCCTGATACCTGTCCACACCGTGGCTATGCCGAGCGTCAAATGGCGGGTCGTCACACGCGCGATTCCGGCGTGGCTCATCAGGCGGGTAACCTCTTGCTCCTCGACGAGACCCATAATGGATGTGGGCAGATAGACATATGCCTCGCCTCTTCCGGAAACAAGGCGGCCCAATATCGGTATCAGCGCGAACATGCCCAGGGTGTGAAGCTGCCGTACCACCGGGTAAGGTGGGCGGGTGAGCTCGAGAATAGCGATCGGGGTACCGGGCCTCGCGACTCGCGCAAGTTCCTTCATTGCCCGTCCCATATCGGCAACGTTGCGCAGCCCGAAGGCGAAGGTCACAGCATCGAATGTCGCATCGGGGAAGGGCAATTGCAGGATATCGCCGAGAACCGGCCTGATTCTGCCATCGGCGACGAGTGCGGCCAGGCGCTCTCGGGCCTTGCCAAGCATGGGCGGTGAGAAGTCGAGGCCCACTACCGTCGCGCCCGGGCTCTGCTCCAAGTGGTGACGGCCAAGTTCGCCGGTGCCGAAGGCGACGTCGAGTACAAGCCCGCCGGAAACATGTGAGCTTGCTGCGGCGAACCTGCGCCAGCCACGGTCGCGGCGCAGGCTGAGGATGCTGTTGAGCAGATCGTAGCTCCCGACAATGCCGGCGAACATTGACTGGACATAAGACGCCTTGCGCCTGCCTTCGTCGGTGTAGGGCGAGTCCTGTAGTGAAGCCTTGGGCTTTCGGCCCGAAGATGGTATCATAGCAGACAGCCCGCTGGCAAAGCGAGACCAGCCGATAGCCCTGAGCGAGCCCTCCCTGCAGGCACTACCCGCTGATCTCGGTATCGCAGCCGACGGCGTACCTGCGTGGGGCACGCCCCCGAGCCAACGCTAGGTTACCTTCTCGAACTGAGCCTTCGGCGCTCCGCACACCGGGCACCTGTCCGGCGACTCTCCCTCCGCGGTATGGCCGCATACCTGACAGACGTAATACTCTTTGGCCGGAGCCTTGGCCTGCAGTGAGTCCAGAGCCCCCTGGTAAAGCCCTTCGTGCGTCATTTCGACCTGGCGGGCATACTTGAAGGTGCGCTCCGCTTTCGGCTGCTGCTCATTCTCCGCCGCCTCGATGAATTCGGGGTACATGTTCACGTGCTCCATGTTCTCCCCGGCGATGGCCTTCTTGAGGTTCTCCTCTGTTGTGCCAATGCCGGACATGGCGTCCAGGTGGTTTCTCGCGTGGATCTGCTCGGCGCGGGCGGCGGCACGGAAGAGCCGCGCTACGCCCGCATAGCCCTCCTGGTCAGCCTTGCGTGAGTAAGCCAGATAGGTTGTACTCGCCTTGCTCTCTCCAGCGAAGGCCTCCTCCAGGTTATCGGGTGTCCTGGCCATATTCGTTATCCTCCTCTGTTGTCGGCATCAGTTCTCGCGACAATCGCGACCCGCCGAAGTAGCTCAGGTCTTGCCGCCTGCCGCCTCATCAGGCAATGCAAGCAGGCGGATAAACTCCTTTCTCATGCAGTGGTCCATGATAGCTGTCAGGCCGGCCTCTCTAGCTTTCGAGGCCGCTTCCTCGTTGACTATGCCTTCCTGCATCCAGACCACCTTCGCCCCGATGTCTATGGCCTGATCGACTATCGGTGGCACGTCTTCCGGCCTTCGGAAGATGTCGACGACCTCCACCGGCTCAGGTATCGAGCCCAGGTCCGGATAGGCTTTCTCTCCAACTGCACTCTCGATCCGCGGGTTTACCGGTATGACCCGGAATCCGTGGTCCTTCAGGAAGCCGGCCACGCGGTGACTGGCGCGCTCCGGATTATCCGACGCACCCACTATTGCCACTGTCCGGCAGTCCGCCAGGACCCTCTCTATGTCTGCGTTCGTGCTCTGCATGGTCGCTACCCCTCGAAATCGCTCATCGGTCATTCCCTAGCATAGCACACCACTACCTGTCCAGCATGAGGGCAAGCGAATCGGCGTCGTTGACAGGCGGCTGGCAAACGTGACCGGCACAGACATATGCTGTCGGCTTGCCATCGACCATCGGCCTGTCACGGAGAAGAGGCGTGTCGGCCTCTGAATCCTGCTGGTCGGGCCCGCCCGCCAGAACGCTGCATGGCAGGTATCGCCGGTGGACCTCTCGAAGCAGCGCCTGCGTGGCGGGATCAGAGAGTGGACCGACGACCGCGATCTCTTTGACGTCGGCTAGATAGAAGTCCAGTGCACAAAGCCAGTTGCCGAACCCGAGTGGGTACCTCCGCATGTATTCGGCTACCGGCTCCATCGCTCGTGCTGCAACCTGTTCGTACTTGGTATTGCCTGTCACCGCGGACAGCCGGAGCAACACGAGGACGGCGGCTGAGGAACCGGAGGGCGTCGCGTTGTCGAAGAAGTCTCGTGGCCTTACGAACAGCTCCTCGCGGCCGGCGGGCACATCGTAGAAGACGCCCTTTGAGTCATCCCAGAAAAGCCGGAGCATATGTTCTGCCAGCTCAATCGCTGTCTCCAGCCACCGGGGATCGAGCGTAGCCCGATACAGCGCGATCAGCCCGTCGGCGACAAGGGCGTAGTCGGCGAGATAGCCGTCGAGCTTCGCCTGCCCGTCCTTCCACACGTGCATCAGCGTCTTGCCATCGTACAGCTTGTCCATCAGGAAGGCGGCATTGTCAGTCGCGGACTGGAGGTAGTCCAGACGTTCCAGCGCCGCCGCCGACTCGGACAGAGCGCCCAGCATCATGCCGTTCCAGTCGGCCAGCACCTTCTCATCGCGATGGGGCGGTACCCTGTCCTTCCTCTTCGCCAGCAGCTTCCTGCGGGCAACGGCCATTCTCGCCTCCAGCTCGTCCACAGGCATCTTGAGTGATGCTGCCAGGGCCTCGGACGCGACGGGGCGGTGGAGGATGTTTGCCCCTTCGAAGTTGCCGCGCTCGGTTGCGCCGTAGTATCGGGCGGCAAGCTTCGCGTCATCGACGCCGAGGGCGTCTGTCATCGTCATCTCGGCCAGGGTCCACGTGTAGTACTTGCCCTCGACTCCCTCCGAGTCGGCGTCCTGTGTCGAGTAGAATCCGCCGAAGGGATCGGCCATATCGCGGAGAACATAGTCCAGGATCTCCTCCAGTACCCTGCGATACAGCGGCTCGCCCGTAACCTGGTAGGCGTGCAGATAGACACGGGCAAGCAGGGCATTGTCATAGAGCATCTTCTCGAAGTGAGGCACCAGCCACTGCGCGTCCACGCTGTAGCGGTGGAAGCCCCCTCCGACATGGTCGCGTATGCCGCCGGCAGCCATGCGCTGGAGTGTATGCTCCGTCATCTCCAGAGCCTTTTCGCCTTCAGTGCTGCGGTGACGGCGCAGCAGGAAATCGAATGCCATAGCCTGCGGGAACTTGGGAGCGCTGCCGAAACCGCCGTTGCGGGGGTCATAGGATGCGTTCATTGCCCCGGTCGCCAGTTCTAGGATGTGTGAGGTCAAGGGTGTCTTTGACGGGACCTCGTCTGAGGTCCTGCTGAGGTGCTCTACGATCTCGCCGGCAGTGGACTCGACCTGTTCTCTGCGGTTGTGATAGGCGTCGGCCACTGTCTGCAGTACGCGCGGGAAACCGGGCAGGTTGCCCCGGTCCTCGGGCGGAAAGTACGTCCCTCCGAAGAACGGGCGCCGGTCCGGGGTGAGGAAGACGGTCATCGGCCAGCCGCCCGAGCCTGTAGTTGCCTGAACCGCCGACATATACACCGCGTCCAGGTCGGGACGCTCCTCTCGATCGACCTTGATGTTTATGAAACTGTCGTTCATGAGGCGGGCGGTCGCCGGGTTCTCGAAACTCTCGCGCTCCATCACGTGGCACCAGTGGCATGCCGAGTAACCGATGCTGAGCAGGACGGGCTTGTCCTCAGCCGACGCGCGTTCGAAAGCCTCATCGCACCATGGATACCATTCGACCGGATTGTCGGCGTGCTGAAGTAAATAGGGGCTCGTCTCGCTGATGAGGCGATTGGTCATACATGCCTTCCTTTCTATTCAGGAAGCGGTGTGAGTTCTGCCTTGTCTATCCAGTTGCCGCAACTGTGGCATTTCACCTTCGTCTCGTTGGAGAATATCTCCTCATCCGCGCCGCAATTGGGACACTGGTAGGTCTGTGCCTTGAGGTCTCGCGGGTCCTGTCCGGGACACCGGTTCACCATCGGAGCACCTCCTCGATGCGCGCGTTTGCTGGGATTTTAGCCGGACTGCCGTACGGGTGTATGTGACTTATGTCTCGCCTGCGGCGGCCCTGCAATCTTGAATGAGCGGGGCGGGTAGACGTTGGTTTGGGGATGGGCAATCGCTGAGACGGCGTGGGTCGGCAGCGGCTACTTGCGCTGCTTGCTGGTGTTGCTCAGAGCCTCGATGATGGCTTTGTTGAATCTGGGCAAGTCCGAAGGCTTGCGTGACGTGATTATGTTACCGTCCTGGACCAGCGGCTCGTCGACCCACTCTGCGCCCGCGTTCTTGAGGTCCACAGTGACCGAGGGCCAGGATGTCATTCTTCGCCCCCGGACTA
Source organism: uncultured Dehalococcoidia bacterium (assembly GCA_964574685.1). Lineage (GTDB taxonomy): Bacteria > Chloroflexota > Dehalococcoidia > SZUA-161 > SZUA-161 > CAZGDV01. The sequence goes on from CAZNOI010000034.1 coordinate 5,656, forward strand.
TGTCGGCTGATATGAGCAACTGGGGACCGTGACAGATTGCCGCTATCAGCTTGCCCGAATCGTGAGCCTTCCGCACGAGGTCGATCATTGACTGGTGGAGACGCATCCTGTCGGGCGCATATCCCCCCGGTACGACCACAGCATCGAAGTCGTTGGCATCCACAGTATCGGCGGTAGTATCGGCACGGATGGTCGAGTTGCCGCGCTTGCCGGTGTAGGTGTCTTTGGAGCCGCTGCCCACTACCACCACTCTTGCATCGGCGTCCTTCAAGGCCCGGAGAGGTTCGACAAGCTCCGAATCCTCGAAACCCTCCTCTACCAGCAGGGCTATCCGCTTTCCATGCAGCATATCAGTCTCCCCATTCCCTCAGTTGGTGTAGCTGGATTCGCCTCGGGTTGCGCCCTGACGCTCGAAGTGCGGGTACACTCATCTTAGGCCCCAGCGGTGACGAAAGCATAAAACGCAATCGCAAAAGGTAAAATTCTTATCACATATAGGTGGGCGTCACCGGGTTGGGGCGGGTGGTTCGCGGAGACGGGGAGACTACTCGGGGGCAGCCACGTCCATGATGTAGCCGACCTTCGGTATCGTGCGGATCAGTTGTGCTCCGCCCGATTCGTTGTCGAGCTTGGTGCGGAGTCGGCTGACCCATGTGCGGAGCGTCTGTATGTCATCCCGGTACTCGGGACCCCAGACCCGCGTGAGGAGTTCCTCGTAGGGCATGAGCCTGCCCGCGTTCTGGGCCAGTTCGCTGAGAAGCAGCCATTCGATGCGCGTAAGGTACTTCTCGACGCCCTTCACGTAAGCCTTATGCTTGCCGAAGTCCACCGTGAGGTCGCCCAGGCTGAGGATATCCGGGGGCTTGCGGCGGTCTACCAGGGGTTGAGTCCTGCGCCGCACAGCCTCCACCCTCGCGACAAGCTCATCGGGGTTGAAAGGCTTGGGCAGGTAGTCGTCGGCTCCGAGTTGGAGGCCCTTGATCTTGTCGATGTCGGCCCCTTTGGCGCTCAGCATGATGACGGGAACGCTCGAGAATCGCCTGATCTGGTCCAGTGTCTCGAAGCCGTCCATCCTGGGCATGAGCACATCGAGCAAGACGAGATCCGGCTCCTGCGCACGCAGGTGCTCCAGAGCGGCAACGCCGTCCCCGGCTGTAAAGACCTCGTAGCCGAGGGCCTTGAGCTTGATTCTCAGGAAGTTGAGGACTCTCTCGTCATCGTCAACTGCCAGGATGCGGAAGCTTCTCAAGCCTTTACCACCTTCAGTCGGGAAAGGGATGGCTCAATGATAGCGCCTGGTCTGCGAGCTGTCAAAGCTCGCTCGTGTGGGATGAACTCCTTGACCGGTCGTGCGGACGGTAATAGAATACGCTACGCAACCACACGTGCCGCCGATCCGCTCCACCCTCCGGCCGGACATCCCAGGGGGCAGATGACTGGACATCGAACAGGTCTGGAATCCACCGGCGCAGCACAGCGTCCTCCCAGGGTGCGGGACGTAGATCTGCTGCGAAGAGAACGCCGGCTACTGCTGCAGATCATCTCGGCTCTGGGACAGAGCCAGGGCGTAGCGGACTACCTGAGCCGCGTCGCTAGAGCGGTGAGCGAGTTCGCGGGATGCCAATGTGTCGCCATTCGAGTCCTTGACGATGACGGCCGCATGCCCTATGTGGCCAACGAGGGCTTCAGCGACGAGTTCTGCAGCGAGGCCGGCCTTCTGTCAATCGATTCGGATGACTGCATGTGTGCCACCGTAGTCTCAGGTCGAGTTGATAGAGGCCTTCCATGCGTGACCGACGGCGGTTCCTTCCACACCGGTTCGATGAGCACGTTTCTCTCAACCGTAGAGGGACGAGGCCTTGGGGGTCAGAGGAACCTGTGTAACGAGATGGGGTTCGAATCGGTCGGGCTGGTGCCGATGAGGGAAGACGGCAAAGTGCTGGGACTTGTCCATCTGGCGGATGAGCGACAGAACAGAATAGACAGGGAGACCGTTGAGTTCCTGGAAGAAGTGGGTGCGCAAATCGGACGGTCGCTTCACCATGCAGTCATCGAGGAGGCGCTGCGTCGGTCCCGGCGGCAGTACGAAGCTCTGGTCTCGAATCTCGCCGAAGCCGTGTTCATCTTCGAGGGTGGGAAGGTCGAATGGTGCAATGACCGGGCGGCGCAGATCTATGGCTATGGCCGGGAGGAAATGGCGGGCCGAGATGCTTCGTTCTTCTATCCTGAGAACCTGAATCCGTGGGAGTTCGAGGAAGCCGTTTCGAGGAGTTTGCGGGAGAAGGGTGTCTTCAGCAGCAGCGCCGACTTCAGCAGACCGGACGGTCGCATAGTCAATATCGAGTACTCCGTCTCGCCGATAGAGCCCGGAAGTCCATCTCGGCTGGTGGCCGTGGCCCGCGATGTTACTGAGAGGGTCCGGGCGGATGAGGCCCTGAGGGAAAGTGAGGGCAGGTATCGAACGCTGTTCGAGACCATGCTGACCGGTGTGGTCTATCAGGATGCGAACGGCTACATCACCGCTGCGAATCCAGCGGCGGAGCGCATACTTGGTCTGACACTGGCGCAAATGCAGGGCAGAACGTCTCAGGACCCGAGGTGGAGAGCCGTCCGGGAGGATGGCAGCGAGTTCCCGGGTGAAGAGCACCCGTCCATGGTGGCACTTAGCACAGGAGAGGAAGTCCGCAATGTCGTCATGGGTGTATTCAATCCACGGCTGGAAGGCTTCCGCTGGATAAACATACATGCGGTACCCCAGTTCACGAAGGGAAGCGATAAGCCGTACCGCGTTTACACGACCTTCGACGACATCACCGCCAGGAGAACGGCGGAGCAAGAGTTGCGGTCTTCAGAGGCGAACTACAGGCGACTGGTCGAATCGTCACCGGACGGGCTGCTGTCGGTCGACGCGACGATGCGTATCAAGGACTGCAACGATGGTGCATGCCAGTTGCTGGGCCACACGCGAAAGGCCCTGCTTGGCATGGACATACGTGAGTATGTCGGCGATGCCGTGTCGAAGGACACGGCCTTCTATCACGCAAGACTGAAGGATGACGGTATTCTCGAGACCGAGTTCGAATTGCTTCGCAGCGATGGGAAGAGTGTGCCGGTGTGGGCGAAGGTGGTCGGCGTCTACGATCGCGACGGCAACATAACCCGTGCTCTGATGTACCTGAGAGACATGGCCGAGCGTCGAAAGCTGGACCAGCTCAGGGATGAGTTCATAGGCCTGGTCTCACACGAGCTGCGAACCCCGCTCACGGTCATAATGGGTTCGGTGCATACGGCGCTAACCGAGGATGACCGTCTCACAACTGAAGACCGCAGGCAGTTGCTCGGCGATGCGGCCTCTGAGGCTGAGGCACTATCACACATACTTGGAAACCTGCTGGAACTGTCCAGGGCCCAGGCGCAGAGACTGGTCCTGTACGTGGAGCCGGTGCCGATTGAGGGAGTCATTAGACGGGCTGTAGAAAGAGTCCGCTCTGACTATCCGTCGCACCGATACGTTGAGCGCCTTCCAAAGCGACTTCCGAGGGTTCACGCTGACGAGTTGCGAATGGAGCGGGTGCTGTACAATCTGCTGGAGAACGCCGCGAAATACTCGCCTGAGGAGAGTCAGGTCACGGTTACTGTCCGGGTCGAAAGTGGATACCTGAAGATAGGCGTTCACGACGAGGGCGTTGGGATATCCCTGGCTGACCAGAAGAGGCTCTTCGCACCCTTCGAGCGCATAGAGGACGTGCGTACGGAGGTGCAGCAGGGCATAGGACTGGGTCTCCTGGTATGCCGTCGTCTGGTAGAGGCCCACGGCGGCACCATATGGGTGGAGTCAGAGCCGGATAAGGGAAGCACATTCTATTTCACATTGCCGGTCGAGAGCGAGATCGAACGCGGAGGCACCTAAAGGGAGTATATCTCCTTGCCAAACGTGTGAACCCAGTTCTTCCTCAGCACATTCAACGCATCTTCGGTCCTGTCGACGCCCACTATTACCACAGGCTGGCCGCTCTCTCCCCTGCCCAGGAACGGGTAGAAGTAGAGCACGTTTATGCTCGACTCCTTGAGCGGCTTGAGGACTGCGCGCAGGCCTCCCGGATGATCGGGGACCTCCACTGCGATGACGTCAGTCTCGCGCACCGAATAGCCATGACTGTCCAGGACCCTTGACGCCTTCTCCGGATCGTCCGCCACGAACCGCACAGTGCTTCTGTCGGAAGTGTCGGCAACTGAGATGGCGCGAATGTTGACACCTTCTACACCAAGGCACTCACTGACGTTCAGGAATGTACCGGGGACGTTGTCCAGGCTGATGGATATCTGCTTGACGCACATCTGCTCTCTCCAGCGGGCGCAGGCTATTGCAGATCGTAGCCCGCCCTTAACGCCTTCTCGTTTATCGCGATCAGCTTCTGCTTGTTCTTCAGGGTCTCGCTAAGACCGGAAACTAGGGTCTCGATGGACACGAGGTTGCTCTTGCGGGTGAAGGCCCCGAGCATGACCATGTTCGCCGACCTCGGGCTCCTCAGGCTCTCGGCAATGGCGTGGGCCGGAACGCTGATGACATCGATATCGCCTCTGGACAGCTCCATGTCAACGAGGGACGAATTCACGAAAAACACTCCGCCCGACGCTATCTGATGCTGGAACCTGGCGACCGACGGCTGGTTCATCGCGACGACAAAGTCCGGCGATGAAGCGACAGGTGAGGCAATTTCCTCGTCCGATATTGCCACCGTGCAGTTTGCAGTACCGCCCCTGACTTCCGCGCCGTACGCAGGCAGGTAGGTGACATTCCTGTCCTCGGCCATGGCCGCCTGAGCCAGGCTCAGACCCATAGAGAGGACACCCTGGCCGCCGAAACCCGCGAAGATGGTCTTAATCAGCATCCTTCGCTCCGGTGGTGTCCTTGATGACCCCGAGGGGGTAGACCCTGGTCATTACTTCGTCGATCCACTTCCAGGATTCGAGTGGTCCCATCCTCCAGTTGGTGGGGCAAGGCGAGAGTATCTCAACCAGCGAGTAGCCCAGGTCATCGACCTGCGTCTGGAACGCCTTCTTGATCGCCTTCTTCGCTCTCCTGATGTTGGCGGGGGAGTTCACCGCCACGCGTTCTATGTAGACCGATCCGTTGGCGAGCGCCACCATCTCGCTGATCGGGACGGGATACCCTTCCAGCCTGAGGTCTCGGCCGTAGGGCGTGGTAGTCGTCTTCATATCCAGTAGCGTGGTGGGCGCCATCTGGCCGCCGGTCATGCCGTACACCGCGTTGTTAATGAATATTGCTGTGATGCGCTCGCCGCGATTGGCCGCGTGTATCGTCTCGCCTGTGCCGATTGCCGCGAGGTCGCCGTCACCCTGGTAGGTGAACACTATCGCCTCCGGGTAAGCCCTCTTGATGCCTGTGCCCACCGCTGCACCTCGCCCGTGCGCCGATTCGACCATGTCCACATCGAAGTAGTAGTAGGCAAAGACGGAGCAACCGGGCGGTGGTATGCCGATTGCCCTGTCCTGAAGTCGCATCTCGTCGATCACCTCACAGGTCAGACGATGGACGATCGAGTGACCGCAGCCGGGACAGTAGTGGAAGGTTGCCCGCTTGAGCGATTTCGGCCTGCTGTATACCTTCTTCAATGCCCTACTTGAGCCCCTTTTGATAGTAGAGGCGGGATATCACCTTGGCTACCTCGCTGGGCGTAGGAATCACGCCGCCGGGTCTCCCGTAGAAGGACACGTTTCCCCGGCCGGCCAGCGCCAGGTTTACATCCTCCAGCATTTGCCCCATGTTCATCTCGAAGACCAGGAAGTGCTTCACTGACTTGGCCGCCTCGCCTATGGCTTCGTCAGGAAACGGCCACAGTGTGATCGGCCTTATGAGCCCGATGCGCAGACCATCGGACCTGAGACTCTTGATTGCGCCCTTCGCGATCCGCGCAGCAACGCCGAAGGCTACGACGATGAGTCGGGCGTCATCCGTCATATAGCTCTCGCATGTAGTCTCCTTGCGCTTGATAAGCTGGTATCTCCTATACAGGCTCCAATTGATCTCCTCGAGTTCGGTCGGCCTGGAGGTGAATGTCTTGACGTAGCGGCTCGGGCGCCCGCTGGCGCCCCGCAACGCGTTCGGCCTGACCGGATGTACCTGGGGCGCTTTGTGCTGGAACTCAACGGGCTCCATCATCTGGCCCAGCATCGCGTCTCCGAGCACAATGACCGGGATCAAGTATCGATCGGCGAGGTCGAAGGCGCGGTGGGTCAGATCCGCCAGCTCCTGACCGGATGATGGGGCGAGGACAATCGTGCGGTAGTCGCCGTGCCCGCCGCCGCGCGTAGCCTGGAAGTAGTCCGACTGCGAGGCGGCGATGCTGCCCAGGCCGGGGCCGCCACGCGACATATTGACCAGCACCGCCGGCAACTCGCACGCGGCGAGGTAAGAAATGCCCTCCTGTTTGAGGCTTATGCCGGGGCTGGACGATGAGGTCATGGCCCTGGCTCCCGCGACACTGGCCCCGTACAGCATGTTGACGGCCGCCAGCTCGCTCTCAGCCTGAACAAACGAGCAGCCCTTCCTGCGGCTCAGGTGCGTGGCCATGTACTCTGTGAGTTCATTCTGGGGTGTGATCGGGTAACCGAAGTAGCACTGACAGCCGGCGCGTATGGCTGCCTCGCCGATGATGCTGTTCCCGTTCATCAGGACCTTAGCCACGATAGACCTCTATTGCCACTTCGGGGCACACCAGGGCGCAGACAGCGCATCCGGTGCACTCGCCGTCGCCGTGGAAGGAAACGGGGACGTAGCCCGCCGCGTTGACCCTGTCCGACACAACGATAGAGTCCTTCGTACAGAATGCTATGCATAGCTGGCAGCCCTTGCACAGCTCCTGATCGATCTCGATGTAGCCTTGACTTGCCATTGACTTGTAGTCCCGTATTGCTCGTCGCCACCGGCCCAGATGAAGAGGTCGTGGCGGCCGGGCCACGACCTGACCTGATACGCGCGGGGAGGCCGCTGTTCGGGGAAGACCTTAACTCAGTCTACCATCGTATTGCTGTTGAGACAACCGCTCGCTTGCCGTGAAGGGACACAGAAGGGCCGCCCGCTTGTGCGGGCGGCCCTTATCGCGTTCTTGCTGGCGACCCCGATGGGATTCGAACCCACGATCTTCGGCGTGACAGGCCGATATGTTAGACCACTACACCACGGGGCCGCGCTGCCTCAAATGCGCTTGGATTGTAGCAATTGGCAGTCTCGCTTGTCAAGGCGAACAGTCCTTGACAAACGGCGCCGGCACGTTCCGGACAGGCGTCGACAGCGGTTGACACCGTGGGGGGACGGTTGTACAATCCCTACCGGCACACTAGGGATTTGCTGATGAGGTTTTCGAGCAAGGCCCACTATGGTCTGCGGGCTGCGCTGATGCTGGCACGAGAGTACGGCAGCGGTCCGACTCCGCTTTCGGACATAGCCAGAGAGGAAGACATCTCGCCGGCCTATCTCGAACACATCGCGGCCGGATTGAAGAAGGCAGGACTCCTGGAAAGCACGCGGGGTGCTCGCGGCGGATATCGTTTGGCCGCGGAACCCGCGACCATCACTGCGGGCCAGGTGGTGCGGGCTCTTGAAGAGGACATTGCGCCCGCCGAGTGCGTGGCGACCCCGAGCCGGACGGGTTCATGCGGCAGGGAAGATGCCTGCTCGTCGAGACTGCTGTGGCAGCAGGTGCGCGACAGCGTGGCGGGCGTGCTCGACGGCACTACTCTGGCGGACCTGTGCTCCGCAAAGGCTGATGTGCGTCAAGGGCCCTCTAGCATCGAGGAGAGCAGGTGAGCGACGGACTCGTCTACATGGACCACGCGGCGACTACTCCCGTCTACCCTCAGGTGCTCGATGCGATGATGCCGTACTTCAGTGAGAAGTACGGGAACCCCTCGGGCCTCTACGCACTGGCCCGCGAGGCTCACGAGGCGGTGGAGAATGCAAGGCGGTCTGTGGCTGGCGTGTTGGCCTGTGATCCTGTGGAGGTCGTCTTCACCAGCGGCGGCACCGAGTCGGACAGCACTGCGATAAGGGGGGTCGCCTACGCATCGAGAGAGCGGGGCAACCACATCGTGACTTCCGCCATCGAGCACCATGCTGTGCTGAACACCTGCAAGGCGCTCGAAAGCCAGGGATACGAGGTGACATACCTGTCTGTCGACAGGTATGGTCTCGTAAGCCCGGACGAGCTCGAGAGGGCGATCGGAAGGGGAACGATCCTCGTGAGCATTATGCTTGCCAACAACGAAATCGGGACGATCGAGCCCGTGCCGGAGTTCGTGCGGGTAGCGCGATCGAAGAAGGCGGACGTTGTCTTCCACACGGACGCTGTGCAGGGTGCGACTGCACTTGACATAAACGCTGTGCATCTCGGCGTGGACATGCTGAGCCTGTCCGCGCACAAATTCCACGGGCCGAAGGGCGTGGGTGTCCTGTATGTGAGGAGCGGCACCCCGTTCCTGCCACAGCAGGCCGGTGGAGGTCAGGAAAGGAAGCGCAGGGCCGGGACGGAGAACGTGCCGGGGATTGTGGGCGCGGCGACGGCCCTCCAGATCGCCGTGGAGGGAAGGGAAGAGCACAACCGACACTGCATGAGGCTCCGGGACAGGCTGGCCCAGGGGATAGCCTCGAAGATCGAAGAAACCCATCTCAACGGACATCCCGAGAAGCGACTACCCAACAACGTCAATCTCTCATTCAGCTACGTAGAAGGCGAGGCCATACTCGTCAACCTCGACCTTGCGGGTATCGCAGCTTCGAGCGGCAGTGCGTGTGCGTCGGGCGCTGATGAACCTTCCCACGTGCTGTTGGCGACCGGGATTGCCCCCGAGCTTGCCTACGGCAGCCTGAGACTGACCGTGGGGCCGGGCAATACAGACGACGATGTCGACTATGTCCTGTTAGTGCTGCCGGACATTGTCAGGAAGCTGCGGGCCATGTCACCTCTGGCCGGGACGGCGGAGTGAGGGGAACGATGCCGCTGTACAGCCAGAAGGTCATGGAGCACTTCACCAACCCGCGCAACGCCGGGCCGCTTGCGGATGCGAACGGGATCGGCGTGTCGGGTGACCCCGGGTGCGGGGACGTGGTGAAGGTCTTTGTAAATGTGGAGAACGACCGGATACAGGATATCAGCTTTCAGACGTTCGGTTGCGGCGCAGCCATCGCCACCTCCAGCATGGTGACAGAGCTGGCGAAAGGCAAGACGCTCGACGAAGCCAGGGCGATCACCGACCAGGATGTAGCGACCGCTCTGGACGGACTCCCTGAGAACAAGATGCACTGCTCAAACATGGCAGCCACCGCCATGCACGCCGCCCTCGACGACTACGAGCGCCGCGCAGGTGGCCCCGCTGGTCAATGATGTGGGTAGCGTCCTGACCCGAAGGGCGCAGACCACGGAGAAGAGCTCTACACTTAGGGTTGCCCGCGTTCACAGATTCAGCCATAATAGATTGGTTGTGTACGGGCCGCCCGAACAGGTGCGCCCCCTACAGAGAAGTTCGGAGGCTGACTATTGGCTGAGCAGGCACTTTCCGGATTCAAGGTTGTGGAATATGGAAGCTTCATCTCGGCGCCCTATTGCTCGAAGCTGATGGCGGACCTGGGCGCCGAGGTAATCAAGGTCGAGAAGCCTGACGGCGGCGATGAGTCGCGACGGTACGGGCCTTTTCCCGACGACATCCCCGACCCGGAGACGAGCGGGCTCTTCCTGTATCTGAACGGCAACAAGCTGGGTGTCACTCTGGATTTGGAGACCGCGACGGGCCGGGACATGCTCATGGCCCTGCTCAGGGAAGCGGACGTGTTCATCGAGAACAGTCCACCGGCCCGTATGGCCGAGCTTGGCCTGGACTATGGGAGCCTCAGACGGGCCAACCCGAGGCTTATTGTGACGTCTATCACGCCCTTCGGACAGAGCGGTCCGTACAGGGACTACAAGGGATACGCTATCAACACTGCCGGTATCGGCGGGCAGAGCCTCCGTACCGGTGAGCCGAACAGGCCGCCTCTCGCGCCGGCGCTTTCACAGAGTCACTACCAGAGCGGCGCTATGGGCGCTGCGGCGACCTTCGGAGCGGTCTTCGCTCGGAATAAGACCGGCGAGGGACAGCAGGTTGACATCTCGGAGGCCGAGGTATGGGCGACCATCCATCTGGGCCATGGCGTACATCTGGGCGTCTTTGAGGGCCGCAAGAGCATTCGGGCGGGCCACCGGACCATCAGCGTCTACCCCTGGTGCATATTGCCATGCAAAGACGGCTACATGTGTCTAATCGCGATCCAGGGTTATCAGTGGAAGCGCTTCCTGGAGGCAATGGGGTCACCTGAGTGGATCAATGAGGAGCGGTTCAGGGACCGCATCTCAATGGCGCTCTTCCACGCCGATGAGGCGGACTCACTTGTGGCGGCCTGGCTGATCGACCACACGAAGGAAGAGGTATTCGAGATCTGTCGGAGGGACCAGATCACCTTCGCGCCCGTGAGGGAAATCGACGAAGTAGCGCATTCCCCCCACTTTCTGGAGAGGGGCTATTTCGTCGAAATGGACAGGAAGCATGTCGGCAAGCTCAAGTACCCCGGCGCACCCTATCAACTGTCGAAGACGCCGTGGGAGCTTCAGCGACCGGCGCCTCTGCTCGGGGAGCACAATGAGGACATCTTCTGCGACCGACTGGGATATCCGAGGGAAGAGCTGGCGAAGCTGAGGACCTCCGGTATCATCTAGAGCGATCGAGGGAGCAATCGCGATATGGCTGGATATCCGCTGGAAGGCTACAGGGCAGTTGATTTCTCGTGGGTCTGGGCCGGCCCTCTGCTGGGCATGATCCTCGCTGACATGGGCGCGGAGGTCATCAAAGTTGAGACCAACAAGAGGCTGGACAGCGCCAGGTTGACTCCCGGTCGGTCGACCGAAGGGCCCGAGACCGACTTTGTGTTCCACAGCATGAACCGGAATAAGCTGGGCGTGACGGTGGATATGACGGACCCGCGCGGTTTCGATATGGTGAAGGAGCTGCTAAAGATCAGTGACGTTGCCGTCGACAACTTCTCTCCGAAGGGTCTGAGGCGGCTCGGCCTCCAGTACGAAGCGGTGCACGAGGTCAATCCAAGGATCGTGATGATCTCTCTGCCCGCCGCCGGCCAGTACGGTCCCCTGTATGATATCGTAACCTACGCGCCGTCACTGGGTGCCCTGAGTGGCTACTCCAGTCTGATCGGCTATCCCGGAGAAAGGGTACTGGGCGAGCAGACGCCCTACCTCGACGTGAACTCATCTATTCACGGCGCATTCGCCGTGCTTGCGGCGCTCCACTACCGCGACCGGACCGGTGAGGGCCAGTACATCGATATGGCCCAGATAGAGACCGGGGCATGCGTTGTGGGCGAGGCATTCATGGAGTACTTCATGAATGATCGAATCATGGGCACAACCGGCAACAGAAGCCCTGTAATGGCTCCGCACGACTACTACCCCTGCATCGGGGAGGAAAGATGGGTTTCCATTGCGGTGAGGACAGAGGAAGAGTGGGAGGCCTTCTGTGATGCAATCGGCAGGCCCGAGTGGACAGGAGATGAGAGGTTTAGCGACATGTTCAGCCGCAAGAATCACGAGGAGGAGCTGGACGCGCTGGTCTCAGCATGGACCACGGGCTACACCGAGTACGAAGTTACAGATGTACTGCAGAAGGCCGGCGTGGCTGCCGTACCGTGCCTCGACCTGATGGACCGCTTCTCCGATCCGCACTACGAGGCCAGAGAGACCCATCTTCAGGTGGAGCATCCGGCGACCGGTGTGGACATCATCGCCGGCATTCCCTACAAGCTCAGCGCCACGCCACTGGAGGTGCGCAGGCCCGCACCTATGCTGGGGGAACACAACGATTACGTCTTCGGCACACTGCTGGGCAGGTCAAAGGAAGAGATCGCCCAACTGGTCGAGGAGAAAGTCATCTACTAGGCAGAAGCGCAGTGGTCGCTACTACCTCGGCAATCCCAGTCCTCTGGTCGCTATGACCGTCCTGTTGATCTCCGACGTTCCCGCCCCAATGGTGTCGCCGACGCAGAACAGATAGACGGTCTGCGCTCGGCCCCTCAGAGGCGAGTACGGGCCTGACTCCACCTGGCCGTACAGGCCTTCCACGTTGCAGGCGAACTGAGCGAGTCTCTGTCCTGTCTCGGCGGTGAAGTTCTTGGTGGCGGACGCCTCGTAGCCGGGGACCTGACCTTGGTCTTCCATCGCGGCGATGTTGTAGCACATCAGACGGCCTATCTCGCATTCGACGGCGAACTCGGCGAGCCTGTTGCGAATGACAGGGTTCTCACTGAGAAGCTTCCCGTTCCGCTTCGTCGTGGTGCAGTACTCCACGAGCTCGTCCAGCAGGCGCTTGTTTCGTCCGAGGAAGTCGATTCCCGCTGTGCGCTCGAAGGAGAGTGCCGTCATTATGACTCGCCACCCGTCGTTCTCCTGCCCGACCAAATTGTCAGCGGGAACGTGAACGTCATCGAAGAAGACCTCCGAGTTCTCCAGGTTCCCTGCCAGATTGACGAGCGGGTTGACTGTCACGCCCGGTGTTTTCATATCGACGAGCAGGACGCTGATACCTTTGTGCTTCGGCGCATCAGAGTCGGTGCGTACCGCGAGCCAGCACCAGTCCGCCCTGTGCGCGGCGCTTGTCCAGACCTTCTGGCCGTTGACGATGTACTCGTCTCCCTTCCTGACCGCTCTGGTCTTGAGCGAAGCCAAGTCGGAGCCGGCCTCGGGCTCGCTGTATCCCGTGCACCAGTAGACCTCACCGCCGGCTATGCCGGGCAGGTGCCTCTTCTTCTGCTCCTCCGTGCCAAAGATCATGAGGGACTGTCCTATCCAGCTCACGCCTCCAACACCCATGTCTCCACCGGGGATTATGTTGTAGGCCATCTCCTCCCGATAGATGAGGTACTGGGTCTTGCTCGCGGCCATCCCGCCGTACTCGGTCGGCCAGGCCATGGTCAGCCAGCCCTTCTGGGCCAGCTTCCTGGATGTCTTCTTGGCGACCTCCCATCCTTCGTCGGTACCGTACTCCTCGGCGTAGCCGCCGCCCGTCCACTCGGGCGGGATCTCTGTCCTCGCGAATTCCTTCAACTGCGCCCGCAGCTCATTCTGCTCAGGGGTGAACGAGAAATCCATGGACTCGGGCTCCTTCTCCGGATGTTGGTGCAGGCGTTCCGTACGTGTTGCGAACCTAGAAAATTCTAGCACAATCGAGGGGCCGGTTCAAACCTGAGTGCGTTGGCGGGAGTGTCTCGCGCCGTGTCAACTCAAGTGAAAATGTTACCGGAGAGAGGTTGTTCACTCATTTAGAAATGTTACCGAAGGAGTGCCGCCTCCTGTTG
>CAZNOI010000035.1:0-18989 GCA_964574685.1 uncultured Dehalococcoidia bacterium
TGATCACAAACTGCCTCACCTCAGTGCCGTTTCCCGGACAATCCACGGACTAAGGCTCTCTCCGGACAACCCTGTGTGAGCGGCGCATTTGATGTGATGATTTCTTCACTTTTCCTGCCGGGCCTTTATGACTTCTTGAGGGAAGTCCGCTATACTACAGCGCAACTCGTGGACATGGCCGCCGACGCAATCATCGATTGTGCGAACCAGCAGGCGTCCACCGTTCGGCAGTGTTGCCGAACGAGTGCTCAGATGTGTGACAGGATAGGTCTTACTCATCAGGCCTGAGCGGGGATAGAGGACCAGGATACCGGACTTCTGGACGTCCCAAGAATGGGGAGGTTGGAGGCAGCGCAATGGCAGCCCGCACAAGCCAGGACCTCAGCAAGTACGAATCCACAGTGATCCTCAAGGACGGGTCTACCCTGTACCTGCGCCCGATTAGAGAAGGTGACGAGAAGAAGCTCTACGACCTGTTCTCGCGGCTGAGCCCACACACCATCTACCTGCGCTTCCACCACGTCTTGAAGCACATGACCATCGAGCAGGTGCGCCAATTCAATACCGCTGACTACGAGAACAGCTTCGTCATCGTCGGAACGCTCGGCGAGAGTGAGGAGGAGAGGATAATCTGCGTGGGGCACTTCTATCGGTTGCCCAGGGGCGATGCGGCGGAAGTGGCGCTCGTTGTGGAAGACCCGTATCAGGGAAGGGGTATCGGCACGCTGCTCCTAGAGAAGCTGGCGGAGATAGCGAGACAGAACAGCATCAACAGCTTCGAGGCCGAGATCCTGGCCGAGAACGAGGAAATGATGAGAGTCCTGCTGGACAGCGGCTTTCGAATAGTGCAGGAGCTGGAGTACGGAGTCTACAGGGTTCAACTGCCGATCGAACCAACGCCGGAGGTCGAGGAGAAGTCAGCAGAGAGGGAGAGAATAGCAACGGTGGCCTCCCTGAGAGCCTTCCTGAAGCCCCGCTCCGTAGTCGTCGTCGGAGCGACACAGCGCCGCACCGCGATCGGCAACAAGGTCTTCCGCAATCTCCTCAAACAGGAGTTGCAGGGCACAGTCTACCCCGTCAATCCGAACGCTGAGTACGTGGCATCGGTCAAGGCCTATTCCACGGTACTCGACATCGCGGGTCCCGTGGACCTTGCGGTCGTGGTGGTGCCCGCTGGCAGCGTGCATCAGGTCGTGCAGCAATGCGGCAGGAAGGGTGTCCACGGGGGTGTCGTGATATCCGCTGGTTTCGCGGAGACGGGAGATGAAGGCAGGCGCAGTCAGGAGCGCCTTGTCGAGACGGCCCGCAGCTACGGAATGAGGCTGGTCGGGCCGAACTGCATGGGGATAATCAATACCGCATCCGACGTCAGCATGGACACCACCTTCTCATCCGTCTACCCGCCTGCAGGGAACACCGGAATGTGCAGTCAGAGTGGCGCTCTGGGCCTGGCCATACTGGAGTACGCGCACACGCTCAACATCGGTCTCTCGACATTCATCAGCATAGGCAATAGAGCGGACGTGTCCAGCAACGACATGCTCCAGTACTGGGAAGAGGACCCGAACACGGATGTCATCCTCCTATACCTCGAGTCCTTCGGCAACCCGAGGAAGTTCGCGCGGATCGCGCGACGGGTATCGCGAGTCAAACCCGTCGTTGCCGTCAAGAGCGGTCGCACGGCGGCAGGTTCCCGTGCGGCAGCTTCTCACACGGGGGCGCTTGCGACGGGAGAAGTCGCCTCCGATGCCCTCTTCAAGCAGGCTGGGATAATCAGGGTAAACACCCTGGAGGAGCTGTTCGACGTGGCGATTCTGTTGTCGCACCAGCCGGTCCCATCCGGGCGCAGGCTGGCAATTCTGACTAACGGAGGCGGCCCCGGCATACTGACCGCAGACGCCTGCGCCGATCGTGGACTGGAGTTGCCCACCCTCTCGGACAGGACATCATCCGAGCTGCTGAGCTTCCTCCCCAGAGGAAGCAGCACGGCCAATCCGATAGATATGACGGCAGAGGCCACCGCTGAGCAATATCGCCGGGCACTGGAGTTGCTGGCCCAGGACGACGACATTGACATAGTCACAGTGATATTCGTACCGCCGATGATTACCCAGTCGGAGGCGGTCGCCGCTGCCATACGTGAGGCTGCGCCTGAGTTCAGAAGTCGGGACAAGACACTCGTTGCCTCGTTCATGGGTTCACGCGGCGCATCCTCGGAGTTAGGCACGGGCGAGGACGGCTATGTCCCCAGCTATGCCTTCCCTGAGGCAACGGCTACAGCGCTGTCCAAGGCCTGTGAATACTCCGACTGGCTCAACAGGCCGGAGGGCAGGGTGCCCGACCTGGATGGAATCGACAGGGAGGAGGGGAAGGAGATAGTCGAATCGGCGCTCAGCCGGAAGGAGGACCGTCCCCTGTGGCTGGACGCGTCTTCTGTCGAATCGCTTCTTGATGCCTACGGAATTCGCCTCGTCCGGAGCAGAACCGCCACCACGAAGGGGCAGGCCGCAGAGGCCGCAGACGAACTCGGCTACCCGGTGGCCGTCAAGCTGCTGTCAGGCAGCATAACGCACAAGACGGAGGTCGGCGGCGTGATCCTGGATGTGCACTCCGCCGGTGAAGCATCGGAGGCGTTCGACCAGATCAGGCGTCGCCTGGACGACGCCGGTAGAGCGGAGGAAATGCAGGAAGTCCTGGTCCAGGAGATGCTCTCGGGCGGAACGGAAGTGATAGTAGGCGTTACACAGGACCCCTCGTTCGGGCCCCTGATTCTGTTTGGAATGGGAGGCGTCTACACGGAGCTGTTCAAGGACATCTGCTTCCGAATACACCCGCTCACCGACACCGACGCCGGGGAGATGATCAGGTCGGTGAAGGCCTACCAGCTCCTGGAGGGATGGCGAGGTTCGCCGCGTTGCGACATCGAAGCCCTGCAGGACCTGCTGCTCAGGATATCCGCACTGGTGGAAGACATCCCTCAGATAGGGGAACTCGACCTCAACCCCGTCAAGGTGCTCCCGGAGGGCGATGGGTACGCGGTGGTGGACGCCAGGCTCCAGCTATCCGAGTCAGCCACGGAATCGCGGGTCGCCGCGAGCTAGCTCGACGGCTCGCAGAGCGCTGCGCTCCTTGTCCTTTATCTCGAGCATGATGTCGAAATCGTAGGGACGCGTCTCCTGCAGGAATCTGGAGAATCCGTCTCTTTCTATCGTGTCAACGTGTTTTCCCCTGCGTTCACCCTCGCGCTGTGCGCTGTAGTCGACCATGGGAAGTCCATCCTCCTCCCTCCACGTGCCGTGGAACATGGCGAACGCCTCCGCGACTGACTCCCCCTCGCCGTTCATGCGATGGTGGAAGACATCGAACAGTACGGGCACGCCGGTCATAAGATGCGCCTCCAGGCAGTCCTTCAGGCTGTACAGCCGGTCGTCGTTCTCTACCACAAGACGCCTTCGCACCAGTTCGGGCAGGACATCGAACCTCCGGGCGAAGCGCTCAATCGCCGCCCTCTTGTCTCCGTAGACGCCGCCCACGTGTATCTGAACTCTGGCGGTATCGTCCAAGCACAGCGCGTCCAGCACCTGCGCGTGATACTCCAGATCTTTCACGCTCCTGCTGAATATGTCCTCATCGGGAGAGTTGATGAGTGTGAACTGGTCCGGATGCATGGATATGCGCATTTCGTTCCGCCGGATGTACCCGCCGATCTCATCGAAGACTCCGGCGAAGTGGGTCAGCCAGTCGAACGTGCATATCGGGTGAGAGGCGAAGGGTACAAGGTCCGATGTGATCCTGAAGAAGCGTATGCCGTGAGCGGCGTTGAAGCGCAGCATCTCACTCAGGCATGACAGATTGCTGTCGACCGTGGCGACCAGCCTGGCTTCGGAGTACGACTTCAGGCGAAAAGTGCGGTCGCCCCTACAGCCTATGCTGAGGTTGATGGTCGGATAGCCTATCTTCATGGCCACGGCCCGGCGGAGGTAATGCAGAGCGTGGACAGACTATGGCTGGATGGTCACAGTCTTGAGGAAGCTGCTGATAACGTATGTTTCGACGGCCACCCTGACCAGAGCGTTGTTCTTCCCGTCCAGGAAGTCGGCCAGATTCGGGTGCTTGACGAGATATGCGGCCCGGCATGTCGACCGCTCGTCTCCAGTTACCTCGGCAGCAGTGCCGATTGCGGTGACCGCCACCGAGTCACGGAAGTCATTCACATCGTTCGAACGGTTGTCGATCAATATGGCGACCTGCGGCACCGAGGAGATGTCGCGGAACTTGCGCGTGTTGCGGTCTGTCACGAACAGCAGGCTCTTGAGGTCGTCCGTGGCGGCAAAGGCCACAAGGCAACCATAGGGCTTTCCCTCGCTTTGGGTGGAGAGGGCCGCCAGCTTCTGCGACTTGAACAGGTCCACGAGCAACTTGGAGAAACGAGATGCGTCGTCCACAGTCCTCCCCCTTCCACGCGGCGATACCTGCGGCCGCCAGGGTGCCATTCATCTTAGGTGTCCGACCGCCCACTGTCAACGCATCAGTGCAGATCTGCCACAGCCGCTGTTGACACCTCTTCAATGGTTCAGCTATCCTCCTGTCAATCTGTGGGGAGGTGGGACAGATGATCGAGTCGATGCTCAGTGAGAGCCAGAAGCAACTGCGAAGCGAGGTCAGGAGCTTCGTCAAGGCCGTCCCCAGGCAGCTTCTGATCGACATGGATGCCGACCGGGTGCAGTATCCCCGCCAGTATCTCGAAGATGCCGCTTCGAGGAACCTGCTCGGCCTGCGATTCCCGACCCCGTACGGTGGGAGGTCCCTCGGCTGGGAGGACGAGATTTTTGCACTGGAGGAGATCGGCACCCTTCCGCTGGCCCT
The DNA here is from genome assembly GCA_964574685.1 of uncultured Dehalococcoidia bacterium. Lineage (GTDB taxonomy): Bacteria > Chloroflexota > Dehalococcoidia > SZUA-161 > SZUA-161 > CAZGDV01. The sequence goes on from CAZNOI010000035.1 coordinate 4,867, forward strand.
GGGTTGCCTCTACTCTCTGGTGAGCATATGCGGGGAGGCCCTCGACAAGTTCGGCTCCGAGGAGCAGAAGGCCAGGTACCTTGCTCCTACTTTGAAGGCAGAGATCTGCTGTGCTGAAGCACTCACGGAACCCAGGGGTGGGTCTGATTTCTTCGGCGCGACCACGGTAGCAGTGAAGGACGGCAACTCCTACAGACTGACAGGCCAGAAACGGTTCGTGGTCGGGGCGGAGGGGGCAGACTACTTCCTAGTGTACGCCAAGACTGACCCGGAGGCCGCTTCACAGCAATCTCTGAGCCTGTTCATCGTCGAGAAGGATATGGGCGTTGAGGTCCGCCATCTCTACGGCTTGATGGGTACACGCGGGGGCGGGGCGGGACGCATCCTGTTCCGCGACACGCAGGTTCCCGAGGAGAACGTCGTGGGACGTGCGGGGCAGGGCGGCGAGATATTCTATCAGATGATGATACCCGAGAGGATGACCAGCGCGGCCGGCATCCTGGGGATGGCCCGCAGCGCCCTGGAGATCGCCGCATTCTACAGTTCGAAGAGAAAGGCGTTCGGTCGCCGGATTCGGGACTTCCAGGCTGTTAGCTTCAAGGTGGCTGACTGTATCACCAGGCTCGACGCCGCCTGTTCCCTGGTCCATTCGACGGCGAGGACCATCGATCAGGGAAACGATCCCAACACAGCAAGGCGCATGGTCTCGGAGGCGAAACGCTTCGCGACCGACATGGCCTGGGACATCATCAACGACGCGATGCAGATCATGGGCGGGATAGGCTACACCAACGTCTATCCGATCGAGCGAATGCTGCGCGATGCGAGGCTGGCGATGATATGGACCGGCACGAACGAGGTGATGAACCTCATTATCCAGCACGAATACTACCGCGAACTCCTCTCGCGCGAAGCGGACTCAAGGGATGTTGAGATGGATGCCGCAGAGGCCGGGGAGGAAGAGGAGAAAGTCTACGAGTAGTGCACGTCTAGTGCTCTCGTTCCTTCCGAAGCTTCTCCTGAAGCTCGTACAACCTGGTGATAGCCTCCAGGGGCGTCATCGAGGACACTTCCAATCCGAGTATCTCTTCGATGACGGGTGATTGGGCTCCAAACAGGGGCAACTGCTGCTCCGTACGTCCGGACATAGCTCGTCTCCGCTTGCTCCTTCCCGCACCGGCTTGCTGCTCCAGGTCGGCGAGGACCTCATTGGCCCGATTGACAACCGCCCTCGGCAGACCCGCCAACTGGGCCACGTGTATGCCGTAGCTCTTGTCGGCTCCACCGGGGATGATCCTGCGCAGGAATGCAACCTTACCGTTTTCCTCGGAGACAGCGACATTGAGGTTCCTGACGTTGGGAAGATAGCCCGCAAGCGCTGTGAGCTCATGATAGTGGGTGGCGAAGAGAGTCTTCGCCCCAAGGCGGGGATAGTTGTGAATGTACTCCGCGACCGCCTGGGCAATCGAAAGGCCGTCGTAGGTGGAGGTGCCGCGCCCGATCTCGTCGAGGATGATGAGAGACCTCGAGGTGGCGTTGTTCAGGATGTTGGCTGTCTCCAGCATCTCCACCATGAAGGTCGACTGCCCGGTCACAAGGTCGTCCTGCAGTCCCACCCTGGTGAAGATGCGGTCCACAAGGCCTATTGTAGCGGAATCAGCCGGAACGAAGCTGCCGATCTGCGCCATGAGCACGATGACAGCGACCTGTCGCAGAAACGTTGACTTGCCGGACATGTTCGGGCCCGTGAGTACAACGAGCCGCGCGTCCGAGTTCGAGAGGTGCACATCATTGGGCACGAACTGCTCGTCCGTCAGAGCACGCTCCACAACCGGATGGCGGCCGCCTGCTATGTCTATGGAGTCTCCCGTAGTCAGCGTCGGCCTCACATAGCCGTATCGGGCAGCCGCCTCTGCGAACGCACAGAGGACATCAAGCTCCGCCAGCGCAGCGGCCACATTCATGATCCTGTCGCCGGAGCCCGCAAGCTGCTCGCATATCTGGCGGAACAGGGTGCTTTCGAGTTCTCCGATGCGCGACTGAGCGTTCAGAATGAGCGATTCGAACTCCTTGAGCTGCGGTGTGAAATAGCGCTCCGAGCCGACCAGAGTCTGCTTGCGTATATAGTCGTCTGGCACCTTGTCGAAATGTGGAGAGGTCACCTCGATGTAGTAGCCGAAGACCTTGTTGTAGCCGACCTTGAGGGACCGGATGCCAGTCCGCTCGCGCTCCGTTCGCTCGAGGTCGGCGAGATACTTCCGTGCGTTTGACGAAGCGGACCGCAACTCGTCAAGCTCCGCCGAGAACCCCTCACGTATGACGCCGCCGTCAGAAAGCGTGGCGGGCGGCTCGTCTACGATCGACCCCGCCACCAGGGCGACCTCCTCCTCGCAGGGCCTGAGTCGGGATTGAATCGAGGCCAGCCCGCCGGCGTGGTCCAGAAGCGAGCGCAGCTTTGGAACCGACTCCAGGCTACGCCTGAGGGACACGACCTCGCGCGGTGTGGCAAATCCAGCTCTTACCCTGTTCACAAGCCTCTCGATATCTCCCATACCCGAAAGGCAGCCCGCGACGTCGCTCCGCAGGTCGGCAGTCAGCGCCGAAACGCCCTCCTGCCTCCGCTCCAACTCGGCGACATCGAGGAGTGGCTGGCTCATCCACCTCCTGAGCATCCGGCCACCCATGGCCGTCCTTGTGAGATCGAGCACCGACACCAGCGACCCGCTGGTGAGTCCATAGCGGCTGCTCTCGAACAGCTCCAGATTGCGCCTCGTCGCCGCATCAAGCGTCATGAACGAATCCGTAGAGTAGGTGCGCAGACCCGTGATGCGGCTTGCAGCCCCTTTCTGGGTTTCTTCCAGATAGTGGACTATCGCGCCGGCAGCTCGGACCGCCTGAGTCAGATGGGCGCACCCGTAGCCCTCCAGCGAACCGGCCCCGAGCGCCTCCTGCAGCTCCCTTTGAGCAGTGTTGAGGTCAAACGCAGCGTCATCCAGCCTGGTTTGCCAGGCTGCCAGCCACGAATTCGGGCTCTCCGCCGACTCAGCAACCAGTATCTCTGAAGGACGCAGTCGCTCCAGCTCAGTTGCGACCCTCTCCTCTGGAAGCTGCGTAGTGGCGAACTCACCTGTGCTTATGTCAACATAGGCGATGCCTGCCATACCTCCCTCAACGGCCACTGATACAAGGTAGTTGTTCGCCTTGTTCTCCAGCATGTTCGGCTCGACCACGGTACCGGGCGTAACCACGCGGACGACCTCGCGCTCGACAATGGTCTTGCCCGAACGCGGCTCGCCGATCTGCTCGCAGACCGCTACCTTGTATCCCCTCCCTATTAGACGTGCCAAATAGCTGTCAAGGGCATGATGAGGAATGCCCGCCATCGGGTAACGCTTGCCCTTGCCCATCTCCCTTGAAGTCAGCACTATGTCCAGCTCGCCGGACACCAACTTCGCGTCATCGTCGAACGTCTCGTAGAAGTCGCCCAGCCGGAAGAAGACTATGGCCTGCGGGTAGCTGCGCTTGATGTTCAGGTACTGGGTTCTGATGGGTGTTATGCGTTCTGCCATGCCGGGGATATTCTACAGGAAGGGGCTGCACAATGAGAAGGCGCCGCGCCCTGTTCGCAGGCGACGCCGCTCAGAATCGACTGTGTGTCACTACCAGACCGGGCTTCCGAATTCCCAGACGAGTGTGATAGAATATTGCCCGTAAGTCGACTCGAAATGCAGACCATCGATTGCCGCCCCACGTATCTGCCTCAACCGGAGACGGGAATCGGAGCCGCCCCTGACAACAGCCAACCGGAGCACCCGCGCCTGATTGACGCGCGGAGGCCCGGCTTCAGGTTACAGCACAGCACCGGGGGAAGACATGGTTACGGACAGCCGGAAGACCAAGAGGGAACTGCTCAGTGAACTGCGCCATTTGCGCGAGCGGGTAGCGCAGCTCGAATCACGATCGGACGGGGAGCATCCCCAGCCCGATGACAAGTACCGGTTGATGGTCGAGAACTCCATGGACGCGCTGGCCGTAATCGAGGCGGATGGAACGCCGAGATACCAGAGTCCAGCCTACGAACAGATGCTTGGATATTCTCCCGGTGAACGGATCGGCCAGTCTGTGTTCGAGATAGTGCACCCTGATGACATTCCGAGAGCCCAACGGGATTTCGCCGAGATCGCAAAGAAGCCCCGGTCCACACTGAAGACGGAGGTGCGGGCGAGGCACAAGGACGGTTCGTGGCGGACTATCGAGGTGCTGGCACGCAATCTGGTCGACCACCCCGGAGTCAAAGGTGTTGTTACAAGCAACCGCGACATCACCGAGCGCAGGTCGATCGAGCAGACACTTCACGAGACCGAATGCAAGTACCAGGCGCTCGTAGAGAACGCCAAGGACGGCGTGGTAATCGTCAAGGACGAACACTGCGTATTCGCCAATCCTTCCATGGCAACGATCACCGGCTATTCTCTGTCAGAGCTCATCGGAATGCACTTTCTGCAGATCGTTGCACCCGAACTGAAGCAGGCGGACGCCGAGACCTACCGGCGCAGGATGGCCGGAGAGGCCCCCCCGGAGGTCCACCCGGCCAGATTTCAGCACAAGGACGGTCACATCGTCGAAGCTGAGGTCTCGGCCTCGGTTGTAGACTACGACGGCGGGCCTGCCGCTATGGCCATTGTGAGAGACATCACCGAGCGGAGACGTGCCGCAGAGGAACTCGAGGCGCACAGGCGCCGCCTCGAGGAACTGGTGGAGGAGAGGACCAGTGGTCTCAGAGAGTCCAACCGGCTGTTGGAGGAGGAAGTCAGAAAGCACCAGCTTACGGAGCGGCAGCTTTCCGAGACTGAGAGACGATTTCGGGCGATGGTCGAGGCCATGCCCGTGCCAATCATCATAACCAGGCGGTCCGACAGCCTCATCCTCTACGTGAACGACCACTTCTGTCAAACGTTCGGTGTGCCTGGCGAGGAACTGACCGGACATCTTGCATCCGCATTCTACGACGAAGGCGACGACCGGGCCAGGATGCTGCAGGAGATACGTACCAGCGATTGCCTGCTCAACTATGAGTTTCACGGTCGCGTGCCCGGCGGTTCCGATTTCTGGCTGGTCGTATCCACTCAACCACTGGAATACGAAGGCGAGCAGGCACTCATCAGCGGCTTCGTTGATGTTACCGAACTCCGCCAGGCTCAGTTCACCGCTCGAGAGCAGGAGAAATACTTCAGAGCGCTGGTGGAGAACTCCAGCGAGGTCTTCGTCGTCGTGAACGAAGACGGTAGCATCAGATATGAAAGCCCCTCGATGGAGTCGGTAACCGGCTACAGGCCGGACGAGCGCAACGGGCGCAGTGTATTCGAGTTAGTACATCCGGAAGATGTGGAAGAGGTCAGGGCCGGCTTCGCGGAGGCATTCTCACAGCCCGACCGCCTCTTCAGCCGGGAGTTCAGAGGCTTCTGGAAGAACGGCTGGCGTCATGTAGAAGCGCGGGGCAAGAACATGCTCGATGACCCCACCGTCAGAGGCTTCGTGGCCACCTTCCGTGACGTTACGGAGAAGAAGGCAGATGCCGAAGCCCTCGAACGCAGTGAGAGATTCTACCGGTCTCTGATAGAGAACGCGCTGGATGTGATGGTGGTTGTGAACCAGGACGCCACCATCAGCTACGAGAGCCCTTCTGTGGAGCGCGTTCTTGGTTACAGTCTCGAGGATGTGCTGGGCAAGGATGGCTTTCGGTTCGTTCATTCCGATGACGTGGAGAAGGGCAAGAAAACCCTCGACACCATCCTCGCCAATCCCGGCATGACCGTGCCCCTGGAGGTACGCGTACGTGACAAAGAGGGCTCCTTGCGCATAGCGGAGTGTCTGGCCAGGAATCTGCGCGACGATGAGGCTGTCCGAGGCATAACCATCAACTTCAGAGATATCACCAAGCGGACTCTCGCGGAGCGGGACCTCCGAGAGAGTGAGGAACGCTACCGCATACTCGCTGAGAACGTCAGGGACGTCATCTGGACCACGGACATGGAACTCGGTTTCACGTATATCAGCCCCTCGATCGCGCCGCTTCTCGGCTACTCGGTGGAAGAGGCAATCGGCATGAGGATAGAAGGACTCATGACGTCGGAGTCTCTCAGCCAAACGCTGAGCGTGTTCGCCGAGGAACTCCGGACACTTGATTCGGACCACCGGTCGCTGCCCGAATCACGGACTCTCGAACTGGAGTTGGTTCGCAAAGACGGCAGCACGATATGGACAGAGGTCGTCGCATCCGTAATGCGAGACGAGTTCTTCCGCCCTTCAGGCGTGCTTGGTATCGCCCGTGATATCTCGGAACGCCGCAAGGCCCGCGAGGAGTTGGAGCAATCCTACAGGCAGGAGAAGCACCTTCGCGAGCAACTGGAAGGCGAGGTGAAGCGCAGGGTGGAGTTCACCAGGGCCCTCACGCACGAGCTGAAGACGCCCCTCACCTCAATACTGGCCTCCAGCGACATGCTTCTTGCACAACTGCGCGAAGACCCTTACCTCGGCCTCGCCAGGAACATCCACTGGGGCGCCTCCAATCTGAACGTCAGGATCGACGAGTTGCTGGACCTTGCCAGGCTCGAGACTGGTATGCTGGAACTGAAGACCGACTCCGTCGATTTGGCCCAGCTTCTGCGCGACACTGCGAGCAGGATGTATCCGGTCGCGGAGAGTCAGGGGCAGACCCTGAACGTGGTCGTGCCGCCTTCCCTGCCTGTTGTTGAGGGCGACGCCCCCCGCCTTCAACAGGTGGTCCTGAACCTACTGGACAACGCCATCAAGTTCACCCCGAAGGAGGGCAGGATTTCGCTTCAGGCCAGGGAAACTGACTCCTCGATCGTGGTCGAGGTGCAGGACACCGGCAAGGGGCTTCCGCAGGAGGAGGTCACCAGGCTCTTCGAGCCCTACTACCAGTCCGAAACCGGTCGCGACCGGAAGGGAGGTCTGGGCCTCGGGCTGGCGCTGTGCAAGACCCTGGTCGAGCTCCACGGAGGGCATGTATGGGCCAAGAGCCAGCCCGGCAGAGGTTCGACCTTCGCCTTCTCTCTCCCGCTCGATAGAAGAGGGGAGACTGTCCCGGAGCCGGCGGTCGACGACAAGCTCTGGACAGTACTGATAATCGAAGACGACCAGACAATCGTGGACACGATATCCCTGGCATTCCAAATACACTGGCCCGAGGCGCGACTGCTGTCGAGCAGACTGGGTGAAGAGGGCGTCGAGGCTGTGGAAACCGAATCACCGGACATCGTGCTGCTCGACGTCGGCCTCCCGGATATCGACGGCTTCGAAGTGCTCCGGCAGATTCGCCTGTTCTCGCAGGTCCCCGTCATCATCCTGACCGTGAAGGCAGACGAGCCCGATGTGATAAGAGGGCTGGAGCTCGGCGCGGACGACTACATAGCCAAACCGTTCAGACAGATGGAGCTGCTGTCACGCATCAGAGTGCAGTTGAGGAGGCAGAGCCAGCCCGACGACGAAGCTCCTATCTCCTGTGGCCCGCTGCGGTTCGACCCAACCACCTCGGAGTTCATGTGGGGGAACAGAAGGATCAGCCTGACCACCATAGAGGGGAGAATCATCCAGCATCTCATGCGGAACGCAGGCCACGTGGTAACACACTCGCGACTTGCCGAGGCGGTCTGGGGTGAGGACTATCCTGGCGCTGTCCAGGGCCTCCGTGTGAACATCCAGCGACTCAGGGGGAAGGTGGAGCCGGATGCCGGCTCCCCTACCATCATAGTCACCAAGCCGGGTATCGGTTACTCGCTGGTGCGCCCGACATGATTCAGTGCGGATTCCGCCTCGGCAGCGGAATCCGCGAGCTTCTAGGAATTGCCTCTGTTACGAATTTGTGATTGCTTCGTTATGCATATGTGATTCCAGGCCGGTATTATAGGATACTCGCAGGGGTTAGTTAGACGAAAATCGACAAGGAGGAAGCATAACGTGTACAACATGGACTTCGTCGACCCGACGATGACAACCTACACGCTGCTCCGGCAGACGTGGACCGCTGTCAGCAAGATCGCTGAGACCAAGCTTGCCAAGGTCGGGTTGACTCCCGAGAAGGCCGCCGTCCTGTGGGCATGCAGGGACTATCCCGGCATCCTGACGCCCGCTGAGATCTCCCGGCTCGTTGCACGCGAGGCGCAGAGTATAGCGGGACTGCTCAACAGGATGGAGAAGGAAGGCCTGGTGAAGCGAGTGCCGAAGCGGAAAGGCCGACCCTACACCGAGATAAGGCTCACGCCCAGGGGCGAAGAGCTCTGCGACCCCGGTGTGGAGGTCTTCAAGGGGCTGGTGCAGAACCTGACCACCGATATGTCGGACGAGGAGCGACAGCGGTTGCACGATACTCTCAATAAGCTCCGCCTCAAGGTCCTTGACCAGTTGCACATTGAGCCCGAGGACGAGGTCAAGGGACTGCCCGGCGGAAAGCCCATCTCCCTGAAATGGTAGTCTAGCCCAGGGCGCGCCAGCGGCCGGTCCCCACCCAGCAACCGGCTGCTTGGAGATGTATCCATAGAGCCGCCGCAGAGAGGGGGAGCAACGGTTGCTCCCCCTCTCGCATTTCCTCTCCCATACTAATTCACCCCATGCACCGGTACGAAAACCCCATTGCTGCGAGCGACTCCATAGTGCAGAATCCTAGGTACTGAGGTGTCCACGCAGCTATGGAGAAGCAAAAGGAACTCTGGGGCCGTAGATTCCGCATCGTCAAGAACGGACTGGACGAGGCCGACGTCATTTCCTACGTAAGCGGCCTTCAGTACTCCACAGGAGAGATCGAGAGAAAGCTGTCGCGGATAGACTCCCTGATCACACAGCTCACCGGCCGGTATCCCGAGCTGGTCGAGAGCGACGGCCACCCCGCTGACTCGGCGGATCTTCAACAGGCCTATCCCACGGTCGCAGGTCCCGGCAGCCGAACGCACGTCGAATCGCTGAGACGGCTGGCCGAGAACACGGTGATCGAGGCTGACAGGCAGGCCGAGCAGATGATGATCGAGGCTCAGGAGAGAGCACAGGCCGAATCAGAGAGGATCATCGACGAAGCAAGGCAACGGGCCGAGCACATCCTCCTGGACGCAAAGGACCAGGCGGAACACGAACTCCTCGCGGTCAAGCGCGCCGTTGAGCAGGTGCTCACCCGGAGCAGGGCTCTGCTCGAGGCTGAGGTCAAAGGGATGTTCGATCAGGCATCCAGACAGCTTCTCGAAGACGCTGCAGGCATTGATTTCTCAACGGACGACCCGGACGGTGCTGGTCCCACTGAGCCAGCGGATGCCCCGGACGGTGGAAACCCGCACCACAGCGCACTTGAGCTTGCAATCGCACCGATGACTCTCTACAGCCACTGACCCACCCCGCCGGGTCCTCAGATCCCCGGCTCTCGCAGCAGCCGCTCCACCCTATCCCTTATCTCGTCCCTGATGGCCCGGACAGCGCCCCGAGACCGACCCTTCGGATCATCAAGTCGCCAGTCTTCTACCGGTACGAGTGCAGCAGGGCAGACCGCCTCGGCCCCGCAACCCATTGTGACAACCCTGTCCGCTTCTTCCATCATCCGGGGCGTCAAGCGCTTCGGAACCCTGTCGCTTATGTCTATGCCGACCTCGCGCATGACCTCAACAACTGTGGGATCAACTGTGTCATCGGGCTGGGAGCCCGCTGATGCAGCTCGGGCCTTGCCGCCCGCCATCCGGTTGAAGAAGGCCTCCGCCATCTGGCTTCGTCCCGAGTTGTGGACACATATGAACAGCACGTCCTTCAACTGCGCCACCTGCTCATCTGCTACTCTCCCCCGTCTCTGCTCATCGCGTTCATTATGAAGCGCGTGACCTCGGCCTTCGACGGCACTCTCCCGGAGCACACGACCTCGCCATCGAGCACAAGCCCGGGGGTCATCAGGATCGGATACTCCATTATCCGGTCCATCTGCCTCACCTCTTCGAACGAGGCATCGACCCCCAACTCCTTGACCACTTCCTTCGTCAGACGCTCCAGCTCATTGCACTTGGCACAGCCTGTACCCAGCACCTTGATTTCCATTCTGCACCTCCAAATCGCTCTCGCTCCTATATCAGTCCGAAGGCATATCCTGTAAATGTGGCCAGCACTATGACAAGCCCAACATACGTCAGCGTCTTTCTGGTGCCAAGGATACTGCGGATGACCAGAAGGTTCGGCAGCGACACAGCTGGTCCGGCCAGTAGCAGGGCTAGAGCGGGCCCCTTGCCCATGCCCAGTTCCATGAACGCTTTCACCACAGGCACCTCGGTCAACGTTGCGAAGTACATTAGTGAACCCAGGAACGACGCTATGAAGCTGGCCAGCAGGCTGTTTGCCCCCACATAGGACGTGACGACGGATTCGGGCACGGCAACCTTCAGAACGCCCGCCGCGAACACCCCGACCAGAAGCCACGGAAGGATGAGGCGAACGTAGTGCAGAGTCTCCTTCATCCAGAGGCGAAGCTCGGCTTTCTCGAACAAACGCCAAAGCAGCACAGCCAGCAGCAAGAGCAGGAGCCCCTTAGCTACCCACACCTGCGCGGCAGCCGAGACCAGTATGCCGACCAGCGTGCCGAAGAAGAGCAACTGCTGCCACCCGCTCCTTTTCTCCGGCCCTGCCTCCATCGCATCGAACACACGCGCGTCGCCCGCCGCCTTCTCCTTTCGATATGCGAATGCCATGATGAGGCCGATGCCTCCGGCGAAGGCGACCGCTCCGACCACGCGGGCCAATCCCAGGTCGTAGCCGAGGAGTCTCGCCGAGTAGACGATGGCCAGGATGTTGATGGCCGGTCCGGAGTACAGAAACGCCACAGCCGGCCCGAGGCCCGCCCCCCGGCGATATATGCTGCCGAACAGAGGCAGCACCGTGCACGAGCACACAGCCAGGACTGTACCGGATACCGAGGCGGTACCGTACGCCAGAAGTCGGTTGGCCTGAGGCCCAAAGTACTTGAGAATGGATGCCTGCGACACGAATACCGCTATCGCCCCGGCGATGAAGAAGGCGGGCACGAGACAGGTGAGTACGTGAGCAGACAGGTACTCCACCAGTCCGTCTGCACCGCCCTGCAACAGATCAACGAAGACATCCATCGGGTATCAAGCTGCTCCTGAGACTCTGCTACCGATTCTCGTCGTCCGTGCAGGCAACACAGGAAGCGCCGGTACGCTCCGCGGTGCTCAGGCGCTCCCTGTCAAGCAATGCTACTTCCGAGCCCTCCAGGCCCTTGTGCACCGCCTCCACCAAATCCCGGCAGTAGGCCGGCATCCCGTCCCAATCGAGCGAGTAGAGCACCCAGAGTCCGTCCCTCCTCATGCGGAGCAGGCCTGCGTCATACAGCATCCCCAGGTTGCGGGAGGCCCTGGTCTGTGAGATGTCGAGCGCCTGGACCACCTCACACACGCAGCATTCCCTCTCCAGAAGCAGGTTCACGATCCTGACCCTAGTCTCATCCGAGAGCGCCTTGAAGGCTTTGACCACGTTTCGCATGTCTCACTCCCCGATCGCCGTTGACATGAGTATATGCGCATATGCGCATTTTGTCAACCACTCCAGCCGAGACGTAATGGTTTTGTGATTGACGGGCAAGGGGAGGCTCTGCGCTAGGAGCTTCTGAGGTACTCGTCTATAGAAGCGGCGGCCTTCTTGCCGGCTCCCATGGCGCTGATTACTGTGGCTGACCCGGTGACCACATCGCCGCCGGCCCAGACCCCGTCCCTGGTGGTCTTGCCGGTCTCGGGGTCGGCCACCACGGTGCCCCGTCTTGAGGTTTCCAGCCCGGTAGTGGTGGTCGGGACAAGCGGATTGGGCGTTGTGCCCAGGGCCACGACAACCGTGTCGACATCCATTCGATACTCGCTTCCCGGCTTCTCTACAGGCCGCCGGCGCCCGCTCTCATCCGGCTCGCCAAGCTCCATGACAACGCATTCCATCGCGGTCACCCACCGGTTGTCGTTGCCTATGAACCTGATGGGCGCTGTCAGCAGTCTGAACTCGACGCCTTCCTCCTCTGCGTTCTCGACCTCTTCCAGCCTCGCGGGCATCTCCTCGCGCGACCGCCTGTACACAATGTAGACGCTGGAAGCACCCAGCCGCAGCGCACAGCGGGCAGCATCCATCGCCACGTTCCCGCCTCCGACAACCGCGACCGACCGGCCCAGCTTGATGGGCGTGTCGTACTCGGGAAACAGATAGGCTTTCATAAGATTCGTGCGTGTCAGGAACTCGTTGGCCGAGTATATGCCGTTGAGGTTCTCGCCGGGGACATTGAGGAACATCGGCAGTCCCGCGCCCGTGCCGAGTAACACGGCGTCGTATCCCTCGCCCAGCAGCTCATCGACCGTCGACATCTTGCCCATAACCGAGTCCAGCCTGATCTGCACCCCCAGGCTCCTGACGTAGTCGACCTCCGCCTGGACGATGTCCTTGGGCAGGCGGAACTCCGGTATGCCGTACATCAGCACGCCGCCGGCCACATGCAGCGCCTCGTACATGGTGACCGAGTGGCCCTTCTTGGCCAGCTCCGCCGCCGCCGTGAGACCAGCCGGGCCCGACCCGACAACCGCAACCCTCTTCCCTGTCGCGGGCGCGGTCACCTTGTCGACCTTGTCCGCACTCATGTGATTCAGCTCCCAATCGGCAACGTACCGCTCGAGACGGCCGATGGCAATCGGGGCCTTCTTCTTGGCCAGAGTACAGCTTGCCTCACACTGCGACTCCTGGGGACACACGCGCCCGCAGATAGCGGGCAGTGCGTTCTTGCTCTTGAGGATCCTGGCTGCCTCGGCCATGTCGCCGTCTCTCAGCGCCTGGACGAACTCCGGGATGTCCACTCCCACGGGGCACCCTTCCATGCACGAGCGTTTCTTGCACTGGATGCACCGCGACGCCTCCGCAAGGGCCTCCTCTTGCGAATACCCGAGTGCAACCTCATTGAAGTTCTTCGCCCTCGCAACGGGCTCCTGCTTGGGCATGGGCACCCTGTTCAGGTCCAGTTCAGCCATCAGCCTTTGCCTCCTGACTAAGCGCGACCGCAGCTACGCTGCCACAGCTCCATAGACCTCTTCTCTTCATCGCAATACGTACGCTGCCGGGCCATCAGCTCGTCCCAGTCGACCAGGTGACCGTCGAAGTCCGGGCCGTCCACGCAGGTGAACCTAGTGGCGTCCCCAATCGACACTCTGCAGACACCGCACATGCCCGTACCATCCACCATGATGGGATTGAGGCTCACGATTGTCTTCACTCCGAACGGCTGAGTGGTCAGCGAGGAGAACTTCATCATCACAGTCGGGCCTATTGCAATCACGCGGTCCACCTGCTCCTGCCCTTCCAGAAGCTCCTTGAGCGGTACCGTGACTACGCCCTCTCGCCCGTACGAGCCATCGTCTGTCGTGACTATCAGCTCGTCGCTCACGCCGCGCAGGCGCTCCTCCCAGAACACCAAGCCCTTGCTGCGGAAGCCCATGATTGAGACGACCTTGTTGCCAGCCTGCTTCATGGCCCTCGCGACAGGGACGATGGTGGCGATAGCGAAGCCTCCCGCGACGCACACGACCGTGCCGTACCTGTCGATGTGGGTCGGCAAGCCCAGCGGCCCCGCGAAGTTCTGCAGGTTGTCGCCCTGCTGGAATGTGGCCAGCTTCCTCGTAGTCTTGCCCACTTCCATGAAGACGACGGTCACCGTCCCCCTGTCCCGGTTCCAGTCGGCTATGGTTAGTGGAATCCTCTCACCCTTTTCGTCAGCTCTTATGACAACAAACTGCCCCGCCTGCGCCTTTCTGGCGACCTCCGGGGCAGCTATCTCGAAAAGGTGAATCTCCGGGGTGAGGTCTTCCCTCTTCTCTATGCGGAACATCTCTCTACGCTCTCTCTAACGTATTCCGTACCTCCGGTTCCGAACAAGCAAGCAGGGCCGGATTGCCCATCCCCGCTCCAAGACGGCTCTCCACCCTGCGTCAACAAGCACCAGCATCTATTGTAGCGGATTGGGCCGTCCATTTGAACCTTCGGAAGCGTGTCAACTCAAGTGAAAATGTTACCGAAGAGGCGTATTCACTCATTTAGAAATG
>CAZNOI010000036.1:0-18142 GCA_964574685.1 uncultured Dehalococcoidia bacterium
TTCTAAATGAGTGAACAACCCCTCTTCGGTAACATTTTCACTTGAGTTGACACGAGCCGGCACGGTCTGAGAGTGACACTGGACTCCCTGCACAGCGGGAGGCCGAGGCTACTGTGCGATGATGCGGAGGTCGGCTACGTCAACCAGGCCCCTGTCGCTGATTCGAAGCTCCGGTATGACAGGCAGGGTCAGAAGGGAGAGGGTGGCAAAGGGACGCGCCAGACTGCACCCCATGTCATAGGCAGCCCGCTCGAGTCTCTCGACACCGGCGACGACCGCGTCTAGAGGCTGGTCCGACAGCAGTCCCGCGACCGGCAGTGCCAGTGACTCCCGGACGTCACCGTCCGCAACAGCGACCAGTCCTCCATGAAGCCTCGCGACTTCCATGACAGCCAGGTACAGGTCTTCGTCATTCGTGCCCACCGCTACGATGTTGTGCGAGTCATGGGCTATCGATGACGCCAGAGCGCCCCTCTTGAGGTTGAACCCCTTGACCAGCCCGAGCCCGATGTTGCCTGTGGCATGGTGGCGCTCGACGACAGCTATCTTCAGGATATCGCGTTCTGTATCCGACGAGACGAAGCCATCGCGACAAGCCGGCATCAGCCTGACTCCCCTGGTAATAGTCTGATCGGGTATGACCTCGATCACGAGAGAGTCCTTTGCATGGCAGGGCAGTGCGAGGGCAGCTATATCGAAGGGCTTAACATGCATGGTGCGCATCATGTGCTCGTCATGAGATACTGACGTCCTGAAGAGAGGCTTGCCATCCTTAGCCGCCAGAACGCCCCGCACATAGACATCCGAGGCTCCAAACGTCTCGAGATCCCACAGGACAGCCAGGTTGGCTACGAAACCCGGCGCTACAGCGCCGTGGTCTCTCAGCCCAAGGTACTCGGCGGGATTGATAGTCGCGAGCTGTATCGCCCGCACCGGGTCGAGGCCGAGGTGCACAGCTTTCCTCACGACTGCTTCCACGTCGCCGTCGCGCAGCAGGTCGTCGCAGCTTCTGTCATCGACCACCAGCATACACCTTCTTAGAGTCCGGTCGGTAACCAATGGCAGCAGCACCTCGAGGTTCTTCTCTGAGGAGCCCTCACGGATCATCAGATAAGCGCCACGTCTCATCTTCTCTCCGGCCTCCTCCAGTACTGTTGATTCGTGGTCCGAGTAGATCCCCGCCGCCAGGTAGGCATTCAGCCTGTGCCCTGTCAGTCCCGGAGCATGGCCATCGATCACCTTGCCCTCGGCCGCCTGTATCTTCGCCAGAACGTCATCGTTGCCCTCAACTACATCGTGGAAGCTCATGACCTCACCGAGCCCCATAGTCTCGTCCCACGAGAGGGCGGCCCGGACGTCGCCCGCCGTCAGCCGGGCCCCGGAGGTCTCCAGATCTGTGGCAGGGACACAGGAAGGGACCATGAAGTAGACGTCGAGCGGGAGGCCCTGGACACAATCCAGCATGTACCGGACACCATCGAGACCCCGAACGTTCGCTATCTCATGGAAGTCCGTCACCACACCGGTCACCCCTCTGGGGACAAGGGCTTCCGCGTACGCCGCAATGTGCAGCATGGAACTCTCGGGATGGACGTGAGCATCTATCAGCGTAGGGCAGACATACTTCCCTTCGAGGTCGATAACCTCCGCGGCTCTGCGGTAATCGCCTACGCCCGAAATCCTGTCGCCACATATGGCCACGCTACCGGTCTCGATCTCCCCTGTGAGAGTGTTGACAATCCGGGCGTTGGCCAGGACCAGGTCAGCCGGCTCATCTCCTCGTGCGACGGAAACAAGCTTCTTGAGGTTCATGCTTCCTCTAGTGCACACAGATCGGGCAGATTCCGGTACTCCTCTGCGTAGTCAAGGCCGCAGCCCACTGCGAAAACGTCGGGAATGGTGAAGCCAACGTAGTGGAGCGGGACCTCCACCTCACGACGGCACGGCTTGTCGAAAAGGGCACAAACTCTAACTGAGGCCGGTTGGAGGCGCGCGATGTAGTCAATCAGGTAGTCCACGGTCACACCGCTGTCCACGATGTCTTCCACGATGAGAACGTGACGATCCCCCAACGGCAGGCCCGGTGCACGGATCATCCTGGGTCGCCCGGACGTCCTCTTTCCCTTCCCATAGCTGGACACCTCGACGAAGTCTAGCTGCACCGGTTCCGCCATACACCTCGCAAGGTCGGCAAGGAAGACGAAGGCGCCTTTGAGCACGCCCAGAAGTACAGGAGCCTTCCCTGCGTAGTCGGCGTCTATGGCGGCCGCCACTTGCGCCGTCCTCACCTCAATACTATGCCTTGGCACGAGAACGCGCAGTCTGCCTCCTTCTGTAGCGGACATCAGACGGTGCCCACCGCGACCAGGTAGAGTGCGGTCTCGCTTCGGCCATCCAGCCCAAGCACGCGATTCAGCTCCTCGTCACGGAATGCACCTACCGGGCATGTCCCCAGTCCCATGCCTGCCGCGACCAGACAGGCGTTCTGCGCGATGTGCCCGGCTTCCATCAGCATGTATCTCGGCGAACGGTCGGCGTAACGGGGCTCGATACGCTGCGGCACCGCCGTGATAGCAAGGACGACGCTCGCTTCCTTCAACATCCTCTGTCCCAAAGCAGCGGCTGCCACCTCGTTACTCGCGTCACCCTGTCGAACCGGGGCCAGCGTGTGGTCGGCAATCGAATACCTGTAGACACCCTTGTCCAGGCCTTCCACGTTGTTGGCGCTGACTATCATCTCCAGTGGGTAGGTTGCGCCGGCGGAGGGTGACGCCCGCAACCGCGCCCGCCTGTCGGTCAGGCCACACGAATACAGCAGCAGTGTTGCGACCTGCTCCCCGGTCAGCCGGCCGCCGCTGTACCGCCGTACTGAACGCCGTCTCATTATGGCTTCTGCCAGCCCTGCCCGGCCAATATCGGATGCCTGTGGCAACTCGATCCTTTCCATAGTTTCTCGATTATACTTCGAACGTCCAGCCTGTGCAGGTGGTCTCCACCGCGCGTCGTAACCATCGTATCATCTCAAATCCCCCTTTCGGGCTATTCTCATCGTGTCAGGTGTCTGTTACCATAATGTGACTCCACGAACCGAGCGAAAAAAGGCTACTCTGAGCACTTGCAAATGCGCGGGAAACTGGTTAGAATCCGCAGGGCTGAACGTGGGTAGCTACGAATCGACCGAGGGAAGACATGGTATTCAACCAGCTCAGTGATAGGGCGAAGCTCCGAAGGCACCGAACCAATGAGGCGATCGCGCTGGCTATGCAGAGTCGGTGGGAAGAAGCCGTCGCCGTCAACCAGAGCATCATCGATATCTTCCCTGACGATGCCGACGCCTACAACCGCCTGGGGAAGGCTCTCACGCAACTGGGCAGGTATGTGGAGGCCAGAGAAGCCTATGGCAAAGCCCTTGAGATAGAACCCAACAACTCGATAGCTCGCAAGAACTTCGACCGCCTTTCTCATTTGAAAGAGGCCGACCTGCAACCCAAAGGCAGGAAGGGCGTCAGCGCTCACGTCTTCATCGAGGAGACGGGGAAGGCGGATGTTGCCGAGTTGATGGATCTTGCGCCGGAGAATGTGCTGGCCAAGATGGCCGCAGGCGATCCGGTAACGCTACGCATCGACAACCAGAGGCTGGTGGTGGAAAGCCACGACAACGAGTACCTGGGAGAAATAGAGCCGAGGATCGCCCTGAGGCTGATCAAACTGATGCAGGGCGGCAACAGGTACTCCGCCGCAATCGCGAGCATAAGCGAGCGCCGCGCTCGTGTGATGATCAGGGAGGTCTATCAGGACCCCAGCCAGGCGGGCCGTCCCTCGTTCCCCGTCCGGGCCGCAGATGAGTTCAGGTCCTACGTAAAGGATACGATGCTGAAATACGAACTCGAAGACGAGGATGAGGAGTCCGACGAGGAGGCGGGCGACGAGTGGTCAGGCGAGCCGCAGAGTCGCAAGGCCAACGCGCCCGTGGAAGAAGAAGTGGTGACCTTCACTGAGGAGGAGCCTGACTCAGAGGACTCAGAAGCGCTAAAGGACTAGGGCACCAAACCCTCACGTGATACCGGCAACGCCAGGCCGAGGCAATCGCCTCGGCCTTCTATTTGTCCCCGAAAGGCCTGCTCCTGACCGCGCAGACAACGGTTCTTAGCTTTGACGGGCTGTTCCCTCGGTGCTACACTGTTGCCGACATTGTGGCTGGGTTGAACGCCAGTAATCCGCATCGAAGGGATTGAGCGATGGACATAGGTGTCATCAAGCCAATCAAGATGGAGGATGAACTCAAGAGTTCGTACCTGGACTACGCGATGAGCGTGATCGTCTCGAGGGCCCTTCCCGACGTCAGAGATGGTCTGAAACCGGTCCAGAGACGAATCCTGTACGGTATGCACGACATGGGCGTCGGACCGGGGTCGCCCTACAAGAAAAGCGCCCGCATAGTCGGCGACGTGCTCGGGAAATACCATCCCCACGGCGATACCGCTGTATACGACGCCATGGTTCGGATGGCTCAGTCCTTCTCCATGCGCTACCCCCTGGTCGACGGCCAGGGCAACTTCGGCAGTGTGGACAATGACCCTCCCGCGGCCATGCGATACACGGAAGCACGGCTCTCTCGCATTGCCGAGCAGATGCTTCCAGATATCGAGAAGGACACGGTCGACTTCGTCCCCAACTTCGATGGAAGTCTTACGGAGCCTTCCGTTCTTCCGGCACGGTTGCCCAACATGCTCACCAACGGCGCTTCCGGAATCGCTGTCGGCATGGCTACCAACATCCCTCCACACAACCTCAATGAGCTTTGCGACGGCATCGTCCACTTGATCGACAACCCGGACGCCACCAGCGAAGACCTGATGAGGCTCATACCGGCACCGGACTTCCCCACAGGTGGAGTTATCGAGGGCATCGAAGGCATCAAGAGCGCCTATACGACCGGCCACGGAAGGATTGTCGTCAGGGCGAAGACACACTTCGAAGAGGCAGGACGCGGGGGCAAGTACCGCATTGTAGTCACCGAGTTACCATATCAGGTCAACAAGGCCATGCTCGTGGAGAAGATCGCCGACCTTGCAAGGAGCAAGCGGGTGGAAGGCGTCGGCGAGGTGCGAGATGAGTCCGATCGCGAGGGCATGCGGGTCGTGATCGAGTTGAAGCGCGAGGGCCACCCCCAGCAAGTCCTGAACAACCTTTACAAGCACACTGCGCTCCAGACATCGTTCTTCGCCAATATGCTGGCTCTGGTCGACGGACAGCCCAAGGTCATCACTCTGAAGTCCGCGCTGAATCACTACATCAACTTCCGCCGACAGGTGATAACGCGCAGGTCCAAGTTCGACCTCGACAAGGCTCAGGAACGCGCCCACATACTGGAAGGCTTCAGGATAGCTCTGGACAACCTGGATGCAGTCATCAAGACGATCCGGGCGTCCGAGACAGCGGAGACGGCGCGTACCAACCTCATGAAGGAGTTCGATCTCTCACAGGCTCAGGCCCAGGCCATTCTGGATATGCAGTTGCGACGACTGGCCGCTCTTGAAAGGCAGAAGATCGCCGACGAATACGCTGAATTGCTGAAGACCATAGCGTATCTGGAAGACCTCCTTGCCAACCCCAGAAAGGTCGATTACCTCATTCGTGAGGAGACTGCTGAACTCAAAAAGAAGTATGGCGATGCAAGGCGCACCGAGATCAGTCACGAGGAGCTCGGCAGCTTCGAGGCAGAAGACCTGATTCCCAAACAGCCGATGGTGGTGACGCTGAGCAACAGGGGCTACATCAAACGAGTGCCCACCGACACCTACCGTCAGCAGCACAGAGGCGGAAGGGGTATCGTAGGCATGTCGACCAGGGAAGCCGATGCTGTCCAGCAGATCCTGGTCGCCAGCACTCATCACAGCCTGCTTCTGTTTACCGATCGCGGCAAAGTCTACCGTTTGAAGTGCTACGACATCCCGAGAGAGAGTACCCGCCAGGCCAAGGGTATCCCCGTAATCAACCTGGTCGCAATGGATTCAAAGGAAAGGGTCACCGAGGTACTCAGCATAGCCGACTTCACGCCAGAGAAGTACCTCGTGGTCGCCACAAGACTCGGAGAGGTCAAGAAGACAAGGCTGGACGAGTTCGCCTCGGTCAGATCGAGCGGCCTGATAGCGATGGACCTCGAGCCAAGGGACGACCTCGTTGCGGCACGTGTCGTCGTGCCTGACGACGATGTACTGGTGGCCACCCAGAAGGGACAATCAATCCGGTTCAGGGTATCTCAGTTGCGGGGGGCATCCCGCACCAGCGGCGGCGTAAAGGGAATCCGGTTGTCATCTGGCGACCGGGTCATCGGGATGGAGGTTGTGGAACCCGAGGCATATCTGCTGGTAGTCACACGCAAAGGATTCGGGAAACGAACGCTGCTCAGCAAGTATCCCAGGCAGAATCGAGGCGGCGGTGGTGTTCTCACCTTCCGGGTGGTCGACAGAACCGGTGACTTGGTTGCAGCATTGCTGGTATACCCAGGGCAAGAGCTCATGCTCATATCGAGTCACGGAATCGTGATTCGGACATCAGTAGACGGCATCCCGGTACAGGGCAGAGACACACAGGGAGTGACCATAATGCGTGTCGAGGAGGGCGACCGCGTAGCATCCGTGGGCTGCATCCCCAGGGAGTAGCGCGAACCCCGGCCCGGCACCTTCAACGCCCTGGTGCAGACAAACGATGTTGGCGAGTTGTCTGTGATGGAAGAAGATGCCCCCCCTCATGACCGCAGGTGTGTACAGAAGGAGCAGCCATTGCCGGACGGCTCCGAAGCAGTTCCCGCCGGCCTCATGGGGCGTCTCTCTTCGCGCAAGACCCTGCTTCGCATACTTGCAGTTGCCTTCGTGGTCGCAATCACGGTCAGCATCTTTGTATTCCGCGACCGTATCGAGCAGTTCGAAAGCTATGGGTACCTCGGCGCCTTTCTCATTGCCCTGGTTACCAGCGCGACTATCATTCTGCCTGTGCCCGGCATCGTCCTCATCGGGGCTCTCGGTGCCGTGTACAATCCCTGGTTGATCGGCCTGATGGCCGGGCTTGGCTCTGCGCTGGGCGAGATGACCGGGTACCTCGCGGGTTACACCGGTCAGGTAGCGGTCAAGGACAACCCCACCTATCAAAGAGTGGAAGGCTGGATGCACCGCCGCGGATTCCTGGTGATCCTCCTTCTTTCATTCATCCCGAATCCCCTCTTCGATCTCGCGGGCGGTACATCGGGCATACTCAGGTACCCTGTCTGGAAGTTCCTCATAGCCTGCTTCCTGGGCAAGGGCGTCCGATACGCGCTGATTGCGATGGGAGTATCCTGGATAGCGCCGACCTGCAGTCCGTAGCCTACCGCCTTAACCGCTCTTGGCGAAGTGTCTGAGGGCCAGCTTGATCTTGTCCTCAAGGCTGAGGTCTTCGTTATCGGGCACGCGACCGGCAGCGGCAGCCGCCTCTGAGGCAGAGTATCCCAGCCCTATCAGGGCAGTCCTCACGTCCTCGTGCGCAGTGGGTACAGGCGATACGTCCTGCTCCAGTTTACCCTTCAGGTCCAGAATGATTCTGGCGGCGGTCTTCTTGCCCACCCCAGAGACGCACGCGAAGGCGTCGGTATCTCCGGTCGCCACAGCCAGAGCGAAACGCTCGGGTGGCATGACGGACAGCACCATCAGCGCTACCCTGGGCCCGACTCCGGACACGCCAATGAGGAGTTGGAATGCCTTCAGCTCTTCGAGTGTCGCGAAGCCGAAGAGGTTCAAGCCGTCCTCGCGCACCTGAAGATGGGTGTGCAATCGTACCTTGCTCCCCGGCGCTCCGAGCGAGGCAAGGGTACCGGCCGGTACGTTAAGAAGGAAACTGACGCCGTGGACGTCAACCACCGCCGAATACTCGGCGCGTGTGACCAGGATACCTTCGATACCAGCAATCATGGCTCTTGTGCAGCCTGCCTCAACCGCCGCGCGCCATTATCCTGTCGACCCGGTTCCGCGTGGCGTGACATATGGCTATTGCCAGTGCGTCGGCAGCGTCATCCGGCCTCGGCACCTGGTCCAGGCCGAGCTGCAGCCTCACCATCTCCTGCACCTGGCTCTTGTCTCCTCTGCCAAAGCCGGCGACCCTCTGCTTGACCTCGGCAGGCGTATAGTCATAGACGGGCAGATGGCAGTTGGCGGCGGCGAGTACCGCCACACCTCGGGCCTGCCCCACGGCAAGGGCCGTCTTGAGGTTCCGGGCAACAAAGAGCTCGATCGCGACATCCGTGGGACGATGAGCCTCGATGACACCGATTAGCCCCCAATACAGTGAGCGGAGGCGTTCGCTGGTTGAGTCAGTCGCAGGGGTGCTGATGCACCCATAGTGGATGGGGAAGAGCGAGTCACCGTCCTCAGCAATCAGGCCGTATCCGAGAAGGGCGATGCCGGGGTCAATCCCGAGAATTCGTCCGGCCATGGCGATACCATCAGCCCTGATAGCGGTCGAGCACATCCTCCGGGAAGTCGGCGTTTGTGAAGACGTGCTGTATGTCTTCAAGCTCCTCCAGCTTGTCCAGAAGCTTCAACGATTGGAGGGCGGACTTCTCGTCCAATTGTATCATGTTCGCAGGCACCTGAAGGAGCTCTGCGGAAGCAACGGCGATACCTTGCTCTTCGAGCGCCTTCCTCACCCTTTCCAGGTCGTGAGGCTGTGTCTGGATCTCGACGGTAGAGCCCTCTACCTTGACATCATCAGCGCCCGCGTCTATAGCCGTCAGTGCCAACTCCTCAGGGTCGACACTGGCCGCGTCCACAGCGATCACTCCCTTGGGCTCGAACATCCACGTCACACAACCGCTCTCACCCAGACTGGAATCCGCGCGGCTGAACAGGCTGCGCACCTCGCCCACCGTACGGTTCTTGTTGTCTGTGAGCGCCTGAAGTAGGATGGCAGTCCCACCCGGCCCGTATCCCTCAAGCGTGAGCTCGGTCAGACTTGACCCATCGGCGGAGCCGGACGCCCGCTTGATCGCCCGCTCGATGTTGTCGACAGGCATGTTGTTGTCGCGAGCCCTCTGCACCGCCAGCCGGAGCCTCGGGTTGGCCGCCGGGTCGCTGTCACCCTGGCGCGCCGCGACAGTGATCTCGCGCGCAAGCTTGGTGAACAACTGCCCTCTCTTGGCGTCGGCAGCGCCCTTCGCTCTCTTTATCTGTGCCCACTTGGAGTGTCCTGACATAACCGACCACCACCCCTGAGGCGTGCGACCCCGTTCCCCTAGTTGGCCTTCTTCTCCATGGCCTTTCGAATGAAATCAGCTATCTCGCCGGTCGCCGCCCCCGGGCCGAACACCGCCGCTACGCCCATCTTCCGCAGCGCCTCGTGATCACCCTCTGGTATGATGCCGCCTGCGACGACTATAGCATCATCAAGCTTCTTCTCGCGGAGTTGCTCCATGATGAGGGGAAACAGCTCCAGGTGAGCGCCGGAGAGAATACTGATGCCGACCACATCCACATCCTCCTGAAGGGCGCTCTGGGCAATCATCTCGGGGGTCTGCCTGAGACCGGTGTAGATAACTTCCATCCCATGGTCCCGAAGAGCGCGCGCGACAACCTTGGCTCCCCGGTCGTGCCCGTCGAGGCCCGGCTTCGCCACCAGGACGCGGATTTTCTGCTCGTCTGCCATCTCGGATTGACCTCTCTAACGTTTGTTGATCGATTCCGACAGGTGCAGCCTGTGCCTTGCCCAAACCAGCAGCGGTCGCTCGACCAGTCCAGGGCCCGAGGCAAGAGCTAGACCTTCTGGGCCAGCTCTATCAGCACCCCTTTGGTCGATTTGGGATGTACGAAGCCGATCATTCCGGCCAGACCCTTCCGACCCTGCTTGTCGATTAGCTGCATGCCCTTGTCTGCCAGGGACTGTAGCTCTTTGTTCACGTCGTCGACCTCGAAACACATGTGGTGTATGCCTTCGCCCTTGTTCTCCAGAAACTTCGCTACACCCGTGTCCGAACTCGTCGGTTGAATGAGCTCGACCTCGACGTCACCGACCTTTATCATGGCGGCTTTGATCCCCTGGTCGGGGACCTCTTCTATGTGGGAATGCTTGATGCCCAGAAGACCCTCAAAGGTCTTCAACCCCTCGTCCAGATCTCTCACTACAATTGATACGTGGTCCAGCCTCTTGATCATATCTCCTCCGTTCTGTGGTTGGTCTGTGAAACAGGCTGGCTAGAATACCAGCATCTCTTGCTGCTCTCCGAACACGCCCCGCAGAGTGTCACATATCTCGCCAAGCGTTGCATATGCCTCAACGGACTCGATTACCGCTGGCATCGTGTTTTCATTGCCGCTCGCCGCCTGCTTCAGCCGCCCCAGGGCATCCGTCACCTTCTGATTGTCCCTGCGCTCCCTCAGCGCCGCCAGCCGGGCCTTCTGCTTGTCGGCCTCGGCGGGGTCGACACGCAGCAGTCCCTTGATCTCAGGATAGGGCGAAACGAACTTGTTGACGCCGACAACTATCTTCTTGCTCTCCTCGATGTCTCTCTGAGTTCGGTAGGAGCTTTCCTGTATCTCGCGCTGCTGGAATCCCTGCTCGATGGCCCTGAGCGCTCCGCCGAGGTCATCTATCTTGCCGATGTACTCTGTAGCCTGCTTCTCGATCGCGTCGGTGAGGCTCTCGATGTAGTACGAGCCGGCCAGCGCGTCCACCACATCGGCCACTCCGCTCTCATAGGCCAGAAGCTGCTGTGTTCGCAGAGCGAGTGTGACCGCGTCTTCGCTCGGCGTTGCGTATGCCTCATCCCGCGAATTGGTGTGGAGCGACTGGGTGCCACCCAGGACAGCCGACAGAGCCTGGATCGCCGTACGAATCACGTTGTTGTCCGGCTGCTGCGCCGTCAGCGTGTGCCCACAGGTCTGGGTATGGAAACGGAGCATCATCGACCTCGGGTCTGCAGCGTGGAACCGCTCATTCATGATCCGTGCCCACATCCGCCGGGCGGCCCGGAACTTCGCCACCTCCTCAAGAAGGTTGGTGTTGGCCGCGAAGAAGAACGACAGTCTGCCGGCGAACTTGTCGACGTCGAGACCAGAGTCAATGGCCGCCTGGACATAGGCAATGCCGTCTGCCAGAGTAAATGCTATCTCCTGGGCCGCGGTCGACCCCGCCTCCCGGATGTGATAGCCACTTATGCTGATCGTGTTCCATTGCGGAAGGTTCTCCGCGCAGTAGGCGAATATATCTGTGGTCAGTCTCATCGAGGGCCTGGGCGGAAAGATGTAGGTCCCGCGCGCAATGTACTCCTTCAGCAGGTCATTCTGGATTGTACCGTTGAGCTTCGAGATGTCGGCCCCCTGCTTCTTGGCGACCGCGATGTACATGGCCAGGAGCGCAGGCGCAGTGGAGTTGATCGTCATCGACGTGCTGACCTTGCCCAGCGGGATACCGTCGAAGAGGGTCTCGGCATCCTCCAGGCTGGATATCGGCACGCCTACCTTGCCGACCTCTCCCCTGGCCTTGGGGCTGTCCGAGTCATAACCGATCTGCGTGGGCAGGTCGAAGGCCACGCTCAAGCCGGTCTGGCCCTGTTCCAGCAGGTAGTGATACCTCTTGTTGGTCGCCTCGGCAGACTGAAAGCCAGCGTACTGTCGCATGGTCCACATCCGGCCACGATACATGGTCGGCTGGACGCCTCTCGTGAAGGGATACTGGCCCGGATACCCGAGCTGCGCATGATAGTCGAAGCCCTCCAGGTCTTCCGGCGTGTAGAGGTCGTCGATCGGTATGCCGGATGTGGTCAGGAACTGCTCCTCTCTCGTGGGGTTCTTCTTGGTTGAAGGGTCCAATACCTTCTCTTTCCACTCCGCCTTGCTCTTGCAGGTATCCATCAATGCTCCTTCCGGATAGGGGTTTGGCCTACCTCGAAAAGTGTAGCCTATACCCCCTGGAGTGTCAATTGTAGACAGCTTGGCGGGTCTGCAGGCGAATACGGAGGTGATATAATGGGAACGCCTGAGGGTGTGCTTTGGAACGCATAGTATCATCGAAGCCGAGGGAAGAGGACGCCGTCCTCGACAGGGGACTCAGACCCAAGCAGCTCGCTGACTTCGTCGGTCAGGACAAGGTCAAGGACAATCTCAGCATCGCCATGGCAGCCGCCCGAGGCAGAGATGAGACACTTGACCACACACTGCTGTACGGGCCGCCCGGACTCGGCAAGACCACCCTCTCCTACATCATAGCCTCCGAGATGGGAGTCAACATCAGGGTGACCTCAGGGCCGGCGATCGAGCGACCGGGCGACCTCGCTGCCATCATTACGAACCTGGACAAGGGTGACATCCTGTTCATTGACGAGATACACCGCCTGGCACGCGTTGTCGAAGAGGTGCTCTATCCTGTAATGGAGGACTTCGCGCTCGATATCGTCATGGGGAAGGGGCCCGGTGCCCGGAGCATCCGCCTGAATCTGCCCCGTTTCACACTTGTTGGCGCAACCACTCGCTTTGCCATGCTCAGTTCGCCTCTCCGCGACCGGTTCGGGGCCGTCTATCGCATGGACTTCTATGACGAGGAGGCTATCAAGGTCATAGTTGATCGCTCGGCCCGCTTGCTCGGGGTGGAGGCCGACGAAGAGGGCCTGAGAGAGATAGCCCGCAGGGCCAGGGGCACTCCCAGGGTGGCGAACCGGCTGCTGAAGCGCGTGCGGGACTACGCGCAGGTCAGGGCCGACGGTGTGATCACGAAGGACGTGGCGCTGCAGGCTCTGGGCAAGCTGGAGGTAGACTCCATAGGGCTGGACGAGATCGACCACAAGATACTCCGCACCATCGTCGAGAAGTTCAACGGCGGTCCGGTTGGCCTGGACACCATTGCGGCCGCCATCAGCGAGGAAGCCGACACGATCATGGACGTGTACGAGCCGTACCTCCTGCAGCTCAGCTTCCTCGAACGCACGCCCCGAGGGCGGACGGCGACCGCCCAGGCGTATGAGCATCTCGGCCTGCCACCGAACAGAGGCCGGCCCGAACAGCCGGGACTCTGGTAGCCCGGCCTTCCCTGGGAGAGATAAACACATGAACTCTGTTCTGCTGCATGCCTGCTGCGCTCCATGCTGTACGTACGTAGTGAAGGCACTGACCGAGCAAGGGCTGGACTTCACAGCCTACTGGTACAATCCGAACGTCCACCCCTATAGCGAGCACCAGCGCCGTCTCGAGGCCATGCAGCAGTTCGCCGAGGCGACAGGCACGCCGCTCATAGTCGAGGGCCGCTACGACATGGTCGAGTACTTCAGGACCGTCGTCGGCCATGAGAGCGAACGTTGCGCGGACTGCTACCGCATTCGCCTCTCGAAGACTGCCGACGTTGCCGCACACAGGGGCTTCGACGCCTTCACTACAACACTGACCATCAGCCCCTACCAGAACCTGGAGCTTATCCGCGAGGCAGGCGAGGCCGCTGGAAAGCAGTGGGGAGTGACCTTCCGCTTCGAGGACTTCAGGCCGGGGTTCAGGGAGAGCCACCGCATATCGCGGGAGATGGGACTCTATCACCAGGGGTACTGCGGCTGTGTCTACAGCGAGTGGGAGCGGTATGGGAAGGTGAAGGTCTAGAGCGATCTACTCGCCTATGATCTTGACCAGGACGCGCTTCCTGCGGCGGCCGTCGAACTCCCCGTAGAAGATCTGCTCCCACGGGCCGAAGTCCAGCTTGCCTTCGGATATCGCGACAACGACCTCGCGGCCCATCACCTGGCGCTTCAGGTGCGCGTCGGCGTTGTCCTCGCCGGTGCGGTTGTGATGATAGTGACTGACCGGCTCGTGGGGTGCCAGCCCCTCCAGCCAGACCTCGTAGTCGTGGTGCAGCCCGCTCTCGTCGTCGTTGATGAACACGGACGCCGTGATGTGCATAGCGTTCACCAGCACCAGCCCTTCCCTGACCCCACTCTCCCTCAGGCACTCCTCGACCTGCGGCGTGATGTTGATGAACCCGCGCCGATTGGGGACGTTGAACCACAGCTCCTTGCGGTAGGATCTCATTCGAGGTACCTCACTGCCTCAGAATAGAATGCAGATCCAGCTACGCCCCCATATCCCGCTCCAGCTCCTCGCGGGTGATCATGTTGCGTTCGAGCAGGGCTTCGCGTATCTGGTCGACGGGAACGTCGTCGAAGGTGCCCCGGTCCAGCAGGTACTCGACGTGCGGTCGCCCATCAAGGCTGTGAGTGGGGAACCGAGCGTCGTTGCGGCCATCGAACTCCACCGGGATGAACCCCTGCTTCTCGCACAGCGCGATGTCGAAGGCGGGCGTAGCCTTGACCCACCTGCCATCGAGGTAGAGCTCCGTGTACCCGTGCCAGGGGAAGATGTCGCTCCCCAGCCGCTCCAGCACCCTGGGCGGCACAAGGCGGTTCCTTATCTTTGCGCAGCCCAGACGCGCCGGGATGCCTGCGGCACGCGCCAGTGTCGCCAGCAACACGGCCTTCTGCACGCAATAGCCGTTGCCCCTCTCCAGTGTGCTGCTCGCCTTGAAGTGCTCCGGCATGTGCTTCTTCGTGTACAGATTGTAGGTGATGCCGTCCCTTACGAAGTAGAACAGCGCCTTCGCCTTCTCAACCGGGTCGCCGAGACCCTTCGTGACCTCTTCGGCCTTCTGCCTGATAACCTCGCTGTCGGAGTCGAAAACGGGTGTCGGCTGCAGGTACTTCTCTTCCATCATTACCTCAGTATATGACCTTCTCCTCCACCAGGTGGTCATACTCGGCGTCGGAGTAGCCCATTATCTCCTTGAAGACGTACTCGTTGTGCTGGCCGAGCGTGGGGCCGCTTCGCGTGATCTCTCCCGGCGTCTCGCTGAGCTTCCAGGGCGTGCCGTAGAAGGTCTCCTTGCCCACTTTGGGATGCGTGACCTCGGCCATGATCCCGCGCGACCGCAGGTGGGGGTCGTGGAACTGCTCCTTCGAAATCAGGAAGGGTGACGCCGCTACCCCATTCTCCTGACACATCACAGCTACCTCGGCCGCTGTATGCTCCGCCGTCCATTTCCCTACTACCTCGTTCAGCGCCTTGACGTTCTTCTGGCGAGTGTACCTGTCAGCGAAGCGCCGGTCCCCGGACAGTGCAGGGCTGCCCATGGCTTGACATAACGCATGCCATTCTCTGTCTGCTGTCACGCAGATGGAAACCCAGCCGCCTTCCTTGCAGGCGTAGTAGTCGTGCGGCACCATCTCACGGTCCTCGTTGCCCACCGGCCCCCATACACGGCCGTTCATGAAGTAGTCCATGAAGGGCTCGCCGAGCAGGGAGGTGGTCGCTTCCCACTCCGATATGTCGATATACTGGCCCTCGCCCGTGCGGTTGCGGTGAACGAGGGCCATCAGCATGGCCAGCGCGCCGTGCGTAGCCGCAACATGGTCCCCGAATGCGAACCTCGGCCCGCACGGAATGATCTCGTCCGGATAGCCCACTAAGCTGTCGAACCCGGACAGGGCGGTGATGATGGGGGCATAGCCCCTTGTATTCTTCAGCGGGCCCGTGTGGCCGGCAAAGCAGAGTGAGACGACAACGATGTCCGGCTTGACCTTCGCCAGGTCGTCGTAGCCCAGACCGTACCTGTCGAGTACGCCCGGTGTGAAATTGTCCGCGACGACGTCGCTCTTCTTCGTAAGCTGCTTGATGACCTCGGCTCCCTGGGGCTTCGTGAAGTCCACAGTGATGCCCAGCTTCCCCCTGTTCAGCAGGTGGAATACCGGGTTCATCTCCAGCCTGTCGGGGTCCGTCTGAGCGATGGCCTCGGGTGTCTTGACAACCACGTCCTTTGAGCTGGCCGCGCCTCCAATTCGGCCGTAGTCTATTCTGGCCAGCGATTCCACCTTGATGACCTGCGCACCCATGTCCGCGACCATATGGGCCATCTGCGGCCCCGCCCAGGCAGAGCCGAAGTCGATCACCCGATAGCCGTCCAGCGGTAGCTTACCCATGTACGAGACCTCCTGATGTGAGACAGATCCGCCGAGAACTCATATGACGCCCGTACGGCGGAGCGACACCAGTTCTTCGCGGGAGTATCCCAGCCTCCCGCAGAACACCTCTTCGTTGTGCTCGCCGAGCTTGGGCGCAGGCCGGCTGAGTGTCCACGGCGTTTTCGAGAACTTGTAGGGTGCCCCGGCGTAGGTCAGCCCGCCGGCTTCCTCATGCTCGACAGATTCGAAGAACAGGCGCTCCGTCATGTGCGGCTCGTTCACCTCCTCATCAATGTTGTAGAGCGGTGCGAACGGCACGGCGTTCCTGGCGCACAGCTCGAAGATCTCCTGCTTCGTGTGATCCAGGAACCAGACAGCGAGGAGCGCATCCACCTCCTCCGGGTAGTCATCCTCCATGGCGTGTCTGTCCCGGTACCTCGGGTCCTCTGCCCAATCGGGACTGCCGATCAGTTCGAGGAACTTGATCCATTGCTTGACCTGCGGTGCGCAGAGTGCCATGTACCCATCCTTACACGGAATCACCCGGCGCGCCGGATACGTCCAGCCCCCGCCTATGTACCCTTTCCTGAGGTGGTCCCTGACGCCGAAACCATGGAGGGTCAGACCAAACCCCACGTGAAAAGTCGCCCACACGTCGGTCTCGGCAACATCAACGTGCTGCCCCACACCGCTCGAGTCACGGGAAAGGATGGCGACCATACTCGCTGCTGCCCCGTTGACAGCAGCCTGGTACTGTCCCATGGATATCGGAGCGGTCAACGGCTCGCGCCAGTGATGTCCGATGCTCTGGCTCACTCCGCCGACAGCGCAGCAGTTGATCGAGCACGCTGCGTAGTCCCTGTATGGCCCTGTCTGGCCGTACGGAGTAAGTGAAGTCACAATCAGCGCCGGGTTCACCTCTTTCATTGAGTCATGGTTGAGGCCGAGCTGCTTCATGAGTCGCGGCGGGTTGTTCTCGACCAGGATATCCGCCTGCCTTACGAGATCCATGAACAGCCGGCGGCCGGTGTGGACCTCCAGGTTCAGAGTGATGCCCAGCTTGTTCGTGTTCAGGTAGAGGTAGAGCCCGCTTCTCTCGCGGTGCGGAATGTCGCCCGGGAACGGGCCGTGTCTGCGCGATACGTCGCCCGCAATCGGGTCTTCTACCTTGATTACTTCCGCGCCCATGTCCGCCATCAGCTTCGTGCAGTAGGGAGCAGATACGAAGCTGCCGTATTCGACAACCCGCAGTCCGGTCAGGGCCTGGTTCGTCATGCGGTTAACCTCCGAGTCTGAGCTAGGTGGCGTTGACCACGTTGTTTCGAAGAGTACC
This sequence comes from uncultured Dehalococcoidia bacterium, assembly GCA_964574685.1. Lineage (GTDB taxonomy): Bacteria > Chloroflexota > Dehalococcoidia > SZUA-161 > SZUA-161 > CAZGDV01. The sequence continues at coordinate 17,289 of CAZNOI010000036.1, forward strand.
TATGCCCTCGATGCTTACCGCAACTCTGTCCCCTGCGTTCATGCGCCCTATGCCTGAGGGCGTGCCTGTGGCAATCACGTCGCCAGGGAGCAGGGTCATCACGTGCGATATGAACCTCACGACCTCTCGGACTCCGAAGATCAGGTCGCTGGTCCGCGCCGATTGCCGCAATTCGCCGTTCAGGTGCGTCTCCAACTGCAGGTCTCCGGCGTCGAGCTCGGTCTCTATCCAGGGTCCGATGGGCGCGAAGGTGTCGTACCCCTTGGCCCTTGTCCACTGAACGTCGTGCTGCTGAGCGTGTCGCTCCGATACATCGTTGAAACAAGTATAGCCGAGTACGCAGTCAAGCGCCCGGTTCTCGTCGATGCCCTTTACAGTGCAACCTATCACGACACCCAGTTCTCCCTCATAGTCAACCCGCTTCGAATCAGGCGGCAGTACTATTGAGTCATCCGGCCCGACGACGGCTGTCGACGGTTTGAGGAAGATGAGAGGAAGGTCCGGTATGGGCAGGCCGGTCTCCTCCGCATGCTTGCGGTAGTTCAGGCCCAGACACACTATCTTCGAAGGCTCGCAGGGGCAAAGCAATCTTACCTCGCTCAGGGGGTATCTGGTTCCATGGGTGTGGAAGCGAGGCCGCGCTCCGGACCTGCGACGGAAGGGGCTGCCCCACAGCCCCTCAACGAACCCGCTATCCAGCACTCCGTACCTTGCTCTGCCGTCTGCGGCAAAGCGCACAAGCTTCAATCGATCCCTCCGTCAGGTCTTCGGAAGGAGCGCGTCTCCTACATCATCTCTGCTTCGCTGGTCTCGATGGCCTGCCTGAGTTCGGCGGCAAGCTGGGGCGGGAGCCC
>CAZNOI010000037.1:0-18044 GCA_964574685.1 uncultured Dehalococcoidia bacterium
AAGCTTATCACAAGCTGATCAGCTTCACACTAGCCAGCCAACTCACGGATTAAGGACGAGTGGGTAGCCTTGACAAAGCAGAGTCTACATGCTAGATTCAAAGTGTTGGCACTTCTTCTTCCTGCTTGCTAGGGACGGAACAGGACGACCTGGTTGCCAGGCCGTCCTTTCTTTGGAGTGATACTTGCCGATATACGAGTACGAGTGTAACGACTGTAGGATCAGGTTCGAGCGAAGGCAGGGTTTCCACGAGCAGCCGGTAGCGGAATGCCCTCAATGTCAGGGCAAGGCTAGGCGTGTGATCCACTCGGTACCCATCTTCTTCAAGGGGAGCGGGTTCTACTGCACCGATCACGGACGAGGCTCCGGCTCAGTGACCAGCCGCAAGGAAGAGACGCAGGAGACAGGTTCGGACACCGACTCCAAGTCAGATGCCGACACCACCGGCAAGTCCCCTGAGACCGCAGAAGTCTAGCCTCAGCATCGCCAGTGAAAGCCGTCATACAACGTGTGACCGAGGCGTCAGTCAGCATTGGCGGCGAGACCGTCGCAGAAGCAGGTCCCGGGCTCGCCATACTGCTTGGTGTGAGCGACACTGATACACCGGACGACGCACGCTATCTCGCCGACAAGATCGCGAACCTCCGCATCTTCTCCAACGAAGAGGAACGGTTCAACCTCTCGGCGCTGGACAGGCAGGCCCACATCCTCGTAGTCAGCCAGTTCACCCTGCTTGCCGACACCAGAAAGGGCCGCCGACCAAGCTTCAGCCATGCTGCTCCGCCAGACAAAGCTGAGGAACTGATCGACCTCTTCGTGTCGTACCTGCGAGAGCTGGGCTTCTCGGTGTCCACCGGACGATTCCAGCAGCACATGCTGGTACGGATACTCAACGACGGACCGGTTACTATAGTAATGGACAGCGAGGACAGACACAGGCCCCGACGTCAGTCCTAGCTCCCACCACGACGCTGCGCTACAACACCGACACGCTTCGTCAGACCTCCAGGTCCAGCGAGATGTCTACCGCAGGAGCCGAATGCGTGACCGTTCCCAGCGATATCAGGTTCACACCGGTCTCGGCGAAACTACGCACGTTTTCAATGTCGATGCCGCCGGATGCCTCTAGGGTTACCCTGTCTCCGGCCAACTCGACAACCCGTCGGATGTCATCCAGGCTCATGTTGTCCAGCATCACGATATCGGCCCTGCCGGCGATCCCTTCCAGAGCCTGCCCCACCGTCTGAGCTTCAATCTCGATCCGCGCGGTGTGGGGAGCTCGACTCCTCGCCCGCTTGATGGCCTCACTCAAAGTGATGCCTCGTGCCCTGAGCAGCTCAGTGTGGTTATCCTTAATCAGCACCGCGTCACCCAAACTGTTTCGATGATTCTGTCCGCCCCCGACACGGACGGCGTACTTCTCAAGTACGCGGAGTCCTGGTGTCGTCTTCCTAGTATCGGTGATAACAACGTGCGTGCCTGTCACTGCCTCCACGAACTTCGCCGTCTCGGTCGCGATGCCGCTCAGCCTCTGCAGGAAATTGAGCGCCGTCCGTTCGGCTCTCAGAATACCGGCGGCCGCCCCCTCAACACGACCCACACGATCTCCCGCATGAATCCGAGCCCCGTCATCCATCAGCGCTTCGAATGATAGTGTCGGGTCGACCGTCGCGAACACGAGCCCGGCGACGTCTATGCCAGCCAGAAGAGCTTCCCCTTTGGAGACCAAAAAGCCGGTTGCCCTTTGGCTCGCGGGCACAAGTGCATCCGTCGTGATGTCGCCCCAGGCCAGGTCTTCATCCAGGGCAGCCTCAATTGACTTCCTGGTGTGCCATGACAGGCACTCAGACTCATCCTTCATTCTCATTCTCCTCCCATCACCATCGCCCGCTGCGACGCCGGCCGCCGCCTAGGCCGCAGCAACAGTGAATCTCCTGCCATCCCTCTTGCACATCAGTTGTGCAACGTGTTGCCCTGAGTACAGAACCGAGTTCACCCCGCCTCCCATCGCCCACTGACCCGCAAGATAGAACCGGTCAAGACCCGGAAGCGTCCGCTCGAATCGAGCCCTGAACACCTCGGGAGTCATTTGCCAGCCCATATACGCCGCCCTGTGATTCAGCGTATAGCGCCACAGGGTGTACGGGGTTGCTACGTCAATCATCTCAACCACGCCGGAGATACCCGGATAGTGCCTTTCAAGGCGGGCGAGAACGTCTGCGGCGACGCGGTCCTTCTCTTCATCATAACGCCTCCTGTCGCTGCACTGGAGGTCATTCCAGTAGTCCCACTCTGTCTCCAGCTCTACCTGGACGACGGTCTTTCCGGGTGGGGCGAAATCGGGACCGTAGTTCAGCATGCGCACAATCACAGCCTCAGCACACTCACGACCAACATCTATCGGCTCCGCCAACTGCAGTGTAGTGAACGCCGGCTCATTTGGGTACTCTCGCGCCACACCGAAGCTGACAGTCAAGAAGGGCTTGCATAGCGGCCATGCCTCATACCGGTGCTGCAATTCCGAACTGAGGTAGCGGCCTCCCAGCATCCCATATACTGTGCTGTACCCGTCGGCAGCCGATACCACCGTGTCTGCGCTGTGCACAGAGCCGTCTGCAAGCCTTACTCCGCTCGCCCGGTTGTTTTCAATTATGACTTCCTCAACAGTCGACTTGTACTGGACCTGTCCGCCCAGTTCTCCATACCTCTTCTCGATTCGCAGCGCGAAGTCCAGACACCCATGCTTCAGAAGCCCGATCTGTCCGTCAACAGCCAGGGCCAGCAACATGCATACGAACCATACCGGCACTTCGGGAGCGAATAGCCGGGGCAGGAGACCACGCAACCACGGGTCTTGCACGCTCTCGGCGTACTCGCCGATTGACGCCGCCATACGCCCGGTGAAGGGCCTCCACAGGCGACGCATGCGCCAGAGAAGCGACAATTGATCGAGTGCGGTCGTCAACTCGGGCGGCTTGGCCAGACCGATTTCGCTCATATCCAGGCCACGCATGGCCCTGGCGCCCCGGATCAGTTCTTCCACCACCCGCTTGTCATGCTTCGGAAGCTCTCCCAGATCACTCCTGAGCCTGTCCAGGTCTCCCGTAACATCCACCGATCGCCCCGTCCTCTCGTCCACATACCTGCCATAGGTGATCAGATCGACGAAGATATCATCATCGGCAGCCCCGAGTTGACGGTAAACATCATGCAGGTCTGTGCCCGGCCGGTGACCCATGATGAAGTGGATACCGCCGTCTATGAGATAGCCTTTCCTCTTCCAACAGGCAGCCACCCCTCCCGGCACGCTGTGATGCTCGAAGATAAGCGTATGGTAGCCGTTCATCTGCAGATAACAGCCGGCGGACAGACCGCCGAGTCCCGCCCCGATTATGATCAGCGAATTCCTGGTCATAGTCCCTCATGTGGATTAGATTGTATACGAGCATACACCATCGTGCAAGAGGACTCTTCCAGTAGACGTTGGCCCGTACTATTGACTGTCCGCGGCCGCGTCCGGAGGCAGCCACGTCCGGGGATCGACCTTGATGTGATCGATCGAAGGGTCACGAGCGGCACTTCGCGCGTTGTAGCTGATAATGGGTTTGAGTATCCTCCAGCCTGCCGGCGAAGATATGGCATTCCTGGAGCACTTCAGCTCGCAACTCAGGCAAAGAAGACAGTACCGCCCCCATGTGGGGAGCCCCTCAGAGTCCAGGGATACGTTGCCCGTAGGGCAGAGCTCCGCACACAGCCCGCAGGAATCGCAGAGCGCTCTATCCACCCGGAACAGCCTGCTGTACACGCTGGTCGCCAGCCGTCTGCAAGTCAGCAGCCGCTCAATCCGGTACAGAAGGGGAGCGCTCCTGTCGGCCATCCAGTCCATCCGACGAGAAGCATTTACCGCATTCGCCATCTCGTGGCCGAAGTCCTCGGCACCCTCCAGCTCGGCCACATTCGGATGGCCCGGCGAGAAGATGTAGCCCTCGCGCAAGTAGCCGACCCAGTGCTCTACCCCGTAGCTCCGGTAGTACCCGACTGGACGGCCTCCCTTGCCCTGGAGTACACGTCCAATCGCAGCGCCGGTCTCCCACGGATAGGTCCCATGCAGCAGGAAGATGAACACGGGAAGACCATTGAGATCGGGCAGGCTCTCAAGGAAGTCCTGCACAATGAAGGGAGCCCTATAGTAGTAGACAGGCGTACCGACGCCAAGCATGCCGTAGCCGTCGACCCCGGGGAAACGGTCTTTCGCTATGCGTTCAAGGTCAACATGGCAGTCAGCTCTACGCAGCCCGGCGGCAATACGATCGGCTATGAGTGAAGTCGTGCCACCCAGCGAGAAGTAGGCAATGAGGCAATTCGACATTGGACCCAGCGTATTACGGACCGGCTTTCCCTAGCCCCGGCCACCCGTGAAGGGAGATCCGTCGGTCCGTCCGCTTCCTCCACGGAACACGATGTGCCGGAGCCACACGCTGTTCGGCTCGGGATAGTCGGACCTCCAGTGTGCCCCGCGGCTCTCCTTCCTGATCAAGGCAGCCTCAGCCATCAGCCTGCCGACCAGCACCATATTGGCCAACTCATATGCTGGTCTGTCCGTGAACTCCGGAAGGGCTCGCTCCCAGGCGGCCAGCGTCGTCGCCGCGTTCACCAGTCCCTCTTCATTCCGGAGTATCCCTACGTTCTCCCACATAAGCGATCGGAGCGCCTTGAGGCCAACCGCCCTGTCGCCAACGTCCATCTCTCCCCTGTCCGCGAGATCGATCGTCTTCCCTCTCGACGAAGGAGTGATACTGGGTATTCCCTTAGCCCTGTCGATTATCCGCTTGGCGAACACGAGCACCTCGAGCAGCGAGTTCGATGCGAGCCTGTTCGCGCCGTGCACTCCCGTGCAGGCGACCTCTCCGCTCGCGAATAGCCCCTTGATGTTCGTCTCCCCCCAGTAGTTCGTCCGCACGCCGCCCATGAGGTAGTGCGCCGCCGGGACTACCGGCACCCATGACGTCGTTATGTCGAGCCCGTGGTCGAGGCAGAACCTGAATATCTGCGGGAACCTGGTCGACACGACCTTTGCCGGGAGATGGGTAACATCGAGGAAGACACGGTCTGTCCCCGTCTCCTTCATTTCAGCGACGATCGAGCGCGCGACGATATCCCGAGGGGCAAGCTCACCCAGCTCATTGTACTTCAGCATGAAGCGATCACCCTGCGCGTTCCTCAGTATTCCCCCCTCGCCCCTGACCGCCTCAGATATAAGAAAGAGGGGCACACCCGGGAGACGGAGCGCGGTTGGATGGAATTGCATGAACTCCATGTCGACGATGTCGGCCCCCGCACGATAGGCCAGCGCGATTCCGTCCCCGGTAGCCACGTCGGGATTCGTGGTTATCTTGAACAGCCTGCCGACACCACCGGTCGCGACTATCAACGCCCGGCACTCGAACTCCTCAATTGAAGCAGAACGCATGTCAATTGCGCGCACCCCCTGGACAGCGCCCCCCTGCACAGCGATCTCGGTGACCAGGCAGTGCTCCAGAATGGCAATCCGCTTCGATGACTTCGCCGCTCGACTGAGCGTTGTCTCGATCTGCTCGCCTGTAGCGTCACCACCCGCGTGCAGTATACGGGGCACACCGTGAGCCGCCTCCCTGGCCAGGGCGATCTCGCCATCGACTGTGTCGAAGGGAACACCATATCTGACTAGATCGGCTATACGGTCGGCAGCCTCCTCAGTGAGAATGCGAACAGCTTCCTCATCGCACAGACCGGCCCCGGCCGAAACCGTATCCTTGAAGTGCAGCTCCGGCGAGTCGGCGCTGCCGATCGCGGCTGCGATTCCTCCCTGAGCATGTTTGGAGTTGCACTCGTCTATGCTGCCCTTCGTGAGGATCAGCACCTCTCCCTGTTCCTGGGCCAGCAGAGCGTCATAGAGGCCGGCTATCCCACTCCCGACTATAACGAAATCGTATTCCCGCACCGTACCGGCCTACGCTATCTCCAGCATTCTGTCCAGACTTCGCTTCGCTCTTACTCTGGTGCCTTCCTCGACTGTCACGACATTGTCGATCCTCTCCATCACCCTGGCTACGTCGGCCAATGTAGTCTTCTTCATCTCATGGCACAGCATACCGGGCGAGAGGCCGTGGAAGGCCTTTCGCGGATTGTCCGACCGCAACCGGTACAGCAGCCCGAGCTCGGTGCCGATGACGAACTCGACCGCGTCACTGTCCCTCACGTATCTTGCCATCTGGGAAGTACTCAGGGCCGCATCAGCGAGCTCGATGACCTCTATCCTGCACTCCGGGTGAACCAGGACAACAGCTCCAGGATGCTCTTCCCTTGCCCGACGCACGTGAGTTGCTGTCACGCGATTGTGCACATTGCAGAACCCTGGATACAGTACAACGTCCTTGCCCGTTCTGTCGGCTACGTAGCGCCCGAGGTTGTAATCGGGAATGAAGATGACCTCGTCCGATGGTACCGCCTCCACAACCCTAACCGCGTTTGCAGAGGTGCAGCAGTAGTCGCTTTCAGCCTTGACTGAGGCGGAGGAGTTCACGTAGCAGACAACACACGCGCCCGGATGGCGCCTCCGCCACTCACCGACATCCGCAACCTCAATCATATCCGCCATTGGACAACCGGCGGTGCCCTCAGCCAAGAGCACCTTACGGTCCGGATTGACGATCGCCGCAGTCTCAGCCATAAATCTGACCGCGCAGAACACAACGACATCCGCCTCGGTCTCGCTTGCCACTCTCGCCAGCTCCAGGGAGTCCCCCAGGAAGTCGGCGACGTCCTGCACCTCCGGTCGCTGATAGTTGTGCGCCATTATCACAGCATTGAGGTGCTTCTTGAGGTCCTGGATTCGTGCGAAGAGAAAATCGGGGCTATTCTGCTCTCTGGTCACTTCAGGGAACCTTACGGGATAGCTTACTGAAATGCCAGAGTAGTGTCAAACGGGGTTGCCGCAGGGTCTCACAACTCAGCCGCGCCGCCCGCATCAGCGGGCGGCGCGGTTACGTTTGGCACAATCCCGCCTAGCGTGCCGAGCCCGACATCGCCGCCTGCAGAGGGCGATGGCCACCGTTGCCCACGGGGTCTTTGAAGGACTCCGGCTTGCTGTACCGCTTGGCGGCTTCCTCCGGAGCAACCTGGTTCGTTCTCGTCAACTCTTCCAGGCACTGGTCCATCGTCTGCATGCCATACTGCCTGCCGGTCTGAATATAGGTCGGTATCTGGTCGATCCTGTTCTCCCGTATCAGGCTGCGGATGGCGTCCGTCCCTGTCATCACCTCGAAGCCGGCGACCCTGCCGTTACCCTCAGCGCGAGGCAGCAGCACCTGGGATATGACTCCCTCCAGCACCAGAGATAGCTGGCACCTGATCTGCTCCTGCTGCTGCCCGGGGAAGACATCAACGATGCGTTCGATGGTCTGTGGAGCACTTATCGTGTGCAGGGTGCTCAGGACCAGATGCCCCGTCTCGGCGGCGGTGATCGCCGTAGCTATCGTGTCCAGGTCGCGCATCTCGCCGACAAGTATGACATCCGGGTCCTGACGCAAAGCGTGACGCAGTGCCGTAGAGAACGAGCTTGTGTCATCGCCGAGGTCACGCTGTGCGATGAGGCACAGATCGTTCTGATGAACGTACTCTATGGGGTCTTCGATGGTGATCACATTCCGCCTGTCGTTGTGGTTGAGATGGTTGATCATCGCCGCGAGCGTAGTCGACTTGCCGCTGCCCGTCGGGCCGGTCACCAGGACCAGTCCCTTCGTCTTCAGGGCAAGGGAGTTGCACACAGGTGGCAACCCGAGTTCCTCGATAGTGGGCATAATCGGCGACACTTGCCTGATCGCGAGGCTTATCGTGCCGCGCTGGAAGAAGGCGTTCACTCTGAAGCGGGCCAGTCCCGGCACGCTGTAGGCCAGGTCCAACTCCTTGTCCTCATGGAAGTCATTCCATTGTTCGTCTGTCGTGATATGCTCGAGGGCCTGCCGCGCGTATTCCGGCGTTACGCACGGGAGATCGTTGAGCGGCATCAGCATCCCGTCCAATCGAATAACCGGAGGGCTGGGCACACGGATATGCAGGTCGGATGCTTGTTTCTCTACCATCAGACAAAGTAGCTCATGGATGTTCATGTCTCCACCTTTCGTCGCGGAGGACCGTACCCGCCTCTGCGCTGGGTTAGATAACGGCGACCCTGGTCTACGCACTGCCGCAGCCTCCTGAAAGGGGGGCCGTTGCCAGGAGACCGCGACAGCGCAGAGACTGTATGGCCGCCACCACCACCAATCCACCCGACCTCACATATAACGACCGGGGAGCGGGACTTGTTACACCCGCATGCTGAAAACCGACTGACCGCGTTTCGCCGCATTTGCGACATTGCCTTCCGCCGGCAATCGGGCTAGAGTTACATGTGACATCCTGTTCGCCTGAGGCTGACGATTGCGAATCAAGCATCTCTCATTCGCCGGGTTCCGCAACTACAGACATCTCGGACTCGACCTCGGACCGGGCATATTTCTCTTCCACGGCGACAATGCCCAGGGCAAGACCAATCTGCTCGAGGGCATCTACGTACTCGCCGCCACGAGGTCACCGCGCGCAGCTACTGACGCCGAGCTTGTCAACTGGGCATCCCTATCCGACGACATACCGGTCTGCCGGCTGGCCGCATCTGTCGAGGACGACTCAGGCAGCCACACCATAGAGATGGCCCTCACGACAAGAGCGTCTTCTCAATCTCCACCCACCCCTGAGGAGACCCTCCTGCCACGAAGGGCACCACCGGTGCACAAGAGATTGCGAGTGGACGGCGTTCCTCGCCGCGCTGTCGATGTTGTGGGCCGGCTCAAGGCGGTTGTCTTCACAGTACAGGACATCGATATCATCAGCGGAGAGCCGGCCATAAGAAGAAGGTACCTGGACATCGTCATTTCGCAGCTCGACCGACAGTATCTACGGCTGCTTCAGCGCTACGCGAAGGTACTCTGGCAGAGGAATAGGCTTCTCCATCGAATCGCCGACAATGAGGCGAGCCCTGAAGAGCTCGCCTTCTGGGACCAGGAGTTGATGCAGGCAGGAGCGTACCTTGTCGCCCAGCGCACGAAGGCCATCGCCTCACTGGAAAGCCTGGCCCAGCCCATCCTCAGCGACCTCACAGGAAGCCCCGTTGCCCTGAAGCTGACTTACATACAGAACCTGACCAGGAGCCAGGTCCCGGAGCCGGGCAGCGTCGAGCAGTGGACAGAGCGATTTCGAGAGGCCCTGGATTCCAGAAGATCTGCGGAGTTGGGTCAAAGGGCTACTCTTGTGGGCCCCCACAGGGACGAGCTCCGTTTTGTCGCCGATGGCGTTGACGTTGGCAGGTACAGTTCGAGGGGACAGCAACGCACGCTCGCCCTGGCTCTCAAGCTGGCACAGGCCCGATTCGTGGCGGATTACACACGTGAATGCCCCGTCCTTCTGCTGGACGACGTATTGTCCGAACTCGACGCCCGCAGGCGTGCCCACGTCCTGACCTCAATACAGCAATACGACCAGGTGATGCTGACCGCCACCGAACTCGACCAGTTCGACCCAGCCTTCCTGAGTATCTCCACACCTCTTCGAATCGCAGAAGGCCGGGTGCTGCGGTCGGCAGCCTGACACCCAGTCCGTATGTCGGCCTGAATGTCATCCGCATATTGCCCCTAATCCACGTTGACAGACCTTGCGTGTCTGGTACAATTTAGCTAGACCTGTTAGAAGTTGGTCAGTCATCGACCTGTGTAGTCCCAACGTCCTTCCCCCAGGCCATGGATGATCAAGATTCGACAAGGTTACCAATTAAGGAGGGTCATCCATGGAGTTTCAGGACAAGACGCTTACTTGCTCTGACTGCGGGGCGAACTTCGTCTTCAGCGCGTCCGAGCAGGAGTTCTTCGCCGGCAAGGGGTTCCAGAACGAACCCGGACGCTGCCCTGACTGCCGCGCGGCCAGAAAGCAGGGTCGCATGGGCGGCGGTTACGGAGGCGGCGGCGGCTATCGGCAGAGGCAGATGTTTCCCGCGGTCTGCGCCGCTTGCGGCAAGGACTGCCAGGTACCGTTCGAGCCTCGCAGTGGTCGACCGGTCTACTGCTCCGACTGCTACTCGCAGTCCAGACGATAGAGCCGTCTCGCAGGCACCAGTTCCCCTAAACTGAGTTTGCGCAAAGCCAGGGGTGGAAACCGCACGGGAAGATGGGATAGTGCGCGTTCCACCGGCTGGGGATCGAACAAGCCCACGTCGGCCTGAGTAGTCGTGCCGGATGGTGCGATTAGGCGGGGGTCCAGAGATGCGGAGGCGAATTAGCCCGTCGCAGGTTAGCCCCGCGCGCCTTCGCGCGACGTGAACTTGATCACCTCGGCGAAGTTGACGATCCTGGCCTGATTATTGCTCTCCAGGATGCCATCGTAGGTAAGGCTTATCCACGGCTTGCCGTACTGGGTAGCCAGTTGTTCCGCGATTGCCGCAACAATGCCGCCGGGCATACACCCGTGGGGCATCACGGAGATGACGCCGGCGAACCTGGACTCCTCCAGCCATTCGAGGCCGGCCCCGATGCTCAGAACAGCCTCGCTACCGCACATAGGCGAGAGGTACTTCCCTGACAGAGTCAGAAGCGCCTTGGTTGAGGGCTCCTTGCCTTCCACCGAGCCATTGAAGATGGATGCTACCCGGTGCTCGTCCCAGGTGAGTATCAGCTTCCTCAGATAGCCCTTCAGTATGCGGCCCACGTCCCGGTCGCGCACGCCGTCCTCTATGTTCCTGTGGGTCACGTACTTGAACCACTCAGACATCGGTGAGACGACCACTTCCAGTCCAGCCTTCTCACACTCAAGTACCAGATTGCTGTTGCTGAAGCTGTTCGAGCGCAGGAATATCTCGCCGTTTATGCCGACCAGCGGTCTCCTCGCCAGGCCCGGGTCAATTAGTGACATGAACTTCTGAGCAGCGTCCTTTAGCAGCGGCGCTATCGACTCCCGTTTCCGGGTCAGATCGGCCAGCCTGACCAGATAGTCGTCGAATAACGCCTTGGCGGACCCTTCGGTCTTCTCATATGGCCTGGCCCGCCACAGCAACCGCTCCAGGTGGTCCACCCCGACAATACCCCGCCACGCAAGGCGCTCGAACCCGGAACCCAGGTTCCAGTCATGGTACCCATTGTTTGACACCGTCGTACGAATAGGGAAGTCGTACCCCAGTTCGTGCAGAATCCTGATTTGCTCCACCGCGTACTTGCCGAACCGGCACGGCCCAAACGCCGCTGCGAGGAAGCCTTCCACGTTCGCCCTGTCACCCGCGTTCTCCTCGTTCAAATAGCGCATGAAGCCGCCAAGGGTGACACGATACGGCAGGCATTCCTTGCCCGAGGTTACCCTGTTTGCATACAGCAGATTTCGATAGTCGGGCTCGGGCAGCACCTGAGCGTCCACACCGTACGCCTGCATGGCTGCCGCGAGTACTTCGGCGTGCTCGCACATCCGGGGCAACAGTACCGTCTGGCTCTCGTTGAACCTGGTGTACGCATATCTCCGTATGTCTCTTCCATCAAGACCAGCGTCCGCTGTGCGACCGGCGGCGGCGTACTGCCTTATTGTGTCGACGAAGGCTTCGAGTCGAGTCACCAGGCCGGCCTCGGCTGCGTGCTCGTCGATCTCCAACTGACCGAGCGGCTTCTCTCCCATTATGTCCTCGACCACGTTAAGGACAAAGGAGTTCGGCCCGCACCCGAAGTTGGTGATCACCAGGCCAAAGAGCCTGGGGTCGCTGGCCACAACGGCGGCACCGGCGATGTGCTTGGCCTCGTTGAACCAGTAAGGCCGGTCCGAGTATTCACGAACATCCACGGAATCCAGGGGCAGAAAATCGAGTGGTATCGGGGTGACGCCGAGTTGTGCGAGCTTCTCGGCCACGCCGAGGTTAGCGCCGGAGTCCTGCGACATGTATGACCGCGCGAAGATAACGACACCCAACTGGTCCGGGTCACTGAGGAGGTTGGCCATGGTCCTGCGTCCGACCTCCGCTTGGGCCCGTTCGAAATCCCTCTGCGCCGTCAGAGCGGCGTTTGCCGCATCCACTCCCTGCTGTTTCGAGTACCCGATCTTCTGGGCGACGCGCGCCAGGCTCTCAATAACATCCTCGTCACCATGGCTGAAATCGATCATCGGTACCAGCAGCTTCCTGCCCAGGCCGAGGGCCTGCCGAATGATGAATGGGGAAGCCTGCACGAGTGGACAAGCGTACTTCTGGTTCTCGTCCCCCTCCTTGAGACCCATTCGCAACACGCTCGGGAACAGGAGGTAGTCGACTTGCTCCTTCAGACTCTCCGCATGCCCGTGAACAAGCTTCATCGGGAAGCAACTGTCGCTATAGCTGAGTTCGACAGACTGGTGCATGATCTGGTTGTTTGTCTTGTTGGAGAGCACCGCCCGGGCCCCGAGCGCGTTCAGAAACCCGATGAGCATCGGGGCGTAGTCGTACACCATAAGCGCCCTGGGCAGTCCTACAACGGGACCGTTCCCCGTACCTTCGCGGTACTCCCCGTACAGAAGAGCTTCTCGTTCATCGAAAGGCGTCGAGACCCGCCCACGGCTTACTGTGCTGTCGAATAGATCGCACCTGCTACCATAGAAGGTAGGGCTCTCGCCCGGAATCTCCATACGCGTAATCGTGCAGTTGTTGTCACATTTCTTGCAGGTGAATGTCGACAGCTTGTGCTCACTGTCAATAACCTTCTGAAATCCCTTGAACTTCGAGGGCCGACCAGCCATTTCCTCCCTGGCGAGCAACGCAGCTCCTATAGCGCCGGTCACCTCCTTGTGTCCCGAAACGCTGACTGTCTTGCCCTCGAGGGCGGACTTGAAGGCGGAGACCACTGCATCGTTGTAGAACACAGCGCCGGTCAATATCACCCTGTCTCCCAGCTTCCTGTTGCCCAGGACCTTGGAAAGGTAGTTGGCGGCGATCGAGTTCGACAGGCTTGCGGCAACAACCTCAATTGGCACACCAGCCTGCTGGGCTGAAGCCACGGACTGACCCATGAAGGCGGCGCAGCGCGAGCCAAGGTCAATTGTGTGGGGCGCTTCGAACGCGAGGCGGGCGAACTCCCCATTGTGCACCCGCACGCCGAGTTGCTCGGCGAGTTCGTCGATGAAGCTCCCGGTACCGGCCGCGCATGCCTTGTTCATCTGATAGTCGATGACTACACCATTCCGCTTGATGACCAGCTTTGAGTCCTGACCGCCGATCTCGATGATGTCAGCATCGGGGTCTACATCGGCCGCGGCCCGTGTCTGCGCCGTGATCTCGTTCCTTATTACATCAGCGCCAATGAAGCTGCCGACCAGATACCTTCCGGAACCTGTCACGCCGACTCCGGCAATAGTCGCCTTCTCTCCGACGTCGCCGAGCAGATTGCGAAAGACGTCCTTGATTGCCTCAACCGGCCTCCCGGCCGTCATCAGGTAGCTCTTTGCCACGACTTCTGCGCCCGACTCATCGAGTATGACAGCCTTGGTACTGGTAGACCCGATATCGACGCCCAGATAGCCGACGAAGGGTTCTGTCACATCTGTCGCGCTCCACGCGTCGCGCTGCTCGACCTTCTCCAGTCTGGACATCTCGTAGTAGCGCTGGCCCAGGCTCTCCTCGGGGAGTATTACCACCCGGGATGAGCGTCCGGAATCGGCAGCGAGTGTGGCGCAACCGATTGCCTCTATATGAAGGAAATGCTCCGGGACTTCGACCTCTACCGCATGCCCGTTGCGCGCCGACACGGACTCGTTCAAGGCCCGCCGAACCGCGGCATTGGCAGCCACGCCACCCACGAAGAACACGGGCTCATCGAAAGACCCTTTCTTCAGGGAGCCCACCATCCGCGCAATACTCTCGCTCAGCGCATATAGCATTCCGGACATCGGAACGCCCTTCTGCTGAAGGTGTATGAGGTCGCTCTTGGCGAAGACGCTGCACCGCGCCGCTATCCGTGGCGGATTGCCCTCGCAGTCCAGCGCGATACGGGAGAAATCGTCCAGTCCGATCCCGATGCGATAGGCCTGCTGCTCAATGAATCTGCCAGTCCCTGCAGCGCAGAGAGAGTTGGAAACGACATGCCATGGCTTGCGCAATCCGTCCTGCAAGGAGATGACGAAGGAGCTCTGTCCCCCTATCTGGACAATGGTCTTCGCTTCCGGGTGATGAAGCAGCAGGCCGGAGGCAATGGCGAGGGAACTGCTGTACTCCGCCCATCCCAGTTCTCCAGGGATTACCGCGCTTCCCGAACCCGAGACAGCGGCGGAGGTGATATCCTCCAGACTGTAGGAACCCGAAGCCCGGTTTATGAGGGCGGCTACGGCGTCTCTGGGGCTGGACGTGATCCTCTCGCTGTCCAGGTGGACGATCTCACCGTCACACAGAAGAGCCAGCTTGACCCGGACCGAACCCACATCCAGACCAAGGGAGTATCTCATATTGAGGCAATTGTAGCATATGAGAACATGGTAGTGAAGTGCATACTGGGCATCTTAGCGACGGAAAATACAGTTCTGTTGAATTTGGGCCCGAGATCAGCCGCCGGAGTCTGGGAGCACTATATGGAGTGGCTACAGGTTTTCTGAAGCGTTGGCATAACGTTTGGGGTCCGGCAAGGACAGAGGCTACTCGCCGCCTACCACTGGTGTGGCCGGGATCTCCGACTCGCCGGCGGTAACTACACCGACAAGCCCTCCAATCAGGGAGCCGATCAGCGCACAGATCAGTACAACTCTCATCAGCCTGCGGAAAACGCTTCCAAGGGACATTCCCTGCCTCCTGCTGAAAGCAAATGCAGTGACCCGGCCACGCTATGAATTCCGTATGAATTCCGTGGGCCAGTCTACGGGTTATCAGGATCCGACGGCAGGTCGAAGTAGGAATTGGCGGACTGCTCCTTGCTGTAGAAGTCACACATGACTACGAGGCAGCAGAGCGCAGCCAGCCGGCAGTCGACGCTGCAGTACTCGCTATACCATCTCCTGATTTCTCCGAGGCACCCCGGTATGGTTATCTCCCTCGACATATCAACAACCCCCAGGTCTCGGATTCCAGCCCACCCCTTCCGGACTTTGGGACTTACTATAACCCATCATCTGAAGCAGTCCAACAGGGGCAGTCCACAACTCTCACTTCGCGGACTGTCGTTTTGTATCACTTTTGTCCGTGTTTGTCAATACCCGTGAGACGAGAAAGAACAGCGGCTTGCCGGACTGTCCCAGCCGTGGTCGTGCCCCGGGGGACTGCAGGACAATCGGGGGAGA
This sequence comes from uncultured Dehalococcoidia bacterium, assembly GCA_964574685.1. Lineage (GTDB taxonomy): Bacteria > Chloroflexota > Dehalococcoidia > SZUA-161 > SZUA-161 > CAZGDV01. The sequence goes on from CAZNOI010000037.1 coordinate 15,331, forward strand.
AGACCGAAGAGTGATGTCCCTAGTCGATGCTCAAGCGCTCGAGTATCGGTACGAACTCGTCTTTGATAACCGCCTTGGCCTCTGCCAGGCCGTACCAGCCATATCTGTCGTTTTCACGGTCCAGGGTAACGGCGTCATCCGCACCAAAATAGCGTGCGGAGTAGCAGAATACGGACTTCGACCCCGACCTGTACTGGATTCTGCCGAGGTCATCCGCCAGCTCGTATGAATCGGGAGACAGGCCAAGCTCTTCCACCAACGCACGCCTTGCCGCATCCTCCGCCGACTCACCGGCCTCTACCTCCTCCTTGGGAGGCATCCACGGGGCGTTCCGGTTGTACCATCCGGCCGGGTGGACAAGCAGCACCTTGCCGTCCCGATTGACCAGTAGCATTGCTCCCGACTGCTTCATGTCCCACCCTGCTCGATTAGATAGCCGGCTCGCGCCCCCTGCATCGCTGATTATGCCTCTCACAAGATCTGGACGTCAACGGTCAGCGTTCGGCGTCTTCCACTTCGAGGGCCGGAGTGCTAGAATCTTGCTCCAAGGCAATCCGCGTTCCCCGATGACCTCCAGGACAGAAGACATGCAGATGACAAGGGCTGTGGACAATCTGTATCGACTGGGCAACGCACCTGTCGCCTGGGGCGGGATCTGGTTTCGCTCGATGGTCAGGCATCTGCTGGGCGAGAGGCACGCCGAATCCGTGGAATGGCCCGCCACGAGGGTCGGCATTCTCACCACGATCTTCAAGTCATTTGTGACGTTCTGGATACTACTGCTACTGGTGACGCCGTTGACAGCCTACGAATCAGCTCGCCGGGCCGTCCGACCGGACAAAGGCCAGGCGGGCCACCCGGAGCAGGCCGGTATCAAGCAGGGGCTGTCTGATTCATTCGAACTGCTGGCCCTTGCGCTGCTCAGCCTGACTTTCTCGTGTCTCATCGGGCCGCTGGTGCTCGCCATGTCGATGCCGCCGGCAGCAGTTGCATGGTTGTTGGACGCTGCAGCTACAAGGGGCCGGGGCCGTGCATCGACCTCGGAGTAGCACACGCATTCGGTGGACTGGCTATGGTAGTCTATAAGGTGACGGGAGTGGCAGATGTCAATAGTAACGGTTGCCTCTAGACCCGAACTGACGCTCGATGAGGCGGTCGCAATCCTCAGGGAGCGTCTCGGCGAGAGATACAAGGTCTATCGATACGTTTCGCCGGTCGGCCATGCGTCGCAGGACTTCATAGTAGAGAAGGACAGCATGACCGGTGTCAGGGTAAGGCTGAAGCAGGCGCCAGACAGCACGGCATTCATCTGCCAGGGCTACGCGCCTTCGAGGGTCAAAGCCTTCATCCTGGGTTGCGTACTGGTCGCGCTGATCAACCGCCCCACGGTGAAAGCGCTCGTGGAAGAGGTCGAGGAGAGTATTCGCACCACTCCTCAGTTCCAGGGCCACTAGTCAGAGCGGGACCGGTACCAGGCAAGAGCCAGAAGCGCCAGGATTCCCACAACATCCACCGCTGCCGCTACATAGACCGGCCAGAGCGCACCAATGGCCGCCAGCAACACGAGCGCCATATAGGCCGGAACCAGGCCCAACAGTGCAGTCAGCGCCTCGCGCACATCGCCGTACACCAGGGATGAATCGGCAACAAACGCCAGCCACACATGGCATACTCCAATGATGACAATCGCCGCGAATGCAGCCGACGGTACCGCATACTCTTCCCTCAGCAACCAGAAGAGGAAGAACGGAAGCAGAGAGACTACAAGAACAAGAAGGGTCGCCGACGTCTGAACAAGCGACCTGGCAGCCTTCGATCCTGTCGTCAAGTTAGCCCTCACGCCTTGGGCTCTGTTACCATTGGACCGGCAAGTGCGGGATATTGACGCTCTCACCAACCTGTAGCTAGTGGGTTCTGAACGAGTCTAGTGGATTGACCGACGACACCAGCCATGCAAGCTGTTGCGCTTCCGAGCGACATAGACTCCCCCGAATACAAGCAGCGATAGCGAGAGCAGGACTATAGTTGGTGCCTCCGGGACAACTACGAATCCTTCCCTGTCCAGGCAGACCGCGTCCAGTCCATCCTCATCGGCGTTGTAGATGCCCACTCCCCCACAGTCGACACCCGCGTAATCAGCGACAATCTCCCAGTAGGTACCAGCATATCCTTCCGGGGGCACGGTCCAGAGATCAACAGGGCCGATTACGCCCATGGGGCCAGAGTTCACGGTTAGGGGTGCCAAGCCGCCTGGATCGAGTGCCGGGTCCAGTTGATCCCCCTCGGTAACGTGGACACCGGTGACATATGGCTGGATGTACATTTCGTACTCACGGCAAGGCTTGAACCCGTATCCGACTACGGTCACGGTATCGCCCGGCTGGAACACATCCGCTTCCTTTGCCGACCCATCGGCTGCCCGGAGAAGTGAAACGAGACTGCGCGTGACGCAGTCGCCCCCTGCATCCACCTGTTCGCCAACCCGAGGTGCTTCCGACGCGCCAGCAACCGCGAGTGGCGAAACCATAGCCCCGCAGAAAAGAGCCAAGCCCGCGATAGCCACCAATGCCTTCTTCATAGAGTACTCACTCCTCGCCAAATTGCCGATTGCCGCGAGGATTATACAACCCGACAGTCGCTGCAGCAAGCGGCTGTAATGACCCTTAATCCGTGAGTTGGCTGGCTAGTGTGAAGCTGATCAGCTTGTGATAAGC
>CAZNOI010000038.1:0-16506 GCA_964574685.1 uncultured Dehalococcoidia bacterium
CAAGCTGATCAGCTTCACACTAGCCAGCCAACTCACGGATTAAGGGTGAATACGCGTGTTTGCATTTGTGGAAATCAGGGTTTATAATCCCGTGCGAGTTGAAGCTGGGGCAACCGCAGTGGCACAGTCCGGACAGTTCAGCAAGTCCGATCGGGAGAAGCAGACTGGGATGGCCAGAGTATCCATCTGCCTGGCCTTCAGCCTCTTTCTCATTGCTTCCCTGCTTGTCTCCCTCCTGCCCGTCACAGTCTTCGCCGACATCCACAGCATCACTCTGACCCTTGAGGGCCCGGACCCCCAGCCGGTTCAGGCCCGAATTGATACCGGGAAGACGTCCTCATATTTCATCTACCTGGACAATCCGGACAGCCGCTTCTACATATACAGAATAGACCTCGAGGCCTCGTGTGCTTCGGACGATGAGATGGGAGTCCGAGTCTATGACTCTGCCGGTGCGCTTCGCGAGGACTCAATGATCGGGGGCAACCGCACGCTTCCGTTCAGGGCCGAGCTGCGACCAGCCAGGTCCCAGGCCGACTTCTCGGGCTGGCAGTTCCTGGTGCTGCTCGACAATCGGGAGAACGGGGACTCCCACACCGCACACCTCGATCTGAGGGGACACGCCAGCACCGCTCTTCGAGGAGAGGTCAGCTTCGAGGACGGGTCACCTATGGCCGGCGCCGGCGTCGAGGTACGATGCTCAGACAGCGGCGAACGGATGTACGTCACTACGGAATCCGATGGTTCATACACGGTCGACCGCTGCCCGCTCGGCAGTCTTGAAGCGTCGGTAAGCTGGCTGGGCAACTGGCGCCCGGTCTGGCCGGGTCGCGACCTCAGCGAGTGCGTCGACTGCGGTCTAGCCTACACTGGGTGGGACCTCAGCACTTCGCATCCTCCGCCCGAGACCATCAGCACGCCGAATGCTCCGCTTGGGCCTTCCACCGGCGTAGCCGGCGCTAGCCTTACGTATACCACCGGCGGGGCTTCGTCCAATCTGGGACACAGCCTGGACTACAGGTTCGATTGGGGAAACGGGACCTACTCCATGTGGTCGTCGTCGAATGCGTCCACCTACGCCTGGCCGGAGGCGGGGACGTATCAGGTCAGAGCGCAGGCTAGGTGCGCCGAGCACGCAGGGGTTGTCTCGGACTGGTCGGATGCCCGCGAGGTCTCGATATTCGAGCCTCCCGAGACGGTTAGTGTACCGGATGTACCGCTCGGCCCCGCGAAAGCCGAGGTCGGGGTCAGCCTCACCTTCCTCACCGGCGGCTCACACTCCAACCTGGACCATAGCCTGCAATACAGGTTCGACTGGGGTGACGGCTCACAGTCGGAGTGGATGGCCGCAACGAGCGCCTCCCACGTATGGATGTCCGCCGGTACCTATGATGTCAAGGCCCGGGCCAGATGCGGGTCGCATGTGAATGTCATGTCAACCTGGTCGGGTCCCGCCACTGTCACTATAGGACAGCCTCCCGAGACGTTGAGTCCTCCGTCAGTGCCCGTCGGCCCGGCCACCGGCGAGGTGGGCAAAGCATTGGGCTACAGCACCGGGGGCGCTGTCTCCAGCCTCGGTAACAGCGTGCAGTACCGTTTCGACTGGGGCGACGGGACGCGCTCGGAGTGGTCGGCGGCTTTGACAGCTTCGAAGTCGTGGTCGAGCCAGGGACCGTTCAAGGTCAGGGCCCAGGCCCGGAGCGCAGCGGACTCCGGTGTGGTGTCCCTCTGGTCGGTCCCCGCAACGGTCAACATCGCGCCCCCGCCCGAGGTGGTGACAACCCCGTCCGTTCCATCCGGTCCGGACTCAGGGGAGATTGGAGAGAGCCTCACATACACCGCGCAGGGCGCATCGTCCAACCTGCAGCACCGGCTTCAGTACCGCCTTGATTGGGGCGATGGAACGCAGTCCGACTGGTCACTGTCGGCGACTGCGTCCCACACATGGCAGGGCGCCGGGGCCTACAACGTACGGACTCAGGCGAGATGCGCGACTCACAACGACGTGATGTCGGAGTGGTCGCCGGCGAGAATACTGACCATAACACGCCCGCCGGAGAGCGTGAGCGCTCCGGACGTTCCAGGTGGCCCTTCCGCCGCCGAGGTCGGACTGAGCCTCACCTATACCACAGGGGGCGCCCTTTCCAGCCTGGGCCATGGCGTTGAATATCGCTTTGACTGGGGTGACGGCACTCGTTCCGATTGGTCCCCATCGGTCAGCGCATCCAAGTCGTGGGACAGCCCCGGTACCTATGAGGTAAGGGCGCAGGCCAGGAGCAGCGCAAGCCCGGCGGTAGTCTCAACCTGGTCCGAGGTCAGGGCCGTGACCCTGTATCCACCGCCTGAGACTGTGACTACCCCGCGCACGCCGACGGGACCCGCAAGCACGGGTGCAGGCGGAGATGCCACCTATGAAACAGGAGGCGCCGCTTCGAGCCTGAACAACCCCGTCGAGTACCGTTTCGACTGGGGCGACGGAACGCGGTCCGAGTGGTCGGATATACCGCAGGGCAACCATTCGTGGTCTGCGCAGGGTCCCTACAATGTGAGGGCCCAGGCCAGGAGCGCTGTACGCAGGGATGTTGTCTCGGGCTGGTCGGGAGGGTGGATGGTAGTGGTCTCACCTGAGCCCGAGACGGTCGACGCTCCGGATGCTCCGATGGGGCCGGGAACGGCGCTGGCTGGCAGAGATGTCGTGGTTTCGAGCGGGGGCGCCGGTTCCAGCACGGGGCGCAGCGTCGAGTACCGTTTCGACTGGGGCGATGGCACATACTCGGACTGGTCGCCCGATCCTCGGGTGAAGCATAGCTGGTCGAGACCGGGCACGTATGTAGTCAGGGCCGCCGCCCGAAGCGTGGCGAACCCGAATGCTGTGTCGGTGTGGTCTCCCACAAAGGTGGTGATCGTGGAAGCACCACCTGAGGAAGTGAGCGTCCCCAACGCCCCGGTGGGGCCTTCCGCCAATGAGGTCGGTGTCGAGCTGAGCTTCCTGACCGGCGGGGCCAGATCGAGCCTGGGGAGCGATGTCGAGTATCGGTTCGACTGGGGAGACAGGACGACTTCCGTCTGGTCTGCCTCAGGCAAGGCGTCGCACGAGTGGAATAGCGCGGGCAAGTTCATAGTCAGGGCACAGGCCCGAAGCGCAGAGGACAGGTCGGTGGTCTCGGACTGGTCGGGCGCGAAGTCTGTCATGATCTCACCGCCGACGAACGAAGGCATCGGGCCCGCCGGGTCACTTGACATAAGCCATAGGCTGAACGACAGTGGCGCGATAGACCAATCAGTAGAAGTCGGTGCGGGTAACGGGAAGGCGAGGCTGAAGCTGCTGCAGGGAACTGTCGCAACGACATCCGGTGGAGCTCCCGTCGGTGCCCTCGAACTGCAGCCTGTAGAGCAGCCGCCGTCTGCCCCGCGCGGCTACGCTCTGATGGGAGGGCCCGTGCGACTGGGGCCTTCCGAGGCGGTATTCACGCCTCCTGCGATTATGATGATCGAGTATGATTACGCCGAGGAGCCCGAGAACGAGCCAGGCGTGAATTCGGGTGCGGGGTTTGCGCTGGGCCGCTATGATCCGGACCGTCGTCAGTGGGTCCGGCTGGAATCCATAGTCGACGCAGAGTCCCGGACTGTCATGGCCGAGGTGGAAGCTGCAGGGCTCTACGCAGTCCTGGACTATGGTTCCGGGTCTCCAGGCGCCTCGGTGAAGTGGATTCTCACCGGCGTCATCATCGGCGCCACATTGCTGATCGGCCTGATCACCTTCCTGTGGCTGACGCGACGTGAGGAGCTGGCGCTGGTGATGGCGAGGGCTCGAGATGTGGTCCTCAGACGCCAGGGCGAGTTGCCTCCTGACGAGTACTAGCGAGCTCCCTGTCCACGCGCCTAGCCTGATCCTTGCCCCGCAGGTGTTGACAAAGCAGCCCGAAGTTGATAACTAGGTGATATATCATAGATAGCTCAATCGTGAGGACGGTGAAATGCGGCAGCGACACGTACCGCTGAGATTGGAGGACCGGCTGGAACTCGACCGCCGCAAGCGCGACTATGAGATGCGCACAGGAGACGTCGGTGACTGGGGCCGCTTCCTCGGGCTGGTAACGCTGGCGGGACTTGCTGCGCTGGGCATCTACTCTGTTGGTCAGGTCAGCAGAATGGGGTCCGTACTATGGCAGGTCAGGTGCCCGCAGTGCGGAGTTAAGTTCCCGGTGAAGATACCCAGTCCGCCTCCCTGGCGGCTCTCTCGCATAGCCTGCGTGAAGTGCGAGGAAGAGCTAGTGCTGGACCTCGTCAAGGCTGCCGCCCTCCCCGACAGCCCATCGGACCAGAAGCCCACTGTTCCTCGCTGCCACCACTGCGAGCAGGAGATCGATCCGTACGCAACGGCCGTCAACCCCGATCGCGTGGAGTACCTCAGATGCCGTCGCTGTGACAGGGTGGTTCGGCTGCTGTCCTGAACAACCTGCAACTCAGCGGGCCGAGACCCCGCGTGCCAATGCGTAGTGCATCCCGCCGAGTTGCCGGACTACCCCTTTCAGCTCCATCATCGCGAGTGTGCTGGATACGCTGGCGATGGGCAGGCTGGACAACCGGCAGATCTCGTCTATGTGAGTCGGCTGACTACCGAGGAAACGTATGAGAGTGGACTCTGTTTCATTGCCCGGTATCACGCTGCGCATCTCCAGTTGCCTGGGGATCATGGACAGGTTCAACTCCTCGAGCACGTCCTCCGCGCAGGTTACCAGCTTGGCGCCATCCCGCAGAAGGCAGTTCGTGCCCTCGCTGTTGGGAGAGAGGATGCTTCCGGGTACCGCGAACACCTCGCGGTTCTGCTCGACGGCGTAGTTCGCCGTGATCAGCGCGCCGCTCCGCTTACCCGCCTCGGTGACCAGCACGCCCAGGCTGAGTCCCGAGAGTATCCTGTTGCGCCGATGGAAGTTGTCTCCCTTTGGCTTCATCCCCAGCGGGTATTCGCTTACCAGCGCGCCGCTCTCGATTATCGACCTGGCCAGGGCCGTATTCTCGGCCGGGTAGACCATGTCGAGACCGCACGCCGATACGGCGATTGTCCGGCCTCCCGCTTCGAGGGACGTACGGTGCGCTACTGCGTCCACTCCTCGCGCCAGTCCGCTGACGATCGTGATCCGGTTGCGAACGAGGTCCTCGACCAGACGCTCCGTGATGTCCCTGCCATAGACGGTGGACTGCCTCGTGCCCACCACCGCTATCGACCACTCGTCGGCTTCCACAAGGCTGCCGCGCACGTAGATGACCGTAGGAACGTCATATATCTCCCTGAGCCTGGCCGGGAACGTATCGTCCCGGCACGTCAGGACGGTGACCCCGTGGCGCTGCAGCTTCTCCATCTCTTCGTCGAGCGATATAGCCTCCCTGTGGGTGACGATCTGCTCGACGGTGCGGTGATCGAGACCGGCGGCACGCAGCTCCCGGCGGTCGGCGGTCCAGGCGTTGTGCAGATTGCCGAAGTGCAACTCCATCTGCTGGAGCCGTACCCGGCCTATACCCGGGACCTTGCTGAAGCCAACCCAGTACTGAGTGTCGGACATACCGGCCTCGCAGACGAGGTATTGTATCACGCGAGGTCGCAGTGCGGCAAGCTGTAGGTTGTTCGGAGCGGGGCCGCAGGCTAGTTGGCCTGTGACTGCTCGAAGGCTATGCGCATCTTGCGGAACAGCTCGGTCAACTGGTCGACATCCATCTTGGCGGTCTCGGGTGTCAGGGCCAGAACGACGGGGAAGGAAGCTACGGATACTGCCCCGGAGGCTTGTCCGGGCTGGTAATCGGCGGAGTGCATGCGACGCGGCGGTGCCTGATGCTGCCGTGAGCGCTTCTTGCCGCTGGGAGAGGGCTGCCCCTCCTGGTCCGGGGCTATCTCTATCTCTGCCAGTCGGCACAGCTTGAGCAGGAAGCGTGTCGCCTTGGTCGCCATTTCGGAGCCCAACCCGCCCTCTGTCACGAAGTAGTTGTAGATTCCTTCGCGCGTGAGCTCGCTGGGCCTGACTCCACGGAAGACACCCGAATAGGCCCTCTTCACGATGTCCTGGAGAGCCAGGGTATATGTTGCGCCTTTTGTCTTCAGCATGCGGCTGCTGTCGGTCGGACGGCCCTCCTCGTCCACGAGGCCGAGGAAGCGGAGAGCGCCGACGACCTTGTACTCATTGCCGGGGGCGAGCTTGTTGACGCGGAGGAAGTCGGTATCTATGCGATTGGGAGTTGTCCTGCGGAGAAGCTGCAAAGCCTGCAGCGTTCCCTTGGTCGGACCGTAGGGAGGGATCAGACCTTTCTCCTCTACGTCAAAGTCTCTCACGGTCATCACACAACCTGCTGGACTCTGGTGGTGTGGACTGTCCGGTCAGTCCAGCGCGCGGATTATAGCATGTAACTGGAGGGACTGTCAACAGTCCGCGGAAAACAGTCCAGAACCAGCTTCGCGTGTACAGCCGCATCGTGACGGCGTGGTGGGGGCGGGTGGACTGATGCGCGGGAAACAGTCCCAAGTCCCGGCCGAAATGCGGCCCCGGAGGCGGCAGGGACAGGCCTGCGTCGATTAGTCCTGCCCGGCTCGGACGTGGACTGGCATGCTCGCAGGTGATGTCGTGCCTCGACTGCAGCGCCGCAGTATCCGATAACGGATAACGTCTGTTTGCGGGGGTGCGACAGAGATTCCGGAGGTGGTAAGGTCGGCGGTGGGACAGGAGGCGGGAGGGGACTTGACGGGCTACACGGTAAAGTGTATCCTCGCGACATGACTGGCGCGAGGAAAGGCAAAGGAAGGGAAGCGTCCTGGGAGCGTGAGCGGGTGCGGGCGCTGAGGGATCACCTGGGCATGACGCAGCGCGAGATGGCGGACGAGCTGGGGATCAGGCAGCAGACGGTGAGCGAGTGGGAGACGGGGTGCTACACTCCCCGCGGGACATCGGCCAGGCTGCTCGGCATAGTCGCCGAGCGTGCCAGGTTCAAATACGATGCAGGAAAGCACGAGAGGGGCAAGTAGGCGTTTGCCGGGCCCCCGCAAGGCACACCCGGAGGACCGATGAGACCACCGTGCGTGCCGGAGAGCGTTCTGGTCGACCTCTGGAGGTCGTGCGCGCTTGACCAGGCCACCCTGACAACGCGGGAAGGCATATCGATAGAGGTGGTCTACCCGGGCAGGTGGAACACGGACAGTGGGCCGGACTTCATCGGGGCCGTGGTCAGGGCCGGGGAGGGTTCCGACACGCGCGGAGACATCGAGCTTCACAGGCGTGACGTGGACTGGTCCGGTCACGGGCATCACCGTGACCCCGCCTACAACAATGTGGTACTCCACGTCGTCTGGCAGGGTAGCAGGCCGGCGGCGCTGGAATGCGGCGGCTCTGCGCCGACCCTGGAAGTGGCGGCGGGCCTGCGCACTCAATCGGGTGCCGGTGCATCGCGCGCCCGCCTCGGTGGTCGCTGGGAGCCGTGCAGCGCGGCAGTGGAGATACTAGGGGAGCAGCATCTGATCGGGATACTGGACGAGGCCGGCGAGGTCCGCTTCCTTCAGCATGCCGGCGAGTTCGCGGCGACCATGGTGCGTGACGGCGCTCAACAGGCGCTTCACGCAGGGATACTCGGGACCATGGGGTATTCCAAGAACAGACGGCCGTTCGAGGAGCTTGCCCGAAGGGTCACATACGCCGAGATATCGGAAGTGTGCGCCGGCCTGAGACCAGGGGAGGCCGTGTCATGGCTGGAAGGGCGCCTGCTGGATGAGTCCGGCCTGCGCGATCGACCACGACGCTTGCTGGCGCACCGAAAGGTGGGCCCTCCGACAATCCAGGCACCCATGTCCAGGTCCGCATGGCGTCTATTCCGCGTCCGTCCCTCTAACCACCCAGTCCGGAGGATTCGTGGTGCCGCCCGCATCCTCGCTGCGGCGATTGCCTCGGGAGGCCTCCTGGAGCATGTCCTGGGGGTCGTGGAAGAGGGCGCAAGCGACGGCTCCGACTTGTGGCGGGCCTTCACTGTCGCGGGTGAGGACGCAGAGAGCGGGCGGCTGGTTGCGCGTGGCAGGGCCCAGGACATCGTGACAAATGTAGTGCTGCCCTTTGTCCACGCCTGGGCGACCTCGGAAGGTGATCCCATGAGGGCGAACAGGGCGCTGAGCCTGTACAGGCATCAGCCGGGTGCCCCCGACAACACCATAACCCGCGATCTGGGCGGATTGCTGTTCGGCTCCCCATCGGGGAGCCATGCAATGTCCGCGAGACGCCAGCAGGGCCTAATCCACCTGGCCAAGACATACTGCCATCGGGGCGATTGCGAGACCTGCCCGCTGTATTTGGCGCTCAGCGCCGAATAGACTGCGGCATGAGACATGCCCCCGGATTTCCGTGACCAGCTAGCTGGCGTACGGGTACCGTAGGGTACAAGGATAGCACCAGTAAGATGTTGTACTGGTGTTAATCCTGGCGAGATGTGGGCCGGTCAGCCCCTGCGGCGCTTGCCGGTCAGGCTCTGGCGCAGGATGCTGTTCTCGGGGTCGGCATCGTGGGCGTCAAGACCTGCCCTCAGGAGAACGCTGACGATCTCCGATTTGTTGCATCGGATGCCCTGTTCCATCAGTCTGAGCCAGGTCTTCTCAAGCTGCATGAGGTCATCAGGGTCGAAGTAGAACGTCGCCTTCTCGAATTTCTTAGCCGGAGGACTGGCAGACGGGTGTGCTGGTGTAGTGCTGAAGAGGGCGTCGATGCCGCGCCTCTCCAGGTCGTCAGCCAAGCGCTTGCCTACGCTTACTCTTCGTACCATTCTGTACCTCACTTGCAAGCTTGCGATACGCGGCCGCCGCGGGTGACGAGCCGCTGTACGTCAGTATGGACTCGCCGGCGGTGGTGGTGTCGGCGAACTTGATGGTTGATGGAATGGGGATGTCTATGACCTTGTCGCCGTAAAACTCCTTGAGATGCTGGATCACCTCCCTGGAGTGGCGCGTGCGCCGGTCATAGAACGTCGGCAGCACCCCCATTATCTCCAGCTCCGGGTTGAGCCTCGTCTTGACTTTGGTTATCGTGTTGAAGAGCATCTGCATGCCCCTGAAGGCCAGGTACTGGGCCTGAACGGGAATCAGGATGACGTTGGCCGCCGTGAAGGCATTCAGGGTCAGCATGCCGAGCGATGGGGGACAGTCGAGGAGGACGAAGTCATACCGACCGCCGACTTCCTCCAGCTTGTTCTTGAGGATGAACTCGCGCCCCGGTTCGTTTATCAACTCTACTTCCGCCCCCGCCAGATGGATATTGCTTGGTGCAAGGTCGCAGTTGGTCGCTGTGGCGAGGAGGATGCTCTCGATGGACATCTCGGTATCACGAAGGACGTCGTACATGGTGCCGTTCAGTCCGTTGACGCCCAGGGCTATGGAGAGCGTCCCCTGGGGGTCCATATCGATCAGCAGTACCCTTGAGCCGAGTTCGGCCAGTGCGGCGCCAAGTGATATGGTGGTGGTCGTCTTGCCGACACCGCCCTTCTGATTGGCAACGGAGATCACCTTGCTCATGCCGCATGCTCCACTGGTATACAAGTACACTTGTATACCATCCTGCCAGTGAAACTACCAAAAGGAATTATACCACGAGTGTCAACAGCTTCGACCACTTTGTACCATGCTAACACAAGTTCCTTCCGATGTGTACAACTCTCGCTACCTAAAATCAGGAATTGGCTGGAATGCAGGTCGAGATTCGTGGATCAGGCGAGGCCGAGTCCCGGCTCGACGTCCAGGGACAGAGTCGAGAGCCGACCCAGTCGCAGGTGGAAGTGGGCGCATGCCGCTACCATCGCCGCGTTGTCGGTGCAGAGGTGAACCGGCGGGAGGCGAACCTCCATTGGTGACTTCTCCACCATGGTGGAGCGGAGGAAACTGTTCGCAGCGACCCCGCCTGCCAGCAGTATCTGCCTGGCCCTGTGGCGTCTCGCTGCTGCTATTGTCTTGGCTGTCAGGACGTCCACGACGGATTCCTGGAACCCGGCCGCGATATCCGCCGCGGACACGGGAGTCTGTCCCGCCGACCGTCCCTGCCTCTCGACGAGCCGGAGCGTGGCGGTCTTGAGCCCGCTGAAGCTGAAGTCATCGCTGCCCCTGAGCCAGGCGCGGGGAAGTCGGATTCTGGACCCGCCTTGGTGGGCGGCCTTCTCTATGGCCGGTCCACCTGGGTATCCCAGCCCCAGAATTCTGGCGACCTTGTCGAAAGCCTCGCCGGCGGCGTCATCTCGCGTGCCACCCAGTCGTTCGATGTCCCCGTGATCTCTCATGAGGACCAGCTCGGTGTGCCCGCCGGAGACAACAAGCGCCACGAGAGGGAAGCGCGGCGTGCCTCCGTCCAGCCAGTTGGAGTAGAGATGTGCCTCCAGGTGGTTGATGCCGATCAGGGGCAACGACCACGCCAGCGAGAGTGACTTGGCGAAGTTGACGCCGATGAGCAATGAGCCTGCAAGCCCCGGCCCGTAGGTCACCGCGATCGCGTCGAGGTCTCCGGGTTGTACTGCGGCGTCGTACAGGGCCCTGTTGAAGATGGGTACCATGGCAAGCATGTGCTGGCGAGAGGCGACCTCGGGGACAATGCCGCCGTAGCGGCTGTGTATGTCGACCTGGGACGCCACGACGTTTGAAAGGACCTGCGCACCGTCCTGGACGACGGCTGCGGCGGTCTCATCGCAGGATGTCTCTATACCCAGTATCTCCATGTGCTAGCCGACGAAGGTGGTGATCTCGTCCAATGACTTGCGCGGTGACCGCTCCTGTGCTTCCTTCGACTGCACCCCGATCGAGATGATCCCCATCAGGAACCAGGGGGGCTGTATGTTCAGTATCGCCTCCAGTTCGGCGCGGGCGAACTCGGCGGGGGCGCTGGAGAAGCAGCTGCCGTATCCTTGGGCGGTAGCTGCCAGCAGGATGTGGGCGGCCGCCATGGAGGCGCTCACCATGCCCAGGTCGCGGTGGCCCTGCTCGGGCGGCTCGGAGCTGTAGCGGGTGCCCTCCCAGGGGCGGGCCAGTACCGCTATGGCCACCGGGGCGTTGGCGAAGTGCGTGCTGTAGATCTTCATCCTGGCCAGGCGCTGCTTGCGCGACCGATCGTCGGTGGACTCCAGACCTCCCTTGATGACGGCGTTGATGGTGTCCCGCATCGCGTCCTTGAGTCCCCGGTCGCGCACCACTATGAAGTGCCAGGGCTGCTCGTTGGTGGCGCTGGGCGCGAGCCTCGCGGCTTCGAGGATAGCCAGCACATCCTCATGCGGAACGTCCGTATTGGAGAAACGTCGCACGCTACGCCTTGTCTTCACCGCGTCGAAGAAGTCCATCCAGCCTCCGATTACGTGTCGATTATACCATCGCGGTTGTCCTGTGTGGCTTCCGGGTGAGCGGAATCCACCACCCCTTGCTGCCATCCGGCGCAGGGGCCGTGTGGGAAAGTAGGGGCGCATGGCCATGCGCCCCTACAAATTGTCTTTGTGCCGATGTTGACCATTCGCTGTGGGCGGCCATCGGGCGTTGGGTAATCCCCCTCACCCACCCACGGGCGTTGCACGCCCGGACTCTCGCACATATCGGGTAGCCGGGGAGCATCCGCTCCCTGGGCCGCGTCTACAGGCGTAGCCGCTTCATTGTAGTGCTATAATCTCACCGGACATTCAAAGCGGCGAGGTGACATTCATGGTGGTGAGCACGCGCGTTCATGTTCAGACCAGGGGCGACTGCGACATGATTGACATAACGCGCCAGGTCGCAAGGGAGGTCGAGGCATCGGGTGTGAGGGACGGGACCGCGACGGTGTTCGTGGCGGGGTCGACCGCCGGCCTGACTACGATCGAGTTCGAAAGGGGAGTGCTTGGGGACTTCGCCAACATGTGGGACCGCATCGTGCCCAGGGAGATCAGATACAAGCACGATGCAGCCTGGGGGGATGGGAACGGGCACTCGCACGTTCGTTCATCCCTGCTGGGTCCTTCGCTGGTAGTGCCGTTCGTGTACGGCAGACTGACACTTGGAACCTGGCAGCAGATAATCCTGGTAGATTTCGACAACCGGCCCCGGTCGCGCGATATCGTGGTGCAGGTGATGGGGGATTGATAACACCAGTAGACCAGCAAACCAGTAGACCATACTACCAGCGTGATGTGGCGCGGTTGCACCTACGTACTTACTCGATCACTGCCTCGTCGCGCAGGGCCTGGATGTCCGCCTCGCCGGCTCCCATGAGGTCCTTGAGCACTTCGAGCGTGTTCTCGCCATAGAGGGGCGGCCGTCTCCTTGGCTCGACAGGCGTCTCCGAGAACTTGAACGGGCTCTTGATGAGCTTGGTCTTGCCCATCTTGGGATGCTCCACCTCCACCACCATACCGCGATGCACGAAGTGGGGATCCACGACGGCCTCGTCTATGGTGTTGACCGGGGCACCTGCGACGTCCGCTTCATCGAACAGCCTGAGCCATTCGCCCCTGTCTTTGGTGGCGAAGACCTCACACAGCGTGTCGTACATCTTCTGCTGATCTTCTATGGCTCCGAACTGCAACGGCACGAAGTCCTCACGACCGATCACCTTGCAGAGATTGGCCCAGGCATAGGTCTCCAGGCAGGAGACCGCTATGTAGTTGCCGTCCCTGCACTCATACACATTGAGCCAGGCGTTGTCGCTTCCTGTGGGCAGGGTGCTGCGCTCGGCTATTACCCCATTGGCGAAGTAGCGAGTGACCATGACCCAGTTGAAGAAAAACATGCCGTCGGCGATGGACAGCTCGATGAACTGGCCCTTGCCCGACTTCTCACGGGCGTAGAGCGCGGCCAGGATGGAAGCGAGCGCCTGCGTGTTGCCGCCGGCCATGTCGGCCATCTGGGGGGATATCACCTGGATCGGAGGGTGGTCCTTGCTGCCGGTGGCTCCGAGTATCCCGGTGAGTCCCACTATGTTGATGTCGTGCGCTCCACGGTTGAGATAGGGGCTGTCGAGTCCGTACCCCGTTATCGAGCAGTATATGAGGCGCGGGTTTCGCTTGTTGAGGGTCGCGTAGTCCATGCCCATCCGCGCTGCTGCGCCGGGGCGGAAGCCCTCGATCAGCACGTCCGCATCATCGACGAGCCGGTAGACGACCTCGCGCCCCTTCTCGTGCTTGAGATTCAAGGCAATGCTCTTCTTGTTGCAGTTCATGCCGACGTAACGGAACCAGGTGTCGTCCGTGAACATGAAGGATAGCTTGCTGCCTGGTGTACGTGGTGTCTCCACCGTGTAGACCTCGGCCCCGAAGTCGGCCATTATCATCGATGTGTATCTGCCGGGGCTGTTCCGGGACAAATCGATGACACGCACTCCGTCTAGTGGTCCCATATCTTCACCTCGATGTCGATCTGAGGCAAATATATCGGAGGGGCGGAAACCGGGCAAGGAGGTCGGGAGAGTCGGCAGCGACTATGCTGTGGGATTCTGCCGGAAACCGCTATTCGATGACGCCTTCGTTCTGGAGTCGCTCTAGATCGGTATCCGAACAGTGTAGCAGCTCCTGCAGTACGTGCCTGGTGTGCTCCGCCCACAACGGGGGTCTTGTTCTGACCTCAGCTGGAGTGCCGGACAGCTTGAACGGCGTGTTGAGCAGCCTCATTCGTCCCAGCCTGGGGTGGTCGACTTCGACTGACACCTGCCTGTAGGTGAGGTGAGGATCTCTGAACATCTCATCGAAATCGTACACCGGAGCGACGCAGACGTCCGCGTCGTCCAGCATCTTCACCCACTCGTCTCTATCCCTTGCTGCGAATACCTCGGACAGTGCATTGTACATCTCCTTCTGCTTGTCTGACGGCCCGAAGTGGTGTGGTATGAAGTCCTCTCTGCCGACCAGCCTGCACAGGTTCGCCCACAGCCATGGTTCGAAGCAGCCCAGTGTGAAGTACTTCCCGTCCTTGCCTTGATAGACGTTCATCCAGGCAGCATCGCTACCGGTCTGGGACTCGACTCGCTGCGGCGGCACACCGTCCTTGAAGTACTGTGCGGCGTGCACCCAGTGGTAGAAGACTGCACCGTCGGTGCTTGACACGTCGATGTACTGGCCCTCGCCGGTCCTCTCCCTCGCGTACAGGGCAGCCATTATCGCCATGGTCGCCTGCGTGGTTCCGCCGAGGACATCGCCGATCATGGGCGAGACTGTGTAAGTGGGTGTCTGATACCGGCTTCCGCTCAGGCCGAGTATGCCCGCGAACGCTACGAAGTTGATGTCGTGTCCCGGCCTCTGCGCGTAGGGACCATCCTGCCCGTAGCCTGTAACGGAGCAGTAGATGACCCGGTGGTTGATGCCCTTGGCGGTCTCGTAGTCGATGCCCAGACGCTTGAGGGTACCGGGGCGGTTCGTTTCCACGACCACGTCTGAGACTCTGACGAGGTTGAGGAACAGCGCCTTGCCCTCGTCGGACTTGAGGTTCACGGCTATGCTCTTCTTGTTGCGGTTGAGGCCGAGGTAATGGGCCTCGGTATCGTCTATCATCATGGCCGGAGACTGGCCGACCGAGCGAGGGGTTTCGATAGTGATGACCTCGGCACCGAGATCGGCGAGTATCATGGTGCAGTACCTGCCCGTGCCGTAGCGCGACAGGTCCAGCACGCGTATTCCTTCGAAGGGCCCCATTCGATCACCTCCGGGTTGCAGCGCCGGTCGAGTCTAGCATTGCGGAGCCTGTGGTGCAATGAGCCTCGGAATGTCGAAGGCGAGCTGGACGGTCTTCACTACTCGACAGCGCGTTGCCGGAGGAGTGCTTCGATCTCCCGGTCGGAATAGCCGAGATCGTCACGAAGCACTGTTCGGGTATGCTCCGCCCACAAGGGGGGCCTTGTTCTGACCTCAGCCGGAGTCCCGGACAGCTTGAACGGGGTGTTCAGAAGTTGAATCTCCCCGAGCTTCGGATGGTCTACAGTGACCACGGCGTCACGCATCTTCAGGTGAAGGTCCGCGAAGACCTCGTCCAATGTGTACACGGGTGCGACAGGCACATCGTGAGTATCCGCCAGCCCCGTCCATTCGTCCCTGTCACGGCTGGCGAAGACCATGGACAGCTCTTCGTACAGATCCTTCTGCCTCTCAGGGGGAGTGAACTGATCGTCAAGCAGGTCTTCGCGACCAACGGCGCGACACAGGTTGGCCCATAGACGGGGTTCGATGCACGCGAGCGTCAAGTATCTGTCGTCTCTCGTACGGTAGATGTTCATCCAGGCCATGTCGCTTCCTGTGGGCAGTTGCGGCGGCGAGGGCACCTCCCCGCTGGTGAAGTACATCATGGCGTAGTGCCACAGGTGGAAGACCAGGCTGTCCACCATGGAAGCGTCTATGTGCTGACCTTTACCGGTGCGCTCCCTCGCGAGCAGGGCGGCGAGTATGCTCGATGTTGCCAGGCTGATGCCCGCGATGTCGCCGACCTGGAATGGGAGATGAGCGGGCGTGCCCTGATTGCTGCCCGTGAGGCTCAATACGCCGGCTATGCCGGCAAAGTTGATGTCGTGTCCCGGCCGCTGGGAATAGGGTCCGGTCTGCCCGTAACCGGTGATTGAGCAGTATACGATGCGGGGATTCATCGCTCTTACGGTGTCATAGTCAACCTCAAGACGCTTGACAACGCCCGGACGGAAGGTCTCCACTATAACATCGGCCCGCTTCGCCAGTTGATAGAATACGTCACGGCCCTCTTGCTGCTTCAGATCTATTGCCATGCTCTTCTTATTGCGATTCATGCCGAGGTGCCGAAAGCTCGTATCCTCGGTCATCACGCTGTGCAGTTCCATTGACTCCCTGGGTGCCTCAATCGCTATGACATCGGCACCCAAATCGCCCAGTATCATCGTGCAGTACCGACCGGTGCCGTACCGCGAGAGGTCCAGCACCCGGGTACCTGTGAGAGGGCCCATAAGTTCACCTCGGTCTGATCTGCTCGTACAGTATAGCATCAGCAATCTCCTCGGGGGCAGTGCGATGCTCTGGTTGGTCGGTGCACGGCGAACGTGATAGAATTGCGCCGTCATGAGCCTGCAAGCCCCTGTGCTGAAGGTCAAGCTGATTCGCCCGGGCGCGAAGATGCCCAGGCGCGCCACTCAGGGCTCGACGGGACTCGATCTCTTCGCATGCCTGGATAAGGATGACGCGATCGCTCTGGGTACGATGCCCAGGATGGTGCCGACCGGAATCGCCATCGAAGTTCCACGTGGCTATGACGTTCAGTTAAGGCCCAGGTCCGGGCTCTCAGCAAGGGGCGTCGGCGTGACCTTCGGTACGGTGGACAGCGACTACCGCGGGGAGGTGATGGTCACAATGTACCTGTTTGACCGCCGCGCCTCGTTCGAGGTCAGGGACGGGGACAGGATTGCTCAGATGGTCATATCCACGGTGGCTCAAGTCGAAGTAGTGCAGGTAGCCGAACTCGAAATGACCGAGCGCGGACACGGAGGGCATGGTTCCACCGGTCGCTGAACGGCTGAAAGGGGTACCCAGGATACCCCCCCC
>CAZNOI010000039.1:0-11817 GCA_964574685.1 uncultured Dehalococcoidia bacterium
CCTCTGTCACCGTCAGAGATACCGTGTATATGCCGTCCTCGTCGTAGACATGGCTTGGATTCTGGTCTGTGCTGGTCGAGCCGTCTCCGAAGTCCCAGAGCCACGAGGTGATGCCGTCGTAGGAGGTGGAGCTATCGGTGAAGTCAACCGTCAGTGGCTCATCGCCGGACGTCGGTGAAGCGGAGAATGCGGCGGTCGGTCCCTGGTCGCCGACGCTTATGAGGTCGGTGCTGGTCATAGTATCCGAGTCGCCGTCATCCTCTGTCACCGTCAGAGATACCGTGTATATGCCGTCCTCGTCGTAGACATGGCCGGGGCTCTGCTCGGTGCTGGTGCTGCCGTCGCCGAAGTCCCAGGCCCAGGAGGTGATGCCGTCGTAGGAGGTGGAGGCGTCAGTGAAGCTTACCGTCAGTGGCTCATCGCCGGACGTCGGTGAAGCGGAGAATGCGGCGGTCGGTCCCTGGTCGCCGACGCTTATGAGGTCGGTGCTGGTCATAGTATCCGAGTCGCCGTCATCCTCTGTCACCGTCAGAGATACCGTGTATATGCCGTCCTCGTCGTAGATATGGCTTGGGCTCTGCTCGGTGCTGGTGCTGCCGTCTCCGAAGTCCCAGCTCCATGAGGTGATGCCGTCGTAGGATGTTGACTCGTCGGTGAAGCTTACCGTCAGTGGCTCGTCGCCGGAAGTAGGATACGCGAAGAACAAAGCGATCGGATTCTGGTCTCCGACGTCTATGAGGTCGGTGCTGGTCATAGTATCCGAGTCGCCGTCATCCTCTGTCACCGTCAGAGATACCGTGTATATGCCGTCCTCGTCGTAGACATGGCTTGGATTCTGGTCTGTGCTGGTCGAGCCGTCGCCGAAGTCCCAGGCCCATGATGTGATGCCGTCGTAGGATGTTGACTCATCGGTGAAGTCGACTGTCAGTGGCTCGTCGCCGGACGTAGGTGACGCCGAGAATGCGGCTGTTGGGCCGGTGTCACTGACCTCAATGAGGTCTGACTGCGTCAGAGTATCCGTGTCGCCGTCGTCTTCGGTCACCGTGAGTGAGACAGTATACGTGCCGTCCTCGTCGTAGACATGGCTCGGGTTCTGGTCTGTGCTTGTCTCACCGTCTCCGAAGTCCCAGCTCCACGAGGTGATGCCGTCGTAGGAGGTGGAGCTATCGGTGAAGTCAACCGTCAGTGGCTCATCGCCGGACGTCGGTGAAGCGGAGAATGCGGCGGTCGGTCCCTGGTCGCCGACGCTTATGAGGTCGGTGCTGGTCATAGTATCCGAGTCGCCGTCATCCTCTGTCACCGTCAGAGATACCGTGTATATGCCGTCCTCGTCGTAGACATGGCTCGGGTTCTGCTCGGTGCTGGTCTCGCCGTCGCCGAAGTCCCAGAGCCACGAGGTGATGCCGTCGTAAGAGGTGGAGGCGTCAGTGAAGCTTACCGTCAGTGGCTCGTCGCCGGACATAGGTGACGCCGAGAATGTGGCTGTTGGGCCCTGGTCACCGACTTCGATGAGGTCGGTTCGAGTCAGAGTATCCGTGTCGCCATCGTCTTCGGTCACAGTCAGAGATACCGTGTATATGCCGTCCTCGTCGTAGACATGGCCGGGGCTCTGCTCGGTGCTGGTTGAATCGTCACCGAAGTCCCAGGCCCATGATGTGATGCCGTCGTAGGAGGTGGAGGCGTCAGTGAAGCTTACCGTCAGTGGCTCATCGCCGGACGTCGGTGAAGCGGAGAATGCGGCGGTCGGTCCCTGGTCACCGACTTCGATGAGGTCGGTTCGAGTCAGTGTATCCGTATCGCCATCGTCTTCAGTGACGGTGAGTGAGACAGTATACGTGCCGTCTGCATCGTAGATATGGCTTTGGCTCTGCTCTGTGCTGGTGCCGCCGTCTCCGAAGTCCCAGGCCCATGATGTGATACCGTCGTAGGACGTTGAGCTATCGGTGAAGGTTACCGTCAGTGGCTCGTCGCCGGACGTAGGCGAACCAGAGAAGGCGGCGGTGGGCCCTTGATCACCGACGCTGATGATATCCGTATGAGTCAGAGTATCCGTATCGCCGTCGTCTTCAGCCACGGTCAGCGAGACGGTGTAGGTGCCTTCCTGAGTGTACTCATGGCTTGGGTTCTGCTCGGTGCTATTTGAGCCGTCGCCGAAGTCCCAGCTCCATGATGTGATACCGTCGTAGGACGTTGAGCTATCGGTGAAGGTTACCGTCAGTGGCTCGTCGCCGGACGTAGGCGAACCAGAGAAGGCGGCGGTGGGCCCTTGATCACCGACGCTTATGATATCCGTATGAGTCAGAGTATCCGTATCGCCATCGTCCTCAGTGACGGTGAGTGAGACAGTATACGTGCCGTCTGCATCGTAGATATGGCTTGGGCTCTGCTCGGTGCTGGTCTCACCGTCGCCGAAGTCCCAGGCCCATGATGTGATGTCGTCGTAAGAGGTGGAGGCGTCAGTGAAGCTTACCGTCAAAGGCTCATCGCCGGACGTGGGTGACGCGGAGAAGGCAGCGGTAGGCCGTGAGGGAGTTGGAACCGGCGTTGGTGCCGGTGTGGGTGCAGGAGTCGTGACGGGGCCGGGCGCAGGCCCACCGCCTATTGGTCCGGCCGGAGGCGGCGTAGGCTGCAATGTAGCTACTGGTGTGACAGTCGGTGATGGCTTGATATCAGGTGTTGGGGTCGGTCCCGGCGTCGGTGTCGGTTGTGGCGACGGCGTTGGTGAGACAGTAGGCGTCGGAATCGGGGTAGGTGCCTGCGTAGGCACCGGAGTGACGACGGGTACCGGGGTTGGTTCAGCTTCAGTTCCCAGGGCATATGACGGTGCGGTGTCCCCTGGGGCGCTGTCGGCCTCCATACCCTCGGACAGGAGGACTGTGGTGTCGCCAACTGTGAACCAGACCTGCCCCTCCTCGCAGATAGCGTGCGTCTGGCCGTCAAGGTCAACTGTTACGGCGAAGATGGTTCCCCGCACAACCAGGGTTCCAGTCGGGGTCTCCACTTCGTAGCGTGAGGCCGAGTCCACAAGCTTGCTCACGCGGTTAACCGTGTCTCCAACACGCTGTCCAAGCTTCACCACGCTTGAGTCGGTGCCCGCTACCCTGGCAAGAGTAGTGACGCTAACCTCTGTGTTTGGACCGAGTTCCATGGTGCTGCCGTCGAAGAAGAGGAGCTTCGCATGTCCGTCGGCGCCTGTCCTAACCGCATCACCCTCCTTGAGGGTGGTATCTGGTGATAGGCTAGTCCATATGGACGAGCCGCTGGACAGGATGAGCACTTCGCCCGTGGCCTCCTTGACAACGCCTGGAGCTACCTCACCTGAGGGAGGTTCCATGACCGTGCCGAGTGCGACCTCGCCTCCGCATCCCGACGCCGCCGTTACAAGGACGGCGACAACAATGAGCAAGATAGACAGGCATCCGGCTGGCTTCTTCGACATGGTCAACCCCCTGAGGCGCCCCAGCTTGAGAGGCGGCTGGCGTTGTCAGCTATCGTAGGCACAGGGAAAAGAGCCTCGCGTTGCATGAAGGGACACCGGCTGTGGTCGCACAGGTACAGCGCAGAGTCGACTACGAGTGGACTCGGCGGCCGTTCACGGCTCGCATGTGGGACAAGAGGCGGCGAATGGTAATCCATATGCTGTTCAGTGGGATCACGCGGGCATTCGTGAGTTACAGCGGACGCACGCTTGCACGGAACTCGGCTGCGGAGACCTACCCGAACATCAAGGACGGGCCTTCCTCTTCCCTACCGGCGTTGCATGGTCTGGCCCGCCTCGCGATCGTGCGAGGGGTATCTTTGAACCGCCTTCACACGGCGTGTTATTATAGTATACACATGACCTCATGTCAACGTAGGAGCATCTAGCTCAACCAATGCGCATCTCAAGAACCGGGAGTCTGCCAATGCGACCTATCATACATCGTCGAAAGATGCTGCTGGTATGCGCGCTTGCGGTGGCCGTTCTTCTGGCAGGCGGCGCCTCTATACAGGCGCTCGCCGATGAGGAAGATACCCAGCCGCCGGGCAATTCACCTGACACGTTGTCCATGCCGGCTGTTCTTGAATTGAGCAACCTACGAGTGCAACCCTTAGAGGTCGCACCGGACGAGACTGTGAGCATTCTTTTGCAGGCATCGAACCCCGGCGACAGCAATGGAAGTTGGGAGTTGCCGCTGATCGTCAACGGGGTGGAGGAATCTCACCGAACCGTTGTACTCGAGGCAGGTGAGACCAGCACGATCGAATTCTCGACCAGCCGTCAGGAGCCTGGCCGGTACGACATCGGTGTCGGACCTCTCGCGGGATCCTTTACGGTCAGCGGACCGGCTTTCGCGTGGGGTGCGGTCGGAGCGCTCATCGGCGTGGCGCTGCTGGGGGGCATCGTAGCCTCGTACGTGTATGTTCGCAGACGTCAGCCGGAGGACCTATCTGCCGAATGAACTCCGTGCCTGTCCCAGGTAGCGGCATGGCTCGCTCCTGATGTCTACCGCTCGCCAGAGCTAGTCTCCGCAAGGTTGTCCACCGTGTCTCGACTCTGCTCTTCGTCTCTCGCACCGGGTACCTCGACAGCAATCCCCTGACTAATCCGTAGTTGGCCCAGCCCGAATTGCGTAGTCCTACTCAATTACCTCAGCCAATCCCGGCGTAGAATTGTCGTCGGCGCTACCGGCGGCACTATCAAGTCGTGGGGAGGTGTAGGGGTGAGGCGAAGTAGGATGGCGGTGCAGGCGGCTGTGGCTGCTATTGTCTTGGTGATGGCTGGATGCTCGTCCCCGGGGGCTGGCACGAGCCCATCGCCCACGGGCTCTCCCTTATTGTCCGTGACTCTAGAGCGGGCCTTTCCGAATCTCACATTTGAGAGACCCGTAGGTATGGTAACGGCCCCGGACATAGACGGTCGCATCTTCGTGGTGGAGAAGGAAGGCAGCATCATGGCCTTTCCGAATAGTGACCTGGCTGCGTCAGCCGAGGTCTTCCTGGATATCACAGACCGGGTGAATTCAGATGGCAGTGAGGAAGGCCTTCTCGGTATAGCATTCGACCCGGACTACGGCAACAACAGCTATTTCTACGTCAGCTACACCGCCTCAGCGCCGAGACGGTCGGTCGTGTCCAGGTTCTCGACTCGGCAGGCAGAGACCACCAAGGGCGACCCCGGCAGCGAGTTCATACTCATGGAAGTGGAGCAGCCTTACGCGAATCACAACGGTGGTCACATCGAGTTCGGCCCGGATGGCTACCTCTATATCGGACTTGGCGATGGCGGGGCGGCGGGTGACCCGCACGGCAACGGCCAGGACCTCTCGACCCTCCTCGGGACAATCCTCCGTATTGATGTCCACAGCACCGGATCGGGTATGACCTATGGTATTCCTGCCGACAATCCATTCGTCGGATTGACTGACGGAGCGAGGGAAGAGATCTGGGCCTACGGACTGCGTAACCCCTGGCGATTCAGCTTTGACGCCGACACAGGCACACTCTGGGCAGGAGACGTCGGGCAAAACCGCTACGAGGAGATAGACATCATCCGGGCAGGCGGCAACTACGGCTGGAATGTCATGGAGGGCAACCACTGCTTCGAACCACCCGAGGGCTGCAGCACAGCGGGACTGACCGCACCTCTGGTCGAATACACACACGATGACGGCTGTTCTGTTACGGGCGGTCTTGTCTACCTTGGTTCACGCTCCCCCTCTATGTATGGGGTCTACCTGTACGGCGACTATTGCAGCGGCAAGGTCTGGGGACTGCGTTACGAGGACTCGGTTGTGACCGATCATGCGGAGTTGCTGGAGTCCGACTTGTCGATTGTCTCGTTCGGGGAAGACATCGATGGCGAGGTCTACGTCATCTCCTTGGACGGCGGTATCTACCGACTGACGGCAGAGTGAGTAAACAGCGCAACCGGTCCTCTTGGATCGCGTGATCGGGGTTGAGAGAGACGGGCCTGGAAGTGGCCCGCAGGAATAGTGAAAAGTGGAGGAGGTGAAGGATGCTCAGGAATGCTGGGCTACACCCTATCCTACCGGTCGTGGACCTGGAACGAGCAAAGAGGTTCTACGAGGATAACCTTGAACTGAAGGTCATCCAGGAAGACCCCTCTCCGGGGGCGGTACTCCGGAATGGGGGAGGCACGACGATGTACATCTACCAAAGAGCGGCCACCAAAGCCGACCATACCGTTGCCGGATTCACCGTGGAAGACGTGGAAGAGACGGTGAAGGACCTGAAGGCAAAGGGCGTGGTATTCGAGGACGTCGACGTGCCGGGTTTCAAGACTGTGGACAACGTGGCGACAATGGGAGAGACGAAGTCTGCCTGGTTCAGGGACAGCGAGGGCAACATTCTCGCCGTGACCAACGCAATAGAGTGACTCCCGGCGCATGGGCTGGCTGCTTCGCAAAGAGAGGCACGCGTAGAGCAAATGTGGGCGATGCAGGACTCGAACCTGCGACCTTCTGTGTGTAAAACAGACGCTCTAACCTCTGAGCCAATCGCCCAGGTGGCGCGCTTGGCGGGGCTCGAACCCACGACCTCAGCCTCCGCAGGGCTGCGCTCTATCCTACTGAGCTACAAGCGCCCGTCTTCTATCAAGTCGATACTGCTGAACGATGGTGCCGGGGGGGAGATTTGAACTCCCACGCCCTTGCGGACACTACGCCCTGAACGTAGCGCGTCTGCCATTCCGCCACCCCGGCAGGGTTCTTCAGGCTGCAAGCAGTTCGCCTCGAATCTGAATCTGGCTTCGAGCAACGCCAATTATAGCGCCCCTGTATCAGGCGGTCAAACGCTCTGACAGCCTCGCATAACGATTGATGGGCCGAGGGGTGGGGCGCCGCAGGCTGCCGTAGCTGACTTCAGGCGCTCTTGACGTATCTCCAGGTTGCACCATTGCCGGAGTGCAGCAGGGTACCACATCGTGAACACAGGACATTGGTTCTATGCAACTCGGCTTCGTCCCTATGTTCGATCCCTTTCACGAGCGTCCTGCACTGCGGGCAGTAGATGCTCTTGGCGCACAGTCTCATCTGGTGACTCCAAGGACGTTTGTGTCAGTTGAGGTCTGGGACGGGCATTCTGGCGATCCGCGTATTTGGCCGAGGTCTTCGGCCCTGACTCTCCTCAGGTTCGGACGGTCGGTCCATAGGAAGCCTCTACCTCCGGACAGTAACGTGCATGGGCTGAAGACGCGCTTCCCCGGCATTCGGCAGACCGGGCAGTTCGCGGTGCCTGTGTCCGCGAAGCTCCTCCTCACGTCAAAGCTATGGCCGCACGCTGTGCACTGGAATTCGTACAGAGGCATTGTCTTCTCTACCTGTCCAACGCAGACCGGAGGACATCGGGTATAGTCTCGACAAGGGTCTCATCCGCGTACTTGTCCGGTTGTGTCATCTGAACTGTGCAGGTGCCGGACACGCAAAGCGCGTGTCCGGCACTCGGTTGTTTCCTTGTCTCGGGCTAGTTGAGAATCATCACGCTGTCAAGCGCACCCGGGGTAGTCCTGGTGATATTAAGGGTGGCGCCATGCGGCGGTTTCACCTCGATGGTGAACTGGTGATACGTGCCGATGCTCTCGCCGACTCCCTTCAGGTCCACGGTGACTTCTATCTTCTCGCCGGTCTCGAGCAGGTTGTCGGCGTCTGATCCGCCGACCGGAGTGATACTGAAATCAAGGTCCTCGGTTCGCTTGGTCTCGCTGGTGTAAGACATCACGCAGACGTTGGTGCTCCCGGTATCTGCCAGACCGTCATCTGCGGTGTCCGTAGGAGGCGTGAGGTCGATGGCCTCACCGTTCAGAGCATTGGCCACTGTGAACACCAGCGTCTGAAGGGTCGTAGAATTGGCGGTTGCGACAACGCTTCCCTCCAGGTTGAGGGTTGCCCTCGCCTCTTCTAGAGCGGTGTAGATGGCCTCCTGGCCTCTCTGCGAGGAGAACATGCCAGCGGACAGCACGCTGTAGGCGAACACGGATGCAATCACCACGAAAGCGATCAGGATGATTGCAGTCTCAAGGCCTGTGATGCCGCTTTCCTCGCGGAATAGCTTATCCACTGCTTTTCTCAGTTTGCGCATCATGCTTTGACCTCCTTGGTTTGCGACCGTCTCTTCAAGCCGCTGGCGTCGCTCTAGCGAATCAGGCAGCGGATGAGCAGAGCTGGTACCTTCGTAACACTTTATAAATGACTGGGTATGTATCCACAATCACCCAATAGGCCCAGTTGGATTAGTACTATGGTAGTTAACTTGGCCTCCAATTAGCACACAAAACGCCATCTTGTGTGGGTGCTCCGGGTATAGCGGGACGACCCGGCCTGTCTTGTAAGGGTCATGGGCGAAATCTGCGCGTCCAGTACAGTCCGGACTTCCGCGCAGGACTGTTAGAACATCAGGACTGGTAAACACTTTTATGTAGTTAATTGTCAGTCCATGATGCGACTTTACTGTCTGGACTGTAGGCTATGCATAGCCCGCATGTGTGACCAAAGTAACGGCCCGCCGGTACACTGGTAAGATTGTCAATGCACGGCGATGGAACGACAATGGAATCGACGGCAGGGGGGGCCGCCGGAACCGCTCTCCCAGCCCCTGGGCGTGAGCGCCCGAGGAGGGGAGTCACCACATGATGAAGCAGAGACTGAGCGAAGAAGAGCTGTCTCCGCTTGTGGGCGAATTGGCTCAGCGACTGGACCAGTTGGACGGCCTCGTGCAAAGCATGGTCGAACTCCACTATGACTTCGGAAAGAAGCTCAAACAGATCGATATGCTTGTGAGTCAGGGCACGGGCGTCCTTCTGGACGGCGAGGACAACAAGCTCGAGCATCTCAATTCCCTCACAAGGCTCGCCGAGAGAACGCTTGTCGAGGCTGACAAGCTGGCGGAGGGCATCAGGCGCGATACCGAAGAGGAGGCCAACTCCAAGGCTGCCAGGATTGTCGCTGAAGCTGAGGAGCGGGCGGAGGCAGAGGCACAGAGGATGATACTGGAGGCCAGGCAGAAAGCACGGGACGCCGCTTCGCAGGAGGCTCAGGCAGTGCTCGGCGGCATCACCGAGATGAAGGATATGTTCGAGAAGGCCTACCAGAACGTCCTCTCCAATCTGGGGAAGGCCGAGCAGTAGCTGACTCCGGAGCCGCGCAGTTTCCCAGCCGCTGCAGCTCGCCCCTTCATGGACCACCACTGAGTACCGGGCCAGCTTGACTCACACGCAGACCGCACCTATCATGGGAGTGTGTCGGCCCCGCATGTTACGCTCGTCGTCTCCCAGGTACCCTCCGGCAATACCCTGAGCCACGTGTATTCATTTGCCCATCTCGAAGACCCGGAAGGTGGTGTGCCCAATGCTCTACAGTTTCAGGAACCGTGCCCCTGAGATCGGCCGCGAGTCGTATGTCAGCGAACAGGCTCTCCTGATCGGGGATGTGAAAGTCGGCGATGAGTGCTACATTGGACACGGCGCCATACTTCGCGGGGACTACGGTTCAATCGAAGTGGGTGACGGGACCGCTGTCGAAGAGGGTGTCGTCATGCATGCGCCGCCCGGCGAGGTTTGCCGTGTGGGCAGGAAGGTCACGATCGGTCATGGGGCGATAGTCCACTCGGCATCGATCGGTGACCTCGCAGTGATAGGGATGGGCAGCGTCCTGAGCATATTCGCTGTGGTTGGGGCCGAGGCCATAGTAGCCGAGGGGTCGACCGTCAAGATGGGACAGAAGGTGCCTCCAAGCGTCGTCGTCCGAGGTAACCCTGCTGAGGTCGTGCGCGATACCAGCGAGAAGGACATGCAGTTCTGGGGTTGGGGCAAGCAGCTCTACATCGACCTTGCCAGGGAGTACCTCCGCGACGGCATGCATCGCGTCGGCTAGTGCCGCTTTCCAGCGCACATGGACGGCAATTGACATCGTATCCCGCTACGGTTATTTTACTGTCGAACTCCCATGGGTCCGCTCAGACGCTTCCTCCAGGTAGTCTGCATACTGCTAATCTTCCTCGCTATCGGAGTCATCGGCTACACGCTCATAGAAGACATGTCATACCTCGATGCCGTCTACATGACCGTGATAACTCTCAGCACGGTCGGCTACAAGGAAGTCCAGGAAATCAGCACCGGAGGCCGTATCTTCACGATATTACTGATTATCGGCGGCGTGGGACTGGTCTTCTATACACTGACTACGATTGTCCAGTTCATCATCGAAGGGAATCTAAAGAGAGTGCTGTGGAGTCGGCGGATGAAAGAGAATATATCAGACCTAAGAGGCCACATCCTTGTGTGTGGATATGGACGCGTCGGCAGGGAGGTTGCCAGAGTCTTCGAACAGGAGAGCAAGCCCTTTGTGGTGATTGACAACGATCCCAATGCTGTCGCGAAGATCCGCGATGACGGCTACCTCCACATCGAAGGTGATGCGACACACGATGAAGTACTCGAAGAGTCGGGCATAGAAAGGGCGAGGGGCCTTGTCGCCGCCACTGGAAGCGACGTCAACAACCTGTTCATAGTCCTATCCGCAAGGGCCCTTGTGCCCGACCTGTTCATTACCGCACGTGCCTGCGGAGAGGAGTCCGAACTCAAGCTCAAGCTCGCCGGCGCAGACAGGACCATCTACCCGCACGTTCTCGGAGGCCGACGCCTTGCCATGATGGCCATACGTCCGCTTGTCATTGACTTCGTTGACACCGCACTGGGTATTGGCGGGAGAGAGCTGATGCTGGAGAATATAGAGGTCGGGTCCGGCTCCCCGGCTGACGGCAAGTCGATCAGGGAGGGACAACAGGGAAGCGGCGGTGCCATCATCCTGGCTGTGAAGAAGAAGGGTGGCAAGCTGCTTACCAGACTGACTGATGATATCATGCTGGCGAGCGGCGACGAGCTGGTAGTCATCGGCACCCGCGAACAACTGAGAGCGCTGGAAGGTTCAGCGTAGGCGTGGATCGGGGGGACATGCTATGGAAGCTATGCTAGAGGTGAAGGACCTAACCGTCAGGGTCGGAGGCAAGGAGATCCTGCGGGATATCAACCTGTCCATCGGGACGGGTGAGACGCATGCCCTGTTCGGGCCCAACGGTGGTGGCAAGACCACTCTGCTGATGACTATCATGGGGTTCCCGCGTTATGAGGTCACGCACGGGGAAATACGGTTCAAGGGGCGGGACATAACACATGCAAGTCTCGACGAAAGGGCGCGCCAGGGCATAGGCATATCCTTTCAACGGCCGCCGGTAGTGCGAGGCGTCAGGACCCGCGACATGATCACTGCAAGCATGGAGGCTCGCGGCATCACTGATGGTACTCACTTGGAGGAGCTGGCGAGGCGGCTCAACATGGTCGACCTCATGGACAGGGAGATCAACTACGGCTTCTCCGGTGGCGAGATCAAGCGCTCTGAGCTGCTCCAGCTTCTGGCACAGGAGCCGGAACTGGTGCTGCTCGACGAGCCCGAGTCAGGCGTAGACCTGGTCAACATGGCTCTCATCGGGGAGATGATCAACGAGTTGCTGCAGACAGGCACGGCCTGTGACAGGACTCGGTCCGGTCTGATAATCACGCACACGGGCCACATTCTGGACTACGTGCATGCGGGGAAGGGTTACGTGCTGCTGAACGGCGGTATACGGTGCCAGAGGGAAGCCCTTGAGGTACTTGATTCGATAAAGGGTAACGGCTACGAGGGGTGCGTTGCATGCCTGAGATGAGTTCAAGCAAGAAGCTGCGCGAGCTTGCCGTCGAGGCCGCTGAGAGGAAGGCCTCCATCGGCGAGGACGTCGACCTTTCGGCCTACAGCTCTGAGGGGGAGAAGCACGAGTACCGCG
>CAZNOI010000040.1:0-3696 GCA_964574685.1 uncultured Dehalococcoidia bacterium
CGCGGTACTCGTGCTTCTCCCCCTCAGAGCTGTAGGCCGAAAGGTCGACGTCCTCACCGATGGAGGCCTTCTTTTCAGCGGCCTCTTCCGCCATCTGTCTGAGCTTATCCTGAGAAACTACACGTTCTGACAGAGACATTCGACACATCCCTCATAGCCGTTCTGCTTTATTGAATCCAGCACCTCAAGCGCCTCTCTCTGGCACGGGATGGTACCGTCGAGCAGCACATATCCCTTCCCAGCATGCACGTAGTCCAGAATATGGCCCGTATGCGTAATCATGAGGCATGAGCGCGTTCTCTTGCGCTTGAGGTCCTTCTGGAGCAACTCGTTGATCATCTCTCCGATGAGGGCCATGTTGACCAGGTCTACGCCTGACTCGGGCTCGTCGAGCAGCACCAGTTCCGGCTCCTGTGCCATTAGCTGAAGCAGCTCCGAGCGCTTGATCTCGCCGCCGGAGAAGCCGTAGTTGATCTCCCTGTCCATGAGGTCGACCATGTTGAGGCGCCTCGCCAGAGATTCGATGTACTCGCCATCTTCCCGCCCTCTGGCCTCCATGCTTGCAGTGACCATGTCGCGGGCCTTCACGCCTCGCACTACCGGCGGCCGCTGGAAGGACATTCCTATGCCGAGGCGGGCCCTCTCGTCCAGCGTCGCCCGGGTGATGTCCTGTCCGCGGAAGACTATCTGGCCCTTTGTGATCCTGTAGCGCGGGAATCCCATCAGTGCCATCAGCAGGGTTGTCTTACCGCCGCCGTTTGGACCGAACAGGGCGTGCGTCTCACCCACGCCTATCGAGAGGTTCACGTCGTGGAGGATTTGATTGCCCTCAACCTCCACATTCAGATCATGTATCTCAAGCATCTGCACCTCCGGGTAGCGGCCGCTGCGGGCCGATCCGTGTGGGTCACGCAAGTCGCGATTCTGCCGCTGCCCAGTTCACGTTCTTGAAGAAGGCCTCGATGTAGTCCGGGCGTTTCAGCCCGTAGTCGGTCAGAAAGGCGTGCTCGAAGACATCCAGCACCAGAACGGGAGTGCAGCCAGCCGGGTGTCCCACTTCGTGCTCGTTGATCCACTGGTTGAAGAGCCTGCCCGTCTTGCTATCCTGATAAAGGATCGCCCAACCGATTCCGCGCATGGTGGCAGTGCCCCTGAAGTCCTTCTCCCACTCGTCGTAGTTGCCGAAATCTTCGGCAAGCTTCCGGGCCAGCTTTCCGGACATGTCTACCGGTGACTTGCCGCCCAGGTTCTCGAAGTAGTACTCGTGGAGCCGCATGCCGTTGAACTCAAAACCCAGGCGCCTCTTCAGCTCCGAGTATTCGGGTGTGCCCACCTTCCCTTCCTTCAGCATTGCCGCCAGGGTATCCATGAGCTTGTTCGTGTTCGTCACATAGCCGTTGTAGAGGGTGAAGTGATTGTCCAGCAGTGTGTCGCTGAACCCCTGCATCCCCTTCAGGCTGCTGTAGTCCGCGGCCGTGTAGCCCATGCGTATCCTCCTGTGTGCCAGCGTTCCTGATGTGCACCCGGCCGTTGGCTCGGATGCTCTTCGCCTATGTCACTCCCTCGCCTCGTATCAGCTCCATGTCCTCGCCGCAGCACACCAGCGTGCCGCCGCCGACCTTCGTGACTATGACTTCGTTCCCGCATACGTTGCACCGGTACTTCTCGCCCTCGTTCTCTACTGCCATTTGTCGACCTCCTGCGTGTATTGGTCACGCGGCAAGAGCCAGCATTCGCCTCAACTCGACCAGCTCTCTGAGATGCCGCTTCTCCTCATCGACTATATTGTTGACGGTTTCTCGGTCCGCTGCGCGGACCATGTCTCGCATCTCTGTATAGAATAGGATGGAGTCCTTCTCGGCGGTGATTCCTATCTGTAGCGCCTCCTGCTCTCCGGTGGCCATGCGCGCAAGGTCCATCAGTCCCTGCTCGTTCGTGAAGATGATCGAGTCAACCATGGCCTGCATGTACGGCGCGTATTCCTCGGAGCACTCGATGCCATCCGCCGTGTCCCTGGACAGCAGCATGGTCTCGAATGTTCCGATGTGCTGTCTCTCCTTGTCGGCCAGCTCCTGATAGACGGCCTTCACATCGCGGTTGCTGGTGGCCCGGGCCAGCCTGTCGTAGAACTCAGCCCCGTTCTTCTCGATAGTGACGGCCATTTCCAGAAGTTCCTTGCCCGAGAAGTATACAGCCATATCCCTCTAATCCTTTCTGAGCCGGTGAAGGTATCTGTTGGCCTGCAGAGCCGCCTTCGCGCCTTCGCCGGCAGCTACCACGATCTGTTTCTCCGGAACGTTGGTGACATCGCCCGACGCGAAGATGCCCGGGACATCCGTCTCGCACGCACAGTTCGCCTCGATCTCTCCGCGGTCGTTCATTCTCAGAAGGCCTCTGGCGAACTCGGAGTTTGGCACCAGGCCGACCTCGATGAATACGCCGGCGACGTCCAGAGTCTGCTGCTCGCCGGTGTCTACACTATGGATGGTGATCCCCTCGACCATCTTGTCCCCATGGATTTCCAGGACGGTGTGGTTGATATACTCGGTCACGTTGGAGGCCTGTTCACACCTGTCGACCAGCACGTCGTCGCCCGTGAGGCCGGTTGATGATATCAGGTAGACGTGCTCGGCTGTCTTGACCATGTCGTCCACAGCTTCCAGGGCGGAGTTCCCCCCTCCCACGATGGCGACTTTCATTCCCGCGAAGACCGGACCATCGCATGTCGCGCAGTAGCTCACACCGCGACCCCAAAGCCTGTCCTCACCGGGCACGCCCAATTGCGCCGGCCTCTTACCTGCAGCGACAATGATGCACTTGCCCTGATGTCGCTGGTCGCCATCGAGGCCGACCTCAAAACCCCCCTTTGCTCTGGCAAGGCCCTTCACTTCCTTGCCTATGGCCTGGTCGACGGGGAATTGCTTCAACTGCTCGGTGAACTTGGCCATGAGTTCGGGGCCCGAGATAAACTGGTAGCCCATGTAGTTCTCGATTCCGACTGTCCAGAGTACCTGACCTCCCAGGTCTTTGCTTGTCAGCAGCGTATTCAGCTTCTTCCTGGCAGCATAGACAGCGGCCGTCATCCCGGCAGGACCGGCCCCAACTATGATCAGATCGTACATCGACCGGTGTTCGCCCTTCTAGGACAGGCCAAGCTTCTCCTTCAGCTTATCCTGGTCAAACCCTATGACATAGTCATCGCCGATCGTGATGACCGGGACCGACATGGAACTGGTCTTGTCGATCATCTCGTTGCGCGCCTCTTTGTCTTCGGCGACGTTTGAGTCGCTGTACGGTACGCTGTTCTCTTCCAGAAATGTCTTGGCCATCTTACAGTAAGGACAGGTCGGCGTCGAATACACCTTTACTTCTCTGTCGACCATAGTGCCTCCTCTGGAACTCGCTTCGGACCACGATACCGGAGGTGTGGGATCACGAGGACCCGGCACGATGTCAACCCGTTTGCCCTGATATTAGTATCGTGCGATGAAGAAGTCATAAAACGACCTGCGAAAAGCTTGCAAACCCATCACATCTGCGTGTTGGGCCGGTTATACCGGCGGGGGAGGCCGCCCTCCCGAGACTACCTCCCCAACCCACAACCGGCCGCTCGAGGTCGAGCGCACCGGTTATCTCAATCGCTGCTTGGTCCTTGCGATGACCTGGTCCTGGACCTCCTTGTGCATATCGACGAAG
>CAZNOI010000041.1:0-3091 GCA_964574685.1 uncultured Dehalococcoidia bacterium
CGCCCGGAATAGTACAGCATCAACTCGGTCACAGTCGTCTTACCCGCGTCGATGTGAGCGATTATTCCGATGTTCCTGACTCGTTCCAGTGGAACCGGCCGGGCCATGACCTGCTTTCCCTCGACTAGATGCAGCTTGCTTCGGCTAGCAACTGTAGTCATGTACTACGCTACCACCTGTAGTGGACAAACGCCTTGTTGGCTTCCGCCATGCGATGCGTATCATCTCGTTTCTTGACGGCGATACCCTGCCCGCGTGACGCGTCCATCAGCTCGGACGCCAGCCTTTCAGCCATAGGCCTTCCCTTACGACCTCTGCTCGCAGCGATAAGCCATCGCATCGCGAGGGCCTGGCGGCGGCCTTCCCGGATGTCGACCGGTACCTGATACGTAGCACCGCCGACACGGCGGGGCTTGACCTCTATAGCCGGCGTCACATTCTTCAATGCCTGGTCGAAGACATCCACGGGGCTCTTCTTCGTCTCCCGCTCGACTATATCCAGGGCACCGTACACCACCCGCTCGGCGGTGCTCTTCTTGCCGTCAACCATTATCTTGTTAATGAACCTGGCCAGGCTCAGGCTTTGATACCTTGCGTCAGGCGTCGGCTGCCTTCTCGCTGGTCGTCCGCGTCTGGGCATTCTTCTCCCTCTGAAAACCACCCTGGCAATCAGAGAGCTTCTATCAAGTAGAAGCTCCGATGGATGCCGAGCTCGGGCCCGAGAATCGGGCTATCCGGCGCTCTTGGGTCTCTTGGTCCCGTACAGGCTACGGCTCTGCCGGCGACCATCAACGCCGCTGGCATCCAGGGCGCCACGAATGATGTGATAACGCACGCCCGGCAGATCCTTGACCCTGCCTCCCCGGATCAGCACTACCGAGTGCTCCTGCAGGGTGTGGCCTTCGCCAGGTATGTATGCTGTTACCTCAATCAGGTTGCTCAATCTGACCCGCGCAATCTTGCGCAAAGCGGAATTCGGCTTCTTGGGCGTGACCGTCTTCACCTGTAGGCATACGCCTCTCTTCTGAGGAGCGCCCTTACCCTGCTTGGTGGTAGCCTTCATAGTGTTGTAGGAATAGCGCAGAGCCGGGGCCTTGACCTTCTTCCGGACGGGCCGCCTTCCCCTTCTCACCAACTGGTGTACCGTCGGCAACGAAGCCTCCTTCGCAATCCAGACTCTACTGCTGGGCACTAAAACTGGAGTATAAAGGAACCCCACTTGCATGTCAATAGATGCTGGTAGCGAAAGGTGCCTAATCTGCAGGGCACCTGCGAGCAAGTCTCAGCGTCGCAACCCGGCGACAAACGGCGTCCATGCTCATGGAGCATGCACACGGCCCCGCTTGCTCGAATGAATGGGCCTTGGTTATACTCAACCCATGACCGTCCTCAGGACGAGAACCACCTCAGGCACAGACCACGCTGAAGGCCCTGCCGCCGGCAAGGTGTGTGGGGCATCCCGGCTCGCTCTGATTAGCGCGGCCATCGCGTTCTACGCGCTCTACTACTGGAGCCTCCTGCTGGCGTTTGTGCGCTCGCTATCGTTGCAGCGTCCGTCATCCGTGATCGAGGGCCTGTGCATGGTCAGACTCGTTCTGAAGGTAAGACCATACACAGCCGTCTTCGTTCCCAGGCTTGCCGCGCTCTACACACTCGGGCGCGACATCGAATACCGTGCGATACCGGGGGACATCGTCGAGTGCGGGGTCTACAATGGGGGATCGTCGGCACTTGTTGCATCCGTGTGCTGCAGAGCACCGGACTCTGGCAGGCGAATATGGCTCTTTGACTCCTTCGAGGGCCTGCCACAGCCAACCGAGCGTGACGGTGCAGCGGCTCAGTCCTGCGGCTGGTGGTGCCACGGCCACATGGAGAATGTTCGGCGAATACACGACACCCTGGATGTCCCTGTTGAGCGCAGGATTCTGGTCAAGGGATGGTTTCACGAGACATTCCCGACAGTCGACATACCGCGAATAGCACTCCTTCATATAGACGCTGACTGGTATGACAGCGTGAAGCTGTGCCTTGAGCGATTCTATGACAATGTCCAACCCGGCGGTTACGTGGTCATCGATGACTACGGTCACTGGGAGGGCTGTAGGCTTGCCACTGACGAGTTCATGATTTCACGGGACATTCAGGCGCCCCTCGTCACCGTTGACTACACCGGTCGCTACTTCATGAAGCCGGCCTCGCACGTGGCGGTCCCGGCCGGTCGCGAAGACGCGCCCTAGCTTATCCAATCGTCGCCTGGTCTTACTCCTTCGGATCAGCTTCGGCACCATTACCATATGCCTATCTCGCATCAACCAAAATGGCTATTGTCCACTCTTTGGAAGGTCTGCTACTGTTTGACCGGAGTAATCACCGGATGCGCATGTTGGTGAAACCGGTCGGGTCTGCGAAGACCACCGTGCGAATCCACTGAACGACAGTGGCAGGAGGACAGAAAGTGAACCAGTCGAAAGGTAACGTACTCGTTGTAGATGACGACCAGGCGGTCAGGAGCGTCGTATCCAGGAAGATGCAGTCGTCCGGTTACGATTGCGTCACGGCCGCAGACGGCAGGGAGGCGCTGGAGAAGGTGGGGACGCAGACCTTCGACCTGGTGCTTCTGGATATCAAGATGCCCGGCCCGTCTGGCATGGAGGTGCTTCCGCAGATAGTGACAGGCAACCCTGATACGTGCGTCATAATGATAACGGCGGTCGTCGAAACGGAGACTGCTGTTCAGGCCATGAAGCTCGGAGCCTACGACTACGTCACGAAGCCCTTCAATTTGGACGACCTGAGCTTCAGGGTCGAGAAGGCGCTGGAAAGGAAGAGGCTGATCAGGGAGAACAAGGAACTCCACGCTCAACACGAGGGTTCGGCAGCAGGCTAGCCTGAGCCGCCGAGTCAAAGCCCAGCTGGGTCAACCGGGCTGGGCTTTCTTGTACCTCCTGGCACCCATCAGCTGGAGCGCATAGAAGAGTCGGACAATGTCGGAGCGGTACGCGCTGGAACGAGTCAGGAACATCGGAATAATCGCCCACATCGACGCGGGTAAGACCACAACTACCGAGTTGATGCTGTACTACTCCGGCCG